>NZ_JCAJZS010000002.1:0-626241 GCF_059510375.1 Shimazuella sp. NTD250 | reverse complement strand
TTGTTCCGCCTCAGTATAAATGCTGATTGCTTCATCGTACATCTTATTGTGCAAATACCATTTTCCTAAAACAAGTAATGAACGAGTGTAATAACTTTGATTGTTGACGGATTGACTGATCTTGATGGCTTCTTCAATGTATTCTTTTGCTTCGTGTAATCGATTAAGTTTTATTAATAGATTCCCATAATTCATGTAACAAAAAGGAAATTTTTGGGATGTAGGGGCTTTTTTGCGAATATCTAATGCTTTCACATAGTATCTTTCTGCCTCCTCGTTATTTCCCAGTTTTGAGTATGCAGTACCCACGATTGTCCATAATACAAAAAGACGTCTATATCTACGATTAATACGTGCAATGTTAATTCCTTCCTCTGCAAATTCCAAGGCAATTTCAGGTCGGTTCATTTTTGTTAAAACATTCGCAAACATCGAATACATTTGGATGAGTGTCTCTAATTCGACTCTTTGGAACAGATCGTAATTTTCTTGCTTTAATTGTAAAATTTCTTCCTGCATTTTTTCTAACCCACGTAATGATTTTTCATAATGACCAAGTTCATCAAGGTAGATTGTTTTATTAAGGAGTAGCGAATATTTGCGATCTGGTTTCCCTTCATCGGGAATAAACGCTTGTAAGCCAGCTTCTGCGTAAATTAATGCTTGTTTATAATCGTTCTCAAGATAGGCGATTCTGCTTAATTCATTTAAGGTAATTGCTTTGTAATTGGTGCTTTCTAACGAAGGCACCGAATCAATGGTTTTCACCGCAATCGAAAAGTTCTCTTTTGCTTTGGGAGAGACTTTATTTTTTTTTCGATTTTCCAGATAGCATTTTCCATATAGGTAGTGGGCAACAGGTGCAAAAGTGCTCATTTTTAATATGTTGTTCTCTTTGTTTAAGTCATTTAGAGAAGAAAGTGCTTTATCTGGATCAGAATTAAGCATTTCTTCAATGTCAAATAACCTCTTTTTTATTTTCCGTTCCTCTAACTCTGATTCGCTGACAATCCCAAACAGTTTTTCTGCAAGTCCTAATAATTCTGCATACATCACATATTTGTCCTTAATGACATTGGGCAATCCTCGTTCGATATTGCTTAGTGTTGTTACCGATAGATTTTCATTTGCTAAATCTTCAAGTCTAAGCTCTCGATTATTCCTTTCGATGCGTAGAATCATGCCGATTTTTTGCAAGTTCACAGCCAAAACTCCTTTTTATAAAAAACGGAAATTTGATTTTCAAAATACAGTACAATACACGGCATAAATAGTCAAACTATTTTTTATTATAAAAATAATACTTATTAATATAATTTTGAAAATAATTGGTAATTATTTTATGATTTTAGTACACCTTACCAAAGAGAGGAAGGTTGTCCTAGCTGCTTTCTTCTTCTCTTTTATAAATAAATAGGAGGTGTATCCTATGGGTGATCGAAATTAAATTGATTCATAGGGATAGTTATTTTTATATATTTTTTGGAATGTCAGTAGTTTTGCGGGAGGGATGAGGATGGGGTTCAGAAGATCAGTAAGTCTCGACTGGATCATCGAGAATCGCACCATCCCGCTGGAAGTCACTGATGTTCTTCAACAGGTAGCAGATGAATATGGATATTCTGCTGATCAGATGTATCAACAGAGACAAGGTATCGTGGATGAACTCCAAGCAAGAGGAAAGGGGTACATCGTAAAGTTTCTGTTTCCAAATAGCATCAAGGACGAGGAACGCTTTATTCATGCATTGATCCGAATGGAAATAAGGCGTTTGCAAAAATAAAAGGAAAAGGCTGTGGTCAAAAATGGCATTGAAATTGTGCGTGGAGGGCAGCAGAGATAAAGTGAGAGATTTTGTGGAGTCGATCCGAATGATTCCTCAGTGGCGGTTTTACAGCGGATCAAAGGTGACGATTGGAGCAGACGAACTGAAGATGGAATACTACTTTGATAAAAAGCCTTATGAGAAACCTTCTTTACAAACGAGAAAAACGTCAAGGTTAACGATTACGAGTATCGACGATCAAAAAATTGAAATCGATCTATTAGATGCAGAAGTGACAGATATGGGGAATGGAACTACTTTTGTTCAAGGTAGAAATTTTGATATTTTTGCAGATAAGTAATTGACTAGGTTTAAGACAGGTAAATCTTATGGTACTACAAAGTACTGATACTTAGATTTGCCTTTTACTTTTAAAAAATAAATACTTTTCATCTTCGAGGTGATTTGCATAGCTGATGGTATAAATTAAAAATAATATTCCAAAAAATACTTGATTTTTGAAAATAAATCCTTTATGATATCCGCAACGATCCGAACATACATACGATATAAACAGATAAAGGCTTCGTGATATACTAATATTAAGCATAGGGGCTGACTTTGCGTGACTTATGATTTGCTCGATCCGAAGAATGATTTTGTGTTTAAACGTATTTTTGGCAGTGAGAAAAATACCCAAATTTTATTGGCTTTTCTTAACAGCATCTTGCATAAAGATGTGGAGGAACCAATGCTCACGGAGATTGTTTTGTTAAATCCGTACACGGATAAGGACTCACCAAGTGATAAGCAGTCCATTTTTGATATAAAAGCAAAAAGAGCGGACGGTTCCATCGTAAATGTGGAAATGCAGTTGTTTAACCGGTATGATAATGAAAAACGAGCATTGTATTATTGGGGTAAACAATATACGGAACAACTAAAGGAAGGCGATCCCTACAAACAGCTAAAAAAATGCGTTGTGATTAACATCTTGAATTTTTCGATTATCTCAAACGACAGGTATCACAACGTATTTCGTTTATGGGAAGACAGCGAACGGATTCTTTTTTCAGAGGATGAAGAGATTCACATCTTGGAATTATCCAAGCTGGTAGGGAAAAGTGCCCCTAAAACAAGCGGTTTACTCAATTGGTTATTGTTTTTGAAAACCAAAGACAAACGATATTGGGAGGTGTTGAAAATGAATGAGCCAATTCTTGGGAAAGCGATGAAGGAATTGGAATATTTAAGTCAAGATGAAGAAGCACGCAGACTGTATGAAATGCGCCAAAAAGCACTTCATGATGAGGCATCTTCTATAGCAGGAGCGAAAGAAGAGGGAATAAAAGAAGGGGAAGAGAAGTTGAAAGAAAAGATAGTGAAGATGATGCTACAAGAAAAAATGGATATTCAACTGATATCGAAATTAACTGGGATAGAAAAAGAGGTTATCTTAAAAATGAAATCAAATATTTCAACTTCTAATACGAAAGCATGAATCTTCAAGAAGAACAGGCCAGAAAAATGATACAACATAACGAAGAAGCGCGCAGATTGTATGAAATGCGCCAAAAAGTACTTCATGATGAGGCATCTTCTATAGCAGGAGCGAAAGAGGAAGGGCTAAAAGAAGGTGAGAAGAAAGGGATAAAGAAAGGAACGGAAAAGGTAGCGAAAATGATGCTACAAGAAAACATGGATGTTGGGCTAATATCAAAGCTAACTGGTTTAACAGAGGATGTTATCTTGCAGTTAAAATCAAATATCTCAAGTTCCAAATCGAATGAATAAAGGTTTCAGGAGAGGCTGAATAATGCAAATAGGACGGACAATGACAGAAAGACAATTGCTGAGTGAAGAGGAAGAAGCGCGCAGACTGTATGAAATTCGTCAAAAAGCCCTTCATGATGAAGCCTCTTCCATTGCTGGAGCGAAAGAAGAGGGGATAAAAGAAGGGAAAGTAGAGGTAGCAAAGATGATGCTACAAGAAAAAATGGACATTCAACTGATATCGAAGTTAACTGGTCTAGCAGAAGATGTCGTTTTGAAGTGGAGAAACAAAAGTTAGTGTGATCTTTGCAATGTAATGCTTTAAAGTATCCAAATGGATATTTTAAGGCTTTTTTTGTTTTTCAAAATGAAAAAAGACAGCATCTCTGCTGTCTTAGTAGATTATAATTCCAAAAAATTAAACTTCTCTTAAATATGTATTATTTGCCAATAGGGTCTTTGCGTCCAAAATAGGTCATAGAGACACCCCCTATACATGAATCCCCCACTTCATATTGGCTTGAAGTTCAAACATTTTTTCGAGACATTGCATATAGGAAGTGTGGTCTTCTGTTTTTTTATAACCATAGCATAAACCTAAAATTACTTCATGTTGTTTTTTTATTAATTTGTATTTTTTTGCTAATTCGAATGCTTTTTGTAGGGGATTTATCGCTTTTTGGTACTGTTTTTGCTCATGATAGCAATTTCCTAACAATATTAAGGAATCTAACATAGCTAATTCATCTCGATTATTTTCGGAAATCAAAAATGCTTCAGATATAAAGGAATGCGACTTTTCATATTCTTGTTTAGCGATATATAGTTTGCCTAAGTTTGTCAATGCGTAAAAAATATCTTGATCTTCTACTTTTTCTCTGATGGACAATGCTTGAAAATAATATTTTTCAGCTTCTATTGTGTCGTTCATGCTTTCGTATATCTCTCCGATCGTAATCCAAAGCGACACTAATTTATCAAACTTACCATTGATTCTAGCTATTCTTACTCCTTCATCAGCAAATTCAAGAGCGCTTTTATAATGCTTGGATTTCGTGAGTACTCCAGCAAAAATGACATACATCTGTAAGATGGAATTAAGTCCGATGAGCGTCAAAACCTTTGTTCCGTCTATAGCAGAAAGTCTTTCCCATAGTTCTTCCAGTGTTTTTAAAGATAGCTCATCTCTGTTCAATTGTTCAAGATAGTTTGCTTTATTTAAGAGTAAAAAATAGATATTTTCTTGTCGTTGTCCATTCTCGCGAAATGCTTTTATCCCATTTTCCGTGAGTTCCAAAGCTTTTTCGATGTCGAGTAGATGATAATAAATTCTTCCTTGTTCATTTAAAGAGGCTGCTTGCAGGTTAGAATCACTTAATTCTGGACTTTTTTCTACCAGACGAAGAACTTCACTGTAATGTTTTTCTGCTTTTCGCAGCATGATATCATTATTTTTCTTTCTCTTTCCAAAATAACAGCTTCCTAATAAAAAGTGATATAAAGCAGAAAGTCTGCTGTCTCTTTTTAAAAAGCTCCATTCTCCCTCTAATCTATGGAGAGAATTATCGATATCAGCAGAAATGATATCTTCTAAATATAATAGCTCCGCTTCTAATTCTTTATCTTTTTTCTCCGCTGCGCTGATAATGCCGAAGAGTTCACCGCCCATGCCTATTTTTTTCGCATAATACTCCATTTTTTCTTCTGTGACATTTGGTAGTCCGCGTTCAATATTGCCGATCGTAGCAGCAGATATAAATTCATCTGCTAAACTTTCCATGCTCTCTTTTATTTCCTTTCTTCGTTCTTTTAGTTTTGCCCCTAGTATTTTTCTATTCATTTGTCACATCTCCCATAATAGAGAATGTATTTTTTATTATAGATTCGCAAGGGAATTGCAATTTCCTCTAAAAGGAGAGAAAAACATAATAAATATCCCGTTAAATATAAATATTGAAATATTTAGATTTTGGATTTATAATTCTAATATATACCAAATCGATTAGAGGGAGTCTTTTAGATGCTAAACGTACAAGATATATCGAGAACGAAACCTCACTCATCAGATTTAACGCTATTTATTGAAGGTGAGGAAGGGTTTGAGTCTGGCTTTATTCATCTTCAAAATGTTACTTTTTTCCGTTCTCCGTCAGGTATATCTATAATATTTAGCTATGAAGATTAAAAATATAATTTTTTCAACAGAAAGAATCTACCTAATTTGTGAAGGTAAATACGACAATCGGAATAAAAAATGATTGTAAATGGTGTACCAGTTAGTAACTGCTATTTTTACTTCCAACTTTCTGGCTGGAAAGTTGATTTTTTTTGCAGTCAAACGGAATTCAGTGAAGGATATTTTTATGTTCAAAGCGTCCTGAGAGAGTCGCCAATCTAGTTTTTTTGTCAAGACGATTTCTTTTTAGCAAATTTCTTCTTGATTAGTGCCACTCCTAACAAAAGTAAGGGAAAAATAAATCCAAATGTCAAGGCATAGAGGGGCCAAACAGTGATATTAAAGGAAAGAAGATAACTTAAATTTGGAGTAATGATGATAGATAATGCAAATAAAATCATAGCCAATGGCAGTGTGAGTGGTCGATAATCGGAGAGATTTAACGTCTGGGCAAGACAAACCACTGTTATATAAAAACAAATGGCTATCTTAAAGAAGATGGTGATAAACCAAATGAGTGCAATGATAGCTTCTATCCTTTGAATAAATTCACCTATTTCAATTTTCTTCGCTAATTCAAAACTTGCATAGATATCATTAGCAGAGCTCTCCGCACCTAAAACTAATATACTTATCAATGTAATGGTAAATAAGACAAGTCCACCAATCAACACTCCCATATAAAATGCTTTTCCTGCTTTTTTTGGATTTCCTACGTTTGGGAAGATCATTAGTATTAAGATTAATTCTAGAAATGGAAACCCAATATAGGGGAATGAAGATTGTAGGACAGGGGTTACTCCTTTTGCTAGTACCGGTTGAAGGTATTTCCATTCGAATTTAGGGATTAGCAATAGGACGAATATGAAAAAAAGCGAAACAATCCATGGAAAAAAGAGATCCGAAGTTCGAGCAATATTGGAAAGTCCATAGCGAACTCCGATTACCACTATACATAAGTATACAATATGAATTGCTTCAATTGGTGTTTCCGGCAGCATGGTTGAAGCAAGAAAGTCACCGAGATCTCGCAGGACAAGCGTATTTAAAATGAGGAAAAACGAAAAAAATAGAATGGAAAGGAGTGTACCAAGCCATTTCCCCAAGATTTCTTTGCTAGATTCTATTAAGGTTTTGTCAGGAAAGAAACTGCCTAATACATTATAGAGCCATACTAATAAAAATCCAGCACCCATTCCAATAATTGCGGAAATCCAAGCATTCTGTTTGGCACCAGCAGCGAGTAAGGACGGAATCAATAGGATGGAGGTACCAATGATGTACATACTAATCAGTTTTTGAAATTGTTCGGCTTTGATTTTTTCTTTTTTCACCATTAGTGTTATTCCTCTTTCATCCCTTGCTAATATCCGTAAATGATCCTAATCCATTCTAGGGGAGTTGGGACTTCGATTCCGATACTTATGACTATATTTAGTGAAATACCTACAAGCAGCAAAATAGAAAAAGTATATAATTCTTTTCGTTTTTTTTGTTTGACCAGAGATGGAACTTCGATGACTGCGATGATGATTCCAACGACTAGACTGATGATGACAAACCACACTGTATTTTATTCCCCCATTCTTTCTGTTAAAGATTTTGAGGTTTTATACATACGCCTAATTTTTGATTCTACTTCAACCTTTACTTCGATACCGGGGAATACTTGACTCCACTTCTTTTTCACTCGTTCCCAATATTCAGGGGAACTTCTCTCAACTTCTTCTCCAAAGCCAAAAATGTCTGATTTATATGTTTGTTGTACGGTATTTACCGCTGAGACGATAGAGTTTTTAATTTGCTTTTCCGTAAGTTGTTCTACTAGTGTGATGTCAGATGGTGTTGTAAAATCCATATCACATTGTGCATCACTGATGACACCTTCTGTTTTTAATTTGAGATGAATTACCGGTTTATCATGTTGTTTCATGATCACTTTAATATCATTTTTTGTGTGGAGTAGTTCTACGGTTATGTTTTTGTAGCTATCTTTTGGACAAGTTAGAAGGACTGAAGTACTTTTTATGTTTCCCTGGGTATAATTGTATCCAATACTTTCTTTCTGATTTAACCAACCGAGTAGTTTATCTTTTTTAAAAACAGCCAGCTCTCCGTAAGCTAGTCTGAGGGGAGTAGAGATTTTCTCTGCATTTTCTTTCTCATTTAGAAACTTTTGATCACCAGTCATCTTAATTCCTGATAATACTGGTTCTCTTCCTTTGCTGATGATAGAAGAAATAAAGTCGTCAATTTTAACTGCTGTGGTTTCTCCCCATGCTTTAGATGAAAATTCAAGAGCAGCTCTCAGTTTCGTTGCAGGTGTTTTTTCCAGAGAAGTGAACACTTTTAGAACATCTTGTGCTTCTTGATTATGAGCAATTGCAACATAAAAATCTTTTCGATATTCATGGTCTCGTATGATATGATCTAGAATCTTACTTACGCCCTGTTTGGCGAATTCCTCTCCAAAAACGAGTATTTGTAGTTGCCCAACATATATTTTTCTTGTACCTCGATTTGTCATTTTTCTAGCAGCCTCTTGTATTCCTTCTCCTTTTGATTGATACAGAGTGACAGGAGCAACGTTAGCACCACCACCCTTTTGTCCCGAGATGGCTTCTGGAATAAGAATCTGATCCGTCAATAAAATTTTCTTACCTGCTTTATCTATTCCAATTGCCACCGCAACTGCTAGATCATTTAGCTCGCGGCGATTCCAGCATCCGACGATAAGTATTGTACAAATGATAAAAATAAGTACCCTGATGAATTTCTTCGTATTAACCACTTCCTTCTGGCTCGGGTTTCGAGGCAGAACTATTTTCTCGAATTATATTTTGTTCCTTGGCGATTTTAGGACGTTTTGTCATTTTTGACCAAGGAACACGCAGATACAAGGAATCTTTTTTATCCTTTGTATGGGTAGGAGCAAATGGATATAAGAAGGGAACTCCAAAAGACCGCAAATTACAGCTTTCTTGGATATGTAAAATGAAACCAGCGACAATACCAAATAAACCAAAAGTAGCTGCGAGAACCATAAACCCAAAACGTAAAATTCGAAAGGCGATCGCCATGTTATAAGAAGGAATCGTGAAACTAGCAATCGCCGTTATGGAAACAACAATCACCATTGCTGGTGATACGATTCCAGCTTGAATGGATGCTTGGCCAATGACCAACGCGCCTACAATAGAAATCGCTTGTCCTACTGCTCTTGGTAAACGGGTTCCTGCTTCGCGTAAAAGTTCAAATGTTAGTTCCATCAAAAATGCTTCAATGAAAGCGGGAAATGGTATTCCCTCTCGTTGTGCAGATAAACTGATCAGAAGTTGAGGTGGCAGCATATCTGGATGAAAGGTTGTGATTGCAATATACATAGATGGTCCTAACATGGATATAAACAAACCAAGATAGCGAAGCACACGCAGAAGGGTGGAAATATCAGCACGTTGGTAATAGTCCTCCGCCGTTTGGAAGAATTGGGAAAAAATAGCTGGAACCAAAAGCACAAATGGTGTTCCATCAACCAAAATAGCAATCCGTCCTTCCAAGAGCCCTCCAGCAATTACATCCGGTCTTTCGGTATTATAGATCGTGGGAAAAAGCGTAAATGTTTTATCTTGGATTAACTCTTCAATATATCCGCTTTCAAGTATGCCATCGATATCAATACGACTGATTCGATCTCGGACTTCTTTCACTACGTCTTCCTGGACAATGCCATTAATATACATAATAGAGACAGGGGTCTTTGTAACACGGCCTACTTGGAAATTTTCGAGCCATAGGTTGGGATCTTTGATCTTTCGACGTACTAAGGCGATATTCGTGGCAATATTTTCGGTGAATCCTTCTTTTGGACCTCGTATAACTGTTTGAGAAGTTGGTTCCTCAATTGCACGCTGTTCCCAGCCTTTAGAAGTGAGCAATAAACAGCGATCATACCCTTGACATAAAAGAACAGTATCTCCAGATAAAATTGCCGTTAACAGAGTGTCAAAGTTCTCCGTATCTTGGATACCACCAACTGGGAGTAATAATTTTTTTATTGCTCCCAGCAAATCCTCGTCCGATGAAGGTATCAAAAAAGAATGATCGTCATCGTGATGTGACATTAAAGGTTCCATGATAAATTGATTGACTAGTTTAACATCGGCTAGGCCGGAAGTATAAATAATTGCCACTTTGGTTTGGCTGAAGTGCCATTCTCTTACTATGATATCTGGGCTATTACCCAAAGATTTTATGATCTGCTGGATATTTTCTTGGAGTTCTGTTTTTAGACAAAGTGCTTCCTCATTTTCAGCTTTCTTTTTCGTATTGGTGATCGGAGAACGCTTGGTTTTGGTAAATGATTTGGCTTTCATATATGATCCGACTCCTAGGTATAACGTACTATCCAGTTTTCCCTTTTCGTTAATAATGATATACATATTTTAGAAAATGGAGGAGTCTGGACAATACCTGTAATCAACCGATAAGCAATCACTATTGATGTGTGGGATAAAAGATAATTTTATAAACAAAAGATCACTTCTCCTGACAAAAAACGTACCTAGCAGCCTGTTTATCAGTACTTATGAATATGGAAGTTTTCTTCTAGCAATGTCCAATTGCGGGGAAAGTCTCGATGGCTGATGGCCCAATATCCAATGCCGCGAAGCTTATATTTTTTGACCAAGTTAAACTTGGCTTGTGCACTCTGTTCGTTTTCATACCAAACTTCGTGCTTGTTTCCGCTGTCATCTTGATAGGAGAAAGAAGGTACTTGAGCTCGGTTATCATAGTAAATATTAGCTCCAGTAGACAGAGCGATCCTACTGGCCTCTTGAGGAGACACCAGCTTTGCAGGTTTATTGTCTTTCTTATAAGGAACGATCCAATCATATCCATACAAAGGAAATCCCATCATAATTTTGCTACTGGGAATTTTCGTAATGGCATAGTCTAAAACTTTGCTGATTTCTGGAGTTGGGGCAATAGGATTTGGGGGGCCTTCACTATACGCCCAGTCATATGTCATTAACACCACAAAGTCTGCTATTTTTCCATGGAAAGCATAATCATGTGCGCCTGCCCAAGGACCATCTTGCTTATCACTTGATTTGGGTGCTAAGTCGGTAGAGACGATAAAGCCATTTTGTTTGACGATGGGGATGAATGTTTCTAAAAATCGATTGTAAAGTACTTTATCTTTTTCATCGATATGTTCAAAGTCAATATTTAGAGCACGAAACCCCTTTTGTTTCATTGTGGATAGGATGTTGTGCATGAACCTTTTTTTTGCTGTGGGATTGGTAAACAGGGTATGAGCAATAGAAGC
This sequence comes from Shimazuella sp. NTD250, assembly GCF_059510375.1. NCBI lineage: Bacteria > Bacillati > Bacillota > Bacilli > Caryophanales > Thermoactinomycetaceae > Shimazuella > Shimazuella sp. NTD250. The sequence continues at coordinate 615,198 of NZ_JCAJZS010000002.1, read as the reverse complement.
AGAATAGTTCTGTTCCCCAAGATTCGTGATGACCATCATTGGAGTTGTATGTTGTTTATGAGTTGCTTTTAGAGGAGTATCATCCTTTACAGAGACTAATTGTCCATTTGCTTTCGCGTTGTAACTAAAGAAGGCTATATAGGTCAATTGAGGAGAAAATCGTTTAATATTTTCGGTCGCTCTTTTGACGTTAGAGGGATCAAGGAAACCAAGGATTTCTACCGTTTGCTTGTTAGTTGTCGAAATCGGTTGATAGATTTCGTTGTCATTGATCGGTGGTGCATGATTGCGATGAGTTTCGACAGTATTTGATTTTTTGACTACTTGTGTCTGTTTGGGTTGTATCGCGTTATTTCGTTTTGGATCACTTTGTTGTTTTGAAGCGGTACAAGCAGTAAGTATAAGGGTCAATAGTAAGAAATAGATCTTTTTCATTATATAATTCCTTTGTATTCGGTAGTTAATATAGGTTTTGGTATTTTTGAATTTTTTATGCTCTATTAGGTTTGTCATCTATTATCCATCAGAAAATGATTGTCCTGAATCTTTGCAAAAAGTATAATTTTATTTATGTGCACAGTCTTATCGCGAAAGGAAAATGAACATATTGGCTGCGAGAAAGTTTGGATGGTTAATTGGTAGTTTATTATTGCTTTTAGTATTAGCCGGTTGCGGAAATAGTGGAGTTTCCACAGATGTACTTGAACCGCTTTGGACAAAACAAGTGGATCAAGAAGTAACACCATGGATGAAGGATGTATTTGCTCCTGTTTCTTCGAAAGTAACTTCGGAGCTTATCTTTTACTCAGATTCCAGCTGGGATGTCCCGGAAGATAAGCTCCCTAATTACAAATATGGTTTACAGCATGCCAAAGAAACTGTAAATGGTGATTTGGACCCGTTGTTAGTGGTGCATGTGAAATTGAATGAACCATTTGAAGCCTATGAAATCAATCAATTAAAAGAACAAATTTGGTCTGCTATCCAGCAATTGAAAATAAACGGAATCAAGAGTGGAAAAATAAAATTGGAATATGGACAAAAGGCATATTTCAGTGGTCCGATTCAATCGATCAATGAACCCGGAGATATGGAACAGTATTTCACCATCAATTCAAAAGGTTAAGCAGGCTTGACCACAAGGCGCTTTTTTGGTAAATATAGTGATTATCATATATCGGTAAAGAAAGAGTAGGGAAATATCGATCATCGAAGCGAACTGAGGATAGTGAGAGCTCAGTATGAGTATTTTCCGAAACGCATTCTTGTAAGCTACTGATCGGGGAACACCCCGTTAACAAGGGTAAAGTGGTGCTTTGGGCACAAGCGGAGTGGTACCGCGGGCAGAACGCTCGTCTCCTTTTTTGGAGATGGGTGTTTTTTATTTATTTTAGGAGGAATGAAAATGGATTACAAACGCATTTTTGCAGAGCAATTATCAACTTGCCTTGGAGATATTCTGCCGATAGAGGAAATCGAAAAAGTAATCGAGAAACCCAAAAAACAAAATCTAGGGGATTTCGCTTTTCCGTGTTTTGTCCTAGCAAAGCATTGGAAGAAGGCCCCAAATATGATAGCGAGCGAATTAGCACCGAAAGTCGTACACGATTTGTTTCAAAAAGTAGAAGCAGCAGGGCCGTACGTCAATGTTTTTCTTGATCAGAAGCGAGCAAGTAAGCAGATTTTAGATGGAATCTTGCGATTGGGTGATCAGTATGGAGCAAATAAGAATGGAAAAGGGGAGACAGTGACAATCGATTTGTCGTCACCGAATATCGCAAAAGCTTTTTCCATGGGACATCTGCGTTCAACCGTAATTGGCAACAGCATAGCCAACATCGCTGAAAAAAACGGTTATCGTCCTGTTCGGATTAACCACTTAGGAGATTGGGGTACCCAATTTGGGAAACTGATTGTCGCTTATCGCAAATGGGGAGATGAAGAGGCCGTTCGTAAAAAGCCGATTTCTGAATTAATGAAGTTATATTTGCGTTTCCATGAGGAAGTAGTAGATGATCCATCTTTAGAAGAAGCGGGTAGAGAAGCATTCAAACTGCTGGAAGAGGGAGATGCAGAAAACTTTACTTTGTGGGAGTGGTTCCGTGAGGAATCTCTTCAAGAGTTTATGCGAATCTATGATCTTTTAGATGTTCAATTTGATTCCTTCGCTGGAGAAGCATTCTATAACGATAAAATGGAAGCAGTTGTAAAACTTTTAGAGGAAAATGGTTTGTTGGTGGAAAGTGAAGGGGCAAAAGTAGTTTCTTTGGAAGAGGAAGGTTTACCGCCTTGTTTGGTTCAAAAATCAGATGGAGCAACACTTTATGCCACAAGGGATTTAGCTACAGCGATCTATCGGAAAAAGGAATATAACTTTGTAAAGTCTCTTTATGTTGTTGGCAGTGAACAGAGCTTACATTTCCAACAGCTAAAATTAGTATTACAAAAAGCAGGCTTTAAATGGGCAAAAGATATGGAGCATGTTTCTTTTGGGATGATGTTGCGTGACGGCAAAAAAATGTCCACACGTAAAGGCCATGTCGTTTTACTAGAAGATGCTTTGACAAGTGCTATTGACCGGATACGAAAAATCATTGAAGAGAAGAATCCTGCTTTAGTAGAAAAAGAAAAAGTGTCTCATGACGTGGGGATTGGTGCAGTTATTTTTCATGATCTCAAACATTTCCGTACGAACGATGTAGAGTTTTCCATGGAACAGATGCTTAATTTTGAAGGTGAGACTGGTCCCTATCTACAGTATACACATGCCCGCTGTCATTCGTTGCTCAGAAAAGGGGCATATACACCTAGCACAGAAGCATTAGAGGTGGAAGATGAAGAAGCATGGCCAATTCTGTCTTTGTTAAAAGATTTTGATCAAGTAGTAAAATTGGCTTGGCGTGAATATGATCCATCTAAGATCGCAAGATTTGCTTTGGACTTAGCTCGCACACTCAATCAGTATTATGCGCATGTTCATATTTTATCAGATGAGAAGAATAAAGATGCCAGGCTAAATCTCATTTTTGCAACGGCAACAGTGTTAAAAGAAGCCCTTCGCATACTTGGGCTCCATGCTCCAACAGAAATGTAATCGAAGTTTGACAGGGATGCCAAAGACATGCTAGAATAACAACATTGTGTAAGCAGAAGCGCCCGCTTCTCACCTGGTCGACGCAATTAGGTTGTTGCTAGGTTAGTTGAGGAATACCGTAATCTTTTACGTGTGGGCGACTTTCGTCCACACTTATTTGCATTGGCAATTCCCAATACTGGAGGTGTAATTATTAGCAAAGAACAGCAACAGGTCAACGAAGCGATCCGCGCTCGTGAAGTGCGACTTATAGGGGCAAATGGTGAGCAACTTGGAATTCAACCACTCAGAGAAGCACTGCGTTTGGCGGGAGAACAAAATCTCGACCTTGTCAATGTAGCTCCACAGGCGAAACCACCCGTTTGTAGAATTATGGACTATGGCAAATACCGTTATGAGCAAAGCAAACGTGAGAAAGAAGCACGTCGGAACCAAAAAATCGTTCAATTAAAAGAAGTACGTCTCAGTCCTTCTATTGAGGATCATGACGTTCAGACTAAGCTCAAAAATGTAGTGAAGTTTTTAGAGCAAGGTGACAAAGTGAAGTTGAGTATTCGTTTCCGCGGACGGGAAATCACGCACCAAGACCTTGGTCGTCGGGTGCTCGTACGGATGGCTCAAGAAGTCAAAGAAATCTCTGAAATTGAAAGACATCCTAAGTTAGAAGGACGTCAAATGATTATGATCTTAACTCCAAAATCGTCAAACTGACATCGAAGGGAGTATATACGATGCCAAAAATGAAGTCTAAAAAATCAGCTACCAAACGTTTCAATAAAACAGGTACTGGTAAAGTGAAGCGTAATCATGCATTTACTAGCCACTTACTAGAAGGCAAATCTGCGAAACAAAAACGCAAATTACGTAAAAGTGCCATCATGGCTAAAGGTGATACCAAACGTATCGAACAATTAATCGCTTATAAATAGAATGTTTAGGAGGGAATTTTTATGGCAAGAGTTAAGGGTGGTACTGTTACCCGTCGCCGTCGTAAACGCGTGCTGAAACTAGCTCGTGGATACTTCGGTTCCAAACACCGTTTATTCCGTACTGCGAAGCAGCAAGTAATGAAATCTCTTATGTATGCATATCGTGACCGTCGTCAGCGCAAACGTGATTTCCGTCGTCTTTGGATTACACGTATTAATGCAGCTGCTCGTACCAATGGTTTGTCATACAATAAATTGATGCACGGATTAAAAGTTGCTGGTGTTGATATCAACCGTAAAATGCTTGCTGAATTAGCTATTTTCGATGAAAAAGCTTTTAGCGAACTCGTGCAAGTTGCGAAAAAAGCACAATAGGCTCTTATTCTCTTTTTAAATCTCATAGATATTATCTATGAGATTTTTTGATTGGTTTAAAGTCTAAGTTGGATATAAGAGTAAGTCATTTAGTACTAAGTACTATTTTGACAAATATTGATAACAATTTAAACATTGGATGTTCTATGTGTAGTATATAATAGATTAGTGATGACTTATAAAAAGAGAGGAATAGCCCTCTGTTTCTCTAATCCATATTCAAAGGAGTAGGGGCTGAATGCTGGTTAATTGGATCAAACTTGAGTATGAACAGTACGGGCATTTAGATGCACAAGGCAATTTGTGTTTACCCCTTGAGTATGCAGAGGACTTTGTCCGTATTTGCTTTCAACACAATATTGCACTTATAGGTGTAGACTTTATTTTTAGGGCAGAAGATGACAATTATTATCATATAACTAGCCTTGACTGTAGTGAGATCATTTGGAGTTTTGCAGATTGGAATCAATTAGTAGATTATTGTAATCAAATTGTATGGAATGTCATTGTGCAAGAAGGCAGTAAAGAAGGAACGGAATATTTTATCCCTTATTTAATGGAAGAGTACGAATGGTTGATGCAAAAAATCACAAATGAACACGATAGTCTTGAAGATGGTTCTAGTTATGCTAGTGGTAATTTTTGAGAGAGCAGGCGCAAGAAAAGCCCTGCTTTTTTTCATGCAGATATGATAGTATATAATCTAATTTAGTAGATCAAAGTTTTATTTTTCTACAAAGCCTTTTGAGGCTTGCCATATTGGTAAGTTTTTTTATTATTTTATAGAGTAGGTGAGCTATAGTGAGAAGTGACAAAATCAAAAAAGGCGTTGATCGAGCACCCCATAGAAGTTTGCTCAGGGCTGCTGGTGTGAAAGAAGAAGATTTTGGGAAACCATTTATCGGAATTTGCAATTCATTTGTAGAAATCGTACCTGGCCATATGCATTTAAATAAATTTGCTGAAGTAGTAAAAGATGCCGTTCGTGCAGCCGGTGGGGTACCTTTTGAATTTAATACCATAGGCGTGGATGATGGTATAGCGATGGGACACATCGGTATGCGTTATTCTCTTCCCAGTAGAGAAGTCATCGCAGATGCGGTAGAAACAGTAGCCCTCGCACACTGGTTTGATGGTCTTATCTGTATCCCGAATTGTGACAAAATTACGCCAGGGATGTTGATGGGAGCAATGCGGGTTAATATTCCTACTATCTTTATCAGTGGTGGACCGATGAAAGCCGGCATGACACCATCAGGGAAATCAATCGACTTGGTATCTGTGTTTGAAGGAGTAGGAGCTCACCAAGCCGGTAAAATAGATGATAAAGAGCTATATGAATTAGAACAATTTGCATGTCCGAGTTGTGGTTCTTGTTCGGGGATGTTTACAGCTAATTCGATGAACTGCTTAGCAGAGGCGTTGGGTGTAGCTTTGCCAGGTAATGGCAGCATTTTGGCAGATACACCAGAAAGAAAAGTGTTGGCACAAAAAGCTGCTGCTCAGATCTTGAAGCTGATCGACGCAGATTTGAAACCGAGTGATATTGTGACACAAGATTCCATCGATAACGCGTTTGCGCTTGATATGGCAATGGGTGGTTCTACCAATACAGTTTTACATACATTGGCTATCGCTCATGAAATCGGAGTGGAGTATCCACTGACGAGAATCAACGAAATTGCGGCAAAAGTACCAAATCTATGTAAAGTAAGTCCTGCTGGCAAGTGGCACATGGAAGATATCGATCGTGCTGGAGGAATCCATGCTATCCTTAATGAGTTATCCAAAAAAGAAGGCATTCTTAACGTGGATTGTAAAACGGTAACTTTAAAAACATTAGGAGAAAATATTAAAGAGCATGAAATTTTAGATGAGGAAGTCATCCACCCAATTACCAATGCCTATAGTGAGACAGGCGGATTGTGTGTCCTATATGGAAATATTGCTCCAGATGGTGCGGTAATCAAGACTGGTGCAGTCGATCCTTCGATCAAAACATTTAGTGGACCAGCCGTTATCTTTGAATCCCAAGATGATGCTATCGCTGGTATCTCGTTTGGGAAAGTGAAATCTGGAGATGTAGTCGTTATTCGCTCCGAGGGACCAAAAGGCGGGCCAGGAATGCCAGAAATGCTTTCTCCTACTTCTGCAATCATGGGTCGAGGGTTAGGAAAAGAAGTTGCTTTGATCACCGATGGCAGATTTTCCGGCGCAACTCGCGGGATAAGTATCGGCCACGTTTCTCCAGAAGCTGCTGACGGCGGCCCTATCGCATTTGTGGAACAAGGGGATATCATTCATATTGATCTGATCAATAGAACGATAGAGCTAGAAGTACCTGATGATGAACTAGCAAGGAGAAGAGAGAACTGGACACCTCCAAAAATCGAAGTTGGCGGACGATTCCTGCGCCGTTATGCGAGTTTGGTTACCTCTGCAAATACGGGAGCAGTTTTAAGAGATAGTTAATCATTAATAAAAAGCATCTACCAAAAAAAGGTAGATGCTTTTTATGTTAAGATTCCTTCCCATTTACTATACGATTGGAATGGACCGATTGGGATTTGTATCAAACTCTTATAAGAGCGTTGATCAAAGGGATATAAGGAGTCAATCATCTTTGTATCAAATCCAAGCAGAGGATGAGCACCGAATCCAATACTAGATGCGGCGAGTGCCAGTCGCTGTACGAGTATACCTGTTTGCATCTGCTGGATGCGATAGCCTCTTACACCCAATGTTTCTTTGTGGTAGATTGGTTTGCCGAAAATGTGTAAACAGATGGGAACTTGAAAAATATTGATATGAGTTTCGAGTGTAGATTGTTGCAAATACGAGCGAAAATCACCTTCCCGTAGGAGATTTAAAGCATTTCTATCTGGATCATATACATAAAGCCCATTTGGGACAGCTTCTATGTGATGAAAGTATCCTGCTAGTATTCGTTCATTTGAATCAGCGATTTCGTACAAGTCATTAGCATAATCAATATGTTCCGTTGCCGTTTGTAGAATGGTGGTGAGTTGCTTCTTCGTTACGCCTTTTAAAGTGAAGTTCATTCCGGGAGAAGTTCTTTTTTTACAAATGGTATAGAAGGATGGCGCCGATTCTCGATTAGGAGATAGTGGGATGGATTTGTCTGTTTTTGGTAAAGCACTTTTTTGCGATGATACGCGACAGAAATCCTTTGTCGTGTTTTGCAAAGATTGCGTATGTATTTTTTCAATTAGCGGATAAGGCAGTATATTTTTGGCGTTCAGTCGGTAAGGGTGATGGATAGCTGGTATTTGTTTACACAAGGTTTCACTTGTTAATACATCATTGCTTCTTTGCTGGAAATGTACTTTCTGCTTATCAGTTGACAGAGTTATGACGGCATAAACACTTTCCTGTTCTGTAGTGATACCTAGCAAATGATTGGCTGCTTTATCGAGAAATTGGTAGTAAACTGTTTTTTGATAAGGGACTTGTTTTGTACATTCTAATAATTGCCCAATAACAATACCACTGTCTAATCCTTGCAGGCGGTAGGCAAAGTTATGGTATTTAAAAAAGTTTTTCCAAAAAAGAGTGGATAAAAAAATGGTGGCAAAGCAGTTTGTGATTGTACCTCGTCTGCCTAATAAATTGGTGATAGACGCTGCAAAATCTCCTTCTCGTAATAGGACTAAGGCATGTTTGGCAACATCATAGTGATAGACTCCTTTTGGTACATCTTTGATTTGTAGATACAGATATATTTCATTTGGATAAAGGGCACCACCAGAAGGGACAAATTTTCTACATACAGTGGAATGCTGGAGCTCATGATTTGCTGAATGTGTTGGAAAAGGGCACTGGACAATTTTTGTCATTCCATAGACATACCACAATAAATGGCCAATGTCTTGGATGGTAGGAGTTTGGGCGGTTGGATGAAAATTTTCTGGTATTTCACGAGATAAATGGATAAATGGATTTTGCTGATACTGTTTATACGGTAGTGGAGCATCATTCCAATCCACTTCCCAATCCGCCGGTTTTAATTTCTCAGGATGATCATGAAGATGAGAGAAAAATGTATCGCTATCCATGCTTTCCTCCTCTATTATGGGAATGGATGGGGATGAGGATTTAGCTCCTCCATTGTTAGTGTGTTTTTTGTAAAGCCAAGTTTCTTAGGGATTTCAAGTACTCTTGATAATCCAGTCAGCCGAGTTAAGTGATGACCAAATGTCATGGGAAGCATACCTGGAATAATCACTTTCACACAGTGTAAATTTTGTTTTTGTAATTCACTTGTAGTTTGATTGACAACAAATATTTCCCTATTTTGTCGGTGGAGAATCTGGATGACATGTTCAAGATCCTCTTTTAAATCAGTTTTTGATACAGGCGGGCAATGGATGTCTTGAAATATCTGAGTGTTTTCCTTTTGCTGGAGTAAAAAATCAAGCCGGTGTTCCGTCTCTGGTATACTGTACAACATCGAATGATCGGGCATTTCTTTTACCAGATGGGGTTTATCGATCATGTTTACATACTTTGCTCGCTGGTTTTCCGCTTTTGCATCTAACGTCAGCATCATACCAGCGAGTTCATGGAGGGCATTTTTCGTCGCTTTAACAGGATCAAAGTGAGTCCCTGCTGCACAGATCAAATGAAATCCTCTGTTCTTCTTGTTTCTAGCTACTGCCCAAATACTAGGAATTCCATGCTCCATTGTCGCGTTAAACAGATGTATTTCATAACCTGCTATTTCATGGATACGATGAAGCATCAAATCTAATTCTGTGTTTCCAGAAGAAAAAGGATCAATTCGAGGCAGCGGCAGCCTAGCATACCATGTCAGCAAAAAAGCATCTCGTTCTAAAACTTCCATGATCCCGTGAAAGATGGCTTCTTCTAGACTTCCTCCTAATGCGCATCCATTGGAAGTTTCATAGACAAATCCTTTGCCGCCCCCAAGGCTGTAGTAAGCCAAAAGCTCTGGAACGAGGATTGGTTTTTGTCTTGTGATACAGTAACTCCAGACCCAATTCATTTTTTTCTCAGGATCAAATGCTTGGAAAGGGAAATCTGGAAAAGCATATTGTTCTTTGGAATGCGTGCCTACTGATAGTGGGTCAAGGGCCTTTTCCTGCAAATGGTAATAATGATCGTGAACAACAATACGGCTTCCTCTTGGCGCAATGCCACAGGAACGTTCCAGCCCTTCAAATATAGCTGTAATTTCACTATCACCGAAGCGGTGTGTTCGGCCAGCAGTTGCTTCTTGGCCAATAGCAAGAGGCAAATATACACTTGCCGAAGCGAAGGGAGATAGGAGATCGTGAACATTTCCCATTAAAACGCCTGTTCGATTTTCGTAATAGGTTTGTTTTAAAGTATTTTTCCATGAATCTAATGATGTAACCCGAAAACTATCTTCCTTTACCTTAGGATTGGATTGCAAATGAATTGCAGCTCTAACAGGGGTGTCATCTGGAAGGGTATTACAAATGTTACAAAGTGGATCTGCAATGATGGTATGTTTACTTGTTTGAAGGGTGTGCAGGTTTACAAATATCATCGTATCTTGGAGGTTCGACTGCTGTTCAAAGATTTGGGATACTTCTTGTAAGAGAAGGTGTTTCAAGTGATGGATTGAGAAGGAAGAAATTTTGGGATCAGCAAAAGCAGGTGGCTCTAGCGATAATTGATGATATAGTTGCCACATTGCTTTGCGATCTTTCGCACTCATTAGCAATCGACGGTCCGCACAATGAAAACAAACTCCCTCAGATTGAACGAACGGACCAATAATACCTTCACCAAACTGGACAAAACAGCGTAACCACGGAATAGAAGTAGAAGAGACGACATGCTGAACTTCCCGATGGAGACGAGCATTCCAATTGTCACTTAGTACAAGCAGTAAATCTGCATCTTTCCACGTTTTGTCCTTCCAAGTTGATCCAAGAGGGAGAATGGTATAGAACATTTCAAATGCTTTAGCAGTAACCGCTGCTAAATGTCCTTCTCCTATAATTCCTATGATCGGTTTTGTCATGATTTTTCCTCCTGAGTTGTCACCGCAACAACAGAGAGGTTTTGGGAGATGATATCTTCCAGTTTTATATCGAATACTTGTAATTGTTTATTTTGTAATTTCAAACGATGAGTAATAGTTTCTAGCGTTTTTTCGATTGATTCCAATGGGATATGCTGATGAAGATGATGATCAATAGATTTATTTTGTACAGAGTGTAACGCTCTGTGCAATGCAGTTTGCAAGGCCATGTCAGTATGCAATCCCACACTGCCAAACCAAGAATTATTTACTTCTACCCAGCCAATAGGAAAGCCATAGATGTGATCCTCTAAGTATAAGGTAGGATGTGCACCCAATAGGCTGAGGCACTCTGCAAAATACTTGCTGGTCTCTCCCTTCCGTTGTATTTTTTGCGGATGAGTAGGTCTGTTTTTTTTACCTGCTTCCAAGTGCTTGAGAAAAGCACGGCAAATTGCTTCTTGACGATTTTCCCCGACTCCAATTGCTACTTTTCCTTTTAGATCGTGTGCGATTTCTGGAAACAGAGAAGCGTATGCTTCTAAGCCGCTTAACCCTGCTTCACGACGTGCTTCTAAATGTGTTAATGCTGAACAAATAATTGGGGTGGTCTGCTGTTTATCAAGTGGATCAGCTATTTCTACAAGACATTGCGATAAGGGTAACTGCAACAAATTTTCTGGTCCAAGAGATCGAAATATTCCTGTTTCCTCAGAGGTGATAGGAGCAAAGATACTTTGTATATGAGTTGTTTGAGAAGAAGACAACCATTCAGTTGAAGCTAATGGTTTTATTGTTTCATTGGTCTTATGTGTGAGTGGATGAGATAAAAAAGAATGCCATTTGCCTTCTAGAGTCTGCATATCAAGCAAGAAAACTTGGCGGTTTTCTAATGGAATCACTCCATTGACTAGTTGAAACCAGCGGAAGGATAGGAGGTTTGCAAGGATAGATATTGCAGTATGATTGATTTCTTTGTTAATGCTGTCTGATGTTTTCGCCAGTCTACGCCATGCAGATTCCCAATCTATTATCGGTCCTACCATTCCTGTGTTTTGATAGGTGATAGCAGGTATAAAATGTTTGTTTTCTTGCTCACAAAGTGTTGCTAGGTCTATTATTTGCTCTGCATCTGACTCTGTTCCTACAAATAAAACAGAGTCATAGGGCTGTATTATTTTTGCCCAAGGATGTATATCATCTTGTGTGATATCAGTGATCTTTACCGCGGAGTCTGTTTCTAGATATCTCATACGTTCCATATTTGTGTTCGATTTATTAGTAAGAAAAAGAGCAATCTTTTGGAGTCCGGATTCAATCAGGGAAGATATCAGCGAAGTGAGAAAGGAACCATGCCCAATAACTAGTAGATTTGCATGTCGATATTTTTCAAAGTGATGAGCACCAGAGCCGACATGATGATCTAAGTAAACAATTTGTGACTGATAGCATTTCATTAGCTTTTCACTTAAGGTATGCGGTTTATCTTTGCTGATATCTCGAATAAATCCTTCTTGTAGCAATAGGTTTGAAAGTTCATAAACTCTCTGCTGGTGAGTATCAGGTAATCCCTCTGTTATTTCTTGCAAGGTATGGGTACCATCCAGCATGGGGATTAGTCTTTCCATCCATTGGTATACATTGGAACCTTGCATTCGGAAGGAATGTCTGTGGTTGCGAAAATATATACCGCCTTCTGAATCAGGAACATAGTAGGTATCTTGATTTGCTTTTAATCGTGCAGTTGGAAGCATAGTGAACATTGATTTATCCTCACCCCTAAAAAGCAACTATTTCTTTATATTATGTAGAGATATTTGTCTACTTGCCCTATAAAAAATAGCCCTGAATAACAGGGCGCCGATAATGTTGAAAACTCTTTAGAAAAATGGGAAGAAGGGAAAGAATGGAAATAGAGGTGCACAACCTCCGCAACCGCCACAACCGCCACAACCACCACAGCCACCACAACGTCGGAAACCGCCACATCCACCACAACCGCCACATCGGAATCCACAGCGTTGTGCTAATTCTAAATCTTCATGCTGCCCATATTGCTCAAGTTGCTCATATTGTTCATATTGTTCCATGTACTCATGCCAGGGTGTCACTTCGCCTTTGCTATATTCGTCAACACTAAGTTCTTGAATTTCCTTTTGAAATTCGCTCATTTGTCCAACCTCCAACAAGCATGTTTTCGGGAGGTAAGTCGTGATAATAGCCCTCCTCGACAAGATATATGTATGATGAGAAAAGAATTAGGTGACTAAACAAAATGAATAATTGTTATTCACAAAAAGTGTTCAATTTGGTCTCTCTATGGTATATTTATGTAAATTGATTTAATATTGTCTTTGTTATCATTTCATTCATAACCATCTTAAAAGTAAATCACTTTTAATAAGTGATCACATAAAAATTTATGAAATTACAATGACAGCGCTGTCATTTTTGTAATATAAAATATCGGAATAGTGGGTTGACAATCGAAAAGTGTGATCGATATAATAACACCTAAATAATAAAAAATAACTGTATTTCTCAAAACTTAAAAACAAATTAAATGGAATTTATAAAAACAATGACGAGGATATAAGTGATTTGCCAATACGCGTTACAGAGAATTTGGGATTTGCTGAGACCCAAAACCGTAAGTATTTTGCTTCTCACCTCTGAGTTACATGTCGAAAGAGTAAAGGCTTACTTGAGTAGATCATGATCGGTTGTCACCGTTATCGACCGAGTACACATGTACTTGATGAGACTGTATGCTGTGAAGCATCAGTGAACTTGGGTGGTACCACGAACTGTTCGTCCCAATTGGTGATATTCTTCACTTGGGATCGTACGGTTTTTTTTATTTGGAAAAAAGGAGGAATTACTTTGGCTCCCCAATTGGAATCAAAGACAAGTTCTATTGATTTGGATGAAAAAAAGTACACAGGGTCTGAAATTTTGCTTCGTTCTCTAGTAGAAGAAGGAGTAGACATGATTTTTGGTTATCCTGGGGGTGCAGTCCTTCCTATTTATGATTCGCTGTATGATGGTCATGTTCGTCATATGTTGGCAAGACATGAACAAGGTGCAATCCATGCAGCAGATGGTTATGCGAGAGCTACAGGTAAACCAGGTGTTGTAATGGCTACTTCAGGTCCAGGTGCTACCAACTTGGTAACAGGGATCGCTACAGCGATGATGGATTCTATTCCTCTAGTTTGTATTACGGGGAATGTGCCACTTAGTCTATTGGGAACAGATGCATTTCAAGAAGCTGACATTACAGGTATAACGATGCCGATTACGAAACATAACTATCTCGTCAGAAGTGTTGATGAGATTCCGATAGTCGTAAAAGAAGCTTTTACAATTGCTGTAACAGGAAGACCAGGACCAGTTCTAATTGATATTCCAAAAGATGTATCTCAGGCTGTCAGCACCTTTTCTTATCCAGAAAAAGCGGAGATTAGAGGGTTACATGCTCCAGAGAAACCGAGTCAAGTTCAAATCTCCCGCCTTCATCAAGTAATTCAGCAAGCTGAGCGTCCTGTGATTTTAGCTGGCGGTGGAGTAGTTCGAGCAAATGCACAAGCAGAACTGATTGAATTTGCTGAAAAATCCAACATACCTGTAACCACAACGTTAATGGGATTGGGTGGATTTCCTAGCAGAAACCCGCTTTGGCTAGGGATGCCAGGAATGCATGGGACTTATGCCGCCAACCACGCATTGCTAGAGTGTGATCTGTTGATTGGAATCGGAGCCCGGTTTGATGACCGTGTGACGATGGGGAGAATCGATAAATTTGCTACTGGTGCTAAAATTATTCATATCGACATTGATCCAGCAGAAATTGATAAAAACGTACACACTTATGTGCCAATTGTTGGTGATGTCAAAGAAGTATTAGCTGCTGCAAACAATCAATTACCTTCTGCTGACTCGAGTAACTGGTTGAGCCTCTGTGATTCTTGGAAAAAGGAATATCCATTGCAGTATAACGATTCAGATGAAAATGGCTTAAAACCTCAATGGGTAATTGAACATTTAGATGAGACAACAGAAGGAAAGGCCATTGTAGCAACAGATGTTGGACAACATCAAATGTGGGTAGCTCAGTATTATCAATTTTCTGAACCCCGCTCGTTGCTTTCCTCTGGAGGACTTGGAACGATGGGCTTTGGTTTTCCAGCTGCTATCGGAGCACAACTAGCATATCCAGATCGTACGGTTATCGCTGTAACTGGTGATGGTGGTTTTCAAATGACAGCCCAAGAGTTGGCTGTTATCGCATTAGAAAAAATCCCTGTAAAAATAGTGATCATCAACAATCAATGTTTGGGTATGGTACGTCAGTGGCAAGAAGTATTTTATAAAGAGCGTTACAGTGAAGTAGACTTATCTGGAAGCCCTGATTTTGTAAAACTTGCAGATGCTTATGGTGTGAAAGCTTGGCGTGCGAAGAACAAAGAAGAAGCGATACAAGCTTGGAAAGAAGCATTGGAACATCCAGGACCAGCAGTACTTGATTTCTGGGTAAATCCAAATGAAAATGTATATCCAATGGTTGCTCCAGGAACAGGATTAGATGAGATGATGATGGGAGATGAAGAGCAATGAGGCATATTTTCTCTGTATTAGTGAATAATCGCCCACGCGTCTTAGCTCGTGTCTCCAGTCTTCTGGGACAACGTAACTTTAATATTGAAAGCATCAGTGTAGGGAAATCAGAAGAGAAAAATTTATCTCGGATGATCATCGTCACCGGCGGTGATGAGCGAACCCTCAATCAATTGTCCAAACAATTGTCCAAATTAATTGATGTTATTGAAGTGAAAACCATCACAGAAACAACTAGTGTAGAGCGTGAATTGATGCTCATTCGAGTAGCAGCTGAACCAAATGTACGAATGGAAATTCAAGGAATTGTTGATCCGTTTCGGGCAAATGTTGTAGATGTGGGACATGATTCTATCATGCTGCAAGCTACAGGAGATAGAGCGAAATTAGACACTTTGACAGAGCTGCTTCGGCCATATAATATTTTGGAAATTGCCCGTACTGGTGTAATTGCACTTAGTCGGGAAATAGATAAAATTTCACTTACAACTGTTATCTAAAGAATTTAAAAATCTGGGGGAATAAAAAACATGAGTAAAATGTATTATGAAGGCGATGCAAATCTACATCTTTTCAGTGGCAAAACAGTAGCAGTAGTTGGATATGGCAGTCAAGGACATGCACAAGCACAAAACTTGCGTGATAGTGGTGTAAAGGTTGTAATCGGACTGCGCCCTGGAAATTCATGGGAGCAAGCGGAAAACGATGGTTTTCAAGTTTTTCCAGTTGATGAGGCAGCTAAGCAAGCAGATGTAATCCAAATTTTGTTGCCAGATGAGCATCAGAAAAAGGTATATGAAACACAGATCAAAGAGAATTTGGAAGCTGGAAATGTATTGATGTTCTCTCATGGATTTAACATTCATTTCGGACAAATTGTAGCTCCAAATGATGTGGATGTTATCCTAGTTGCACCAAAATCACCTGGACATTTGGTTCGCCGTGTCTATCAAGAAGGGTTTGGAGTTCCATCCTTGATCGCTGTTCACCAAGATGCGAGTGGAACTGCAAAAGATGTGGCTCTTGCTTATTGTAAAGGAATTGGAAGTACCCGCGCAGGTGTTATCGAAACGACATTCAAAGAAGAGACTGAAACAGACCTATTTGGAGAGCAAGCCGTACTTTGTGGCGGGGTGACTGAACTCGTGAAAAATGGGTTTGAAACACTAGTCAGTGCAGGTTACCAGCCAGAAATCGCATATTTTGAGTGTCTGCACGAGCTGAAGTTGATTGTCGACCTCATGTATGAAAAAGGTCTAAGCGGAATGCGCTATTCTATCAGTGATACTGCTGAATATGGAGATTATGTAAGTGGAAAACGCGTAGTAGGAGCTCCTTCTCGCCAAGCGATGGAACAAGTTTTGAAAGAAATCCAAGATGGAACTTTCGCTAACAATTGGATCGCGGAAAACCAAAATGGTCGTCCAGAATTCAACAAAATCGCAGCTAGTGAAAAGGAACATGCTATCGAGCAGGTAGGAAGCAAACTTCGCCAAATGATGGTTTGGGTAAACAAAGAGCCAATTGGTTCCAAAAACTAAAAAATAAGTAGAAAAGGAGGAGCAACGAAAAATGCGGATGATTCAGATTTTTGATACCACTTTGCGTGATGGAGAGCAGTCACCTGGTGTTACGCTAACAAAGGGAGAGAAGGTGGAGATCGCCCTCCAACTCGAGCGACTTGGTGTGAATCTTATTGAAGCAGGATTCGCTGCTTCTTCACCTGGAGACCGGCAAGCAATCACAGCAGTTGGGAAAGCAGTAAAAAAAGCAACTGTTCTAAGTTTGGCACGTTGTGTGGAACGGGATATTGATCATTCTTGGGAAGTTTTGCGAGAAGCTAATGCTCCCGCGATTCATTTGTTTATCGCTACTTCCCCCATACATCGTGAGTTTAAGCTTAAGATGAGCAAAGAGCAGGTGATGGAGCAAGCTCTAGCTGCAATTCGCTATGCAAAACGTTATTTTTCTATGATCGAGTTTTCCTTTGAAGATGGAGGAAGAACAGAGATCGACTTTTTGACGCAAATGACAAGAGCTGTGGTCGCAGCTGGCGCGAATATTGTCAATATCCCAGATACTGTCGGTTATTTGGCTCCGATGGAGTACGGAAACATCTTTCGTACGATAAAAGAACGAGTTCCTGAGACAGAAAGTGTCATTTTAAGTGCGCACTGTCATGATGATTTAGGGATGGCTGTCGCCAATAGTTTAGGTGCGATTGAAGGCGGGGCTGGACAAATAGAAGGAACGATCAATGGTATTGGAGAACGCGCAGGGAACGCAGCGATTGAAGAAGTTGTGATGGCTTTGAAAACAAGGGCTGCACACTATCAAGCACAGACCACTATCAATCATCAAGAGATCAGTCGTACCAGCCGTTTGGTTAGCAAGTTGACAGGTATGGTCGTTCCGGGAAATAAAGCAATTGTTGGGGCGAATGCATTTGCTCATGAATCGGGAATTCACCAAGACGGTATGTTAAAACACCCTGAAACCTATGAGATCATGACACCAAAAACCGTAGGTTTGGAAGAGAGCCGTTTGGTATTGGGCAAGCATTCAGGTCGACATGCATTTAAAGATAAACTAATTCAATTGGGTTATCCTCAAGACGAACAACAAATCAATCATTTGTTTGAACGGTTTAAAAACTTAGCTGATCGCAAAAAAGAAGTTTTAGATGAAGATATCATTGCTTTAATAGAAGAAAAAATTGGAGAGAGGTCAGAATATTTCCGGCTGCTTTCTTTCCAACTATCTTATGGCAGTCATGCAGTACCTACTGCTACCTTGCGTATAGAAGAAGCGTCTGGTGAAGTCAAAGAAGAGGCTGCTTGTGGAAATGGTTCGGTCGATGCCATTTTCAAAACGGTAGATCGAATTACGAATGAAGAAGTGGAACTAGCTGACTATCGGATTCATTCGGTTACACATGGTAAAGATGCACAAGGAGAAGTATCCATACAACTCAAACAAGGGAATCTTACCGTTCGAGGTCGCGGTGTGAGCACAGATATTTTGGAAGCAAGTGCTCGGGCTTATATTGATGCAGTAAACCGCATAGTAGCCAGAAGAACGGATCGAGAACCAGAGGGTGTATTAGAAACTGCTGCTCTGTCAAAGGGGGTGTGAGGATTGGGAACAAATAAAGATATAGTAGTGATACCCGGTGATGGAGTAGGAACAGAAGTAATGACAGCAGCACTTGCTGTATTGGATGTGGTACAAAAAAAGTATAACTATGACTTTACCTACCATGAGGCACTTGCTGGTGGTATTGCTACCGATACAGTAGGGGTTCCTTTACCAGAGGAAACACTAGAAATAGCAAAAAGAGCAGATGCGATTTTGTTTGGAGCTGTAGGCGGGCCAAAATGGGATAACCATCCCCCTCATCTGCGACCTGAACATGCATTACTTGGATTGCGCAAAGAATTAGGACTTTACTCCAATTTACGACCGATTGTCCTCTTCCCGGGATTAGAAGAAAGTTCGACCTTAAAAGCCGAAGTCATCCAAGGTGTCGATTTTGTTGTCGTCCGTGAGTTGACTGGTGGTATATACTTTGGTGACAAACGAAGAGCCAAAGACAGTGAGGGAAAAGAATATGCTTCTGATCTTCTTCTCTACCATGAGGATGAGATTGAGAGAATCGTACGCCTTGCCTTCCAAATGGCTCAAAATCGCCAAAAACAGCTCACTTCTGTAGATAAAGCGAATGTACTCGAAAGTTCACGACTATGGAGAACGGTAGTAGACCGGGTGAAGGCAGATTATCCAGATGTAAATGTGGAGCATATGTTAGTGGATAACTGTGCAATGCAGCTCGTTCGCCGTCCAGCTTCCTTTGATGTCATTGTAACAGAGAATATGTTTGGAGACATTTTGAGCGATGAAGCAGCAATACTCACTGGATCGATTGGGATGTTGCCTTCTGCTAGCTTAGGAGAAGGCTCACTTGGGTTTTACGAACCTGTTCATGGCTCAGCTCCGGATATCGCTGGTCTTGGTATCGCAAATCCAACGGCAATGATCCTATCGATGGCGATGATGCTTCGCTACTCTTTCCAAGATGAACTGGCAGCTGCTGATGTAGAAAAAGCGGTAGAGCAAGTTCTACATATGGGTTATCGTACACAAGATACAAAGACTGATCAGGATAAAACCCTGACTACGATGCAGTTTGCAGAAAAAGTAGCTAGTTTGTTATAAAATAAAAATCCAGCCCTCATGAAGGCTGGATTTTTTCGTATATAAAAATGTAAATACATCAAAATCGGCTTCAATTTTTAGTGGTTGCAATCTGGTTCGTTACAATAACGCATTCAAAGCACCTCCTTTGCAAAAAGGAAATGATTTTCTATTATTATATCAAAGCGGGAAACAATAAAAAAGAATAATGGGAAAATTTATTATCAGAATATTCTTCTGGAATTTCGGCTGGATAGTTTTTGAAAGGTGCAGGATTTATTCTTCTGGAATTACCCAAAATTAATCAGCTGATTTATATTGGGTAAGAGTTTGGGAGAAGAAGTATTTTTTACCTATGTGGTATAATTCATATAAGGTAATAGAAATCAGCTATGGAATGGATTTTATTTCTATTCGGATAAAATGTTGTATTCATGATGTGGAAACCTGAAAAGGTGGGATACGCTGTGGATAAAAAAGATAACTTGCTATCACAATTTAAAAAGCTCCCGACGGAACGCAAAGCCATGATCGCAGAGACAGCTGTTGTAGTGATTGGCTGGTTGGCGAAGAAAGCTGTTCATTACTATCAACATCGGAAGAAGAAAAAGGAAAGCGTTTAAGCTTTCCTTTTTTGTATGGAGAAGATAGTACATATCTTTATTTACAAGCATGCGGTGTTTTCATAAAATAAACGTAAGTCCCCTACTAGGGAAGGACAAGGACATGACCACTCAGGGCACCACTGCCATGGAGACCAGCGAGAAGAAGCTCAACGAGGCATGGAACATCCTCGAATCCCACGCTGAGCTCGCTCCGGAAGAGGAGTTGAGCCACCTCAAGAAGCGATACAAGGCGGTTCGGAAGATGGCTGAGCTTTGTGGAACCCTTGATGAGGAGTTCGGCGAGAACAGCCACATCCTTCTCAGGAATTTCGTGCTCGACGTGCAGGCGGCAGCCCTTGGCTGGCATGCCAGTTGATCTGAGCTGGTTCTGTCACTCCGGGATGAGAGTCCATGCGATAAGCGTGGTGCTCCATCTCGGAGCTGGAAAGCAATCGAAAGTAATATAGATACAAAAACTGCTAAATATGTGGCAGTTGTTTATTTTATTTGTGATATGACCAAAATTTGAGTTATATATTGGTCATATAATATGGTTAGTTTTTATTTTCTATACTTTAAATGTTTACAAATTGACATGGTAGTCTTATACTTTTGATTGTAAGTAATTCCGACTTCTCTTATCGTTTAGATGAGAGAAAGGACTGATATGCTATACACCGACAACCGCCAGAACAAGGTGCTCGACAACTTGATCGATCGTGAGCAGGAGCTGCGAAGGCGTTACAACGTCCACACGCCTGTCATCCCGATGGACAAGCGTCATCTGTTCATTGAGATCGATGAAGGACTGGCGGTGCTCACTGACCAGAAGGTCGGTGTCGTCGTCTGACAAACCTGATCAGTCACCCGGAGTGGAGCAGCGTGTGTGCTCCGCTCCGGGAACCGCATATGATAGGAAGACTTAGATAGATAAAGCTGCCATTTCAATAGAGAAGGTAGCTTTTTTGCATACATATTTTTGTGTGTGAATATATGAAAAGGAAGAAAGATGGGAAGCACAATAGTATTTTTGGATATATACATCTAATATTGGTACATTAGAAAAATGTGGTGATCGCTAAGTATAAAAGAATCCACTGGTAGAAGTGGAATGTATTATATTTCTTCTATTTTGACATTTTAATATTTACATAAATCAATGAATGTCCTATAATTTAATTACCTTGTAACTCCAATGTCTCATTGCGAGACAGAAGGGAACACCACAATGACCACGCTCGAGAGCGACGAGTCGACCTGATGGGTCACCGGCTCAACCAGGATCAGAACCTTTTTTTGACCGCGGTCGCCGCGGACACCATCAGCGCCTGAGACCACGTCGCCGGCGTGTGGCCGGTGGGATCATCGACTATCGTCGATAGATAGTATGAGAGAACCTTATACACCCGCCGGTCAAGCCCCCGATGGTTAGCAGAGCTATATCATCGAGGGCACCCGATAATATGATTCAGCACATAAATACGAAAGCTGCCATAATCAAATGATATGGTAGCTTTTTGTTTGTTTACATCTGATCTTTTTTCTAGAAATTTCACTTTGTAGATATAGGGAAGTTCTACTTCTCATAGTAGCCTTCTCAATGGGAAAATTTCAAATAGACGGTGCATCCCATTATTGTGCCTTCGTAACTACTATAGTTTACTTGGGCACCAAAGCCCTTATCGATGATGAGATTGAAATCTTCTTCAATTCGTTGTGTGGTCAATGTTATTAAATCTACATTTAAGGAATTAGATGAAAGTGATTTATCATTAAATTTTGCTAATTTGACATTTTTATATTTACAAAAAACAAAGACTGCAATATAATCAAATCAGACACAAAAAGCCTCTCAACTTGAGAAAGGTTCAACATGACCACGACCGCGCAGATGGAGCCGACCGAGATGAAGTCCGAGACGACCGCCGGGACCGCCGCCGACCCGACCGACCAGTTCGAGACGACCGCCGGCACCGCCACCGATCCGACCGACCAGTTCGAGACGACCGCCGGCACCGCCACCGATCCGACCGACCAGTTCGAGACGACCGCCGGCACCGCCACCGATCCGACCGACCAGTTCGAGACGACCGCCGGCACCGCCAACACGACGTCGTACACGACCGGCATCGTCGCCGACCCGACGGCCGCCGCGGCCACCATCTCCGGCTGACGCCGGCGTGGGAATGGGGCCGGCGGGTTGATGCGGACTAACCGTATCAACCCGCCGCCCCACCCCGGGACGGAGGACACGAGAAATCGTGGACTCCGCCCCGGACCCTGTATAAAATGTTTGAATAAATAGATACAAAAGCTGCCATACTCAAATGAGATGGCAGCTTTTGTTTTACATCTGATCTGCTTTTCTAGCAATTTCACTTCGATAAATATAGGGAAGTTCTACTTCTCCATAGTAGTCTTCACCGCGGAAAACTTCGGATAGACGACGCATCCCATTATTGTGGCCTTCGTAACTACTATGGTCTACTTGGGTATCGAAGTCTCCATCGATGATGAGTTTGGAATCTTCACCAATCCGCTGTACAGCCAGTTTCATTAAATCTACATCTAAGTTTTGGGCTTCGATGATATAGACGATTGCTCGAAGTCCAGTTGTATCAAAGCCGCGAATATCACTAAATGGCAAGAGTAACAGTTTGGGCGGTTCTTTTTCTTTGCCCTTTAACAATTCTTCAACGATCATTTTATCTCCAAATTTGCTGCATAACATCGAACCGATCGCAGAATCCATGATCTTTTCATCTCTTGTTCCCGGATAAAAGCCAAGTTTGGCGCTGTTTCGAGAAGCCATCGGATTTACAAAACAAATCAAGCGGTCATACTTGCCTTTTTCGATTTCCCGCATGGCATAACTCAGAGCAATTAATGATTTCCCTGAACCTGCTTTTCCTTTGATCATGGTGATGGTGTTAGAACGTAAACTATCGAGCGCACAGCGTTGATAGGCATCTTTTGGAGAAAATTTGCCAAAATAGGTAGTATCAAACCCTCTTGGCCGCACATAGACATGTGTTTCCCCTGTCCACTTTAATAGATCAGCATAGTTTTCCCCATCTTTAACTACCAAGTATTGATTGTTCAAAAGTCCGAAATGATTCTGATCGAGATTGTGGCATAGTGCAGTATATCTTTCATCTTCTACATCACATTCTAAGTAGCCCTCGTATCGTTCTTCTTGTGATACAAGTTCCAACAAAGGAATTTTAAACCCTCTTGCTTTTTGTTTAAGGAGCAAATCATACGTGATTAATCCATATTGATTGTCGATACAACACTGCAAAATTTTATTATCAGCATAATGAGCATCGAAGTCACTTCCAAGCTCAACGGTATAATCTTTTACATCGAATAAGATGTCAGCATGATGATGTTCCAAATAGCGAGTAGCAGCACGTGCGTGGAAGGCAAGCGCTTGATTCTGCGATAGTTTGTGTTTTTCTAACTCTCGTAAAACCATAGAGGGAATGACAATATGCTCATGATCGAGTTTTTCCATACTGTTTAATAATACATTGGTATCGACTACATATCTCATGGAGGCGAGTATCCCCCGTTCTTAGATTATTATTTTCAGTTTCTCCCATTTCACAAAAAACTGTTTATGCATTTTTTGGTAGATAAAAGGAAACTTTATTTACTTCATCTTGTGCAGATTGAGCTTCTATGAATCAGGCAAGAAATTAATAGAAAGAAACAGTGGAGGTAGGTAGTGATAGCTTTCAATATCTTTTATTTTATGACAAAAGAGAGAGTTGGAACCAGTTCTTTTATCTAAATTTTAGCGAAAAAGAGGAATCCATCGATTCCTCTCTTCTTATTGTTTTACAACTACTGGTGTGGGTTTGGATGTGCTGTTGGAAAAAGGTTGTTTAAGGGCTTCTTTTTGTCCGTTTTCCCATAATTCTTCTACTTTGGCTAATTCTTCAGCAGTAAAGGCTGTTTTTTCACTTGCTTCTGCAAACTCTTTTAAATTTGCTTCACTTGTAATGTTTGGTAATACCGATTTGATTGCAGAACTAGCAAGCGAATAAAGAATAGCAGCTTGTCCGATTGTGCGGTCTGTTTCTTTGTAGAGGAAGCTCCAATCGCGAACTGCTTGTACACCAGCTTGCATCCATTTTACCGGTCTATGGTTACGATGGTCTGATTTATCAAAGTGTTTGTCAGGATCATAAGAACCATCGAGCAGTCCAGAAGCGTGTGGAACACGTGCGATCAAAGAAGTGCCAGCTTCTTCCGCTGCTTTAATCAAGTCTCTTGCAGGGTCTTGCTCGATTAAGTTATTGATGATCTGAGCCATGTCCATTTTTTGTTTCAAAATGGTAGCAAGCCCTTCTTCTCTCCAGCCGATATCTGGTCCTAGAGCAACTCCGTAACTTCTAATTTTTCCTTCTTCTTTCAAGCGTTCTAACGTTTCCATCACTTCATCACTGATGATAGCTTCCATACGAGCATTGTGCAGTTGGTACACATCAATAGTCTCGATATTTAAGCGTTTCAGGCTTGCTTCACATGATTTGCGAATGGATTCTTTGTCCCAGTATTGAGGTAGTTCGCTATGCCCGCCATGACGATCTCCCCGTTTTGCAAAAATGTCATATCCAAATTTAGTTGCGATGACAACTTTATCGAGTAAACCTTCGAGTGCTTCTGCAAGCAAAGTTTCCCCTTTGCCTTGTCCATATACATCAGCTGTATCAAAAAAAGTAATTCCATAATTTTCATAAGCCGATCTAAGTAATTTTTTTGCTAATGTTTCATCTTTCACTCCCCACCAAGGTGTAGCGACAGACCAAACGCCAAAGCCTACTTCTGAAACTTTTTTATCTACGTTTTTCATTGAACGATATTTCATCAAATATCCTCCTTGTTCTAACAAACACAAGTATGTAATTTAGCATTTTTAACAAATTCATTGTATCACATTGCATAGCCTAACACTTTATCATGCACAATAACAAGATGAACTACTCCAATTATTTTCCTACAGATTAGAAGGTGAAATTTTTCACTATCCCTGATATTATTTTCTTTGTATACTCAAATAAACTTGATACAAACAAACAATAGAGGTGAAGTCGGTGGCGAATAAGAAAAAATCCCGAGACATGCAAGGTTTAGTGGTAGTTACTATTCTCGTATTAGTACTGGCACTTGGAGTTTATGGGGTAATCAATCAATTTACAGGAAGCAAACAAGAGGCTACGGACAAAGTAACTCCGATTGATTATAAAGGACAACCTTTCTTAGGGAAAGAAAATGCGCCTGTTAAAATTATGGAATTTGGCGATTTTAAATGTCCAGTTTGTAAGCAGTTCCATGAATCCATATTTCCACAATTGAAAAAGGATTTTATCGATACGGGTAAAGTTTCTTTCTATTTTACGAATACGCAAGTAATCGGCCCTGATTCGTTGACAGCTGGTGAAGCTGGAGAAGCTGTATTTAAACAAAATCCTCAAGCTTTTTGGAAATATTATGACACAGTTTACAGCAATCAAGGAAATGAAACTGTAGAGTGGGCAACACCTGCATTTCTCGTTGATTTGATTAAGAAGAATATACCAGAAGTAGATGCAAAAAAAGTTTCAGATGATTTATCAAAGAAAACATTCCAAAAACAAACACAAGAAGATAATACAAAATTCAATAATACAGGGATCACAGGGGTACCAGCTATCTTTGTGAATGGTAAGTATATTCAAAATGGTTTATCATACAGCGATATTAAAGCTGCGATTGAGAAAGAGTTGAAAGCCAAATGAGATCATTAGCGGATCGTTTTGGTCTGTATTTCGCTTGGTTGGTATCGATTGTAGCCATGGGTGGGAGTCTTTATTTTAGTGAAGTTTTAGGACTTGTTCCCTGTGTTCTTTGCTGGTATCAACGCATTCTCATGTATCCTTTAGTGATTCTTTTGGGAATTGCCACATATCGACAAGATAAAAAAATATCCACTTATGTGTTACCTTTATCTTTGATCGGGTTGGTTATTTCGGCATATCATATTCTTATTCAAACTTTTCCAAACCTAGCTTCAGAAGCAACTTGCAAAGCTGGTGTTCCATGTACCGTCGATTCTCTTCATCTATTTGGTTTTATTACCATTCCAATGTTGGCAGGCACAGCTTTCCTGTTGATCAGTATTAGTATGCTGCTCATGCGTAAATCATAAAATAGGTAAAAAAGTGTGTGTATGTCCATTGCGAATCTTCCTTTTGAACATAAGGTATGAATATAGAGAAAGTGTTACAAAAGGAGGATAACGACATGAGTGGATGTGGATCTTTTGGGTTTTTAGGAACTGGTATCGGAGTTCTTATCGCTATCATTATCATCATTGTCGTGCTAGCCCTTATCTTTGGCTGGTTTAGCTTGGGTGGTTTTGGTGGCTTTGGTGGCTTTGGACCTGGCTTTGGTGGTTTTGGATGTTTTTAAATCCTCCTTTGGAGGGTTTTTTTGTTTGTTAAAAATATTTTGACCAACCAAATCTTTTGTAGCATAATGATTGGATATGAAGTAACAATAATCCTCATTGGTTTTAAATACATTAAATTTTTATGGGGTAAAAAGGAATTCAGAAAGGTAAAGTGGTGTTTTATGTTGCAGACAACAACGACACGGCATTCGTTTGCCACTATGCTACAAGAATTGGTTGATGTTGCTGGTCCTCCAGGTCATGAGCGTGCAGTGCGGCAAGTGATGCAAAAGTGGTTAAAACCATATTCAGATGAGATCATGACAGATCGACTTGGCAGCTTGATTGCTCGAAAAGGATTATCGGGTCCAAAAGTAATGCTAGCGGCTCATCTGGATGAAATCGGTTTCATGGTTACACGTATTACAGAGGAAGGCTATCTTCGGTTTCAAACATTAGGAGGCTGGTGGAGTCAAGTACTACCAGCCCAGCGTGTTGAGGTTCATTCACGAAATGATAAGTTTTTAGGGATTATAGGCTCCAAACCTCCCCACCTTATGTCGCCAGACGAGCGGAAAAAGGGGATAAACATAGATGATTTATTTATTGATTTAGGTTTAGAGTCGCTCGCGGAAGTGGAAGCATTAGGAATTCGACCCGGAGATACGGTTATCCCTTATTCTCCTTACACCCAAATGAGCAACCCAAATCGTGCAGTTGGAAAAGCGATGGATAATCGTATTGGCTGTGCTGTTGTAACGGAGGTACTATATCGCTTATCTCAAGGAGTACGTCATCCCAATCAAGTATTTGCTGTGGGAACGGTAATGGAGGAAGTTGGTCGGAGAGGAGCTAAAACTGCTACAGCAGTTGTAAAGCCGGATGTGGCTTTTGCGATTGATGTAGGAATTGCTACAGATACGCCGAAGATCGGTTTTACGCCAACTTCTCTTCATCTTGGAAAAGGTCCCGTACTCGCACTTTATGATGCTGGGCATATTGCTCATCAACCTTTATTACAATTAGTACGAGAGGTAGCAGAGGAAGAAGGAATTCCTTACCAATATGAGGTTGTTACGCGTGGCGGTACAGATGCTAGTCATATACATGTGCATCATCATGGAGTGCCAACTCTCACTTTGGGAGTACCCTCTCGCTATATTCATAGTCATACTTCTGTTATCGATCAACGAGATGTTGATCATTTGGTTAATTGGTTAGTAGCACTGACATCTCGCCTCGATCGCAGAACGATTGAAAAATTAACGAGATAACATAAAAGCCACCAATGGTGGCTTTTATCATTTAGCCGAGAAGCCCAGTGAGTAGGTAGGGTGAATCGGCTTTTTTGTTATGTTTTCAAACTTTGAGTTGCAATCATTCCCACTCTTGTTATAAACTACGAAATAAATAAGCAGAACAAAAGTTTGGGGTGAATGAAAAAAGAAAGAAAACAAGGGAAGAAAGCTTTTGCTTAATTTTGGATTCTATCATGTAATGTCTGGATCATGGTTTGTTGTTCTGCCTCATCGCTATTTTTCCAAATTACTTCAAACAACACCCCAAGACCAGGAAGTAGTTTTTCTTCACCTTGGGTGATCGAATCTTCGATTAAACCAACTAACTCATTGTTATTCATATGTTGAATATTTTGGATAACTGCTCCTCGTATGTTAAAATTCATATACTATCACCTCATAGATCTCCTATGTGAATGAAGGAGAATTTTTTATGTACTATTCCATAACTTCTCCCCAAAACCAACAAGTTAAACGTTGGAAAAAATTGCTGTCCAAAAAAGGTCGCCAATCAGGAGGAGCTTATTTAGCAGAAGGCGTCCATTTATTACAAGAAGCCTTGATAGCAAAAGGGGAAATAAAATCCATTATCATTCGAGAAGGATTTGTAGACTCAGAAAAATTGATAGAAGCAAATCAAGCACATATTCCAGTGTATCAGCTAAGTTCTCCTATTTTTTCAACATTGATTGATACAGAACAATCACAAGGAGTTATTACAGAAGTCACTATACCTCACTGGAATATCGAAAACCAGTTGGAGAAAAGTAATTTAATACTTTTGCTAGATGAAATACAAGATCCAGGTAACCTCGGCACAATCTTGCGAACGGCGTCTGCCGCTGGTGTTGATTTAGTGGTACTAGGAAGGGGAACCGTTGATCCATACAATAGCAAGGTAATTCGTTCGACGATGGGAGCTGTCTTTCACTTACCAATCGCAGAGGCGGATTTACTGGAAGTGATTCCCATGTTAAGGTTGAAAAATATAACAGTAGTAGGAACTTCGCCTCATAATGGTATATATACATTTAATTATCCGTTTCCAACAAAAGTGGCGATTGTACTTGGAAATGAGGGAAGGGGAATACAAGAAGCTGTTTTACAACAAATTGATCAAGCATTGATGGTTCCCATGATAGGAAGAGCAGAATCCTATAATGTATCCATCACAGCAGGAATGCTTTTATATGAACACCTCAGACAACATCATCACATAAAAATGAATGAACAAAAGATATGATTTTAATGTTATCAACAAACCATCAAAGATATCATGAATATTAACTTTAGGAATTGCAAGTTTTTCTCTGATCCGATATAATGGTTGCGATCTTTATTCATTATATTTTTGGCAATGACAGAGACAGGGCACAATGTATCTATTACAGGGAGGAAAAGTCTTGACTGGAAACTTTTCCATAGCGCTACTTGTGTTATTCACTCTCGAGCTGCCCCTTGAAACTTCAGTAGGGGGGACCGGCAAGCTGCTGCCGTTATCAGCAAAAAGTGGGGGAGATATTTCTCCTCAACAAGGGTGGTACCGCGAACTCTCGTCCCTTAGGGATGGGAGATTTTTCTTTTTTAAAGGGGAGCGTGCGATGCGTGATCGATTATTAGCACTGCAAGAAGAAGCGTCCGGGGTAATTGTGGATGCACAAGACCTGGAAACGCTAAGAGAAGTAAAAGTAAAATACCTTGGAAAAAAAGGTGAAATTACTGGTGTCTTAAGAGGCATGGGAAAGTTATCAGCTGAAGAACGTCCTATTATCGGAGCATTAGTAAATGATGTACGTGCAACTCTCAGTACTTTGATTGATGAAGCTGAATCAAAGCTGGAAGAAGCAAAATTGGCAGAGAAATTAGCACATGAAAATGTGGATGTTACGCTTCCTGGTAAGGCTATTTCTATCGGATCTTTACATCCGATCAATGCAGTGCTTGAACAAGTGGAAGATATTTTTATCGGTATGGGTTTTCATATTGCCGAAGGACCCGAAGTAGAAACGGATTATTTCAATTTTGAAATGTTAAATTTGCCGAAGAATCATCCAGCCCGTGATATGCAGGATTCTTTTTATATTTCACCTGAAACGCTGCTTCGAACTCATACTTCTGCTGTACAAGTAAGATCGATGATCGATAAAAAAGGGGAAGTTCCTGTTCGGATTATTAGCCCAGGAAAAGTATATCGTCGGGATGATGATGATTCTACTCACTCTCATCAATTTACACAAATTGAGGGATTAGTAGTAGATAGTGGTGTATCCATGAGTGAACTTCATGGTGTGCTTCTTCACCTTATTCACCAATTGTTTGGAGAAGAGACAGAAGTTCGACTACGTCCAAGTTATTTCCCGTTTACAGAGCCTAGTGTCGAAGTAGATATCTTCCATCCTGAAAAAGGTTGGATCGAGATCCTTGGTGCTGGTATGGTACACCCGACTGTTTTAGAGAAAGCAGGATATGATTCAGAAAAATATACTGGATTCGCTTTTGGTATCGGGGCAGAGCGAATCGCTATTTTAAAATACGATATAGATGATATTCGCAATTTTTATCAAAATGATTTACGTTTTATTAAACAATTTAAGTCGGTTTAAGAAGGAGGGTAAAACATGTTAGTTTCATATGAATGGTTATCGGAATATGTAGATTTAAAAGGGATTTCACCTGAAGATATTGCGGAAGAGCTAAATCGTACAGGAATAGAAGTGGAAGTTATTTATACAAGAGATGCAGGTGTATCCCGTGTTGTAGTGGGAAAAGTACTCAACTGTACTCCTCATCCTGAGGCAGATCGATTGAATATTTGTTCCGTGCATGTGGGTCATGCTACTCCTTTGCAAATTGTATGTGGAGCAAAAAATGTTGCTGCTGGTCAGTTGGTCCCTGTAGCGTTGGAGGGGGCAACACTGCCTGGGGAGATAAAAATAAAAAGAACAAAACTTCGCGGTGTCGAGTCAAACGGTATGATCTGTTCTGCAAAAGAATTAGGTCTTCCAGATAAGGTTTTGATGAAAGAACAACAAGACGGTATTTTAGTTCTTGGTAAAGATGCTCGTATCGGTCAAGATATCAAACAATATCTGGGTATGAATGATCAAGCGATCGAATTGCAACTTACTCCAAATCGATCCGATTGCTTAAGTATGTTCGGTGTAGCCTATGAAATAGCAGCTATTTTTGATCGTGAGCTTCGTTTACCGGAAGTGGAAGTGGAGGAGTCACCTGAGCAAATCGCTCCCCTGACCATTACCATCCAAAGTGAAGGAGATTGTCCGATCTATTCTGCACAAGTTGTTCACAACTTGCGTATCGGTCCTTCCCCACAATGGATGCAAAATAGATTGATAACAGCTGGTATACGTCCAATCAATAATATTGTAGACATCACCAACTATGTCATGATAGAAACAGGTCAACCTTTACATGCTTTTGATTACGAACAAGTACGGGCTGGTCAGATTGTTGTGCGTCGCGCAGTCGAAGGGGAACAAGTGGTGACATTGGATGGTGTTACTCGTACCTGTGACGATGAGACGTTACTCATTACAGATGGTCATGAAATTTTAGGTTTAGCGGGGATTATGGGTGGGGAATCAAGTGAAGTAACTTCTGTGACTTCTACTATTTTATTGGAATCAGCTTATTTTGATCCACAAGTGGTTCGTAAAACCTCTCGTAAACTCGGACTTCGTTCAGAGGCAAATCATCGATTTGAGCGCGGTGTGAATCCGGAACGAGTACAGCCTGCTTTAGCCCGTGCTGTGCAACTTTTGCGTGAGATAGCTTATGGGGAAGTAGCATCAGAGATGGTAGTAGAAGGTTTTGGGGAAGTGGATGCCATAGACTTAACACTTCGACATGATCGTCTCACTACTGTCATGGGTGTACAGTTGGAACAATCAGAAGTCTTAAATATCTTTGAACGTCTACAGTTTCCAGCAATCGCAGATGAAGGGGTATATGTTGTAAGAGTTCCAATTCGTCGACCTGATATAAATCTAGAAGTGGATCTGATTGAAGAAGTAGCTCGTCTATATGGATATGATCGCATACCTACATCTTTACTGTGGGGACAACAGCAACCTGGAGAAAGAACATGGGAACAGAAGAAAAGACAAGTAATTCGCCATACTTTGCGTGATCTTGGCTTGAATGAAGTTATTACCTATAGTTTGACTTCGGAAGCACAAGAGCAAGAAATTGCGTACCCATTAACAGTTCCGTATATTCCTATTCCGATTGCGATGCCAATGAGTAATGAACATGCAATTTTGCGTACTAATTTGCTACCGCAATTGGTGCAAGTTGCAGCTCATAATCGAAACCATGGTGTTACAGATGTTTCTATCTTTGAGTTAGCAAAAGTGTATCTTGCTAGCGAAGATAACCAACATACTCTTCCAGAGGAACGTTTTCAACTTGCATTTTTGCTGACGGGAAACTATCACCAGGCAAATTGGGCAAACGCAGCTCAAAAAGGCGGAGATTTCTTTACAGCAAAAGGTGTACTTACTACTTTATTGGAACGTCTTCATATTACTGATGTGGATTATGAAGCAATTCAAGTGGAAGGATTCCATCCAGGCCGTACCGCGATTATCAAACGTGATAATCAAGTGATAGGGATATTAGGTCAACTTCATCCAGCTTTGAGTAAAAAATATGATTTAGATGATACGGTAGTATGTCAACTTGATCAAGAACTGCTGCTAGACGCGTCCTTTGATGAACTCAATTATCAGCCAATACCAAGATATCCTGGGATAACACGAGACTTGGCATTGATCGTAGAAGAATCTGTTCCAGTGAGTCAGATTGAAGCAGGGATTCGAGCTGTTGCTGGAGAATTACTCAAAACAGTGACTTTATTTGATGTCTTTACGGGGGAACAAGTAGAGGATGGTAAGAAGAGTATTGCCTTTAATCTCGTCTATCGATCTGATGATCGCACGCTAACAGATGATGAAGTGCAACACGCACACAGTGGAGTAGTGGCATATTTAGAGGAGACATTTGGGGCAAAATTGAGACAATAATGTGGTGGTCCTATGAGCAAAAATAAAATGTCTGTCGAAATATATGGTCAATCTTACCCCATAGTCAGCAAAGCAAACCCTGCGCATATGCGTGAGGTGGCTAGTCTTGTGGACAACAAGATGCGAGAACTTGCGGAGATGAACCCACGGTTAGACACCACCAAATTAGCTGTTCTATCTGCTTGTAACATAGCTGATGAATTTTTGCGACTAAAACAAGAGTTTGATGAGCTCATGCATTTGGTTGAAGATGAATCAATTTAAAATTTTGAAATCCACTTCTTAACGGAGTGGATTTTTTATATGTAAATGAATTTTTTGGGTGCGCAGCCGGGTCCCAAGGGTCCCGACTGCGCAGAGCTCACTGCTTCGCGTCTCTTCTGTTTCTGTTGCGGAACCTGTTGATCCCACAAACAAGAACACAGACTGCACCCAGCACAATCGCGACGATTGCGAATGGCAGGTCACTTGACCCATTTGGGGAGATGGCAAGTGGCATTGGAGCTCCTGAGGTGGCGGAAGGGAGTTTCCCTCACGAGACCTCGAGTTCAGTTTAAACATTATATTTCCATTATTCAATATTAAAAAATAATATATCTTACTTTTTTCACAAAATTATGGATGTATAGGGAAATTCGTAAGAGGAATAATACTGTTAGATTTCAACCTAGAGAAAGGTTGTGTTTGGCAGTTGAGAAAGAAGTGGGTTGTTGTCGTAACCCTTATTTGTATCTTATTTGTACCATTTTTGGTCAGTAATCAAGTCGTGGAAGCTAAGCCTTTTGGGAAAACAACGCTTCGTTATGGCGCCAGTGGCGGGGATGTCTATGAATTACAAGGAAGATTAAAGCATTTAGGATACTATGCTGGTAAAATAGATGGTTCCTTTGGAGTAAAAACAAAAAATGCGGTAACATGGTTTCAATGGAAGTTTGGCTTGAAATCAGATGGACTTGTAGGGGCAAAGACAAAGTTAAAGTTGTGGCAAGCCACGAAGGCTTGGAAGCCAAGCGGAACTACAAGCACAAGTAAACCCGTGCAGTCTTCCAGTGGATTTTCAGCTCAAGACCTCAAACTGCTCGCTCAAGCTGTATATGGAGAAGCCCGGGGAGAACCATATACTGGACAAGTTGCAGTTGCAGCTGTTATCTTAAATCGGTTAGAAGACTCAAACTTTCCCAATACGGTCTCAGGGATTATATTTGAACCTCTTGCCTTTACATCCGTAGCAGATGGTCAAATTTGGTTAACCCCCAATGGTACAGCTCGAAATGCAGTTTCAGATGCTATCAATGGATGGGACCCCTCAGGTGGAGCGACTTATTACTTTAATCCAGATACGGCGACATCAAAATGGATTTGGAGCAGACCGCAAATTAAAAAAATAGGAAAACACATATTCTGTAAATAAAAAGGGTTACTGGACGAAATCCAGTAACCCTTTTTCTACTCGGCTGCTTTCGATCTTGTAGTAGGAACAAAAATATCGATTATCCCGATCAAAAGCGATGCAATTAGTGCAGACAAGAAACCAATCCGATATCCCGGCACGATAAATTGAATCACATATAAGATGGCTGCGCTCACTAAAAATCCGACAATTCCTCTGCCATAGGGAGTTATTTTATGTCCAGTGAGGCTTTCGATCAACCAGCCGACTACCATAATAGCTAAAGCAGCTAGCAATACAGAGCCAAAACCAGCAATTCGAAATCCGGGAACCAAAAAGGCAACCACACCTAAAACGATTGCAGACACAATAAAGCGAATGACATGGCGCAAAATATAACACCTCCCTATCTCTAGTCTGTATCCATTGCTGTTTTTTACTCCTATAGTGTTATAATAAAAATGTTTGCTGGCACGGAGGTGTAGGAAAGTGGAAGATTCATCATGGAATACATTGGAATATACGACGATAAAAAATAGGATTAAAAATTTAGCAATGACTTCACTTGGACAAGAGGTAATAGAAGCGATGAAGCCATCCTCTGATTATTTCCATGTGGAACAACAACTTCGAATTACCCAGGAAGCGATGGATTTTTTACGTCTTAAAGGAGAAGTCTCGCTTTATGGATTAGAAGATATTCGAGTAGCGTTAAAACGCGTAACAAAAGACAGTATTTTGCTGATAGAAGAATGCTGGGCAGTATCTACAACGATTCACGCTGGTCGTCAAGTAAAATCGGCAATGCGTCAACTTCCAGAAGAAAGTGCAACGCTCCCTTATTTGCGGAAGAACTGTGAGCAAATTGCTAGCTTGGATGATCTTGAAACTGAAATAAAACGATGTATTAGTGAAGATTTAGAAGTAAAGAGTACAGCGAGCGAAGAGCTTCGAGCAATTCGACAAAAGCTGATTACAGGAAGACAACGGATACAAGAAACATTACAGCAGATGCTTCGTTCTTCCCGAATTCAAAAAATGCTCCAAGAATCATTAATTACGATTCGAAATGAACGATATGTCATTCCGATCAAAGCAGAGTATCGAGGTTCTCTTGCTGGTATTATTCATGATCAGTCTGCATCCGGTGCTACCTTGTATATCGAACCTCAATCTATAGTGGCTCTCAATAATCAACTGCGAACATGGGAATTAGAAGAATCTCGAGAGATAGATAAAATTTTAGCTGCTCTATCTAACTTAGTAGCAGAAGTAACCAACGAATTAACCGAAAATGTAGCAATCTTAGGAGAACTGGATGGTTTATTTGCTAAAGCAGAGTATGCAAGGGTAGAGCGAGCCATTGTTCCAAAGATAACCCAAAAGGGGCCACTTAAGCTAAACGAAGCTCGTCATCCTCTTCTCGATCGAGAATTAGCTGTTCCTATCGATCTTGAATTAGGGAGTGAAACCCATGCCATTATCATTACTGGTCCCAATACGGGTGGTAAGACAGTTACATTAAAAACCGTTGGTTTGTTAGCGCTAATGACGCAGAGTGGATTTCCCATTCCTGCGTTAGATGGAACCGTAATGCCTGTATACAGTGGGGTATATGCAGATATTGGCGATGAACAGAGCATCGAGCAAAGTTTGAGTACATTTTCTAGCCACATGACAAAAATTATTCGAATATTACACGAGATAGATGGGCGTAGTTTGGTTTTATTCGATGAACTTGGCGCTGGTACAGATCCAACCGAAGGGGCTGCCATGGCAGTAGCTATTTTAAATCATGTGCTTCAAATTGGTTGTTCGATTGTAGCTACCACTCATTACAGTGAACTAAAAGTATTTGCCCATACCCATCCAAAAGCAGTGAATGCAAGTGTGCAGTTTGATGTGGAAACCCTTCGCCCGACTTATAAGTTAGAAGTCGGGGTACCTGGTGAGTCCAATGCTTTTTCGATTGCAAAGCGGTTAGGATTGTCCGATGAAATTATCGAAGCAGCCAAAAAAGAGATATCGCAAGAAGAGAGCAGACTAGAAGAAGTAATTACCTCTTTGGCTAAAGCGAAACGAGAAGCAGAAGAAGAAGGCATAAAAGCCCTGTCACTCAGGGAAGATGCAGAGAGATTATATCAAGAAATACGCGAGAAATGGCAATTATGGGAAGAAGAAAAGTTTCAATTGCAAGAGAAGGCAAGACAAGAAGCTCGCTCGATTGTAAATATTGCAACACGTGAAGCAGATGAAGTGCTGTCAGAGCTTCGTCAATGGGCCAAAGAACGTCCGCAAGATGTAAAAGAACATAAGCTGACAGAAGCACGCAGCAGGTTACAACAAGCTAATCCAGGCGTTACTTTAGTAGCACAGACGGAAATCTTTGCTCCTGAAAAGGAACAATTGATTGTTGGAGATGAAGTAAAGGCGAAGAGCTTTGGGCAAAAAGGTACGATTGTCGAGGTGCTGGCTGATGATCAATACCGGGTGCAAGTTGGCTCTCTAAAGTTGGTATTAGATCGCTCAGGACTTACCAAACTAAAATCAACTGCAACTGCTACAAAGCCAATAACTTCTGTCCGCAGTCGGTCTTTTGTAAAATCAGAAATAGACCTTAGAGGAAAATTGGTGGAAGAGGCACTTGTCGATATTGAAAAATACTTAGATGATGCGATCCTTGCTGGATTTAAGCAAGTACATCTTATTCATGGAAAAGGCACAGGAGCCCTCCGTAAAGGAGTCCATGCCTATCTCGCGAAACACCGTCGAGTTGCTGCGTTTCGAAATGGAGAATACAGTGAAGGCGGTCTTGGAGTTACTGTAGTAGAATTAAAGTGAGGGAATTGGAATGAAATATTTACCTCCGATTTTGGGCGGGGTATCCCTGCTCTTTTTGGTAATTGGTATTCTATGGTTCTATTATCATGCAACATAAAACATAAATTCTACTCGATACAGCAATCGAAGGTGACACATAGTGAAAATTGGTTCTAGAATCCTAAAAACAGCTATTGGAGCGGGTATATCCATTGCGATTGCCCAAGCATTTCAGCTTACTTTTTACGCATCCGCTGGTACCGTTACTATGCTGTGCATCCAACGAACGAGAAAAAAATCATACGAGATTGCATGGCAGCGTTTTTTAGCTTGCTTGATCGGTTTGAGTGTGGCAGCCGCCATATTTACTGTTTTAGGCTATAACCCATGGGCAATTATCGTTATCTTGCTCATCAGTATTCCATTGATGATCCGTTTTAAAGCTAAAGAGAGTGTTATTGCAAGTTCCGTGTTTATCTTTCATTTATATGTAATGAAGCATATTACTTGGCAACTTGTCATTAATGAACTCGCTCTGATGATAATCGGGATTACGGTTGGTTTGTTGCTGAATTTATTTATGCCTAGCGCAGACCAAGAGCTGCGCAGGTATCAACAAAAAATTGAAGAAAATTTTCGGATTATTTTCCATGAGATGGCTCGATATCTACGTGAAGGAGATCATGATTGGAGTGGAATGGAGATCGTCGAGACAAATAGACTATTAAAAGAAGCAAAAGAACGATCCGTACACAATGTAGAAAATCGTTTTGATGATGAGGAGTTGAAGTTTTATCGTTACTTTCAAATGAGAGATAAACAATTCGATCTCATCGATCATTTGATTCCTCATTTGGTTTCTTTCCACCCCTACTCAGATCAAGGTGAAAAACTAGCAGATTTTTTAGATCAATTGGCAGAAGGGGTTCACCCGGGAAATACCGCAGATATTTATCTAGAACAGCTAATGGAAATGACACAAGAGTATCGTAAATTGCCGCTGCCTAGTACAGAAGAAGAATTTAATATGAGAGCTACGCTTTTCCTGATTATGAATGAGATAAAGAGATATTTAAAGATCAAAAAAAGATTGGCAAAATAAAAGTATTTTCATTGATTGATTTAGGGATGATAAATAGGGGGAACCTCAAATGGATCTTTTTCTTCGTGATGAAAATAAAAAGTTGAGTTCCATGCTAGGGACTTTAAGTGAAGCAATGTGGAATGTGAATACGACAGGAGAAGAAAAATGGCAAAAAGCGGAGATGGAAGCGGAAAAAGCGTACCGTCAATATGTCTCTGACAAAGAACGTTTTGAAAAGCTGAAAGCACTGCGACAAGAAGTCAAAAAAGATAGCTTAGAGGCGAGACAAGTAGAGCGTCTGTATCAAGATGCATTCTCCAACCAGCTTTCTTCAGAAATTATTCATGAGTTGGTGCAGCTTTCCTCTACTTTGAGTAATCAATTTAATACATTCCGGGCGAAAGTGGATGGAAAAGAAGTAACCGAAAATATCATTCGAGAAACGCTCCTGACAAGCACAGATATGGAACAACGAGAAAAAATATGGCATGCGAGTAAGCAGATCGGAAAAGAAGTAGAAACTGGGTTACTTCAATTGGTAAAACTGCGAAACAAAGCAGCTCAATCACTTGGTTACAAAGACCACTATGAAATGTCATTTGAGTTAGCAGAATTAAACTTAGAGGAAGTTTTTTCCGTTTTTGAAGACCTTGTCCGTCAAACTGATGAACCATTTAAACGCGTTAAGACAGAGTTGGATGACGAGTTGAGAAACCAATATGGTATTACGGATAAAGTGTTATATCCATGGCACTATCATGATCCGTTTTTCCAAGAGGCTCCGTCCATTCCAGGAACAGATTTAACTCCCTATTTAAAAGGAAAAAATATCGAACAGCTTACAATTGATACTTTTTCTTCGCTCGGTATGGAAATTCGTGATTTACTAGCAAAAAGTGATCTATATGAACGGCCAAATAAAAATCAACATGCGTTTTGCTTAGATATAGATCGTCAAGGTGATGTAAGGGTACTGTGCAATATTCAATCGAATCAATATTGGCTGGAGACGATGCTTCATGAATTTGGGCATGCTGTCTATGATAAATACGTAGATCGTGATCTGCCATTTGCCCTGCGTACTCATTCACATATTTTTACAACAGAAGCTGTCGCCATGTTTTTTGGGAGAATGGCAAAAGAAGAAGAATGGTTACATAAATTTATGGGCTTATCCAAAGAGGAGCTTATATCCTGGATGCCTCTGCAACACAAAATGCAGCAACGAAAAATGCTAATCATGGCTCGGTGGATTATTACATTTGTCTTTTTTGAAAGAGAGTTATATCGGAATCCAGATCAAGACTTAAATGCATTATGGTGGAAACTGGTGAAAGATATTCAAGGAGTAGAGCCTCCAAAGAATCAAGATTACCCACATTGGGCAGCAAAAATTCACTTCACGATCGCACCAGTTTATTATCAAAACTATTTGTTAGGGGAATTGATGGCCTCACAAATGCATTATTATATTCAAGAGCATGTTTCATCGGAAATCTTTACAGAGCAAACAGGACAGTTCTTTATTCAAAAAGTATTCCAACCAGGGGATCGCACCGATTGGCGTGGATTGATCAAAGGGGCGACAGGTGAAGCGTTAAACCCAGCGTATTTTGTGAAACAATTTGTATTATGATGAGATGCTTATTTTAAAATTATTGGATTTCATATAAACATTACAAAGAAGATTTATATTTTTGGATCGAATTCCAATGCTTTATGTTATAATGCCACAGAAGGTGTACATCAACCTTTACTCAAAAGGGAATCATGACTGAGAACGCCAGAGAAACTTGTGTCCATCAGTTGACTGTCAGCTCTGATATGGAGTTTTTGGCGGATGGCATCCCCATTCCGCTTCGCTCCGGAAAGAACGGAGGCAATCTCACGTTTTGTGGAGTGGAGGACAAAGAAAACAACCGCTTCACACTCACGTCTGGCGGCCCTGTAGTACTAGTCGATGAGAG
The DNA here is from genome assembly GCF_059510375.1 of Shimazuella sp. NTD250. Lineage (NCBI taxonomy): Bacteria > Bacillati > Bacillota > Bacilli > Caryophanales > Thermoactinomycetaceae > Shimazuella > Shimazuella sp. NTD250. The sequence goes on along the minus strand of NZ_JCAJZS010000002.1, from coordinate 575,307 downwards.
CGGCCAGCGCAGCTTCACTGGTCGTGTGGGAGCCACGCTGACGGTCAAGCCGTTGAACGCAGGCTGACGCCTGCATGATTCCGATCCTGAGTGGTGCGCAAGTGCCACTCAGGAGTCCCGAAACACAACCTAGGAAAATAATAACCTAGGTTTTTTAAAACCATTTACAAACCAACGTCCGGTATATATAATAAAATTATCAGGTATGGAGGTAAAACATGAAACAAGAAGAACGTCGTTTTCAAACCAAAAAATTATTACTCGATACGGTAATATCCCTCATTCAATCAAAGGGATGCGAAGCAATTACAATGGCTGATATCGTCAACACTTCCGGTTTATCCAAAGGAGCCATTTTTCACTATATCAAAAGCAAAGACGAACTGTTTACTTGGGTTTTGCAAGATCGCTTAGAACAAGTCAACGAAAGATTTATGCAACAAGTGGCTAAAAATCCAAACTTTGAACAGCCTATGAAGCAAATAGCTGATAGTTTATGGGAGTTAGAAGATAAAAATGATATCACCAATCAAGTATGGATGTATCTTCTCAGTAAATCAGATCAACCAGTTGTGGGAGAAGTGCTCACCCGTTTTTATGATCAATCCTATTCTTACTCCAAAGCTTGGATTGAACAAGGTCAAATCCATGGTGTTATTCCCAAAGAGCTCGATATTAAAAAAACAGCCGAAATGTTTGTTTTGATATCTTATGGGATTCGATTACGTTCTGCTATCCCTAATGTAGAAGCATCATTTGGGGTTTCAGACTTTATTTCGTTCATCAACCAACAGCTAATAAAAAAATAATATGATGAGGAGGAACGAATATGGCACCTTTGGTTGCGTTACTTGCTTCATTTGTCTTTTTTCGTTTGATTGGATTTGCAGGAGTTTCTTATTTTGATGAATGGCATACTCCTTTACAGGGGGCAGTAGCGATGATGTTTTTACTCACAGCGTCTGCTCACTGGGGAAAACGTCGGGAAGATTTAATTCGAATGGTACCGAGTTCTTTTCCAAGTCCTGATTTATTGGTAACTGTTACAGGATGGTTAGAGATCATAGGGGCTATTGGTATCGTTATCCCCCAAACGTCTGTATACGCTTCGTTGGGATTAGCAATTATGCTAGTCGCAATGTTTCCTGCAAATATAAAAGCAGCGCGGGAAGGATTGACGATAGCTGGACAACCGACTCCTAAAATCGTGGTTCGCACAATCTTGCAAATCATTTTCCTAGTTGCTGTCTTGTTGGCAGGGTAAATGGAGAACGTTATAAGAAAGTAAAAGAAACCTTTTCAGAAAATAGAGGAAAACGGTTTCTTTTTTGATTTTTTCAAGGAATAAAGGAAGATTTTTCGATTGATACTAACAAAATGAAAGCAGGAAGTACTTCTCTATTGTTCCATTATTGCACGAAAAATTAGATTCTTTTCACTTCCGTTTACCCCCTTTTCTCAATATATAGTATGAGTTATACTCTAATAGGGCTACATATTGATTATCAGCAGTCATAACCTGCATCCAAACTTAAAACATATCGATATCGATACCTATCCATAAATTAGAGAGAAAAGGAAATGAGACAAATGCACTTATCCGATAATTTTTTAGAGCAATATATAGGCAAAAATCCAAAATGGGGCTTTGAAGGTCTCGGATATATGGTTTACTTACGCACATATTCCCGAAAAAAAGCAGATGGGACACAAGAAGCTTGGTGGGAAACGGTAAAGAGAGTAACCGAAGGTAACTTTTCACTGGAAGAGAAGCGTCTTAAAGAGATTGGTAAATGGGACTATGGGAAAGAAGCGAACTTACGAGAAGAGATGGAACGATTTTACCATCTGATGTTTAATCTTGTGTTAACACCACCAGGACGCGGACTATGGATGTCTGGAACGGCTTATGCAGAGAAAATAGGGGATGCAGAAAACAATTGTTGGTTCATCTCCATGCGTCCACAAAAATATGGAGTCAGTAAGATTAAACCAGCAATCGGCTCCATTGATGAGCTACTGCCTTCCATGCCTGCCGTCTTTACATTTGATCAAGCGATGAAAGGTGGAGGCGTTGGCGTAAATTTGCAACGGAAAAATACAAATAGGATGCCAAAAGTAAAAAATGAGATTTCCCTTTATTTTATCAGTGATCCAAACCATGACGATTATTTTGGGGAACTCAATGCTTTAGGAGTAGCTCCTGTGGTTGCCAAAGATGATGCTTCGATTTATCGAGTAAAAGACAGTCGAGAAGGATGGGCAGAAGCACTCCAATTGGTAATTGATTCTCATTTTATTGAAGAAAATAAGTATCTTGTTATAGACATCTCAGAAGTTCGCCCTCGTGGTTCCGAAATAAAAGGCTTTGGCGGTGTCGCTAGTGGCCCTGCACCTCTCGTGCAAATGCTGGGAAAAGTAAATGAAATTCTCAATAAAAGAGTGGGAGAGCAAGTTCCTTCTGTAGAGTGGGGAGACATCATTCAAAATATCGGTTGTTGTGTCGTTGCTGGCAATGTCCGCCGGACTGCTCTTATCTTGATTGGGGACAAAGAAGACAAGGACTTTATTGAATCAAAAAACTACAGCCTAGAGAAAAATCAAGAGGCAAGTCAATGGCGTTGGGCGAGCAACAACAGTGTTGCGATTGACGAAGATGTCACACCAGCAGATTTAGAAGAAATGGCGAAAAATATTTACTACAATGGGGAACCAGGGATCGTCAATATTGAGCTTTCCAAGCACCATGGAAGAATTGCCGAAGGACTGCAAGAAAATATCGATGGAGAAGTCGAAGGATTTAACCCTTGTGGTGAAATTACATTACCAAATGCCTCACCATGCAATTTATTTGAGATCAACTTACCCAAAATACATGAATTGATCGATGCGGGAAAAGAAGACAGTAACCTGTATAATGAAGCAAGTTGGTTGGCTACTCGATACGCATACCGCATCACTTTCCGAAACTATGAATGGGAAGTGACGAGAAATATCATCGAAAAACATCGTCGATTAGGAGTTGGAGTAACAGGTATCGCCGATTGGGTACTGATGAAGTTTGGAGATCGAGCAGTGCTCGGATTTGACGAACAACATCAGCCTATTTTCAATGAAGATGTGGAAGCAGCATTGGATAGACTGTACCAAGCAGTCAAAGAAACCAACTTGACTCATGCGGAGGAATTAGAAGCAAAACCATCTATCAAACTAACAACAGTGAAACCTTCCGGTTCAATGTCCCTACTCATGGGTGTTAGCCCTGGTATGCATTGGCACTGGTCGAAATATATGATTCGCCGGGTGCGATTTTCAGCAAATTCACCGCTGATTCCAGCTTTGATCGATTGCGGATATTATGTGGAACCCGTGATCTCAGGTTTCCAAAAAGACGGCAGTCCTAAAATTGATCAACATACCCTTGTCGTTGAATTTCCAACAAAAGCACCTACCGCTGAACATCCAAGATTCCAAGCGGAAAATGATGTTCCACTAGCGGAGCAAGCAGCAGTGCAAGCATTGCTGCAGTCTTACTGGTCGGATAACGCAGTCTCTGCGACACTCACCTTTAATAAAGAAGAGGGCAGAGAAGAAAATACTATTGCAGAAATCGCAGCAGTACTCGAACAATCTACACAAGTACTAAAATCTACCTCTCTTCTACCACATGACTCCAATACGTATCCTCAAATGCCATTGGAAGCTATTACGAAAGAAGAGTATGAGAAAAAGAAAACAAAAATAACCGCAAAACCTTGGGAAATGCTTGGGGAAGTGAGAATGGAAGAAGAGGACGATGCGGATGTCATCGGAGAATGTAAAGGTGGCGTTTGTCCAATAAGATGATGTTGTAAGAAGCCTACGTTTTGTGCGTAGGCTTTTTTGTTTAATAGTAAATTTTAAGGATAAGGGATAAGGCTTAAAAATGGTAGTTTAACATATATGTGTATTTGTTAAACATATCAGCCGATTATGTTAATATTGTGCAACAGTAGAACCGTTCCGGTTAAGAAATGGAGAGTACACATATGAAATATACTACTTCTCTAGAAGCCGTAACCTCACAACAATTAGATGGAGGTTTTTTTGTTGGATGGCCGAATTCTCCATCTCCAGAAGCACATTTTATGCTATTAAAAAATAGTTATAAATGTGTGTTAGCAATAGATGAAACATCAGAAAAAGTAATAGGATTCATTAATGCTATCAGTGATAGTGTCTTATCTGCCTATATCCCCTTTTTGGAAGTATTACCAGAGTACCGGGGAAGAGGTATTGGAAAAAAACTTGTAAGATTGATGCTAGAAGAGTTAAAGGACTTGTATATGATTGATTTGCTATGTGATGAACATTTGCAATCTTACTACAATAAGTTGGGATTACAAAAAAACCAAGGTATGTTCATTCGGAATTATGAACATCAATCAGGGAAAGCACAAATGAGGAAGATGAAAACACAGAAATTGGAGAAATAAAGTATTTATTGTATGTTGTACCAAAAACGACTGATCGGCTGAATCTGTTATTGTATAGATTCAGCCGATCGTAGTCCGCAAAAAGCGAACCCAAGATTTACTAATGAAGGACACTTGGGTTATGTCACTGACCTTTATGCTTGGTCAGCAAAGAAGAAAGGAAGCTTTTCTTTCATCTGCTGTACATTCTCATCCGGAATTTCAACCTTTTTGAGGGCATCTTGGATAAGGATGAGAAGAACATTGCCACACTTGTCACACATCTGGGTGCGAATCAGCAGATCGAACTCTGACCAACTGTTGTGGATGTTGGTTGGATCGAAACAATTACAAGGATAAGAATTGTACGAATTGTACCATTCGATTTGAAATGAGAGTACTTCGAAAATTTCTGGGCTGAAGTCATTTCGATCAATTTGGTCGGCAACGTCGTAGATGAAAGCCTGAGCTAGAGCCTCCAGTTTCTTCTTTTCAAACCCATCGACGAGAGCGAATTCATCCATCTGTTTCTCTCATTCTCTAGTGAGCCATACCTAAATGAACCTAATATAATTATAGCTCGTAATTATTGTTTCTCACATTATGAAATACGCTTTTTTGAATATATTCTTATTTATTTCTAATGTATTGACAATACGAATAAAAAGATATATCATAGATATATATTATCCATGATTAAATGAATATAGATTTTTTGATTTATTGAACTATTTTTTTATCTAAATTAGAGATAAATATTATCTATAATATCCTGGTATGTGAAAATGGAGGTTAAGGCATGAGTAAACAATTTGATGCAGCAGTTATTGGTGGAGGCTTGGCTGGTTTAACTGCGGCTATTTATCTAGCAAAAGAAAACAAATCTGTGGTTCTCTTTGAAAAAGCAGCAAGATTAGGTGGCTACGCGCAGACGACTGAAAAAAATGGTGCATTGTTTAACTTTGGTCCTCATGCCATGTATGAAGGAGGCGCCGCACTTCAAATTTTGACGGAATTGGACTGTTTACCAGCAGGCGGGTATGCGAAGAAGATAAACAGCGGTCTTATTGGCATAAAAAAAGGAAGTCTTGTACATATGCCAACCGATTTGACGGAAGAAGCGAATTTAGAATGGGCACAGTTAATGGGAAGTTTAAAAGTTATAAGCGTAGAAGAAATAAATGATGTAAGTTTAAAACAATGGGTGGAAGAGAACGTACAACATAGCCAAGTAAAACAATTTTTCTATGCATTATGCCGTCAGTGGTCGTATTGTGATAATCCAGAAGTTCTAAGCGCAGGTTATGTCCTGCGTCAAGGACAGCTCGCTGGAAATGGTGTGCGCTATGTAGAAAAAGGTTGGCAAACGGTAGTAAACATATTAGAGGCAACAGCCTTGCAATTAGGCGTGGAAATTCATACCAATAGTAAAGTAAATAAAATAGATATCCAAAATAATGCTGTTACAGGTGTGCTGTTTGCAGATGGAACAAAAGTACTCACTCAAAATGGCATAACTGCCCTAGGACCTATGGAGGCAAGTCGTCTTGTTCCTGAGTCACAAAATATTAGTATGGGAGCTTGGAATGCCAATTCCCGTCCGCTGTATGCTGCGACGCTGGATGTTGCATTGAAAAAACTGCCTCATCCTGATCGAGTGTTTGCTATTGGATTAGATCAATCCATTTATTTCGGTGTGCATTCCTTATCTGTCTCCCTGAGCAATAATGGTGCTCATGTTTTACATGTTTTAAAGTACAACGATAATAATACACAGACAGATCCAAAAGCAGATAAGCAAGAATTGATGGAGATTTTGGAGTTGCTGCAACCAGGATGGGAAGAAGAAGTTGTTGCAACAAGGTATTTGCCGAAAATACTAGTTGCAAATGATACGCATACGGTTTCCCATCATGGAGCTGGTTCTGCACCTGATCCATCCGTACCAGAAATAAAAGGTTTGTATGTCGCTGGTGATTGGGTTGGGAAAGAAGGCCGATTAGCAGACAGTTCGATGGCAAGTGCAAAACTAGCAGCACAACATATTTTACAATCTAAAAAGCAAGAATCCTCTATTGCTTAAGAGGATTCTTGCTTTTATTTTTCTCCCCATCGTTCGACTGTGCCTGTATCGATTCCAAAAAGGTCAAGTGCACGTCCAACGGTATGGTTTACAATATCTTCTAGCGTATTGGGGCGAATATAAAAAGCAGGGACAGGTGGTGCGATGATGCCGCCGCTCTCTGTTATGGCCAACATGTTTTTAATATGGGCAGCAGTAAGTGGTGTTTCTCGAAGCAGAAGAACTAATTTTCTCCGTTCTTTCAGTGCTACATCAGCAGCACGAGTTAATAAATTATCAGTTATGGTATGAGCGATAGCAGACATTGTTTTGATCGAACATGGTGCTACGATCATGCCCATATTATGAAAAGACCCACTGGAGATAGCAGCCCCTACATCTTGAATCCCATAGTTCACATCTGCTAAGCTGCGTAATTCTTTTACACTCATATCTGTTTCATAATGCAGGGTCATCTCAGCTGCTTTGGACAAAACTAAGTGGCTCTCAATCTCTAGTTTCTTTAAAACTTCTAGTATGCGTATCCCATAAATAACACCGGTTGCTCCACTGATTCCAACAATTAGTCGTTTATGTGTCGTCATATTTGAATCCTCTTTCGTTTGTATGTCAAGATATTGTTATTATAGCAACATTTCTTTACTGGGACCTAAACTCACATTAGTAAGTTTTCTTTTTCTCTACGAAAATTATTTTAAAAAATATTTTTAGGTATATCGATTTTGTCATTTGAGAGGCAAGGATGACATATAAGAGAAAATTAGTGAAAGAGGGTGTACTGCTAGCGACAGATTCCTTTCAACCTAGTGCTACTGGTATGAGAGTATCGTATTCTTCTCATCTCGATGAACCAAAAGTTCAAGTAGGTTCTTTCTCCTTAGATGGGACATCGTGGATGACGGAATATATCATAATTGATGTTGAAACAGAGAAAGAGGCTTTAAAATGGGCGTTACAGATGCCAGTGTGGTTTCCAAAATGTAAATTCATTCTTTACAAACCCATGATAATACCAATAATATTCTGCTTTTAGTAAAATGAAGAAAACACATTGTCGTATGCACAATGTGTTTTCTTCAATCGAGTCGCGGATGAAAGACAATCCGCATTTCTGAAACTACAGGGAGAGGAGCTATTTCTTCTTCCGTTTCCTCTTCTTCTAAGAAATGGCTCATATATATCCATTCAGGCTGAATCATTCCAAGGGCAATCCAGTATTTATTTGCAGCAGGCTCTTTAAGCGTCATTTTTTATTTTCCTTACATATGTTTTTGTAGAAATATACATAAATGCAATTACAGTATATGTAAGGGAGCTTGGGCAGATGCAGAGTTAATTTGGTTGATCATAGGAGAAGCGCAGCCACTTGGGATAATGATTTTTTAATATTCCTCCGGCACCTTTCCCCCATCCGAGAGAATATCCATCAACGGTTACAAGTGTCCAAGCTTTGTGAGCTGCTGGGACTGTTTCTCCTTGTAAAAAACGATATAATTCGCTATCCCTAGTGTGATACGATTGAACTTGTTTTACCGAATTGGGCTGGAGTGACATAGCCCAAGCATGAGAAGGAAGAAAGCGATTTTTTCGTATTTCCCCCAAGTATCTGCCTGGTTGTGCAACTTTACACTTATCCAGATTGGGGAGATCAAGTGGCGCCTCATACAGATGATCTCCATAGAGTACCATATTCCCTGAAAAAGAGACTGTCTCTACAAATGTATCTTCTGTAAATGCTTTAAGAATAGAAGAAATTTGTTTGGGAATACGTGTATTTTTTGCGCCTTTCTTTGATTTTTTTTCGACTTTATCCTCTTCTACACCCTGCTTTTTTTGTAGTACTGCTAAAAAATGTCCCTCTCCCCGCAGCAAATGGGGCCATAAGCGACTCGTCCTAGCAGTGGCAGCTGTTAATCCATTTTGAAAATGTTGGTGGCTAGGAACTTCCATTAATTCAAACTCAGGATGGTTTTGAAGGAAATTCTCCAAAGTGTATTCATTTTCTCGGCGATTAAAAGTACAAGTGGAGTAGACTAGTCGACCGCCGGGTTTTAACATTTTAGCAGCTTCTGTTAGGATATATTGTTGTAGGTCAGCACATTTCTCACTGTTTTTGATACTCCAATGTTCACACGCCTCTGGGTCTTTTCGAAACATTCCTTCACCTGAGCACGGTGCGTCAACCAGAATACGGTCGAAATAAGCAGTGAACCGCTCACTGAATCGATGCGGTTGTTCATTTAAAACGACAGCATTTGTCACTCCAAAACGTTCTAGATTGCTGATGAGTACTTTACATCGTTTTCCATCTACTTCATTTGCAACAAGAATGCCCTCTCCATTCATCTTAGCAGCGATCTGGGTCGTTTTTCCTCCTGGAGCAGCACACATGTCGAGAATTTTTTCACCCGGTTTTGGTTGCAGAGCTTCAACAGGTGCCATTGCACTTGGTTCTTGAATGTAATAAAGACCTGCTGCGTGATAGACATGTTTTCCAGGTCGAGTACTTACAGGAAAATAAAACCCATCTGAGCACCATGGGATCGGTTCCAAGTGAAAAGGGATCATGTTTTCAAGCGTTTTTGGTGAAACTTTCATTATGTTGGTTCTTAGACCTTTGACAGCAGGTTGCTCATAAGTAGCTAGAAAGTCGTCAAATGTATCGTTTAGTTCTTTTTTTATTTCTGTTAAGAAGTCTGTAGGCAGTACATTCATCATTGATAACTCCTGTTTTTTTATCTGAAAATATTATTACTTAAAATCGTGGAGGCAATAAAAATGAGTTATTCTTTACGTTCTCTTCAATGGTTTATTTTTTTAATTGCCAATGGGCTCGCTGTACCTATTGTAATTGGACAATTATATCATTTATCTCCTACAGAAGTAGCAGAATTCATTCAGCGAACATTTTTTGTTATTGGTATCAGTACTTTTCTTCAAGTTGCTTTTGGACATCGACTTCCTTTAATCGATGGACCAGCAGGAATATGGCTTGGAATATTTGTCGTTATGGGGCAAATCGCAGCGAACAAAAATACGTTGAATTCCTTGACAGGTATGCTTGCCGTAGCAGGTGTTGTACTGATGATATTTGGATTCACTGGTTTACTCAGTAAAATGTTAGTCATTTTTACTTCTATAGTGACAAGTACGTTTTTGGTTTTGCTTTCTCTGCAATTAAGTGGTGTATTTTTAAAGGGAATGCTTGGAATTACTTCTGATATTACTTATTTTCCGCTAAAAGAAGCAGCAGTAGCCATCTTTATTTTTGTTTTGGTATTTGTTTTATCGATGTGGGGAAAAGGTTGGATGAAAACCTATAACGTACTGATTGGTATTGCATTTGGGTGGATTTGTTTTTTGATCATTGGTGCCCCAAGCAAAGCGATGGGTACACATGCTTTATTTTCTATTCCGCAAGTTTTTGCATGGGGTATTCCTCAATTTGATTTAGGAGGAATCGTTTCTGGAGTCCTGATCGGTATTGTTCTCATGTCCAATACAGTGGCAAGTATTGCGGCCTTGAATCAAGTTGTCCCAAAAGAACAAAGAGCTGATAAAAAAGAATTGAACCAGTCAGGTTGGATTGGGGGGATTTCTCATCTTGTGTCTACACTTTTTTCTACTATAGGAATGGTATCCTTAACGGTTACAGCAGGCTTTGTAAAGACAACAAATCAAACGAAAACAAATGTATTAAAAATAGCTTGCATTGCCTTAGTCATTTTGTCTTGTTTTCCTCCTATCATGTCTCTTTTATCCCAGTTACCCAGTCAAATTGCGTATGCTGCTATTTTACCATCATTTGCGCAGATGTTTGCAATTGGCATACGAACACTAGTGAATGAAAAATTGGATGATCGTAGAGTCACCATCTTTAGTTTATCCGTATCGTTAGGGGTCGGGATTATGTTTTTACCTCTTCCGGTCTTTCAAAAATTTCCTTCGGTGGTTCAATACATTTTTGGAAATGGATTGTTAGTAGGTGTGATAATTGTAATTTTGCTTGATCAATTGTGGAAGAAGAAAACCATGTGAAAGAAAGCACAAGATGAGTGAAAAGTCAAAAAGAAAAGATGCAAACTTTAGGTATAGTTGGATACAATATAGGTAGCAAGATTATTTCCACTTGGTGGATTTCATTCACCTCTAGGAGGGAGCCTGGATGACGGTGTCAAAACCATGGCTACACCAATATCCGCCTCAAATCCCTAAAACATTATCTTATCCAGATGTAGCCCTGACCGCATTGTTGACTGATGCTGTAACGCAATATCCGGACAGAGAAGCCATACATTTTTTAGGTAAGAAAATTTCTTATCGGACTTTATTGGATGAAACTTATCGTTTTGCGGAAGTTTTGAAAGAAATAGGAGTAAAAGCAGATGATCGAGTTGCTATCATGCTGCCTAATATCCCACAAGCAGTTATTTCGTATTATGCTAGTTTGTTTTTAGATACAGTTGTCGTTCAAGTAAATCCGATGTATACAGAGCGTGAATTGCTCCACATATTGACTGATTCAGGAGCAACTTCGCTCATCTGTCTCGATATTCACTTTGATAGAGTCGAAAAAATTTACTTGCAGACAAATTTACAGCGAATCATTGTAACAAGTGTCGCTGAATATTTGCCACTTCGCAAAAAATTACTCTATCCGCTTACCCAAACATCATTGCCAAAAATTCCTCGAGAAGATCACGTATATCTTTTTCAAAATTTGCTCCACTTGGTTCCTTTTGCAAATCCCGTTCAAACATCTAAACAAGCCGATGATTTAGCTTTATTGCAATACACCGGTGGAACCACTGGTTTAGCAAAAGGCTCTATGTTAACACATCGGAATTTGGTCGCAAATGCTCATCAAGCATCAGCTTGGATGTATAAGACAAGAGAAGGACAAGAAAAGATCCTTGGTGTTTTGCCGTTTTTTCACGTTTATGGGATGACAGCTGTGATGAATTTGGCGATTAAACTTGCTGCGACCATGATCTTACTTCCGAAATTTGATCGTGATCAAATTCTCAAGACCATTGCCAAAGAGAAACCGACTATTTTTCCTGGCGCACCGACGATGTATGTTTCATTGATCAATCATCCTCGAATTCATAAGTACCAATTAAACTCCATCGACGCATGTATCAGTGGTTCTGCACCATTGCCAATTGAAGTACAGGACAAATTTGAGCAACTCACAGGAGGTCGATTGGTAGAAGGATATGGATTGACGGAAACATCACCAGTTACGCACACCAATTTAATTTGGGATCGAAAAAAAAGTTCTACGATCGGCTTACCTTGGCCAGACACGGAATGTCGAATCGTTTCGATGGAAACAGGGGAAGAATTAGCTCCTGGGCTTATTGGAGAACTTCAAATACGCGGACCACAAGTGATGAAAGGCTACTGGAACCGACCAGAAGAGACTGCCCAGGTGATCAAAGATGGTTGGCTATTCACTGGAGATATGGCGAAAATGGACGAAGAGGGTTATTTTTATATAGTAGATCGACGAAAAGACCTCATCATCGCAGGTGGATTTAATATATACCCGAGAGAAGTAGAAGAAATATTGTACGAACATCCTGCTGTAGATGAGGCGGTCGTAATTGGAGTCCCTGATGCTTATCGGGGAGAAACAACAAAAGCTTATATCGTAGTCAAAAAAGGAATGTCTATTACATCTTCGGAACTCGACAAGCATTGCCGGACTAATCTAGCAAGTTTCAAAGTTCCTAGACTCTATGAGTTCCGAGATGAACTGCCAAAGTCTTCCATAGGTAAGATTTTAAGACGAGTATTACAAGATGAAATAAAAGCAGAGAAGAAGAATTAGTCCAGCGAAATACTGGGATTTTTTATCTTCGATATTGGGAGAAGCTGGACAATTAAAACAAAGCCTTTCCAAAGAATGGAAGGGCTTTTGTTATCTAGTTTTAAGAAATAGGGGCAATTTTTTTGTCATGAATCGTTTTAACTGCTGCCAAATAATACTTCTCAATTTCTTCTAATCTTGTTGCTGCCTCGTTCGTAATCATTGTTTTGTCCCACTCATAAACATAAGTTCCTAGCTTGTAGTGCTCTACAAATTCCTGATCTTCTTTTGACAACTCAGATGGTCCAACGCCTGCTTCTTCATTGTCTTTGAACCAATTCCAAACGCTTGTATCATGTCGTAAATTATACATAAGTCCTACTAGTGGTGGTAGATTAGCCATTTTCATCCTACTTTTTATAAATAGTTTTATAAATATCATAAATTAATTGTAAGCTTCAAGGTCAAAAATATTATATAATTTCAAGGGGCTATTATTGGAGTAGCAGGGATATAGTTATCTTACATGGAATATATAATTATACCTAAAATTGTAAATAAAGCATGGTAAAGTTGTTTATTAACAAAACTTATAACTAATTTCACAAATACTTTTCTTTTAAGGGGCAACAATGAATCAACATCTCAGTCGTCGATCGTTTTTAAAGCGGTCGTTGCTTGGTTTGCTCAGTCTTATTCCTTTGACAGCTGGGTATAGTTATGGAATAGAACGTAGGTGGTTAGAAGTCACAGAGAAATCCATACGTCTTCCGCGGTTAGCTTCAGCGTTTGAAGGGATGCGGGTTGTAGTATTTGGTGATTTGCATGTTGGATTTCATATGAACGCAAACGATGTGTCTGACGTAGTTGCCAAAGTAAATGCTTTAAAACCTGATTTATTGTTATTTACTGGTGATTTGGTAGACGACAAACAAGACGTTCTTTTTCCAATCCTCTCTCATCTCCAAAAGTTACATGCCCCATTTGGAAAATTTGCTGTTCTTGGAAACCATGATTATCAAGGGGATCTAGTTGCACCAAATCTTGAACACGTTGGTTTCCATGTTCTCCGAAATAGGCATCATTTGATCAAAAAAGGACAGGATACGTTAGTGATCGCAGGTGTAGAGGATATGTTGATGGGGAAGCCCTCTTTATATCAAGCAATCGAAGGAGCCCCTGACTCATGTACGTTACTGCTCTCACATTGTCCTGATTTTGTATCCAATATCACAACAAATAAAGTGGATTTACAAATATCTGGTCATAGTCATGGTGGGCAAATACGATTTCCATTTCTCGGCGCTATGATTACCCCTCCAGGCGGGAAAAATTATATTGATGGCTTTTATTCGTTAGAAAATACGAATGTATATGTGAACAGAGGGATTGGCACTACCATATTACCCTTTCGGTTTAATTGTCGACCGCAGATTTCAATCTTACATTTATCTCGTACATAACTTTACCAAATCAAACTTCTGTATCGACAAGGATGAATTTTGCTGTGAAATTACTTCGGATTGCTAAATATATGAGGATAGAATAAAATTCTAATTAGTGTAAATGGCCGGATTGCAAGGAGGAGAAAGATAATGGGGTCCATTCGTGCTTTAGGCAAGTTTATGAAACCTTATAGAGGGATTGCGATACTCGGACCGCTGCTGATGGTATTAGAAGTTGCCATGGATTTACTTCAACCTACTATTATGCAACATATTATTGATAATGGTATCGCAAATCAAGATACGGGTTATGTGATTCGTATGGGTATTTTGATGATTGTAGCTGCATTGATCGGACTGGTTGGCGGTTTAGGGTGTATTTTTTTCGCGACGAAAACTGCTGTAAATTTCTCGGGAGATGTGCGCCTTGCGGTATTAAGTAAAATTAGCAATTTTTCTGGGGAAAATCGTGAACGGTTTGGTGCAGGCAAATTAATAACGAATGTCACCAATGATATTGTTACCATTCAAACTGCACTTACGATGACATTGCGTGTACTTGTCAGGGGACCATTTTTGTTTCTTGGAAGTATGGTAATCGTTTTGTTTTCTTCCAAGGGGCTTTCACCTGTTTTATTTGTGGTTGTACCTGTATTGTTGATTACAGTCTTTTTTATTGCTAATAGGTCAAGTCGAATGTTTCAAAAAGTACAAGAAGCGATTGATAAAGTGAATACGAAGTTACAAGAGAATTTAGCTGGTATGAGAGTAATTAAAGCATATGTGCAGCAAAAGCAAGAAATACAGCGGTTTGCTGGAGTCAATAATAAACTGACGAAAGCAAACCGTTCGGCAGTACAAGTGATCTCTATCATGATGCCTGTGATCATGCTTGTCATTAACGGAGGAATAATAGGAACTTTATGGCTAGGTACTTATAAAGTTGCTGATAACAGTATAGAAGTTGGAGCAATACTCGCTTTTATCAATTATTTGATGTTAATTTTGATGGCACTTATGCAAGTCAGTATGGTTTCGATTCTCATCACACGTGCTGTTCCTTCAGCAGCAAGGGTACAAGAGGTATTGGATACAAAAATAACGATCACCGACAAGTCAGATAATTATGAGCCAAGTAGGGTAAAGGGCCAAGTAGAGTTTCGAAATGTTTCCTTTAGCTACAGTAAAAATGAAGAGCAAGTATTAAAAAATATTTCTTTTTCCGTGCAAGCTGGCGAAACAGTTGGCATTATCGGTTCTACTGGAAGTGGAAAGTCAACACTAGTAAAGCTTATCGCGAGGTTGTATGATGTTGATTCTGGTGAAATTTTACTCGATGGAATCAATATCAAACAGTATAATCTTCATGCCTTGCGGTCTTCTATTGGTTTCGTAACCCAAAAAGCTACGTTGTTTTCTGGTTCTATTCTGGAAAATATTCAGTTTGGAAATGAAGAAGTAGAGCAGTCTGAACTACAAGCTGCTGCTGATGATGCATGTGCTTCAGAATTCATCAATCGATTGGAAGATGGCTATGAATACACGCTTACTCAAGGAGCTACGAATTTGTCTGGAGGTCAAAAACAACGGCTATCCTTAGCGAGGGCTTTTGTCCGTTCTGCTTCTATCTTAATTCTCGATGATTCAACATCTGCTGTAGATGCAAAATCGGAAGAAACCATTCAGGCTGCCCTGCGTAAGTCTACCAAGCAGACTATTTTTTTAATCGCATCGAAAATTTCTTCCCTTATGGATGCAGATAAAATTTTAGTACTGGAAGACGGTGAATTAGTTGGTTTAGGAAGTCACACTGATTTAATAGCTACTTGTGAGGTGTACCGTGAAATTTATCAATCTCAAGGTGGTCAGATTGATTTTCTAGCAGAGACAGGAGGGAAGAGCTAAGATGAGCGAAACAACAGGAACACGATCCGCTTCAAACCAGCGTTTTGGATTTCGTGGTGGTGGTCGATTTGGCGTGCAAATGGAAAAGCCAAAAGATGCACGAAATACTGTAAAACGCATATGGAAGTATTTGGGAGAACAAAGTATAGGCTTATTTGCTGCTATTGTTCTAGTTTTACTCACATCCTTACTCGGTTTGCTCGGACCTTATTATATAGGAGTAATTATTGATAAGTATATCATCCCTCAAGATGTTAATGGCTCTGTACGAATGATTCTCTTTTTGGCGGGGATTTACTTGCTTACTACTGCTCTAACATGGCTGCAAACTTATATTATGATCAATATTTCTCAGAAAAGCATTAATCAGTTGCGATATGATCTATTTGTAAAGCTGCAAACTCTATCACTGCGTTTTTTTGATAGCCGTCCGCATGGTGATCTGATGAGTAGAGTGACAAATGATATAGATAATCTCAATAGTGCTCTTTCGCAAAGTGTTACGCAAGTGCTATCCTCCATTATCTCTATTGTCGGGGTAATGATTGCCATGTTTTCGTTGAATTGGATATTGGCAATCATCACATTACTGATTGTGCCTTTAATGATTCTTTCTACAAAGAAAATATATGAGTATAGCAGCAGCAGTTTTATTAAAAGGCAAAGAGATATTGGTGAGTTAAATGGTTTTGTAGAAGAAAAGATCCAAGGTGCAGAAGTAGTCACACTCTATGGAAAAGAAGCTCAAACCATCGAACAATTTCGTGAGATTAATGACAGATTGCGTGAATCTGGCAGACAGGCAGACACTTTTTCAGGATTTATCAATCCGATTATCAATTTTATCAATAACTTAGGTCTAGGGCTGGTGATTGGGGCAGGTGCACTACTCGTATTGCATGAAAGCATAACGATTGGGATTATCGCATCGTTTGTGAGCTATTCCAGACAGTTTTCTCGACCAATCAGTCAGATTGCAACATTATTAAATACGATTCAATCCGCCATTGCTGGTGGTGAACGTGTTTTTGAAATCATGGATGAAGTGCCTGAAATGAAAGATAAAGAAAATGCGTTAACCGTAGAGAAATTTCGGGGGGAGGTTAACTTTCAGCATGTTTCCTTTGGCTATCAATCGGATCAATTTGTTTTAAAGGATATCAATTTGCAAGCAAAAACTGGAGAAATGATCGCACTTGTTGGCCCGACTGGTTCGGGGAAAACTACGATTGTGAATTTATTGACAAGATTTTATGATATTCAAACTGGTCAAATTTCCATTGACGGTAAAAACATTAAAGACTATCGAATCGATGATTTACGAAAAAGAATCAGTATCGTGTTGCAAGATACCTATCTGTTTTCTGGTACAATCCTTGAAAATATTCGTTATGGCCGGCAAGACGCCACTGAGGAAGAAGTAAAAAATGCTGCAAAGATGGCTTGGGCGCATTACTTTATCAAGCATCTGCCAAAACAATATCAGTCTGAAATCGTATCAGGAGGAACCAATCTCAGCCAAGGACAACGTCAATTGATCGCCATCGCTAGAGCAATACTCATGAATTCGGATATCCTTATTTTGGATGAGGCTACTTCTAACATCGATACCCGAACTGAACTTCACATTCAGCGTGGATTAAAAAATCTTATGGCAGGTCGTACCAGCTTTGTCATTGCTCACCGCTTAAAAACAATCGAGAATGCCGATGAGATTTTAGTGATTCATCAAGGGGAAGTAATCGAACAAGGAACCCATGAGGAATTATTGAATAAAAGAGGATTTTATCAAGAGTTATATACTACACAGTTTGAAATCTGAGAAAAATTTTAGCTCAGTTCCTTTTTTTGGGAGCTGAGCTAAATGTATTTTCCTGTTCCTTTTGCTTTGGTGTTTATCAAGGGTTTGACCAAGTTGCTAAGGAAAAAATACAATTTACATTGTTTTCTTTTTTTGTTTGACAATGAAAACATGTGTTTATAAAATTGAGATAGAAAATGAATCACCATTCAGCAAAGAAAGGAATAGGGGAGATGGCAAAACGGACTAGTCAGAAATATGATGCCATCTTAGAAGCATCTATTCGTGTTATTGCTAAGTATGGCTATCATCGAGCGCAAGTGTCTAAAATTGCAAAAGAAGCATGTGTGGCAGATGGAACCATTTATTTATATTTTGAAAATAAAGAGGATTTATTGATTTCGATTTTCAGGGAAAAAATTGGTAATTTTATTTGTTTAGTCAAACGGAAAATTTCTACTGCAAAAGATGTAAAAGAACAGTTATTTCACATTATTGCTTTGCATTTGGGTTACTTAGAAACAAATCCATTGCTAGCTGTAGTAGTTCAGATGGAAATACGCCAGTCTGATCCCTATGTTCGCAAAGAGATTGCTGAATTGATGCAAGCATACTTAAACCTTATTGAGCATGTAATGGAACAAGGCAAGAATTCAGGTGTTTTTCGTTCTGATTTGGATGTGCGTTTGGCACGAAAGATGATCTTTGGAACATTAGATGATCTTGTAACTTCATGGGTTATCCATCAACAAAAATATTCCTTACAAGCATTAGCAAAACCAGTTTACCAGATGTTTGTAGACGGGATTACTGCGAAAAAGGGGGATTAACATGAATTTTCTAGTCTGCTTAAAACAAACCTTTGATACAGAAGAGAAAATCGTGTTAAAAAATGGACAGATAAGTGAAGAGGCTGTTGAATTTATTATTAATCCGTATGATGAATATGCCATAGAAGAAGCAATTCGCTTAAAGGAGAAGCATGGTGGAGAAATAACAGTACTTACAATAGGTCCAGACCGAGCGGAACAAGCTCTGCGTTCAGCTTTAGCAATGGGAGCGGATAAAGCGATATTAGTAGAAACGGAAGAGCTGGAAGTAGAATTAGATGAACATAGTATCTCCCAAGTTATTTATGCTGTATTACAGGAACAAGACGATGAGTTTGACTTGATATTGTGTGGTTATATGGCAGTAGATGATGGTTCTGCACAAGTAGGACCACGACTTGCGCAATTGTTGCAAATTCCTCATGTATCTACCATTACTAGCATTTCGCTGGATGGAAAAAATGTTGTCATTGAAAAAGATGTGGAAGGTGATACAGAACATATTCAGACAACATTACCCTTATTAGTAACCACTCAACAAGGATTAAATGACCCCAGATATCCTACCATTCCCGGCATTATGAAAGCCAAAAGAAAACCATTAACCCGCTATGAACTCGATGATTTATCCCTTTCAGAAGAAACAATCCAATCCAAAACAATTCAAAAGGAAATATTTTTACCATCCAAAAAGACCGCTGGCCTGATTTTGACTGGAAGTATAGAGGAACAGGTTACTTCTTTAATAGAGAAATTGAATAAAGAAGCAAAGGTTTTATGAAGGAGGGGATCAGATGAGCAAGAAAGTGCTTGTCTTTGCGGATCGAAAAGAAGGGCAGTTGCGTCAAGTTACACTGGAAAGTATTTCAGCTGCACGCACGATTGTAAATGATGGTGAAGTGGTGGTAGCATTACTTGGCTCAGATGCGAGAAAAGAAGTAGATACTCTTGCACATCATGGAGCTGATCGTGTTCTTCTAATTGAAGACAGCCAATTCGATACGTATATAACTGATGCATATTTTTTTGCATGGCAGCAAGTCATTGATGGAGAAAAACCAGACTTTATTGTAACAGGTCACACAACAGTAGGGAAAGATGTGTCTCCTCGGATTGCTGCCCGTTCTTCTTTTGGATTGATATCAGATTGTATATCTATTGAACGGATTGGGGATGAAGTTCTATATACGCGTCCCATTTATGCAGGGAAAGCTTTTGTCAAAAAGAGTTTTCGAGCTGGCGTACAATTTGTTACTATTCGCCCAAATAATATACCCCTTCTCTCTGTCGATCCATCACGCTCTGCACAGATAGAAGAACATACTGTTCCCATAAAATCTGATTTGTTGCGTACAATTGTGACAAATGTGGTGAAAAAAGCTACGGCGGGTATCGATTTATCGGAAGCTAGAATCGTCGTTTCTGGTGGAAGAGGAGTAAAAAGTGCAGAAGGTTTTAAGCCATTGCAAGAATTAGCAGAAGTCTTAAACGCTGCCGTAGGAGCATCGAGAGGAGCATGCGATGCTGGCTACTGTGATTATGCGCTGCAAATTGGTCAAACGGGAAAAGTTGTTACTCCTGATCTGTATATTGCTTGTGGTATTTCAGGAGCTATCCAACATGTAGCAGGGATGTCTAGTTCCAAAGTAATCGTGGCTATAAACAAAGACTCCGATGCTCCTATCTTTCAGATCGCTGATTATGGGATTGTAGGCGATTTATTTGAAGTGGTTCCATTGTTAACCAAAGAGTTAAAAAAACTCCTTCCTCCTGCATAAACTGCTTCGGATCGCGAAATAGTTGATATTTCGTATAAAAGTGATATACTAACTTATGAAATGTAAGTACCATTTAGGAGGAATTACCAATGGCAATCGTTGAAGTAACAGATAAAGATTTTGGCACAAGTGTTGAAGGTGCAGAAAGCGGAACCGTTCTAGTTGATTTCTGGGCTCCATGGTGTGGTCCATGTAAAATCATTGCTCCTATTTTAGAAGAAGTAAACGAAGAGATTGGCGAGAAAGTGACCATCGCAAAATTAAATGTAGATAACAACCCAGAATCAGCTAGCAGATTTGGTGTGATGAGTATCCCTACTCTGATGGTTTTTCAAAATGGAGAGATGAAATCCAAATTGGTTGGACTTCAGCCAAAAGAACAGTTGATTCAATGGCTGGGTGAATATATGTAAAGGAGAGAAGTGTCCGGGTAACGGGCACTCTTTTTGTATGCATGATTTTCTATTTTGAGGCAATTCTTTATTCTTCAATAATGATATACTACTTATTGCAGTATACATATACTCGGGAGGAAGAAGAAATGGCTCTAATAGAAGGAACAGATCAAACTTTTGCAATAGATGTAGAAGGGGAAAAGGATCGAAAGGTTTTGGTTTATTTTTGGGCTCCATGGTGTCCTCCATGTAAAGTCCTAGGTCCAATCATAAAGGAAATAGATGAGGAAATTGGCGATAAGTTAAAGATTGTAAAAATAAACGTCGATGACAATCCTGAATCAGCTGGTAATTTTGAAGTAATGAGTATTCCAACATTGATCGGTTTTCAAAATGGAGAGATGAAATCCAAATTGGTTGGACTTCAGCCAAAAGAGCAGTTGATTCAATGGCTAGATGAGATGTGAAAACGAAAAAGTGTCCTTGTGGGCACTTTTTTATGCTAAAAAGAGGTGAGGACATGAATTTGCTAGAAAAAGCAATTTTGATTGCTACGAAAGCACATGCAGGACAAGAAGATAAGGGAGGACAGGCGTATATCCTTCATCCTTTAGCCGTTATGTCACGTGTTCTTTCTACTGATGCAAAGATAGTAGCAGTACTACATGATGTGATCGAAGATACACCCATCACCATTGAAATTTTGCAGAAAGAGGGTTTTCCTGTCCATATAAGAGAAGCTATTTTGGCAGTAACGAAGCAAGGAGAAGAAACATATGAAGCCTTTATAGAGCGAATTGCTCAAAATAGTTTAGCGGTAGAAGTAAAGTTGGCGGATTTAGAAGAGAATATGAACTTAGATCGTATTCCACAGGTTACTTCAAAAGATAAAGAGCGCTTTTTTAAGTATCAGCAAGCATATAACCGCCTAAAAAGCTTGATTTAG
The DNA here is from genome assembly GCF_059510375.1 of Shimazuella sp. NTD250. Classification (NCBI taxonomy): domain Bacteria; kingdom Bacillati; phylum Bacillota; class Bacilli; order Caryophanales; family Thermoactinomycetaceae; genus Shimazuella; species Shimazuella sp. NTD250. Next base: position 553,855 of record NZ_JCAJZS010000002.1, on the reverse strand, counting down.
CTGCCTATTGGTGGGATTTGTATAGATGTCGTAAAATAGAAAGGAGAACAAGTGAGGGAGAAACACATGTTAAAAGAAAAATTGAGTTTACTGCCAAATCAACCCGGTTGTTATCTGATGAAGAATAACCAAGCGGAAATCATATATGTGGGGAAGGCGAAGAACTTACGCAATCGTGTTCGTTCTTATTTTTCTGGTTCCCATGATGCGAAGACAACTCGACTAGTGATGGATATTGTCGATTTTGAATATATCGTAACATCAAGTGATCTTGAGGCATTGATACTCGAATCCAATTTGATCAAAAAACATCATCCGCATTACAACATCATGCTAAAAGATGACAAGTCTTATCCTTATATACAGTTGACCAAAGAGAGGCATCCGCGGCTGCTTGTTACACGAAAATTGGTCAAAGACGGCTCTAAATATTTTGGTCCTTATCCCAATGCTGGTGCTGCACAGCAGACGAAAAGGTTACTCGATAGGCTTTTTCCACTCCGAAAATGTACGACATTACCTAAACGTGTTTGTCTCTATTACCATTTGGGACAATGCTTAGCTCCTTGTGAATATGAAGTATCGGAAGAACAATATGAGGAATGGACACAGAAGATCACTCGTTTTCTAGGAGGAAATCATCCAGAATTAAAGAAAGAATTAAGTCAACAAATGCATGAAGCTGCCGAGTCTCTACAATTTGAAAAAGCAAAAGAACTACGTGATTTGATTAACGATATCGATACTTTAATGGAAAAACAACATGTTTCCCTTGCGGATCAAGTAGATCGAGATGTGTTTGGTTATTATGTGGAAAAAGGCTATTTGAGTGTCCAAGTATTTTTTATCCGGCAAGGAAAACTCTTGGAGAGAAATGTCTCTATTTCTCCGCATTTCCAAGAGCCAGAGGAAGATTTTCTCAGCTTTGTTGGGCAGTTTTACTACGATGCCCCTGCTTTACCAAAAGAGATTGTCTTACCAAATGGAATAGATGAAAACTTAGTATCTGGACTCATCCCAGAGGGAAAAATTGTGATCCCTCAAAGAGGCACCAAACGAAAATTAGTGGAAATGGCAACAGAAAATGCAAAGATTGCCCTTTTGGAGAGGCTCCGTTTGATGGAACGCGATGAGAGTAAAACCACTTTATCTCTTACTCAATTAGCCGATGCAATTGGGATGGACTTGCCGAAACGAATAGAAGCATTTGACAATTCCAATATTCAAGGAACAGATCCAGTATCAGCGATGGTCGTATTTATCGATGGGAAGCCAGCCAAAAAAGAATACCGTAAATACAAAGTTCGTACCGTAGAAGGTCCAGATGATTACGAAACAATGCGTGAAGTAGTCCGACGTCGTTACACAAGAGTTTTAAAAGAAAACTTACCTCTGCCTGATCTGATTCTCATTGACGGTGGAAAAGGTCAGTTAGCAGCAGCCTTAGATGTATTGGAAAATGAATTAGGACTTGCTATCCCAGTTGGAGGTATGGCAAAAAATGAGAAACACCAAACGGCAACTTTGATTATGGGAGAGCCACCTTCGGAAGTTCCATTGAAACGGGGAACGGATGGATTTTACTTATTGCAACGCATTCAAGATGAAGTTCACCGTTTTGCCCTGTCCTTTCATCGGCAGACGAGAAGCAAAAGCTTTCTCCAATCCAAGCTCGATGGGATTCCGGGTGTTGGAGAGAAACGTAAACAGCAACTTTATCGGCATTTTGGTTCGATGGATAAGATACAAGCAGCGAGTATAGAAGCTTTACAAGAAGCAGGAATCCCAGCGAAGTTGGCAGAAGCGATTAAACAGCACCTAGTGACAAAGGAGAGGTAAAAGACATCCCCCTCGATCTGCTTCTGATTGGAGCGAACCAAGGGGGATGGCACTTTGATATTGATTTTATTTTAACGGACTCTTTGTAATTTGCAAATGAGATTATGTATGAAGTGGGATAAACATTTTTATTTCGGAGATGAAAATACATAAGAGATGTAATTAACCTAACCATGAGTATATGTTTTCTGTTGTTTGCTAGCCTTAAAGCTATCAATTATAATTAATAGTATTAAGATTTTATGAGCAAAGGAGGGATTCTTATTATTCCTCAAACAATTTCTAAGCGTCCACCTGGCAGACCTAAGAGAAACACAAATAGTGATTTAAAAGATACAGAAAAACTCATTTTATTTCATGCTGGTCGTCTATTTATGAAGAGTGGCTATGCAGCTGTTTCCATCAGTATGATCACAGGGGAAGTAGGTATTACCAAGCCTACTTTGTATCATTATTTTCCAGATAAAGAACTTTTATATGCAGCGGTTCTATGTGAACGCTTAGAGCGTGTTCGTGCAGAAATCATGAAAAGTATGGAGAACAATCTGGGCATGAGAGAAAAGCTGTTTTCTTTGGCGTACGGTTTTTTTAAATACGCTTCCATGTGCATATCCACATTGATGAAAGATGTTAATGAGCATTTGTCCGCTGATCTAATCCGTAAAGTACATTTAGCATATGAGCGGTCTATCGCCACACCTCACCGCAATATGATTCGAGAGGAGATGAAAAGGGCTGAGTTACAAAATCAGTTAGATTGTGTTGATTTGCTAACGGATGTATGGCTCGGTTTGCTTGATTCGTTGTCCCAACAAGCATTTGCAAGAAAACAAGATGAGGCTGCACTTACACGGCTGAGTTTGACGGTAGTCTCTGTCTTTTTAGATGGAGTTGCCTAAATCATAAGCTTCTGTGAGGGGGAACGAAAATGGCTAGAGGAGTGGTAATTGGGGGTGGACTATCCGGTCTGGTTTCAGCTGCTATCCTATCTGCGCGTGGACATGACGTAGTACTGCTCGAAAAACAGCCAAAACTTGGTGGGAAAATCCAAGAGTTACAGCTAGATGGTTATCATTTTGACTTTGAACCTTCGATGATTACGATGCCTTGGATTTTTGAGAGAGTCTTTCGAGAAGCAGGTAAGACAATCGATCCAAAACTTCGTTTTATTCCATTGGCTGTAAATAGCCGGAATTTTTTTGAAAGTGGGACGATCATCGATCTTACATCTGATCCTGACTACATGATGGATCAAATGAGAGAGTTCTCTCCTGAAAATAGACAAGGTTTTATTGACTATTTGATGGAATCCGCGAGGTTGTATGAAATTGCAGATGCGAAATTTTTCGAGAATCCTAACATTAATTGGTCTGATTTTCTATCTTTTCCTTGGTTGAAATCGTTTCTATCCGTATATCCGCATCTGACAATGGATGCTTTTCATAGAAGATTTTTTGATGATCCACGTTTATTGGCAATGATGAATCGCTATGCGACTTATGTTGGCTCTTCCCCTTACCGTGCACCAGCAGCACTAGGTTTTTTTGCTTATCTGGAATTGGTACAAGGTGTTTATTATGTGGAAGGCGGCAACTACCGTTTAGTAGAAGCTTTTGAACGATTGGCATCGGAATTAAATGTTCATATTTTCCATGAAACACCAGTACAACAAATTATAGTGAAAGATGATTTTCGGTTTGAGGTGAAAACGGAAAAATATTTGTGGGATGCTGATTTTGTTATCTCTAGCGTGGATTCTATTACATTACAAAATTTGATGAAAGCACGTCAGCAAGAAACTAAAGTGAATTTGGAACAGAGTTCTTCTGGCTTTTTGTGCTTGCTCGGAGTAGATAAGAAATATAAACATTTGCATCATCACAACTATTTCTATCCACTAGATCATAGTCGTCAATATGTGGATATCTTTGAACAAAAAGAGTGGTCATTGACCCCTGCATTACATGTTGCTTTTTCAGGGCATTCGGAATCGTCACGTGCAAATCAGGGAAGTAACCTAGCGATTTATGTCAACGTACCCTCTTATGATAAAAATCATCGTCTGCATCAAGCATCTTACTATGATTCCTATCGAGACTTTATTGTACATTGGTTAGAAACAAAGCTAGGCTTAGCTGATTTGGGGAAATCGGTCGTGACCCAAAAAGTATATGGACCGAGAGAATTAGAGGCAATGATTGGTACAAAACATGCTGTCATTGATCGAGTAAATGCAAGTAGTTTTTTTCAACCGAATATAAAGGATAAAAGTGTTGAAGGACTTTATTATACAGACAGTAGTACACATATCGGTGGAAGTATTGTGATGTCTGTGATAAATGCATTAAATACGATTCCATTGGTTGAAGAGGACCTCACAAAAAAAGATAAAAAATGGTCTACTTTGTTGGAATACTAAAGACAAAAAAAGGGAGCAGGTAGCATAACCAAACCTGCTCTTCTTATTTGTTAAAACGTTTCTGCGACCTTAGCTGATTTTTCGATTCCTTGCTGAATAATTTCCTCTTTGCGATCTGGATATTGGTTATGTCCCTCTGTGATGACAGTTGTGATGTCAGTAACACCAAACAGCTGCAAGTTCGAAAGAACCAAATTAACTGCCATTTCGGTAGTAGCTCTCTCTCCAGAGTAATCTCCACCACGTGCATTTAGAATGACAACTTTTTTATCAGTTGCAAGACCGATTGCTCCTTCAGGAGTAAAGCGGAATGTCGCTCCAGCTCTATTTAAATAATCAAAGTAAGTATGCAATACACCTGGAACGGTTTGATTCCACAATGGAAAAGCAAATACGATTTTTTCAGCGGCTAAAAATTGATTTAAATATTTGTCCGCTGTTTCTACAGCTGTTTGTTCTTCTTGAGTCAATTCATATCCTTGACCTGCTTTAAAAATACCAGTGAGCATTACGTTATCATAATAGGGGAGATGTTCTTCGAATAAATCTAATTCAATGAATTCATCATTTGGATATTGTTCATGATAGCTTTGTACAAATGCATCATACATTTGTACGCTGACGGCTTGATCACTAGGACGATTGTTTGCTTTTATAAATAATATTTTGGACATGATATTTCTCCTTAAATGAGTTATTTATTGTTTTTAGTCAATCTTTCATATTGCATTCAGCTTTAAGCCCGAATTTGTTTATACTTTTCATTGACAATATCCCAATTGATTATTTGGAAAAAGGCAGCAACATAATCTGGTCTTTTGTTTTGATAACGCAAATAATAGGCATGTTCCCAAACGTCTAATCCCAATATAACTTGTTTTCCAGTCATCAACGGGTTGTCTTGGTTAGGTGTATGTACAATCTCTAAACCGTTTTCATCTGCTACTAACCATACCCACCCAGATCCGAATCGACCAAGAGCTGCTTTGGTAAATTCATTTTGAAAAAAATCGAAGTTGGTAAATTGATCATCAATTGCTTCCGCAATTTCATGGACAGGTTGTTTTGAAACGCCAGGGGTGAGAATTTCCCAGAATAAACTATGATTGTAATGTCCTCCACCATTGTTTTGGACAGCGGTTTGAATGGAAACAGGCAGTTCATTGATATTTTGCAACAGTTCTTCTAATGATTTATTTGCTAATTCTGGATGATTTGCGAGCGCTTCGTTCAATTTATCTACATAAGTTTGATGATGCTTCCCATGATGAATCAGCATAGTTTCTTTATCGATATGGGGTTCAAGAGCTTCAGGTGAGAATGGTAGTGCAGGTAAAGTAAAACGGGACATAGTCAATCTCTCCTTATTTTTATACTTTTTAAACCTATAAGTATAAAAAGTGATATATTGATATTTAATCGTAAAGGCAGGAAAAAGGCAATAGATTTTTAAAAAGAATTTTTCACATTCTTTTTGCTTGTAAAGAAAATTTATCCAATAATGGTTGTATGTTTTTTATACTTTATGGTATAAAAAATGTATCCCATATCACTGTGTATGAGAAAGTAGGTGGAGAAATGTTGCATATGAATGCTACCACGAAACAGATCTTAGATCTCATAAAACGCCAAAACGAAGTTTGTGTTAACTTTCTTGCTAATGAACTGAACATTACACATATGGCTGTTCGAAAGCATTTAAATAAATTAGAAAAAGATCAATTGATTACTACTTTACAAAGCAAACAATCAGTGGGTAGACCCGCTACTCTATATCGTTTGACAAAAGCAGGAAAAGCATTATTTCCTCAAAATTACGGAACACTGTCTGTTGAATTTTTAGAAGATATAGAGGTGCTAGATGGAAAACAAAAAGTAGATATGCTTTTTCAGAGAAGAGAAGAAAAGTTAAAACAAAAATACACAGAACGGATAGCATCGAAATCAACCTTTAAAGAGAAGGTAGCAGAATTAAAAAGGATTCAATCGGAAAATGGTTATATGGTGGAAAGTGAAGAAATCAATGATGGGGAAATTGAGTTCATTGAGTATAATTGTCCTATCTTTGAAATAGCCAATAAATATAAAAAAGCATGTGATTGCGAACTTTCCTTGTTTAAAGAAGTGCTGGGAGTAGATTCGATAGAACGAACGACATGTATGTCTGATGGAGATCATAAGTGCCGATATGTAATGAAATCTCATAAGTCTTCTTAAATAACTCTTTGTTTCCAGCGAGCAAAGGGGTATTTTTTTGTTATTATAGTATTGGACAAGGGAAGGATTTTTCCTTCACCAGTCCAACCTATGAAAAAAACAGGTTTACAAACAAGTATTCGCATGGTAATATATGTATAGTCACAGCAGACGAGACCCAAGTTGCTCGCGGCAAAGAAGAAATCAACAAACGGAAAGCCGTGGGGTACTCGGGTTAGCTTGGTAATGAAATAGTCATAAGGCTATCGTCTCAAGAATCCAACGATTTTAGCCGTGTGGAGTTGTCAAGGTATTCTATATAATGATGTATTGCCTGTTATGAAAATGATAGTAATCTCCATTTGAAAAACATATTGTCATTCTAGTAAATCATATGCTAAACTAAATAAAATTTCACATTTTTACCTGTGTAGTAGAGGTTGCGATAAAGATAAGTACTCATACGGAGGATTTGGGTCCTATGAAGGATGAGGAAAGGTTTTGTCGCCGAAGTCGATTATTCGCCTAAAACGGATAAACGATTGGGGTCGTAGTCAAATAGATGCGACACTGTCACAAGAATTTTTCTTGTGGAGTACTATCTCACAGAGAGAAGTCGCGAATAGACGACAGCTAGTGTTTCTCTCTGCTGTGGTCTTTTTATTTTGTAAAGAAATCTTGCCGATGAGACTTACTTAGTGGTTTAGTTGCATTTATACAGATAAGATAAATGATATGATTCTTATCTGTAAAAAAGGGAGAGACATACTGTTGAAGATCATCGTAATGAAATTTGGTGGAACTTCGGTAGGAAGTACAGAGAGAATCCGCGAAGTCGCCAAAAGAGTTGAGGAAAAAGTTCAAGCAGGATATAAATGCGTTGTTGTATTATCGGCAATGGGAAAAACAACGGATACATTAATTGATATGGCAAAGGAGCTAAATCCACATCCTTCCCCACGAGAGTTAGATATGCTGCTGACAACAGGAGAACAAATTAGTATATCGCTATTGAGTGTTGCACTACATCAACTAAATTTAGAAGCCCGTTCCTTTACTGGTTGGCAAGCTGGTATTGTAACAGATGAGGTTCATGGCAAAGCGGTAGTGAATCAGGTTAAATCAGACAAATTGCTTTCTTTTTTGGAAAGAGGAGAAATTGCTGTAGTAGCAGGATTTCAAGGTGTTACAGATAAAGGCGAGATTACCACTCTCGGTAGAGGTGGATCAGATACAACAGCTGTAACGCTCGCTGCTGCATTAAACGCGGAATACTGTGAAATATATACAGATGTTACAGGTGTTTATACCGCTGACCCAAGGGTTGTCAGTCAAGCACAAAAAATAGATGAAATATCCTATGAGGAAATGCTGGAATTAGCTCGATTGGGAGCTGGTGTGCTGCACCCTCGCTCAGTTGAATGTGCATTGACTCATAAAGTAAATTTAGTTGTGCGTTCTAGTTTTGAAAAGGTACCAGGAACATGGATAAAGGAGCAAGATCAAATGGAAGAAAGTTTACAAGTCAGAGGTATAGCTCATGATCTGGATGTGGCAAGGATAAAGTTATTGGGTCTGCCAAACAAGCCAGACAGTTTAGCTCAGCTTTTTACTGCGTTAGCAGATGCCCACATCAATGTTGATATTATTGTGCAAAGTGAGCATCAAATAGATCGAATTGATGTTGCCTTTAGTATCTCCGAAGATGAAGGTGAAGCAGCTAAAAAAGTATTACGAGAAAAACAAAATATCCTTGGATTTCAAGATATGTTGTTTGAAGGTGGTCTAGCAAAAGTATCTGCTGTTGGAGTTGGGATGATGACTCGCCCAGGTGTAGCAGCTAATATGTTCGCATGTCTCAGTGAAGCAAATATCGCAGTAAAGATGGTATCTACGTCTGAGATCAAGTTATCTTGTGTCATAGATCGTGACAGAGCGATTGAAGCAGCGAATCGTTTGCATGATTATTTTGGACTTGGTGCAGATGTTGAAGTTTCTGTATAAAGGAAGTTTTCTTTATAAATCGCTTCGAATAGATGGGCAAAATCGTGGATTTGCTTGGCATATTTGTTCCGTGTATTTTGGTGCAAACCGAGAGAGAGCCGAAAAATATCTATCCAATTGATGGTTTTTTAACAAGGGGAACTTAAGTGGAGAGTTCCCTTTTTTGCATTGAAATGATATGGGGAAATAACCTTTCACATGTTGATAGTTTAATCCTTTTTTTGTAAAGGGTGGTTTAATATGAGCTTGTGGTTCAAGAGGGATATAATCATGAACATTTACAACACGAATGTTTTCATTAATTCTTAGATCATACGTCATCGCAAAAGCGGGATCACCGACACGTGGTGAACCGAATGTGTATACCCTTGGATGTCGGAAAGGGGTATGTTTGGAGATATCGAGTGCAGCTATTGTTGCAATCGCTCCACCTAAACTATATCCAGTAACATATAAGCTTCTTTTCACGTGTTTATCAAATGCACATAAAATAGAGAGAATCGAAGAACGTATACAATTGTATAAATAAGTGAAACCTTCATGGGTTTTACCCGAATTAGAGATAAAAGGGTATTTTGTCTGATATAAATTTAGATCAATAGAAAGATCAAAAGCCCGGATACTGGTTCCTTTAAAGACGAGAATGAGATTTTTTTTACTCTCCAAGAGATAACCAAAAGCCTCGTAGCCATACTTTTTTGGAAGGCAAAATACTTGTACCAAACGATACCCAAAATTTTTGGGAACGATAAAACGAAATCGTTTATCTAGGTTTCTCGCTTGGCCACAACAAGCGAGCATAAAAAGCGCGTTTCTCACAATGTGTTTATTTGGATTACATTCCATCTTCTCTCCCCCAAAAGAAACTACTTTAACCATCTTATGCAAAAGAGAAAATAATGGTTTTCCTATTTGCTTGCTAGACAAGGCAATGCTTAGCCTTTCGAATAGTTTGTTCTAATGGGAAGATGAATTTTAATATGAAATGGTGATGTCAGCGAAAAAGAGGCAGAAATAAAAAGATTAATTACACTAGTTATTCACCCAAAAAACAGATGGAGAATAGGTTGTAGAAAGAAGTAGCTGGGGGAGTGAACATGTATTTTAGCTCAATGGATACTTGTATAACTAGATCAGAAGTGGAATGGAAAAATTACATCCGTTTATTATGGGAACAGCATGTAGAATGGACGAGATTGACGATTGTCAGCTTGGTCTTTGATTTACCGGATACCAAATTTGTAGTCGCCCGTTTACTGCGAAATGCTATAGATATGGGAAACTCTCTTAAACCTTTTTATGGAAAAGAAACAGGAGAGAAGTATGAAAAATTAATCAGGGAACATTTAGTAATCGCAGCTGATCTGGTGAATGCAGCAAAAGCTGGGGATCAGAAAAAAGTAGACGAAATAGAGAGAAAGTGGTACGTAAATGGAGAAGAAATTGTAGTATTTTTGAACAGGATAAATCCATGTATTGAAATAAATGAAATGAGGAAAATGTTTTTTGAACATCTAGCCCTTACAAAGTCTGAGGCTGTGTATATGCTGCAAAAAGATTTTCAATCGAGTATTGATGTGTATGAAACCATCGAGGCAGAAGCTTTGCAAATGGCTGATACCATAGGTGATGCTATTGTTACTCAATTTTACTCATCTTTTCATGATTAGGATAAAATGAAAAAGAACCAGCAAATTGAAGCTGGTTCCCTTTTGTTATTTGCTATCTTTCCAAGGTTCTTTGCCTTGTAATTCTCCTGGAAAAATTATCTTGCTATCCCGAACTTCTAAAATGACAAACTCCGATTCGATATCTATGATAGATATCCGTGGATAGGTAAGATGATGCTTACCTACGTAATGGTAAACTTCTGTATCTGATTTGAGTTCCTCTTCTTCCACTCGCTCCCCATTTTCGGTGTAACAAAAACCTGTATAAATGGCCAGTCCCTCCTTGACCTAAATATCGACTAATCTATTTTGAAGTTGGATCGTAGTGATGTATTGCTTAACTTGTTCATTTGATAAAACTTCTAATACTTCCAGATTTGGTTTTAATGCCTCGTGAACAGGGGTACAAAAGGTAATATCCCAAGATCGATCTCCTAATGTATTTCCTCCTAATATCACCACAGGAACCTCATTTAGCTTAGGGATGTGATGGAGTGTACCTTCGCCAAAGAGCCAATTTTCGGGCATTACTGCTGCGGGTATTTTACCTTCCCCATCTAAAGCATGGAAGTCGTAAAACCCAAACAAGGCATGATCATATATTTGTTCTTCTGTGTCCGAAAGATCTCCGCCTTTTGCAAGATGAATTGCTTTTTCGTTTCGATTGAAAATTGCAAAATCTGGATGACTACCAAATTGAGTAAGATACAAATCCTGTAATAATGTAAAGAAATGAAAATTGTTTTGGATCATATCTGCTTTGATCCTCAAACCAGTGTCACTCTGCGGATGGAGGATGATCATTTCATAATCATCTACACTATACAAAACTTGTTTTAGATAATAGAGATTGTCCACCTCATCTTCTAACTGGATAACTTGATGGATCAAAGGGGTGTTTGTTCGGATACTCTGTCTTGCTTCTTTTAACCGACATATAGAGGTCATCGCTGCCAAAACAACATATGAAGAAGTAATACTAGCCTTTAGAGCATCAGAATCATAGGCAAAAAAGAACTCTAATTCCTTTGGTGATAAAGGACCGCCTTCCCATCCTCCTTGCTCAGCTAAAGATAAGAAAGATTCCGTTGCTGTTAAATGATTTTCTAGTTGTTGGATGATGTGATCAACGACAATTTTTGGGTTTCCGCCAAATTCAATGAGACTTCCACAAATTAGGCAAGTAAGTCCTTTCTTGTACATATCTAAATCTAGCGGCATTACCATTGCAATACTAGTGAGTATTTCGTCTAAACTATCGCGATTTTCAATAGCAAAATGCAGTAACTGTTTAATCGCAGGTTCTTGAAACGCTGTCTGATCTTGCTTTAAATCTTGGCCATTTGTAATTGGTTTATGTAAAAAATCAATATAATCTTGTATAACCTTTTGCAGGGTCATAAACACTCTCCTAGGTATAAGAAAACAAGTATTTTGCTGCGGGAATCTCTTTTTAAATGGCAAGTTCGTTCCATTGTACGATGGGATTTGTATTTTGTGAAGTGTTTGTTCTAACAAGTTTTTGTATGTTCTTTGGTGATTTTAAGTCTTTTTATATATGAAATCTTTTGTTCTAGCTTGAATGGATTGTGTTTATATTGTCTCTATTTAATATTTTTTAAAAATATAGATTAAATGGGAAGTTTTATTTATTTCATAGTTGAAAAAGAATTCGTACCAAAAGGAACGAATTCTAAAAAAGTTTAACTTATTTTGTGGATCATTTTCTGGCTCAAAGAATCAATCGTATCTGCACCTACTCCAAACATAGCCAGTTTTAATTCTAATTCCACTTGTGTCATCTTTTCCACTAGTTTGGTTGGGTCGTTTACTGCATCACGAAGTAGAAATCGCCCGAATCCTGCTAAATTAGCACCGAGTGCAATGGATTTTGCAACATCTACCCCATTTTGTAAGCCTCCACTAGCTATGACCGTTTCACCTGGGTTTTTTGCTCGGATATCGTGGATACATTCAGCAGTTGGAATACCCCAATCGAGGAAAGCTTTTGCAGCTTCTTTTAGCATAGGAGTCGAACGAAAACTTTCTACTTGACTCCAAGAGGTCCCTCCTGCACCAGCGACATCAATAAAATGTATTCCACAATCATACAGCTTTTTTGCTAGCTTCCCATGAATTCCCCAACCCACTTCTTTTACTCCAACAGGCATATTCAACTCGGCACATATCTTTTCTATTTTTTTTAGTAGTCCTGAAAAATTTGTATCCCCAGCAGGTTGAAATGCTTCCTGCATGGAGTTCAGATGAAGGATCAGTCCATCTGCTTCTGCAATCTCCACAATTTTTTGGCAATGTTCTACCCCCATTCCTTTGTTCAACTGGATGGCTCCTAAGTTTACTAGAATAGGTATATCAGGGGCATAGGGGCGCATCTGAAAAGTAGAATGAGTTTCTGGGTTTTCAATAGCAACACGCATAGACCCAAGAGCTAATGTCCAACCTCGCTCTTGGGCAGCTGTTGCTAAAACTCGGTTTATGTTTCCAGTATCTTGTGTTCCGCCAGTCATGGAACTAATCAGGAGGGGTGTAGCTAAGGTGTGATCTAAAAAACGAGTGTTAAGAGAGATAGAATCAAAATCAATATCTGGAAGTGCTTCATGTACAAGGCGATATTTTTCAAAGCCAGTAGTTATCCCTTGTCCTGACACGTTTTCATTTAAAACAATCTGCACATGCTCAGCTTTGCGCTGTTTGGTGTCATTTTGCAGTGTCATTCCCGTCCATCTCTCCTCGTTATTCTAAAATATGTTTAGTACGTTTCCTCGCCTTGGTTGACCATGTGATAAGCAGTCATCACCAATCTGTCCCACATTTCTTCCCGGATTTTCTCCTCGATGCCGACTTCCTCTAATGCTGCTGACATACAAGCTAACCAAGCCTTTGCCGTTTCAGGATAAATGGGGAAGGGTAAGTGTCTAGCTCTTAAACGGGGATGGCCTCTTTTTTCGGTATAGAGAGGAGGTCCGCCAAAAAATTGACTGAGAAAGAGGTACTGTTTCTCCATCGTTTCCGTGAGGTCTTCTGGAAATAAATGCCTTAACTCGGGATGTTGTTGAACACGAGGGTAAAAGGCTTCGACAATTTCCCAGATTGTTTTTTCTCCCCCTATTTTTTCATAAACAGATTGCATTTCGTTGTTCCCTCTCTAAGAATCAATTCATTTTTAATTGTTATATTTGGTGTCCTCAAGTCCTATAATCTTCAAAATTTCCCGCATATCTTCTACCCAATAGGTAGGTTGATGATTTTTAACGTCTTCGACATGTAAACTCCAAGCTACACCGATGGAATCAATCCCCGCACGTTCAGCTGCTAAGATGTCATAACGGCTATCTCCGACCATGAGAGTTTCATGAGGAGTGACTTTTAATTGATCCATCGCACGGAGCAGCATGTCTGGATGTGGTTTATTTCGCTCAGCTTCATCTGCACAAATAATAATCTTCATCCATTTATCTATTCCGAAACGTCTCAAACCTTGTTCAACAGCAGCACGGCGTTTATTGGAAATAACACCCATCGTAATTCCGTTTTGATATAGTTTTTCTAAACAATAGAGGACATGAGGAAATTCTTCTACCAAACGATCATGTTCTGTTTCATTGAAAAGACGATATGTTTTTACCATCTCCTCTGCTTGGTTAGGATCAAAAAAGTACATCTGATCCGGTAGAGGCTCTCCCATGATTGGCATGACATCTTCTCTTGTAAATTTATTGGGGCAGTGGATATCAAAGGTATGTTCAAAAGATGCTAAAATAAGTTCATTTGTGTTAATGAGAGTACCATCTAAATCAAATAGTATAGTGGAATATTTCATGTAAGATCACCTCTTTCTAATGGTACTACAAATATCATGTGGTTTTAAGATTTCTTTGATACAATTACTTTTTTAATAAAATAGAGGGCAGGATAGATAGAAAGAGGTAGTAGAATTGAGATTGTTAAAAATATCTGTATTGGATTTCTCAATTGCCTTTTCAAGAGGTAAATAAGAAATTCTGCTGAGTTGAAAAGCCTTGATTTATAAGGGTTTTTGGGCAATGAAAAATACAAGGTTACAAAAGAATCGTTTTGTAACCTTAAAAAGAGTCGAAAAAGAACCACGAGAAGGTAGTTAATCAGTTGGATTTGTTTTAATAAAAATAAATCACAAAACATCAAAGGAGAGACAAGTGAAGGAAAACGGAAAATGAACAACAGAGGAAAATAAAAATAGAAAAATTCTGAACACAAAACCCCCGAATCACCTGGAAATCCCCATGCGGATTGTGGGGCAAAAATTCGGATATCAAAAAATCAATTTGGGTTTTCTGCTTTAAGGAATTTGTGGTCTAATATTTCTTCTTTCAAATCACGTATTTCACCTGAATCAATAAGTTTTCCGCGTTCTTTTATTTCATTAACTGTTGGATTTATTTCATCAGAAAAGTAACATCTCCACCATTCGATTTCTCCCTCCGGAGAAGCACTTGGCCCAAATTCAAATAATAAACTGCATTCAAACCTTATACCTGTTGTCGTAATGAGATAATAAGAATAAAGGGCATTTTCGGTTCTAGGTTGGATTGTTGAAACAATTATTGCTAATATTATTTTGAATTTAAATGCATCACCATATTCTATTTTTTCATTGGAATCTGTATCATATTTGCTCAAAAGTTCATTTACAAGATGGAAATCGCCTATTATATGAGTACCAGATTCTTCTCTAGGTCTTAGGTAGTGGTTATGCAGACTAACAGGAACATTTTTTATATTGGTAGCATATAAGCAGATTTTACGAAGCCCTTCTTCATAGATGAGATTCGCGGTGAATTTTAATTCCGGTTTTGTAGCTTCTTTCTCTTTTTTCCTAGCTTCCTCCATTTGCTGATTTGCCTGATTAACTTGCTTTAGAGCAATTCTTGCAGTCCAAACAGTTGCTAATGCACCTATCATTTGTCCGATTGCTGCCCACATATTCCAATCCGTCCAATCTCTTTTTGAAAGCCAATCATACATATTTTCTAACACATAAACACCCCTACACAAAATTCAATAAATTCATAATAACAGATAAAATCTATTATTTCAGAATGTAAATAAAATGTAATGATGTAATATTCGGAATATAATGCAAACACAATATGGAGACTTTGAGAGAATGAGTGTGATTGTCAACAAACTCCAAGAGCACAGGAAACAAAAAGCAATTGCAACTGCATAATAAAGAAAACCTCTTGTAAATGATAACAAGAGGTTATTTTAATGATAAACGTGTAACAATCTCTTCTAAAATGTGTTTGTCTCTTGCGACTAAGAGTTCGGTTGCATTAAGTGCAATACTATTGTTAACATCAATCACTAAATCCATTGAAATGACCTCTGTTTGGTTTTTACCTGATATACCAGTAATCATGCAGATTTCAGAGGATATAGGCATTACAAAATTCTTATTTTTTGTGATAAATGTTGGTTCATCTGATGTTATGAATTGGCTTCCTTCTGGTGCAAGTAAAAAAGATATATTCTGTTGACTCATCCTTCCGATCGCTCTATCAGCTAATTCACAGAGACGTTTATTATTCGTATAATTTGCTGCAATTAGCCTATTCATTTGGTCATTCAAGACATCTTGTAACCCTGTTTTTTCATAAATTGGCTTTAACTCATCTTTTTCTAGGATTTGTGAGATCATTTCTATCGGCATTGTTTCTGATAGATTCTTCTTATTTACTGTCCTAGCATGTTGGACTCCAGCAAAATCAATTAAAACATCTCTTTGTTCTTTGGATAAAAATTTGTTTCTTTTTATGTCAGTGAATAAACCCTTATTTAGACTATCCCCATAGGAAGTTTCTATATATTTTGATAGGTTTTTTTCGAAATCATTATTTAAGTTGCCATTCACATCAATAGAACTATGAATTTGATTTTCCCAAAGAATTTTTTTGGCTGATTTTCTTTTGAATTCTTTTTTCTCTTTAAAATAGACATGGACATACTTATTTTGATCAGCAAAGTTCTTTTGATGAACAACAGGAACGGTGTGATGTTTTTTTGGTTCGTTCATAATTCACCCCTCATAAAACTCTACAAAATGGAAGTGTTTAGGTTAGAAAATTCTAACATTAGATTATAGAACTAGCAACGCTTCTGTAATAAAACAATATATAAATAAAGACCCCGAAGCCTTAAGTTATTTCTGCTGAGTTTTTCAAGCTTCAAAACTATATACATTTGATGCTACTTTCGGGTCTTTTTGCATACCACTTAGATATCTAAGTGGATTATTTATGTCTAAAAAGGGAGTTGTACCTTTTGGCTACTACAGAACCTGCAATATTTTATAGTAGGGATATGTATGCTGGATTACAAAAACATAGTGAAAGAGATATTAAGTAATTTTGAGAATGTGGAAGAGCTTGATGGACGGTTAAGAGGTATAGCTTTACTTGGCAAGATGAGAAAGTGGAAAGGATATCGTTGCAGACTATGTCGTTAGGCGATACGGATTTACTAAATATGCATTCGGTGAACAATTATATTTAATTTTGGTTTTAAAGCCTCTAACTCTCTCTTCCTAAGCTTCTTCCATTTGTTGTATTGCAAGTTTTGTTTGTTCTAATGATGGTTAAAAATCAGCTTTATTAATTTGTTTAAGACATGATTTCAGAAAGGATATAATGATTAATAATCACTTTATAAACAGTATAATACAAAATGTATTTCTTGGTAAAGTTGTGCCTAACAGGATTTTTTTGTTGTTAAGACCCTATTGCCTTTCATATTGTGACATATGGGAGAATGATTATTGCTTTGATAGAAAAAACACCTAAAATAGAATTATCCAGTAATAATCGTCGAACGCTGGAGTTTTTTCATGAGTGTCAATCTTTCCACTCGGATCACCAAGGTTCTGGTGTTGATGTGGGAAATCCTGATCTTTAAGATGTATTATCTTACAAAATTGTAAGTTATATTTAAGTTGGATCGATAACAAAAAAGATAACTAGTTGTTAATATAAAACAGAATTAAGCAAATTTAATTCGGAAAATTACAAATTTGAAAAGGAAAGATGTAAGGTGAAAAATTATTCGAAATTTATTGGTGTTCTTGCTTTAACTGGTGCTTTGTTATTAGGTGGGCTTAGTTTTCCTCATGAATCGAATGCAAAACCAAAGTGTTTGGTCAGCGGCAGTACAAACATAGCATCATGGAAATTTTCAAAAGGTTTTACATTTCATGCTTCGAGTAAATTCACACCAAAACTTGATATTACCTTATATGGTGATGCAAATGGTGACTACATTCCTACTCTGGAGAATGATAAAGGTAAAATGGTTGCAGGGGGGACAGGAGATCATTATAGTACCAGAAAACAAACCAAAACATTGGTCTTATCAAATAAAAAGCTGGGTGCAGGGAAATATACCCTTTATTTTTCAAACGGAGGGAAGAAAACACTTCATATCACTTCTATGTGTCTTCATAATTAACAAAAATCCAGCCACTCTTTTTTGAGTGGTTATTTTTATGGTTAAATTTTGAGAAAATTATGTATCATGTAGTAATAAAGGAACTTTTATTATAGGTGTTATTTACTGTAAAATATTTAATGTGGAATAAATAATTCTTGAGATATAAGGCTTTTTTGATTATCATATAAGTAGGTCTGTTATTAGATAAGTAGCCAAATCTACGCTATTAATAATGAAAAGTGAAAAGAGGTCTTCATCTATGACTGGAGTGCGTTTAAATAACATTTACAAACGTTATGGAGATACTACCACCATTGATAATTTGGATTTGGAGATAAAAGATAAAGAATTTCTTGTATTAGTTGGTCCTTCTGGATGTGGAAAAACAACAACACTGCGAATGATTGCGGGTTTAGAAGAGATTTCAGAAGGGGAACTGTACATCGGTGATCGTCTGGTAAATGATGTTCATCCAAAAGATCGGGATATTGCTATGGTTTTTCAAAGCTACGCCCTTTATCCCCATATGTCTTGTTATGAGAATATGTCTTTTGCCTTGAGATTGAAAAAGACCCCAAAGAAAGAGATTGATGAGAGAGTAAGAGAGGCTGCTAAAATCCTCGATATTGAGCATCTATTAGACCGCAAACCGAAAGCGCTTTCAGGCGGTCAACGTCAACGGGTCGCTTTAGGACGCGCGATTGTCCGCGAACCTGCGGTGTTTTTAATGGATGAACCATTATCTAACTTAGATGCAAAGTTACGTGTACAAATGCGTACCGAAATTAGTAAACTGCATCAACGTCTCCAGACTACTGTTATTTACGTCACTCATGATCAAACGGAAGCAATGACGATGGGGACACGGATTGTGGTTATGAAAGATGGAGTGATTCAGCAAATTGATACTCCAACAGAAATCTACCAGCGTCCAGCAAATCAATTTGTGGCAAGTTTTATCGGTTCTCCAGCAATGAATTTTGTAAAAGGGAAACTTCGGGAAGAGGGTCAAGAACTTTTCTTTGATACAGTTAATGGAGAAGTAAAGTTTCCAGAGGGACGGTCATCTATCCTACGACAGAAAGGATATGTTGGAAAAGAAGTAGTTTTAGGTATCCGTCCTGAGGTATTACATGATGAACCAGTTGTGATGGATACACTAAAAGATAGTTTATTCCAAGCGAATATCGATGTGGTAGAAAACATGGGCTCTGAAATGTTTCTCTATGTAACTGGTTTTGGAGATGACACATTGACCGCAAGGGTAAGTGCTCGTACACCGTTTGCTCCAAATAGCTCTATCCAGTTAGCAATTGATATGAATAAAACTCATATATTTGATCAAGAAACGGAAGAACGTGTTATCTAATCCCTTCTTTAGAAGGGATTTTTTGTTTTATGATATCAGAATATATAAAATATACTTTCTTTTATCTGGATACTTGCATTGGAGTTAACTCTAAGGTGTATAGTTACCCCATAAGCAAGAGTAAGAGAAAACAACACAGAAAAGCACAAAAGGAGCCGATCAAAATGGCAGAAGAAACAAGATTTGAACGTGGACTGGCGAAATTGGCAGAAGTAGATGGACAAGCAGGGAATGATGTAGTAAGTCCCTTAGGAGATTTGGGGAAATATATTGTAGAGTTTGCCTTTGGAGATATTTATAGCCGTGAAGGATTGAGTCTAAGGGAGAGAGAAATTGCAGCCATTGCGATGCTAACGGTATTAGCAGGAAGAGAGCCGCAATTGAAAGTACACATCGGGGCAGGATTGAACTTCGGTCTTACTCCAGACGAAATAGAAGAAGTCATTATCCAAACCGTGCCTTATTCTGGTTTTCCTACAGCTATTAATGCACTCCATACGTTAAAACAAATAATGAAAGCAAAAAGCGATAAAACTCATACATTAGAGTGAACTTAAAGGTGTATACTTGGAATATGGAAAAAATGCTAACGATACAAAAGATGTCACAAGTCACTGGCTTGAGTACCCATACCTTAAGGTATTACGAGAAGATTGGGCTTATCTCTTCTGTTCGTCGCAAGGAAAATGGTTATCGTCTATATTCTGAAGCAGATATTGTATGGGTGGAGTTTCTAAATCGCTTAAGAGCGATCGGAATGCCTATTCAGCAAATGCAGGAATACGCTGCACTACGTATGAAAGGTGACAAGACGATAACACAAAGACGTAAAATGCTAGAGGATTACAATCAACAAGTACAGCAGCAACTATTCGACGTGAAGCAAAATTTAATCGCAATCCAAGATAAGATTAAACTGTATCGGAAAATGGAAGAAGAATATGAGAGGTCAAAAGGTACGAACAGATTAAAAGAAGGAAGTTAAAAATGGAGAAAAAATTAACAGGGAAAGTAGCATTAGTAACTGGTGCATCAAAAGGGATAGGAAAACAAATTGCGTTAGACTTGGCATCACATGGAGCAAAAGTAGTGATCAATTACGCCAGTAGTACAGCTCAAGCAGAGGAAGTTGTCGCTCAAATTAAATCAATTGGGTCTGATGCAATTGCGGTAAAAGCAGATATAAGTAAATTGACCGAGATCAAAGATCTGTTTTATCAAACGCTGACTGCTTTTGGCAGCTTAGATATCCTTATCAATAATGCTGGTACGATGATAACCAAACCATTGGTACTGATGACAGAAGAAGAATTCGATAATCAGTTTTCGATTAATGTAAAAGGGACGTATTTTGCTATCCAGCAAGCTGCGATGTTTATGAAAGAAAATGGACGTATTATCAATTTATCTACATCCGTAGTAGGACAAATGTTTCCAAACTATAGTGCCTATGCTGGTACAAAAGGAGCTGTTGAGCAGTTCACCCGCCAGTTAGCAAAGGAGCTGGGTTCAAAAGGAATTACGATCAATGCGATTGCTCCAGGGCCTGTAAATACTGAGCTGTTTACAGTTGGAAAAACAGAAAAACAAATTCAAACAATAGGTGGGGCAAATGCGTTTGGGAGATTAGGTGAGCCAGAAGATATTTCAAAAGTTGTATTGTTTTTAGCAAGCAATGAATCTGAATGGGTCACAGGGCAAACCATTCGAGTAAATGGCGGTTTCATTTAATAGTAAAAAGCTGACTGTAGAAAGGTCAGCTTTTTCTATTCCATGAAGATGGTAATCGAAATGTAAACCAATGATAAGGCCATCACGAGATTAAAAGGTTTTCGGTATTTGGTTAAAAAAGTCTTAAACACAGAGCCAAATAAACTCCAAGTCAATGTTGCTAAAAAGCCAAACAGAGCAATAAGAGCGGAAAGCCAGATGAGAGCCAAATTTGTATGATAATAAGGTAGGATGAAGGTTGTGATCAACGTAATACCAGATAGGATACCTTTTGGATTGATAAACTGTAACAAGATAGCAGTAAAGTAAATATGATCTTGTTTTTTATCATTCTTCTCATCTATCCCTTTACTTGTGATGATTTTATAGGCAAGATAAAGCATATAGATTCCGCCTAAAATAGTCATCGCAAATTGAATATTTGGCATGATATCTTGCAGGAAAAGATTCAAGTAGCAACAGGCTAACATAACAAAGAAATAACCCGTTCCGACTCCTAAACAAAAGCGAATGGATTTTTTGATCCCATATTTGTTTCCGAAAATCATGCCCATGATGTTATTTGGTCCTGGAGTAAAGCTGGTTACAAAGACATATAGCAAAAAAGAAAAGACAGGCATGCCAAATCGCTCCTTGTGGTATGTTATAATGACTGATACAGACACTATAACATACAAAACGTTTTATTGTACATATCGTGCGTTATAATGTTTTATTAAAAGGAGTTTAAGATGGAAGAAATAAACCTTATTATTGCGAAAAATTTAAAGGCATTGCGAGAAGAGAGAAAACTGAGTTTAGAAAGAGTGGCAGAACTAACGGGTGTAAGCAAAACGATGATAGGTCAGATTGAAAGAGGAGAATCGAGTCCTACTATCAAAACAATTTGGAAGATAGCAAGTGGACTTAAAATTTCGTTTAGTTCCTTAATAAATACTCCTCTTCCAGATACAAAAGTAATTCCAAAAAATGAATTGCAAACGTTGACCGAATGCGATGGGAAATATCGAGTTTATTCGAACTTTCCTTTTGAGGATGGAAGGAGATTTGAAATTTATACGGTTGAAATTGAATCAGGGGCATTTGTTCAATCAGAAGCACATTCAGAAGGCACGGAAGAATATATCACTGTTTTTGATGGAGAATTAACAGTGAGCATAGGCGATGAGGAATTTGTCGTTCATTCAGGGGATTCCATCCGTTTTAAAGCAGATCGACCACATGATTACATCAATAATGGACAAGTGCAGACGAATTTAAGTATGATTCTTTATTATCCTTCCTAATTATAATAGTTAGACGTGTATGAGATGAGTGAATCTTGGGCAGAGTGTAAGTGATGGCTGAGAACGTTAACTTAGCCTATATGGAAAACAAAAAATCTAATTCGATGCTTTTCATTTAATTACTAATTTCAAAATAGTTACTATCTTACTGTGAAGCCAATCTGACTAATCGATGGACTGGTTTTCATTTTTGTGGTTTCCATCGATCCTTAAACTCCAATTTCCTTTTGCTTGACAACTTAAATTTATGGTGTTACTATGTGGTAGAAATATTAGCCGGCAAAGTAAAAGAGGGGATTACATGCATTCATTTAAAGATGATATAAGCTTCTCTCTTATTCAATTGATCAAAGAGCATCGAAGGCAAAGCGATGAAGCACTCAGACAGCTTGGATTACATGCATCGCAAGAGTTTGTACTTTTCCTTCTTTGGGAAGAAGATGGTTTATCTCAATCCCAACTAGCTGCCCACCTCAATTTAGAGCTGCCCACGATTACTAGATCAGTGCAACGTATGGAGCGTGCTGGTTTGGTAAAGCGCCATGTTGATGAGCAGGACACACGTATATCACGTGTCTATCTTACCGAAGCCGGGCGAGCACTCTATGAGCCAGCAATGCAGGTATGGAAAGATCTCGATGCTCGTATTTGTCATCAAATGACTGAGATAGAACAGGTTTTGCTACGTCGACTGCTTCAACAATCTCTTGTTAATTTTTCTTAGAAGAGGAGCTTCCTCTTTTTTTTGAAAAAATAAATAGCCGGCAAATTATATTAAGAAGGAAGGATATAAGATGAATATGGAAGTACCAATGATGAAAGATCGAATTGCTTTAGTGACAGGAGGAAGTCGTGGTATTGGTGCAGCAACCGCAATTCAGCTTGGAAGGCATGGGGCTCATGTAGCTGTCAACTATTATCGAAATGAAGCAGCTGCCCAAGAAGTCGTAAAGACCATTGAGAGAGCTGGAGGCAAAGCGCTTGCCTTTCAAGCAGATGTCACGAAGCAGGATGAGGTTGAACGAATGGTATTGCGCGTTCGAGAGAGTCTCGGACTTATTGATACGCTGGTTCTCAATGCCCCAGCTTCAAGCAGTAATTCTTCTGAGATTCCTGCCCACGAACAACTTCAGGCGATTCTTGCCTCTTTTCAAGGGAGCCGTTGGGACATTTTGGATTCATTTGTTCGAGGCCAACTGCAAGCTGCTTATTATCCAAGTCAAGCAGTTCTTCCTGATATGGTGAAACAACAGCGAGGAAGCATAATCTTTGTAAGTGCCACCCATGCTCGCCGACCAAATACAGGGGGAATTGCAGTATCAGTGGCAGTAGCTAAGGCTGGCGTGGAGGCAATGATACAACATATGGCAGAGGAGCTAGGTCCCATCGGGATTCGAGTTAATACGGTGGGTGGAGGAATGATTCTTACAGATCTTAACGCCGGAGCTCCACAGGTAGTAAAAGATCAGATGGCCCAACAGACTCCTTTGCGGAGAAATGGCCAACCAGAAGATATGGCTTCTGCTATTACCTACCTCGCCTCAGATCAAGCCTCTTTTGTTACTGGTGCCTATCTCACTGTGGATGGCGGTAATTTTATCATTTAATTGTCTCATTGTGTTAACAAGGAATCGCTCAAAAACGATCAAAGCAGAAAGTGAAATAGATTGTTTTCTATACTACACTAAAAAAATCAACATAGAAAAAACAGTGATTACTCATATCACTGTTTTTGGTATTTTATACAACACATTTAATTAATTAATATAGCCTACTCTTTCACTGCGCCAGAAGTAAGTCCTGCGACGATCCAGCGTTGGAAAAATAAGACCAAGATAACAAGTGGAACAGTCACGATAACAGATGCTGCTGCGATATCTCCCCAAGGGATGATAAATTGACCTTGGAACAAAGCAATACCTACTGGGATTGTTTTGTAGAGTTCTTCTGTATTGATGGTAAGAGCAAATAGAAACTCGTTCCATGCAGCGATGAAGACCAAAATGGCAGTTGTAAAAGTACCTGGTAATACGAGAGGTACAATGATTCGATAAAATCTCTGAAAGGCTGAGGCTCCATCTACTTTCGCTGATTCTTCTAATTCCAATGGTATTTGCTTGTAGTAAGTTGTCAAATTCCAGATGGCTAGCGGTAGGGCAAAAGTAGTATATGGCAGAATCAAACCAAAATAACTATTGGTTAAATCAAATTGTTGCAAGAACAAATATACAGGTGCTATCGTTGCGATTTGTGGAAACATCGACACAGCGAGAATCACACCGAGCAAAATATTTTTACCTCTAAAATGCAATCGTGCAATCGCATAAGACGTAAAGGAAGCAATGATCAAGCTAAAAGCTGTGGTGATCGAAGCTACAACTGTACTGTTCCATAAATAACGAAGAAATGGTCGTTTTTCGTCTGTAAATACATTGATATAACTCTGTAGGCTAGGGTTGGTAGTATAAAAAGAGAATGCCCGCTCACCAAACAGGTCCGATGGCGGTTTGATAGACGTTATAAATTGCCAAAAGAATGGGAACAGAACAGCGAAGAGAAACAAGCATACAAATAGATAAAATATTATTTTCTTACGCATGACTGCCCCTCCTTTAATTCGATTGATTATTACTCATGATATTGGCACCTAGAAAGCGAATGTAGAAAATGCTGATAATCGCGATACAAATGAAACCGATTACAGAAAGGGCAGAACCTTCACCAAAATTCAATTGTGCAAACATTGTTTTATACGTATAGATCGAAATGGTCTCCGTTGCGTTTGCAGGTCCACCACCTGTCAATACATATACAAGATCAAAAATTTTAAATGCATCCAAAGTACGGAATAAAAGCGTTACCAGTATGGTTGGCTTTAACAAAGGAAGCGTTATCTTAAAGAACTGCTGTGTACGTGATGCACCATCAACATGTGCAGCTTCGTATAAAGAACCTGATATCGTTTGTAGTCCGGCAAGCAGTAGCAGCGTCATGAAAGGTGTTGTTTTCCAAACATCAGCGAAGATCACGGCGAACATGGACCAGAACTTTGATGTGAGCAATGTGCCCATGTCTGGTATAAGTCCAATGAAATGAAAAAATTTTGCCATAATCCCATTTTGTCCATCGAACATAAACTTCCACATTAGGGCGGAAACGACGGTTGGAATTGCCCATGGAACTAGGACAGATGCTCGAACAATACCACGACCTTTAAACTGTCTGTTGATAAGAAGCGCAATGGCTAGACCGAGCACTAATTCAATAGCAACCGAAATTATGGTGAAAACAGAAGTATTCCAGAGTGACATCCAAAAACGAGGTTGACGGAGTACATCGGTATAATGACTAAAACCTACAAAGTTTGGTTGAATGACTGTTTTTTGCAATCCATTTAACAGTCCCAGCATTCCTTGTTTATCTGTATCTTTTATGTGTAATTTTTTAATTTCCAATTGAAGCGTTTTCAATTTATCAAGTAAAGATGTCGCGGATATTTTGTTTAACGGATATGTGATTAATGATTCAGGTACATTTCCATCATCCATTTGGATAGAATCTACTTGGTCGTACTGTTTTTCAAAGTTAGGATCATTCGCTAGACTCTCTTTTACTTCCAATACTAGCTGATCTATTTGTTTTAGTGTCGTTTCACTTGATTTGTTTTCCGGCTTTTTGAGAGAACGATCAAGGAGACTAACTAAAATAGGATATTTTTCCACAAATCCATCCATATCTAATTTATAACTATAGTAAATATCATTTTTTGAAGGGTCATTAAGGCGAACATCGTACATGCTTAACCAAAAGGTACGAATTACTGGATATACGGCTATCACAAGAATAATCAAAACCGCAGGTAAGATAAATAAGTATGCTATGTTTTTTTCACTGAAGCCCCGCTTTTTGTCCAAATCATTCACCACCTATAGAATAGGGAGAGTCATGGAGGCGACTCCCCATCTGTTCTATTCCTTCATCATTTTTTCAGGATAGCTTTCAATTTCGTCTCGATGTTTTTCACTGTTACTTCAGCTGTTTGTTGTCCGGTAATAGCTTTGGATAGCTCGATTTGCATTGCATCGGAAATTTCTGGGTAAACAGGTGAAACAGGACGTGGAATTGCTTTGCTAATTCCTTCAATGAAGCTTTTATTCGCATAGAGTGGATTCGATTTTTGCACATCTTTATCATCAAAAGCAGGTAGATATGTTGGTGTAGAACCATACTGAGCAGAGATTTTTTGACCTTCAGGACCAGTGATAAATTTCAAGAATTCCCAAGCTTCTTTTTTATGTTTGGAGTATTTGCTAATACCAGACATCCAACCACCAAGAGTGGCAGCTGATCCTTGGTCACCAGCTGGTAGTGGAGCTACACCGACTTTACCAACGATTTTGGATTGTGTTTTATCTTCTGCAAGAGAATATTGATATGGCCAGTTACGAATGAATGGAGATTGACCTTGAATGAAAGCAGTATGAGATTCTAACTCTGTGAAAGTTGAAATATTTTTAGGTACTACATCCGATTGGGCAATCTCCATCATTTTTTTCAACCCTTTGATTGTTTGAGGGCTGTTTACCACAATATTTCCTTTGCTATCTAAAATTCTTCCACCGTATGAACCAGCAAACTCGATGAAATTACATACAAGACCTTCATATTGCTTTGCTTGCATGAGGTATCCAAACTGCGTACCGCCTTGCCCCTTCAATTGTTTTGCTTGTGCTAGCAGTTCATCCCATGTTTTAGGAGGATTTTTTACTAAATCCGTGCGATAAAACAAGAGACCAGCATCAATAAAACGAGGCATTGCATATTGCTGACCGTTGACATTACCTGCTTCAACAGCACCTTGGACGTATTTATCCATTGGGATGTTGTCACTTTGAATATAGCGGTCTAAAGGTTGAAGATATCCAGCTTGTCCGAATTCAGCAGGCCAGATTACATCTAGGTCAATAACATCAATCTCACTAGATTTGCTGCTGAGCATGGTAACGAGTTGATCATGGTTTTGTCCAGAATCTGCAGGCATTTCTTTGAAGTGTACTTTAATATTTGGATGAGTTTTTTCAAATGCTTCGATCAATTTTGTTGTACTACCATTTACATCTTTTCCACGAGCGAATGTTAGGTTTACGACTTCCGATTTTTTCGTATCATTTGCGGCGGGAGTGGAACAAGCAGTTACACCGACAACCAAACTAGCAATAATACCAAGCGATAGAAGCTTTTTCCCCAATTTCATCATGTTTCCTCCATGTTCTAGTATGCGATAGGAATAGTCTTTCTTTCTTCACTTGATTGCAAGGCAGCTATAACTACTTTAATGGAGTTTAATCCATCCTGGCCTGTAATGGGGACAGGTTGTTTGTTGATCAATGCTTCTACAAAAGCATCGATAACTCCACTATTCAATTGTACTTCGTTTGTGGAAACTGCTTCTGCTGCATGTTTTTCCACAAAGCTGTCACGATATTCAACGACTAGTGGGTATTCAGGATCCACTAATAGTTTCATTGTGCCATTTTCAAAATGGATGGTGGTGCTATTATCTTCTCCAGGTACAAGTGTCCAGCTGGTAGTGATCGTACCGATTGCCCCAGAAGAGGTTTTGGCTACGATAGCAGCATTATCATCGACGTCACCTGGTTTTTGTAATGTAGCAATAAGTGCACTCACTTCTTCGATTTTTTCATCTAATAACCATGTGATGAGGTCGATTTTATGGACGCCAAGATCTCCAAGGGAACCGATGAATGCTTTCTTTTTGGAAAAGAACCAAGAATTTTCTTTTTCTACGCTCCATTGCTCAGGACCACCGTGGGCAAAGGTAGTACGGAAAGTTAGTACTTTTCCGAGTTTGCCGCTTTGAATGATCTCTTTTGCAATAACATGAGGTGAGAAATAGCGTTGATTGTATCCAATCATCAATTGCACATTATTTTCTTCAGCAGTCTGAATCATCGCTTCTGCTTCTTCCAATGTAATAGACATTGGTTTTTCACAGAGAACATGTAAACCATGTTTCATTGCTGCAATCGAGATAGGTGCATGAAAAGCGTTTGGTGTACAGACACTAACTGCATCCAATTGTTCGTTTGCTAGTAGTTCATAACAGTCATTATAGGCATTGCCGCCGTAAAGTGTAGAGAACTCTTGAGCTCGTTCTAATACATCATCTGAAAAAGCGACCAGTTTAACATTTGGGTTTTGGGCGTATTCTGGAATATGGCGATGCTTGGCAATGCTACCACAGCCAATCACTCCGATACGTAAAGGTTCCATGGTATTCACTCCTAATTCCACCATAAACTTGGTAATGGCTCTTGTGGGATAACTTGTTTTAGATTGTCTACTGCTTTTTGGAAACCTTCATCAGCTGAGAAGAATGCATCTTCATGCTCGATACTCACTACATAATCGTAACCAACAACGCGGAGTGTACTGAGAATGTCAGCCCAAGTTTTCAAATCGTGGCCAAATCCAACTGTACGGAACTGCCAAGCACGAGTTTGTAAGTTTTCAAATGGTTGCATATCTGTCACACCATACATATTTACATGTTCTTGATCGATGATGGTGTCTTTCGCATGGAAATGATAGATTGCATTTTCTCTTCCTAAGATTTTGATTGCTGCAACTGGATCAATTCCTTGCCACCACATATGACTTGGATCGAAATTGGCACCAATCACCTCCCCTACAGCCTCCCGTAATTTCAACAAGGTCGCTGGAGTGTGAACAGAGAAGCCGCCGTGAAGTTCCAAAGCGATTTTCACATTGTGTTCTCCGGCGAATTTTCCTGCTCCTTTCCAATAAGGAATAATTTTCTCTTCCCACTGCCATTTTAAGACGTCGCGATACTCGGTAGGCCAAGTAACGACAGGCCAGTTTGGATATTTTGCATTTTCTTGGTCCCCAGGGGTACCAGAAAAACAATTAATTACTGGAACATCTAACTTTTCTGCTAATCGTACTGTTTGGAGAAATAAATGGTGTGATTCCTCAGCATAAGCACGATCTGGAGTTAGTGGATTCCCATGACAACTAAAAGCACTAATCGTTAATCCTCTATCATCAATTGCTTTTTTGAAAGCCCGTAATTTGGACTCATCCGCTAGGAGCTCCTCTGGATTACAATGTGCGTTGCCAGGATAGCAACCTGTGCCAATCTCCACTGCTTCAATGCCTTTTGCTTTGACATGATCTAGCATGTCTTCGAAATTCATTTTGCTAAATAGTACTGTAAAAGTACCGAGTTTCATGTAAACCATCCTTTATAAAATACTGGAAAACGTTTGCACCAAATGGATAAATTATGCAATCCATCGTGCGAAGATGTCTGACAACTTGACACAAAAAAAACAAAAAGTAACCGCTTTCATATATGGCAAATTACCAGACTAACGTTTGCCTCTATCCTACAATAAAAAAAACGATATGGAAACAGTTTTTTTTATGCAATTTTAGGCAATGTTGAAGAAATTATATCGAAATATATAAAATTCTATACGTGCTTTGCATATGTTTTCTTATCTGTTAATATGGTAGTGGAAACGTTTGCACTGGAGGTGGAATATGACTGCTGTAACAATTAAAGATGTAGCTCAGTTAGCAGGTGTTTCGCCTTCGACTGTATCTCGGGTGATATCGAATCATCCAAAGATAAGCCAAGCTACAAGAAAAAAAGTGCGAGATGCAATGCATCAGTTAGATTATCATCCAAATATCATGGCTAAAAGTTTAGTATCAAAGAATACAAATACAATTGGTCTTGTCCTTCCATACTCTTCAGATAATTTGTTTATTAACCCTTTTTTCTCTGAAGTTTTAAGAGGAATGTTAGCATATGCAAATAATAAAAATTATGACCTGCTCCTATCATCTGCTAGAAATCAGAGTGAAGAGTTAGAAGCGATCAATCGAATGGTATTAGGAAAACGTATAGATGGTGTAGTATTAATGAGTCCAAGCCGGGACGATGTAATTGTAAAAAAATTAATGGAGTATGATTTTCCATTTGTATTATTAGGAAGGTCTTTGGAATATCCGGATGTTTTATCCGTTAATAACGATAACATAAAAGCTTCTTTTGATCTAACCAACTATCTAATAGCTCAAGGACATCAAAAGATTGGGATTGTGACTGGAAAACCAGAGTTAGTAGTATCAGAGGATCGTTTATCTGGCTTCCAGCGAGCATTGAGACAAGCAGGCCTTTCGTTAAATCCAGATTGGATGATCAGCGCGGAGATGCTGGAGAAAAATGCTTATCATACCATTTCTATGTTGATGAATGCAGGCAATCGTCCAACCGCGATTTTGGTAATCGACGATGTAATTGCAATTAGTTTGATTCGCGAACTTGCAGAAATTGGTTTTGGGGTACCTGAAGATGTCTCCGTTGTCGGCTTTAATAATATTTATATGTCAGAAATGAGTAATCCATCACTTACTACCATTGATGTAGGGATCTACCAATTAGGCTATCAAACGATACAACAATTAATTCGTAAATTGGCTGGAGAAGACCACTCATCAAAAGTAATCGTACCTCATCGGTTGGTTGTTCGAGAATCAACGAAATAGAGACTTAGTTGTAAGGGTCTATTTCGTGAATAAGATATGGTTTGATTTCAGATATGAGGAGATCGAACATTTTATTTTCCAGTTCAAAATCGTGGACTTCTATCTTGTCGATATATGCTAAAATAACATCTACAAAAGTGGTTACCTTTTTGAGCTGATCAACCTCCCATGCATAGTGATAGGGGAAGGCGGATATTTCTTTTTTGAAATGCTCCAAACTTTTATTAGAGGTAATTGTGGCATAGAGGAAAGCGTGAGGTACTTCTACAATTCCTAGATAACCAGTAGAGTCCTGAGGAAAAGATTGATCCCATATCCCTTTTTGTTTTTCCATATGTAAACAAAAATCGTCGATTACATTCATATCTTACATCTCCTCAAAGAAATCTAGTCTTCTTAGCTTAACAGAAAGATCACACCTTTTGGTGCGATCTTTTCTAAATTAGGTGCACTTTGGTATACCTGCTTGCTCTAGCAGAGTAGCTTGTGTTTTGGTAATAGGAACAACTACGGGTCCAGATGCATTATCATTCATTGTGATGGTAATTTCCAAAGTATAGTGATCATCTATTGCGCGAATACAGTTTTCAACAATACTCATAGTTAAACCTCTTCTCTTTTCATCCTTTATTAATTTATGCGAAATAAATGGAGTAAGTGAAAGGCATTGGTGTAAAGATGGTGATTGTGGTGAGATGTCATTATACAACCATACTTTATTTAAAATGGAATTTAGCAGGGATGGAATAGATAAAGTATTCATCGATTAATGAAAATATTTGCGTTTTAATTGTTATTATGGTAAAATATCCACCGTGTTGAAATATGCAAGGTGTAAACAGAGAAAGTTCTATTGTTGGAAGCCCAATTCATTTGGCGCGGTCTTCGGAGCCGCAAAGATGAAAGAGAGGTAGGGCTTTTGTCGTTTTAGGTTTTCCATGCAAGGTAAAAGAGAAGTTTCTTTGTTTCTCGGAAACAGTTCATCATATAAAAAGCCGCGTCCATTTGGGTGCGGCTTTTCCAATCTATTTTTATGGTGTATTTTTGCGGCCTGACAGAGAAAGCGGAGCTGCTCACTCTGTCAGTTTGTTCTGAGACGAAGTAGCCGTAAGACGATCATCGTTCGGAAAGACGCTTGATGATGTTCGTCAGCCTAGAAGACTGGAAGTCTTCTTCCGCAACATCGACCGTCGCAGGCTGAAGATTGGACAGAATCAACTGAAGATCACAGTCTCCCTTGGTGAAGTCATCCCGAGTTTCGATGGCAGCTGCAAAAGCATTCTGCTTCGTTCCGTTATTGCGAAAGACATCGAGAGCGGCATCCTTCATCAGGCGCACACCCTCGGATATCTTTGCAATGGGGACAATAGACTCACACTCCTTGAGGAGCTGTGCGATCATGTCCTGAAAATCAGTCTGGGGCATATTCCGTTTTCTCGCTCAGTTAACTCAGAACTTCCAATTCTTATTTTACATACTATAATTTTTATTTATTATTAGCAATGATTGAGATTGATTTGGTATAAAAATTAAAAATCCACACCTTTAGCGTGGACTTTTTTGTATATATAAGTCTATTATTTCGGCCCCCGGCAGAGAGGAGTTGCAATTCTCTGCCGGGTGGTTCTAAGAGTGATTAGGCTTTGGGTCGTGACCGACGAGCAGCCTTGACGTCTACATTGAACATGAAATCTTCCCGAGCAGCCCTGACTGCATCGGTGAGCTTTGTAAGAAGCACAGTCTCCAGTTGTTCATCACGGTCGACAAATTGTTTGCAAGCCTCCCGAGCAGCCTGACTGGCTGCAGAGCGTGCATGCTTGCCTTTCTGCTTGAAGATCAGCTGGGCAGCAATCTTCATCGCGAGAACACCGTTTTCGATCTTCTCCGTAGAGAAGGTGGCTTCGAGGGTGGCAATGTCATCCACGGATGCCATCAACTTTTGGGCATCAGTGTCGCCGTCCTCAGCTTTATTGATGACTTCCAGAGCGTCGTTGATGAGATCACGAGTCAAGTACTCCGCGAGCTCCAACTCCAGTGCCTGTCGGGTGCCCTTACGATTGGTGGTGAACTCCCGAGCAGCATTATCTGCAGCTTGGAAGGCTTCCTGCTGTCCTTCAGGAGAATCCGGATTCGTTCGAAGAACTCGGAGTGCAGCAGCAAGCATAACTTGCTGACCCTGCTCGACAGTGCTCATGTTCCTCTTCAAGTCATTCCTTTCTTAGAACCGATAATTCCTAATCATTATATTATAATTTTTATTTTTATGGTGCAACATTATGAACTTTCGGCTTGGATTTTAAAATCTTTTGCCACAAATGTCTTTTCATGCCCGACAAACCAATGGAATTTACATTTGCTAAAAATCATAAATCTTTGCAAGAGCTTCAAAGTATTAGGGCGCTGCAAGGCTTGATCTACTGCTTCTTCAGAGGAAAAAAAGATTTGAACTTGATAAAAAAGATTGCGCAGGGGAGTTTGGTCATATTGGTTAAATGGAGTAGACCTAAGTTGAAGGCAATTAATTTTTTCAATTTCAGGTATGAGGAGGGAAGAAGATGCGATTTTTTCTTCATAAAATTCCATAATCTCTTCATGATTGGTCTCTGGGGTTAATTCCAATATAAGTGTTATGATATACATGAGAACAACCTTTCTTATTTTAGATAAAAGAATATTTAATAGACTTCAATTCGCTAGAATATCTTCATATTCCTACTTGCGGATATATTTATTTTTGGTTCCAAAATAGTTTTTAAAACGCATACATTTTTAATCATGAAAAAATATAACCAAAATGGAGTATTGGAATAGTATCATCTGTTTTTTTAACATGCTACAATTACAAATAGAAAAAGAAACTGTGGAATTCCCTAGGATTTAGGAGTTATAGTGTGTTCTGAGCTCAAAGAAATGGATGGAGTGGTTCCGACCATTCATCTGGAAGAACCTTTGCTTCCTGAATGGTTGCAGGTTGCGATTGACAGTACTTGGCATGGTCCAGGATACAACGGTACCATCTATGCTGCTATCGTCAGTGAAGATGCTCGGAATATCAGGCTCTTTCCTACAACATTTGCAGTCCTGATAAACAGGGACAAGATGCTCAAGCTTCGGATCAACAGATTTTTCCGACATATGTCCCTACTGGCACTTGGTGAGGCTGTTAGGCAGCTAAATGAGACAGAACTGGATGCCTCCATCAAGTTGAAGGCAGAGATAGTTGGAAATGACCTGCATGTAGTAATCCGTTTCCAGACTGTCAACATTACTACTGTGGGCGTATGCCGAAGTAGAAAGAATAAGAGACTAGCAGTCTTGGGTTACGATCCCCGTGTAGGTATTTCTGCTTTCGGGGGGATACTCGATTTCCCCGATCTCTTCGCTCATGCAGAAAGAGAAGTTTTCGAAGAGGCAGGATTTCGTGCAAAGAACTTGCGAATTGTCGGAATGATTCGTGTCGAGAAATCGGTTATTTTGGTGGGCGTCTTTGATGCACCTGCCAAGTGGATCTGTCGGCTCCGTTTTCCTTTCCGGCAAGATCACGATAAAGAGATGAAGTCACTTGTGTTTATTCCGGAAGACAAGGTCAGGGAAGTACTTCATCTTGGGCAAAAGATGTGGTCGCCATTGCCTCAGGTTCTAGAAAAGGCATTTAGCTAAATCCCTGAATGCCACAAGCACACCCCATTCCTTTAACAAGGGAATGGGGTGAAGAATTTTAAGGAGAATTTTTTAAAAAAATGAACGAAAGTAGTAGATTGAATATTCAAATACAGGAAGTAAAGAATGCAATCGTACGGAAAATAGAAAGATAATAATTTGATATAATAGAGGGGTAAATCGACCCTTTTACCCAGAGAGGTACAATGAATCTCATAGATCCCTTTGCAAACTGGAACAGTAGTGCTATGGCATATCACCTACGAAAACTGATAAGTTCTGCTAGGGCAGTGTGCTTCGACTTTGATGGTCCTGTTGTAAAACTCTTCAAAGGATACCCTGCTGAAGAGATTGCCGATGCCATGAAGAGTGTTATCCGTCGCCATGGTTTGTCCGTAGACTGGAGAGAAAAAGATCCGCATGTGATCTACCGGCATGCTGCGGTTTCTTGGCGAAATCATCCAGTCTTTGAAGAGCTAGAAGATTTGCTGATAAGGACAGAATGTTTGGCTGCCCTCACAGCAGAACGAACTCATCTGTATCGGTTTTTGGTAGATTTTTGGCTTAAGAGAGAAATTCCAGTCGCAATCACTACAAATAACTCTCCTAGAGCAGTAGAAACATTTCTTAGGAGACCAGATGAGAACAGCTACCATCTGTTTGAGCAGAGGATTTTTGGTCGAACAGAAGAGACATTCGATAGGATGAAACCCGATCCGTGTATTCTAAAGATCGCATTGGAGGCTCTCAATGTGGCTCCAAAAGATACACTGATGATCGGGAATGCGGTAACAGACTTTCAGGCTGCGCAAAGGGCGGGAACTGCTTTTCTCGGGTATGCACAAACAGATACGGAGTATGTAGACCTGAAGGAAGCAGGGGCTCCAGTCATCATTCCTAGCTATGCTTGGGTGTTCCAAGCGCTTGGCATGTCATATCCAAGTATGCTAATTTTGGATGATGTCGAGAAGTATTACTAGGGTTGATTGGACACCATTTGAAAATAAAATGGTGTCCAATTCATTTTTGGTTACAAAAAAGCATACCTCTAAAGAGAGATATGCTTTCAGGATTAAAAGGACAACCATTTTTTAAACATATGTTTTGTTGCTTCACGATTCATCGTTGCGATCGCTGTGGTTAAAGGAATACCTTTTGGACAAGCTTGAACACAGTTTTGGGAGTTTCCGCATTGTTGCAATCCACCATCAGAGATCAATGCTTCTGTACGTTCTCCTTTATTGAGAGAACCAGTTGGGTGAGCATTAAATAAGGTTACTTGTCCTACTGCAAATGGACCTATGAAGGCAGAGTTATCATTTACGTTTGGACAAGCTTCTAGGCAGACACCACAAGTCATACATTTGGAAAGCTCATAACGCCATTGTTGCTCGGTAGCAGATTGGCGAGGTGCAGGACCTAGGTCGTGAGTACCATCTACAGGAATCCATGCTTTTACTTTCTTCAAAGCATCGAACATCCGACCGCGATTGACGACAAGGTCACGTATAACAGGGAAAGTGCTCATGGGACCGATACGAATAGGTTGTTCAAGTTTGTCAACTAGAGCAGTACATGCTTGTCGTGGCTTTCCATTGATAACCATTGAGCAAGCTCCGCAAACTTCTTCTAGACAGTTGGATTCCCACTGGATTGGTGCAACTTTTTCCCCTTTTGCATTTACTGGATTACGCTGAATTTCCATCATTGCAGAGATGACGTTCATGTTTTTCCGATAAGGGACATGGAATTCTTCATTGTATGGCTTGCTATCTGGACCATCTTGTCGAGTAAAAATCAAGTGAACCGTTTTTTGTTGTTCCGTTGTAGCTGTTTGTTCACTCATTTCTTGTCACTTCCTTTCGCGACATCATAACGACGAGGGCGTGGTTTGATTAATGAAGTATCGACATCTTCATAGGATAATTCTGGTCCTTCTGGGGTAAAGCGAGCTTTTGTTGTTTTTAGGAAATCTTCATCGTTACGATCAGGAAACTCTGGCTTGTAGTGGGCTCCACGGCTTTCATTACGATTTAACGCTCCTAAAGTGATGACACGAGCCAGTTGCAGCATGTTCCACAAATGGCGAGTAAATGGTGCAGCAGAGTTACTCCATCTGCTGGTGTCTACCATGTCGATTTTTTTGTAGCGTTCTATTAGTTCTTGGATTTTTTCATCTGTTTGTTGGAGACGATCGTTGTAACGTACAACTGTTACGTTATCGGTCATCCATTCCCCAAGCTCACGATGGATGACATAAGCATTTTCTGTCCCCTCCATTTTGAGCGTGTTTTCATATTTGTCTTCTTGTACTTTTCGTTGGGATTCAGTGAAGTCAGGATCAAAATCTACTACAGATTTATCTAATCCACGAATATATTCAATTGCTTTTGGTCCTGTGATCAATCCACCATAAATACAGGAAAGCAGAGAATTAGCACCGAGTCGATTGGCGCCATGATATTGATACTCACATTCTCCAGCAGCAAATAATCCAGGAATATTTGTCATTTGATCAAAGTCTACCCATAGTCCACCCATCGAATAGTGCACAGCAGGGAAGATTTTCATTGGAACTTTGCGTGGGTCTTCGCCGATAAATTTCTCATATATCTCGATGATTCCACCAAGTTTGATGTCCAATTCTTTGGGGTCTTTATGAGATAGATCAAGGTAAACCATGTTTTCTCCGTTAACCCCAAGTTTTAAGTCTACACATACTTTGAAAATCTCACGAGTTGCGATGTCACGAGGAACGAGGTTTCCGTATGCAGGATATTTTTCTTCTAAGAAATACCAAGGTTTTCCATCTTTGTATGTCCAAACTCGTCCACCTTCACCACGTGCAGATTCGGACATGAGTCGAAGTTTATCGTCTCCAGGAATCGCAGTTGGGTGAACTTGAATAAATTCACCATTTGCATAGTAAGCTCCTTGCTGATAAACCGCACTTGCAGCAGTACCCGTGTTGATCATAGAGTTGGTAGATTTACCAAATATAATACCAGGACCACCAGTAGCTAAAATAACAGCATCAGCAGAAAAAGCTTTAATTTCTGTACTGCGCATATCTTGTGCTACGATACCACGGCATTTTCCTTCATCATCTTGCACGATGGAAAGGAATTCCCATTGTTCATACTTGACTACTTTTCCTTCTACTTCATAGCGACGAACTTGTTCATCTAAAGCATAAAGAAGCTGCTGTCCGGTGGTAGCACCAGCGAACGCAGTACGGTGGTGTTTGGTTCCACCAAAGCGGCGGAAATCAATCAAACCTTCTGGTGTACGGTTGAATGGTACTCCCATACGGTCCATCAAATAAATGATTCCAGGAGCTGCTTCACACATTGCTTTTACTGGAGGTTGGTTTGCGAGGAAGTCTCCTCCATAGATGGTGTCATCAAAGTGTTCCCAAGGAGAATCTCCTTCTCCTTTGGTATTTACCGCTCCATTGATCCCGCCTTGTGCACATACGGAGTGGGAGCGTTTTACAGGTACGATGGAGAAAAGTTCTACCGTAGCTCCTGCTTCAGCAGAACGCAGTGCAGCAGCAAGTCCTGCCAAACCGCCCCCAACGATAATTATTTTTTCGTTCATTCGGTATAGCTCCCTTCTATTGCAACGCTGACACGTTATTTGCAAAGTTTGGATCGTGGAATGCAACAATAGAACTGATGCCAAAGTAGGAAATGACAACAAAAGCTACAATCCATACCCATGTTGAGACAAGTTGAGCGCGTGGTCCGATTGTGACACCCCAACTGACGAGGAATGACCACATACCATTACAGAAGTGGAATACGGTGGAAATAACACCAATTCCATATAAAATAGCTGTTACATCATTTGATAGGAGACTAGCGGTATGAGCAGCTAACTCATTTGCTGTTGGTGTAGGATCAAATAATACTTGTACTCGAGTTTCCCATACATGCCAAAGAATAAAAATAAGTGTAATAACGCCTGTAATTCGTTGAATTACAAACATGTAGTTCCGGAAGGTACCAAATTGACTGACATTATTTTTCGCACGAAAAACAATGTATAGGCCATAAAATGCGTGGTACAGCAGAGGAATAAAGATAAAAAAGATTTCAAGGACAGGCAAAATAGGGATACCCCATAGAAAATTTACTGCTTCTACAAATGCGTCTGCGCCTTGGGTTGCATGATAGTTCGTATAAAAGTGTTCGAGCAAAAAAAAGCCAACCGGTATCACACCTAGTAGGGAGTGAAGCCGCCGGTTGAGAAAATCAGTCTGATTGCTCACAACTAAGCCTCCATTTCTCATTACCGTTATTGAATGTTTTCACAGGGTCTTTAACGTTTCTTATTGTACTCTCATAACTATGGAGCGTCAAGAAATCGACAGAGTTACTTATGCACATAAGAGAGTGATTTGCTAAAAATATTTTGATAGATAGGCTGGAATGCTTCACCTGTGAGTACCGTAATTCGGTTTTTTAAAAAAGATAAGTAAAATTAAAAAATGAAAGGAATATACAGAAAAAGTGTATGAATTACGATCGATGGATTTTCCTTTAGATCTGATATAATAAAAGAAAGATAAATTCGCCCTATTTCATATGTGAGGACATCATGACCCGTGATTTTCCAGACAATCTGCATAATCTCCATCTCTCATCAGACAATGGCAGAATTGTGTTGAAGGTCTACTCTCTTGAATATCTTCCAGAAATCACAAAGGTACTTCAAGAAAGGGGAGAAGAACCTACTTTCCCTTTCAATGGAGTGAGAGCTAAGCTGTCAGAAGAGGCTGATGTTCGCAGTCGCGTTGAGAATTCACTAGAAGGTATAACAAAAAAAGAGAAAATTCCTTTCGTAATTTTCGTTGACGGTCATCTTAGAGGAGTTGTTCAACTTGGGGGAGTAGACCTCATTGATAGTCGTGCTACCATTGAGGGATTGGTTATTGATCCTGAATTTCAAGGTCAGGGTATTGCACCACAAGCAGTCCGGCTTTTGGTGGGTTGGGCAATGAGTACCATAGGATTTGACATTCTTTTGGTACAAATTGCAAAAGGGAACGAGCCGAGTCGCAAGGTATTTCGGAGGTGTAATTTCCGATACGCAGGAGAAACAGATGACTTTTATTTGGATGTTTGTGGTCGGAAAAATACACTGGTGAATTATCAAGTCACTCAGCAGACTTGGAATAAGCGACCACCTTGGTATGAAATTCTCAGGGAATATCTCATTTCCTACGTTCTCAACTGAGAATGTAAATTAGGTCAGGCATTTCATGCCTGACCTGACTGACGTTTAAAGGTATTAAGAAATTTATAGATTTTGTCTCTCCGGAACAACCGTTTCCCGTTCGCTTTTCGTAATGCGGTGGAGTAACGATATCGAAGCAGGTAGAACCATCGGCAGCAGGACAAAAGCTAACAATAGCAATGCAATAATCACTACTGTAGCAATTTGTACTAAGGTAGTAACCCCTGAGGGATACATAGCAGCAAAAGTACCGGCTAAAATGATCGCCGCAGATATTACGACACTCCCTGTTCGTTCAACAGCTTTTAAAATTGCTACGACCATTCCTAGGTGTTTGTACTCTTTGTATCGCATCATGACAAATATACTGTAGTCTACTCCTAGAGCGATGA
Source organism: Shimazuella sp. NTD250 (assembly GCF_059510375.1). NCBI lineage: Bacteria > Bacillati > Bacillota > Bacilli > Caryophanales > Thermoactinomycetaceae > Shimazuella > Shimazuella sp. NTD250. The sequence continues at coordinate 513,965 of NZ_JCAJZS010000002.1, read as the reverse complement.
CCATGATAAACGAGAAAAATGGAATGGTCCAAGACAAGCCAGTAACATCAAAATACCCGATAAAAATGTTCTCTGATATCGTGAGTGAGAAATAATAAGCGAGGATCAAAATTCCAAGTATCGTAACGGTAATCCATACAGATCGATACAAAATCAGTAATAGGACGCCGATTCCAGCCAACATAAGGATGATAGTAAGAGAGAAATCTTTATCTGAAATATGTTGGAGGTCATAGTTGGCAGAAGATACACCACCAGTACCGATTTGCAAATTGTTATATGGCGTATGGGAAATTGTTTCCCGAATCGTTGTGTCGATCTCATGAGCGATCTTCATCGCATCTTTGGAATAAGGGTCCACAGATAAAGGTATTGTCCATGTTACAATCTTACGATCTTTGGACATGTAAAGATTCAGAGCAGTTTGAAACGGTTTGCTGTTTCTCACTTCTTTAGGAACAAAGAAAGTACCATATGGCGATCCTTCCCCTGTGACTTCTGTTAAGTAATTATTTGCAGTTGATAAGCCATTATTGATCTTATTTAGACCCGTAGCACTTTGCGACAATCCTTGTTGCAGCTCTTTCATCTTGGACTCAAAGTCATTTAATCCAGCTAATACTTGTCTTTGACCATTGGTAATAGCTGAAAGTCCATCATTCATCGAAGGGATAGACGAAATTACTTCTGATTGACCGGATGCCCCTTGTTGCAATCCTTTTTCTAACTGACCTGCTCCTATTTTTAACTTGGTCGTACCTGTTGCTATTTGCGTCTGTGCATTTGATATTTGAGACAGGCCTTTGTTAGCAGAGGAAAGACTGCTGTTTAATGTAGCTAAAGAGCTATTTAATTGTGTGATCGTTTGCTGCATAGTAGGCAGTGCTTTGGCCATATTATCACTTGTATTTTTTATGGTTGTATAGTTCTCATCATCTGCAAGTTCTGGATGGCTAGTGCCCAACGCTTCTATCGCTGTTTGCATTGTACTATTTAGAGTACTCAAGCTCGAGATTCCTGAAGCAATCCCTTGATATCCAGTAGATAATTTTCCAAAACTAGTGCTAATTTTTGCATATCCAGTCAGTAACTGTTTGGTAGAAGTATTCAACTTCTCTAAGGAACTCTCTAAGCTGGCTAAACCAGATTTGATTTGTCCAGCTCCTCCAGCCCCTTGTTTGATACCTGAGTTAATTTGGGATAACGCAGTTTGTACTTGCCCTAGACCGGAACGAACAGTAACAGTTCCCTCAATTAGTTTGTTGATATCAGTTAAATCACCAGATGTTGAAGTTTTAATTTTATCCGATGCAGTAGATAAACCTTGAGATATTTTCCCCAGTCCATTACTAGACTGATCAATCCCCGAACTTACCCCTTTCGTTTGTTTGTTGAGGTATAGGTCGTTGATATATTCTCCATTTGGTCTAGTTGGGCCATATACATCTTTTACCCCTTTTATTTGGGTTAATCGCTCATGTAATTGATCTAAAAAAGCAAGACCATCAGCCGTATCCATTGGTGTTTTAGATTTAATTACCAAAGTGGTAGGCAGGGTTTGACCTGATCCAAACGATTGAGCCACAATATTAAATCCTTTCACAGAAGGAGAATCTGGGCCAATTTCTTTTAAATTATCGAATGAAAGTTGATTTTTATAAAATAAAAAGATAGGGACAGAGAGGACTACGACTAACAGGATACTGATGGATACACGGATTACAGAAAAATGCCCCAATCGAGACCATAGTCGATTTTGCCCATGTCCTTCAAATTTCTTTAACGGCCAGAACAAGCGATTTGCTAGAATGAACATCACGATAGGATTGAGTGTAAACAGAGCAGCCAGTAAGAAGATAACACCGATTGCTACTGCGACAGCAGATTGATAAACCGAGAAGTTGGAAAAACCGATCATGGTAAACCCGATTAATACAGCTAAACCACTGAATAATACTGTTTTTCCAGCTGTTTTGTATGTTTCCACAATAGCGGTGAGCAATGGTTTTCCTTGGCCTAATTCTTCTTTAAATCGCATAAAAAGCAAGATATTATAGTCAGTACCTACTCCAAAGAGCACTAAGATAAGGAATATTTGTGTTGTATTGGCAAACGGAAAATTAAAGTATTCTACCAATAATCCAACTGTACCTTGGGCGATAAGATAGGCAACAGCCACAATGAGTAGAGAGATAACTGGTGTGATAGGAGAGCGAAAGACTAGGATAAGAACCAGTACGATAAATATTACTGTAAATAGTTCCGTCTTTTTTACCCCATCAATCGAGTTTTGTGCATAATCTTCTTCAATGTAACCATCACCAGTTAAATAGGTTTGGATTCCATCCATCTTCATTTGTTGTTCGAATTGAGCTCGAATTTGTGGAATGGTTTGTGTTGTTTTTTCTACACTAGCAATTGCCATTATCGTTTTTTGATCAGCTGAGAACAGTCTCTTTTCTGCGTCTTTGCTGTCAAATGGACTCAAAATGGATTGTATATGTAAATTTTTGTTTTGTTCCATCTGATCGATTTTCAGCTTGATTTGCTTTTTTTCCTCTGCTTGAAATCCTTTTGGATCATGGAATACTAAGATGGTATCGAGATTTTTACCACCTTTATCACTCTTATGGAATTCAGCTAGTAATTTGGAAGCAGTACTAGATGAATAAGTGCCATTCAGATTAGGCTGGCCTTTTTCACGTATTAATGTATCCATGGAAGGCATGGTAAGTAGGATCACTCCTAAGATCGCAATCCAAATCACTAGCCAAAACCATTTCAATCGAATAATACTGCGCATAACTGTATATCACCGCCAGTAGGATGTATTTTGAGTACGAATAAAATTATTATACCATTGCTTTTGGTTGCAAAAAGTAAAAACACAAGAATGGTACAAGCAGTATAGTTGATGAAAAATTATTTTTTGTAATACGCTCTTCGTTTTTAAAAGAATTGCCGTGCATTCAAGTCAGACAATTTTTTTATTGCTAGTAATAAAGTCGCAAGACCGGAAGCAATTTTTTCGGATGGGACATTGGAAATTTTCACTTGCAGTAGATGATCCTTGGGATGGTGATGCAGATAGTATTTTTCACCCGAACTGATGAGTATATGATGTAGCTGCATGATTTGTTGAAGTTTTTCGATCGAGACAGGTCTTTTAAGCAAGAGATGTGTATGTGTTCCTGTTTGAACAGCAGGAAAAGTAATGTACTCTTCCATATCCATTGATATAAGAGTTTCATACATGATCTGCATTCGTTTGCTATAGGAGGATCGTATTTTTTTTAGGTGGTAGTTGTACATGCCGTTATTAATATAAATTTCTAAGCCTGCCTGAGATAATATGGAGCTGTCAATATCTTGGGTTTTTTTGTAACGCCGAAAGAGAGAGATCAATTCAGTTGGTAGAATCGTCACCCCCACTCTTAGTCCGGGAAATATAACTTTCGAAAAGCTTTTGAGATAAATGATATGACCATTTTGATTGGAGTAAATCGGATCTGCTTTTGTGTCCATTTCCAAATCTAGCAAGTAATCATCTTCTACAATATATACATCATATCGCTTCGCTAACTCTGCTATTGATTTTTTCTCTTTTTGATGGAGCGATGTTCCTAAAGGATTTTGAAAACGGGGCATGGTATAAAAAAATTTAATCTGCTTTGTGCGAAAGAGCTGTTCAAGTAAGTTCAGATCAAGTCCGTCTTCTGTTCGGCGAATCCCGATGACGGGTTTTTGAAGTAACTCAAGCATTTGAATAAATAGGTGATAACTTGGTTGCTCAATAAGAATGGTTTCTTTTCCATTTGGAAAAGGCATCAATGTTAGTATGGATAACGCCTGTTGTACACCAGAAGTAATAACAAATTGTTCACTGTGTGCGAATACTTGATGATCTGCTAGTTGTTTTTGTAACACATTAATCAATGAAGGCAGCCCTTGTGGTATGCCATAGAGGAATAATTCATTTTGATAACGATCGATCGCTTGATTTAGACAGTGTTGAAAATCTCGATAGGGAAATAAAGCTGGGTCTGGGGAGGCCGAAGCGAAGTCGATGATAGGATTTGCATTTTGAATCTGTTGATTTGAGTGTTTCACTACATAATAACCGCTTTGAGGTATCGCATAAATCAAATGCTGCCGTTCTAATTCTGCATATGCGCGAATGATTGTACTCTTGCTGCATTGATATTGCTCAGCTAGTTGTCGGATAGATGGTAAGCTTTGTCCCTCTCTGAAGATGCCATTGATTAATTTTTCTTGTAGATTTTGTATTACTTCTTCATATTTATACATATCGATCATCCTTTTTGTACCGGTACAGTATAGAGAACATAATATTTTCATTAAAAATTTATTTGCGTATAGTAATCTTGAACGGCTGGCCAGCCAAATAATTTATTAGAATGATAGGAGGTTCCCGTAATGAGAACAGGAACCAAAATGGCGTATGCCGCTGCTATTACCTATTCGATACTCATTGGGTTTTCGTTTATGTTTGTGAAATTAATCGTTCATACTGCTTCAGCCTTTGATATTCTGGCTGCTAGGTTTCTACTTGCTTTGGTGATGCTGACTATCCCTATTTTATTTGGATGGATAAAGCTCCAAATAAAGTTTAAAGATATCTTTCAGCTCATTCCGTTAGCAATTTTGTATCCCATTCTTTTTTTTACTTTTCAGACATGGGGATTGTTAGGAGCAACTTCTGCTGAAGGTGGTATCATTCAAGCAACTGCACCAATCTTTACCGCTATTCTAGCCGCTTTTGTTCTAAAAGAAAAAACTAACTTATGGCAGAAATTGTTTTTATTTCTCTCTGTAGGAGGAGTAATTTTTATCTTTGTCATGCAAGGAAACTCGCTTTCGATCGAACATCTCGGCAGTATTGGATTTTTGCTTTTGTCTATTTTTTCTTTTGCAGTATACACCATATTGGTGCGTCGTACTGGTCAAACCTACAATTCATACGATTTGAGTTATGTGATCATCATGCTAGCTTCTATCTGTTTTATCATCATTAGTATTGTGGGGCACGTTTTAAGTGGAACAGTGGATGAGCTAGTCAAGCCATTATATCAGCCTATATATCTATACAGCATTTTTTACTTAGCAGTTTTTAGCAGTGTTTTCTCAATTTTGCTTTCCAATTATGCCCTTTCCAAATTAGAAGCTTACAAAGTGAGTGTGTTTAATAACTTGAGTACATTAGTCTCCATTTTAGCAGGAGTTGTATTTCTCGATGAACCGATCACTTCTGTTCATGTAATTGGTGCCATCATGATCATAGTAGGGGTTATTGGAACCAATTTAGCAGGTCAATGGACTAGGTTATCGAAAAAAAAAGGTTCATATGTATAGATAGAAAAAGAACCATCCTTGATTTTCTCTAGGATGGTTCTTTTTCTATCTGTAATTATTGCCGAGAAGAAGAAGAGGTAAAGAAATTACCAATTGTACTAAAGAGACTTCCAAGCCATTCAAAGATGGTATCAAAGAATCCTTGAGGGTTAACACTCAATACATCACTAAGACTACCGCGTAGTTTGGAAATCTGATCGCTCAATTGGCTATAGTCGATATCAAGGGTAGAAAATGCTTGCCCGTATTGAACCAATTGGTTGATGGTAGTTTGATTTAGGTTAATATTTAAGTCACCTGCAACATTGACAATAATATCTCTATATTCTTGTGGAGTTGATGGTTTTTGTGTTGCAATTTCTTGTTTTAAGTTGTTCATGAACTGAGCAGCTTGGTTACCTGCAGTTTGTGAATTACCACCGATATCTTTTGCGACATCTTGGGTTCTTACAATCTCTTGGTTTGCTACTTGTTTCTGATTTTCACTGATTTGTTTGCCGGTTGCTTTTTCAAATGCTTTAATGATTCCAGTAAGAGCAGCAGTACCAGACACTCGGATTGGAGCAGTTACATAAATGTCTGCATCTTTTACTCCAGCTGTAATCGCAGCATTTGCGTACATCGCATCGGTGATCGAAGTAATATTATTTGTTTTTACGGATATTCCTGACCCGTTAGCAGCGATTGTAATTTTCGCTGAGGATAAGGCACGTGTTCCAATGGTTGCAGCAGACATATATTTTCCAAGGTATTGGTGTTCTTCTTGGTTTGTAACATAAATTTTGCTTACATTGCTAGGTACTTGCATTTCCGCCAAAATACTATCCTGTTGTTGTAAAGTTAGGTCTTTCCCTAATGTTACAACCGTATCTCCTTCAACTGCATCGGCAAAGGCTCCAGTAGGAAGAGCAATCGTAAATGCGGTCAAAACAGAAAGTGTTACCAAAGAAAGCTTTGATAAAAGTTTCAAAGTCAAACCTCCTTAAAAAGTAAGAGACAAGTACAAAAAGGGCTTACAGTCCCTCTTCATTTTACCGTTTTGTGTCTCGGAAGTGAACAGAAATTTATTTAAATACAGGTTCTTTGTACTGTGCTAGTTTTTCAAGAGATGTCTTATCAACATCAGCGTGCAAACTATTGCCATGAGAATCCATCGTCACAATAGCAGCAAAATTTTCCACATTTAAATGCCACATTGCTTCTGGTACCCCAAAATTTAAGAAATCTGCCCCTTCTACGTCTTTGATACACTCTGCATAGTATTGTGCAGCTCCACCGATGGCATTGAGGTAAACAGCGCCATGTTCCTGTAGACCTTTTAACGTTCTTGCGCCCATTCCACCTTTTCCGATGACTACTTTCATGCCAAATTTTTTGATGAGATCCGATTGATATGGTTCTTCTCGGATACTAGTGGTTGGACCAGCCGCTTTTACATGCCATTTTCCTTCCTCATCCTTGAGCATAACAGGTCCACAGTGATAAATAACACTTCCTTCTAGATCAACAGGAGAATCATGATCCATCAAATATTTATGAAGTGCGTCTCGACCTGTATGAATCAAACCATTTATCACCACAACATCTCCAACTTTGAGATCGCGAATTTGTTCTTCGGTGATAGGGGTAGTAAGTACTACTTGGCGATTTGAACTCTTAGATTCTTCTTGGATTTTTGGCTTTCCTTGTACTTTTGGTCTTTCTTCTTTGTATAACCAGTTTTGGATTTCTCCCGTTGCCGGATCGATCGCAACTCCTTGTCGGCGAAAAGCCCAACAATTATATGCAACCGAAACAAAGAAACTCGCTGGTAGACGGTTCATAACACCGATTTTACAACCAAGTAAAGTGGTATTTCCACCAAATCCCATGGTACCAATGCCTAATGTATTTCCTTTTTCTAAAATATAATTTTCTAATTTAGCAAGGTCTTCGATTGGATTTACATCGTCCACATGTCGGAATAATTGCTGCTTTGCAAGTTCGTAACCAGTGGTACGATCCCCACCAATCCCAACTCCAATAAAACCGGCACTGCACCCTTGTCCTTGAGCTTGGTAAATACTGTGCAAGATACACTTGCGAATTCCATCTAGATCTCTTCCTGCACGACCTAATCCTTCTAATTCAGTTGGAAGGCTGTATTGAATGTTTTTATTCTCACAGCCTCCTCCTTTTAAAATAAGCCGAACATCAATGTAATCTTTTTCCCATTGATGAAAGTGAATAACAGGTGTTCCAGGTCCCAAATTGTCCCCCGTATTTGCTCCGGTTAAGGAATCAACAGAGTTAGAGCGAAGTTTTCCTTGTTTGGTAGCTGTTGCAATAGCATTTTTGATTGCTTTTTCCATCTCTAATTGATTGGCACCTATTGGTACATGAAGGATAAAAGTCGGCATACCTGTATCTTGGCAGATAGGAGACACTTTTTCCTCTGCCATTTGAATGTTTTCCGTAATTCTTGCAAGTGCCAATGCTGATCGAGTCCCACTGTCTTCTTGTGCAGTTGCTTTGTCGATTGCTTCCCTTACATCTGGTGACAATTGGGTAGATGTATCTGTGATCAGGGTAAGCATGGATTGTTCAAATGATTGCATGTCAAAAACCTCTCTTTTTTCGCCACAAAGTCAACTTTATTTTAACATACTCGTGCAAGATGTCTTTTGGAAAAACAATGATGCTTCTATAGGAAAATAAATTGATTTAAACTTTTTTTATTAAATTACAAAATTATCATATGGCTTTATGAGTTGTAATCGTTTTGAGGGTATCAGCCGGTGCGAACTTATGAATTTTGAATATATAAAAAGTATGCAGAGCGAAGATGAGAGGTGCGAGAAATGAAGAAGAGAAAAAAGTCTAATGTAGAAAACCAAATTTATTCAAATAGAGTTCTTCGATCTGAATTCGATAGAAATTGGAAGACTAGACTGACAAGAAATGGATATGTAGAATATATTGCTACTGCAAATAGAGCTAAAGTTATTGTACTTTTGGCAGGTGGATTACAAAAACAACTCATTTTCCCCAGAGGCGGGAGAATCTTAGTCGGCGGTGGAGGAACAAGCCACTATAGTAAACCACATAAAGCTGTATCCATTTAAGAGTATACAGAGGAGATGGAAAGATGAATCTACTGGTGAGACATTAAGATAACGAAAAAACTCCCTATTTAGAAAGGGAGTTTTAAATCCATTCATGTGCCCAATTTTCGATCGAGTCGAGTACGGGTTGTAAGGCTTTTCCTTTTTCCGTAAGTGTATATTCAATGCGGACAGGTGTCTCGGGATAAACTTGCCGATTGATTAGTCCAGACGCCTCTAATTCTTTTAGGCGTTCAGCTAACATCCGTTCGCTCATCTGCGGTATATGCTCCCGGATATCACGAAAACGGCGTTTTTCCTCCATGAGAACCCGCAAGATAAGACCCGTCCATTTTTTTGCTAAAATTTCAATTGCAGCTTCAAATTTAGGACAGATGCAGCTTTCCACCGAATTCCCTCCACTTCTTAACAGTTAGCGACTTATTTTTTATTTATTATAGCATAGTATGTACGCTTCGTGTCTTGAAAACACTCTCTAATTTGTGTATTGGAATATCCTTTTGTTAATAAATAACGAAATTGATCAAGAAGCAACGGGGACCAATTTAAACCAAGTGCGGTTTGTGTAAAGGAATGGGCAGCTATCTCACGTAGTCTCAAAAGAGACCGTTTTACTAAAAATGGCCCTCTCTGTTTCAGGACAACAGGTCGGAACTTTTCATCTGTTCTTCCGATTGTTGTTTCTTCCAAATGGTGAAACCATTCATGGTAAGCATGTAATGCGATTAAATCAATTTGGAGAATGTTTCCGATTTCTTTTGATATAAATTGTTGAATTTCTCTCATTGAATTTTTATAGATGAAAATGGTTTGCTTTTTTTTATGATATTGTGCTCGAATGGTAGATTGCTCAGGATGTTGATCTAGTAAACGAATACGAATATCTTCTTTTAGCACATGATTAAAAAAATCGAGATGATTCATGTCCATATATCGCTTTGCTGTTTGTTCTCCTATATGAATAGCTTTCTGAAGATAGTCTTCCAACTCTTCCTCAGGTAAAAAAGAGTAGTAAGGATCACGTTCTAACTCTAAAAAGGACAGGTAAAGAGGAGATAGATATGGCCAATATTTCTCCCAATCGAATTGAATATTACTTTTGGTTTGTAAAATAGACATAAAAACTCCCCGTTTCCTGTTTTTTTACATTTATGAACGGGGAGGCTTGGCTCATTCCTGTAACAATTTAAGAAACCATTTTTTTAAGTCAATAAGGCGTAGGTGTTCTGGTTGATGATCCATGCCTGTTACAATCATAGGTACAAGGGAATCTAAATGATGTAAGGAACCATGGGAAGCTCCTTTATGTTTAGGTGAGGCTTTTCCTATTAACTCGTAACCGGGAGATATGGTAATAATTACATTTCGACTTGCAGGGTCCATTGCTCCCGCTAAACGGGATAATGCGTCAGGATAGAGACCATACTGGATTTGATGATCATCCAGTGTCAAGTCTAAAATAGAAATATCTCCTTCAAGCTGCCATTTTTGATTATATTCATCTGTGTAATCTCCATCTGGTCGGAAGCTTAAAGCTCCATCGGTTTGTCCGCTTACTACATGGATCCATTTATCTTCTGACTGCCATGCAATTACATCTAATTTTTTTTCGGTCTTACATAAACGGACTATGTCTTGATAAGATATTTTATCATCCAAAATAGTTATATAACTCATTCGCTCATTTACACAAGTGATGAGTTGGTCTTGCGGTTTTGGTGTATCTCTTGAAAGTGGCATAATCGAATAAGGTTGTAGTGTTTTTCGTAGGTCTACATAAGTATCTTTTTTCATCATGTTGGTCTGACCACTATCCCCTAGAACGATGAAATTACATTTTTGAATAGCTTCTTCCCATGAACCAAAGGCATTTAAAATGGGACTGATCTCTTCATCGACTTTTTTTATCCCTTTTCCTTCAGATGTTCCTTTTTTATGTACAATCGTGTCATTTCCTGGGAAATAAACGAGAGAAAGGGGTGGTAATTTGTCTTCTTCGATTAGGGAGATAATTTCTATCGATGAAAAATGATCATTCATACCAAATTTAGACAATGGGGTTTTTGGAAGCGGCTTTTTTGTTATGTTGAAAAGAGAGCCGAATGAGAAATATGATGGTACAGATGCTTCCACATTTCTAGGTAGCAAACCAAACAGCCATGCTAACCAAGGCGTTTTTAGTGTTGCGGGTTGGTTGCCGCGGTAAATCATTGAATTAATAGAAGCAGTAGGCTTTTCTGTTGCTTCGTGAATAGTTTCCACATCTCTGCTTATTAATTTTTGATTTAATTGCATGATTGCAGCATGGAGCACACGTTTCAGTCCGAAAAATAAAATTTCTTTTGGGCCAGTACCAAAGTTGAACACTTTTTTTTGCTGGGAATGATAATAGGTAAGACCATAAATTCCATGTTTGTTGGGAGGTTCACCTGTTAACATGGTAGTATCAATAGACACAGACATTGTAGGAAATGTACTGACTACTCTAGGAAAATAAGTTCCATTATCACGTAGAAACTGTAGAGTGGGAGCCCGACCCGCTTGGATTTCTTCTTGTAACGGGGTGTCCATTAAGGTGTCGATTAACAAGCATATAATTGGTTTATGTATAATGAAAGTTCCCTCCTTCATCTGTTCAACCATATAATTATCTTTCCACCAAAAAATTCCTTCTATGTAAAGGGTGATTGTAATGGATTTTCTTACAAAAATTTCTAAAAAAGAAATAACTACTCGAATCGAGTGTTTACAATCGGGACTACGCAAGCATGAAATTCCGGCAGCTCTTATTACACAAAATGTAGACCTTTTCTACTACACAGGATCTATGCAAAACGGTTTACTCTATGTTCCTGATTCAGAAGATCCTGTGTTTTATGTGAAAAAAAGCGTTGTTCGTGCAACAGAGGAAAGTTCTATTGAAGTGGAGCCATTAGGGAGAATGAGAACATTAGGAGAGCGTATACAGGCTCGTTTTGGTAAACCTAATACATTAGGATTGGAACTTGATGTGTTACCTTATCAGTTAGGTGTTCGTTATCAGCAGATGCTAGATACAGAAATCAAAGACATCTCTCCTATTATTCGCTTGCAGCGTGCAGTAAAATCAAACTACGAGCTAGCGCAGATTCAGCAGGCTGCTATATTAGTAGATGAAGTTATTCAACAATTGCCTGCTTGGATATCAATAGGTATGACAGAAGTACAATTAGCAGCGAAAATGGAGCAATATTTACGAGTACGTGGAAATATAAATCTCAATCGAATGCGAGGTTACAACCAAGAGTTGTCACTGGGGATGGTAGCTTCTGGTGCGGCAGCAGCAACCCCGACTTATTTTGATGGTCCTGCTGGCGGCTTAGGATTGACAGTTGCTAGTCCACAAGGTGCAAGTTTCAAAAAATTAGCTCAAAACGAACCAATTTTACTCGACTTTAGCACAGTAGTAGAAGGCTATATGATTGATCAAACTCGAATAGCTGTCATTGGTACACTTGAAGACGATCTGGTACAAGCATATGAAGTAAGTCGAAACCTTTTGCGTGCTGTAGAACAGTTAGGAAAACCAGGAGTTACATGGGAGAGTTTATATCAGCATGCTTTAAAAATAGTGGAAGATGCTGGTTTACAAGCTCATTTTATGGGATTTGGGGAAGATCAAGCGAAATTTTTGGGACATGGAGTAGGTTTGGAAATTGACGAGTTCCCCATTTTGGCAAAAGGATTTCAACAACCCTTACAAGAGAATATGGTCATTGCAATCGAGCCTAAATTCACGTTTCCTGGCAGGGGTGTTGTCGGAATAGAAAATACATATGTCGTCAAAAGTAATGGATTAGTATCTCTATCCATTTCTAGCGAAGATGTCATCACTATTTAAAAAGGCTTTGACTGCAAGGAAATAGTATTTTTAACCCAATAACTAGACATCCAATCATGGATAGGGTTGTAGCTGCCTATCCATGATTTCTATAGATAGATGATTATTTCACCAACATTGATAGAAAAGTAATATATATGATAAAATTAGTTTGATAAAAATAAATAAATATTATATTTAAAGATTTTCTCTTATCAAGAGTGGCGGAGGGACTGGCCCGATGAAGCCCGGCAACCAATTGATCTTGATCAATAAGGTGCCAAATCCTGCAGGAATTCCTGGAAGATAAGAGAAGAAGCGGTGTCGAAAACCAGCCTCTTCTCTTAGGAGAAGAGGTTTTTTATGTGAGGAAATGGGTCAGGAGGATGAACAAATGAAAAAAATGGAGACGGAATTAGCGCAGATAGGCTGTAGAAAGGAACCGAAGACAGGAGCTATTAATTTTCCAGTTTATTTTGCAACTGCTTATGAACACGTTGGTGGGGTAAGTACAGGTTATGACTATACGCGGACAGCTAATCCGACCCGAGATGTGCTGCAAGAAAGCATTGCAAGATTAGAACAAGGAGATGAAGGTTTTGCTTGTAGTTCAGGAATGGCAGCCATTCAAACGGTAATGGGATTGTTTTCACAAGGAGATCATTTGATCGTCTCTCTTGATCTTTATGGAGGAACTTATCGATTGTTTGAAGAAAACCTTCGACGCTTCGGTTTGGACTTCACTTATGTAGATTTGCGTAATCTTGAGGATGTAGAAAGTTCCATCCAGGCCAACACACGAGCTATTTTTATCGAAACACCTACCAACCCATTGATGCAGGTCGCTGATATACAAGCGCTTTGCAGCCTAGCTCGCAGACATCAGATCATAACTATTGTGGATAACACTTTTTTGACCCCATACTACCAACGTCCGATTGAATTAGGTGCTGATATCGTCATTCATAGTGCAACGAAGTATTTAGGTGGTCATAATGATGTACTCGCTGGTCTGATCGTGACAAAAGGATCTGAATTATCAGAGCGTGTAAGATACTTGCATAACGCCATAGGGGCAAGTTTAGGACCTCATGACTGCTACTTGTTGATGAGGGGGATGAAAACACTCGCTTTACGGATGGATCGTCATGAAGAAAATGCTCTACAGTTAGCACATTTTCTTCGTGAGCATCCGTTGATCAAGGGAGAAGTATATTATCCAGCTCTCGATGAAAAGGGAAAAGATACACACCTAAAACAAGCTAGTGGATTTGGAGGTATGCTGTCCTTTCGACTAGCTGATGCTAATCTTATCCGACCGTTTTTGCATCACTTGAAATTGATTACTTTTGCAGAAAGCTTAGGTGGGGTAGAGAGCCTAATTACTTATCCAGCGACACAAACACATGCAGATATACCAGAGGAAATTCGGCTAAAAGTAGGAGTTTGTGATCGATTACTTCGTTTATCAGTAGGAATAGAGCATATAGATGATTTGCGTGCAGATTTGGAACAAGCCTTATCGCATGCTAATGAATATCATTCTTGAACAATGACATAATATACTCTATTAGACGTATAATAGACACAAAAAAATGATAAATTTCATATTAATCTGAATTATGATAAAAGAGACACCAGATGAGAGGAATACAACCTACATGAAAAAATTATTAACATATGGTTTGGCTTTAGGGCTTATCATTGCTTTCTCTGCTTCTACTACATTAGTTGATGCAAAAACAACTGTTAAAGTATATAAAAACTGTACAGAGTTGAACAAAATATATAAAGGTGGAGTTGCACGCTATTCCACCACAAAAAATAAAGGCGGAAAAACGTATTATAAACCATATGTATCAAAAGTCATCTATGACGCAAACAAAAGATTAGATCGCGATAAAGATTTAATCGCATGTGAACGATAAACAAGTGCCACTCATCATGAGTGGCATTTTCGATGCTTAACACCCATTTTTGCTTAAAATCCCTTTTTTGCTCTCACCTATAGGTATATGGTCTCATAAGATAACTTGACTGTATCCCTGACCCTCATATCTAATTGCTCGAGCAAGGAAGGGTGGCATAGAAGTTGCACAATCAGAAGGGGAAAACCCTGCTTACCAATCGGGAGAGGGAAGTATTTGAGTTATTGGTTCAGGATAAGACCACCAAAGACATCGCCGGTCAATTGTTTATCAGTGAGAAAACCGTTCGCAACCACATCAGTAATGTCATATGTACCTTTTGCAAAATGATACAAACAATTTGGAGTTTGTGTTTATGGTTGTAGCTGATAAAAGGTAAAAGAGCCAAAAAATAGGCGACTGTTTCACCGTCTCAGTGGTGGATACCAAGAGATAGTGAATCCGTCTTGGGGATGAAGATTGGTCAATTTTGACTCTGGCCTCCCTTGTCATGTGCCTCTGCGAGAGTGATCCCCTTGTGTTCGTCGAGAACATTCATCGCTTTGGTGACAGCGGGATGGTTTTCGGAACCAGGAAAGTTGGAAACGATCCCAAGAAGCTCGCGTGTACCACTGGCATAGTCCTTAGCTTGGTCTTCACTCGATTTCATGTTCTGCTTTCCTGTCCTTGGGTATAAGGAAAAACCTTTAATAAATTATAGAAGAAAGATAGGGGATATAATTCTTGCGGGTTCTCTTTTGGGGTAAATCAATTTCACAATACATTTTTAACGTAAATTCACACAAGGATTCACGTTTTTTATTTTTGTCTAAATTATAAGTATATTTCAATAACAATAATAACATAATAAAAAGCGATATTAATTTATTGTAGAACGATAAATTACGTGCTAAAATCATGTTGTCATAAAAATAAGTGAGGTGTTTATTTTGAGAGAAGTCACTACATTGTTTTTAAAAATAGCTGTTTTTATTATAGGACTACTGGTTCTTACTTTATGTATATTTTTAGTGCCCAATATGGCGAATTTCGCAGCAAAATTGTATCCAAATATTGCCCCAATGAAATATCTCGTTTTCATCGTGATGTATGGAGCGGCTGTGCCTTTTTACTTTGCTCTCTATCAGGCTTTCAATCTTTTACGGTACATTGACGAGAACACGGCGTTCTCGGAATTATCTGTAAAGGCGTTGAAGAACATAAAGTGCTGTGCGATTACAATCAGTGGTTTTTACGTATTAGGCTTGCCGCTCTTTCATTATATAGCGAAGAAAGTTGACCCTCCTATTGGATTATTGGGATTCATCATCATTTTTGCTTCGTTGGTTGTCGCCGTTTTTGCTGCCATCCTTCAACGGCTTCTACAAGAAGCGATTAACATAAAATCAGAAAATGATTTGACGGTCTGAGGTGGAGGATATGACTATTATTATTAATATTGATGTGATGTTAGCAAAACGAAAAATGAGCGTAACGGAGCTTTCGGAGAGGGTTGGGATTACTATGGCGAATCTTTCTATTCTGAAAAATGGGAAAGCAAGAGCGGTTCGTTTTACAACATTAGGAGCGATATGTAAGACTCTGGATTGTAAGCCAGGTGATATTTTGGAGTACAAAAGCGACGAATACACTCATTAAAAACAGACAACAAATTTATTTATCGGGAGTCGATAGAAAATTAAGGGATAGCCATTAGGCTATCCCTTCTTTGGGTTTATTGATGTTATTTACTCAGAGAATTCCAAAGTAATGCTTCATGTTCTTTTGCGGGTTTATTATCTGCTTTGACTATTCTAATGTTATGAGCGGAATTTTCTCCATTATTCGCAACGTATATTTCATCCCAATTAATTCAAGTGATCTTGATATAGATCAATATACAGTTGATTATTTGTACCAAGTATCATGTAATTGACATCTTGGTGTACCAATTTTCGTTTAACCAACTCTTTTTCTAACCACTTCATTGTCAGATTTTTTCCTGTTAAATTTTCGAATATGACTTCTCCATCTACAATCAATTCTATTGGATAGGAAAGGTCAGATTTTTGCAATGCTAGATCTTTTCTAGTTACTGGAAGATACATGGATTTTTTTAAAACGGATAGTCCACCATCCATTTCCAGCACTGCGCATTCTACCTCATTCATATCAAAAATATCTTTTTTTCTTAGATTTTCAGTCAAAACTTCTAAGCTCATATTGATTTTAGATAGATTTTTTTCAAGAATTTTTCCTTTATCGATAAGGGTAATAGGTTTTCCAATAATCCATTTTTTTAAAGTACGACTCTTTAAGGAAAGATGAGACAACAGAACAGAAATGACTACAAAGATGACAAAAGAAACGGTTAGATTAAAAAAGTTGAGATTTGTTTCAAAAGCGAGGTTAGCTGCAATTGAACCTAAAGAGATACTAGTAATATAATGTAAATAGGTCATACGAGAAATGAGTTGTTTTCCAACTATATGAATGCTTATCATGAGTAAGAATACAGATAATATGGTTCTTATAGTAGTTTCTAATAGATCAGACATCATTCACCCCATATAAAAGGACGAGTATTTAACACTTCTTTATTTTCTCATATTCCCCAGTATCCTATACCAGATAATATCTAATCCAAAACGTTCTAATAACTCATCTAGGCTCCAATTCCGCTTCATCAGGTATTTCCCTTCGTCGTTTGGCTCCCTTACCTCACCTTTCACTTGATCAAAAATGGTGTTTTTGGGCATATTCTTAGTTATGGCTAAACAGGTATCATAAAATAACCATGGTTTGTTTTTATCACAGTTATTTAATGAAATAAAATGATGAGATTTTATCGTTCCATCCGAATTCTTTTAGATTAGGGGCTTTTGAGTTTCCAGAAGCTTTTTCTAAAATTATATAATCTCCTTTATAATTAGGGTATTGAAATAGCTTTATTCCTTTGTGTTTAGTAGTTTTAAGTGAAGAAGTTATGTTATCAAAATTATATGTTCTTAAATCTTTCACGTTATTGCAAAATGTTTTTGACTTTCCTTTAAAGTTGATATGTTGATACAGAGTGATACAAGATTTTGACGCAGCAAAGGATGGAAAGGGAAATAGAATACTACCTAGTAATACTAGTGAAAAAACTGACATCATAAATTTTTTCATTACAATAACCTCTCTTATTATTATTTATTCCATTTTCAATATCATAATATAAAACGAATAATGTGTAAATTCGATAAAATCAATTTCATAAAGGATATCCTGTTGTTTTTTGTCAGGAATATTGTGATAAAGTACAATAAATTTCTTTTGGAGTAGTAAAAAACCAATGTTGAGGATAAACAACCTTTGCATTGGTTTAAAATCGTTTTATTTACTTTTTTTATGGGATATCCAGAGATACAGATATCTTTTCCGAACTTTTCTATTGAGATATTTTCCAGCTGAACTGCTTTCACCCCGTGTTCAATTAAGCTGTCTTTCTTTTTCCTATCTGCGATGATCTTTGTTGGATTTTTGCTAAACCTAAATCATTTTGTAGGAAAAGCCAGTTATTAAAAGTCTGAATATTCTTTCTGTTATATTCGATGCAAATTTTAAATAAGACATGCTTTTATGCATTGAATGTCTGCATACATTGAATGGAAGGGGTGATTAGTTTGAAGAAGTCCAAACTAAGCGTAGGCAAGGAAATATACGGAACAAAAGATATCAAACAAGCTTTCTATGAAGCATTTGCTCCTTATTTCGAACAAAACAATATGCACCCTGCAAGGTTTGTAAGTTGGATTACACAAGAGCCCAAAAAACGTGTGGGGAGTGGTTAGCCCCTTTTTTGTTAGAGATTTGGACAAGCAGAGGAAGGATAATGTATGAAATGGCATGATCCAGAAATAGTAAGCCAAGAATTTTCTAAATGATTTATTGGCGGATTGATCCTCTAGGAAGATTTGGCGGGACACGGAATTCATAAAATTCCATTACCACTAATATTCTTCGAAAACATTCGGCAAGATCAAGTAGTTCTACAAGTCTAAGTAATCAAATATAGATTGGTTCTCAGTTGGATCATCTTTAGATTCTGAAGCAGTTCGATTGATATCTTCTTTATCTAAAGTTTCGGGAAGATCAAGCAATTGTTGTAGTCTGGTTTTATTTTGTTTTAAGTTATCCAATTGTTTCACCTCATAGAATGCAAATTACAAAAATTGAAAATTATTCCTATTTTAGCAAAGGTAAT
Source organism: Shimazuella sp. NTD250 (assembly GCF_059510375.1). Taxonomy (NCBI): domain Bacteria; kingdom Bacillati; phylum Bacillota; class Bacilli; order Caryophanales; family Thermoactinomycetaceae; genus Shimazuella; species Shimazuella sp. NTD250. The sequence goes on along the minus strand of NZ_JCAJZS010000002.1, from coordinate 495,476 downwards.
GGGTATAATCAAGGAGGAAACATCATGACAAAGCTGTTTGAATCGATAGGAAGGCTTTCAATTCAAACAACTGAAATAAAATAGACAAGTAGAAATGCACCTTGATTTATTAATTATGTATCAACTTCTTGTTAATTATGGTAAACTATTCGGAAAAAAGATAAGGAATCTGTATAAAATGAAAAATTATTTATTTAGAAATTTACTGATTTCTACCCTTTTCTGGTTAATAAGCATTACAATGGTGTCAAGCTTGGAAATGATCCTGTTATTTTACATTTTTCTTTTGGTACCCACTTCGATTTCACTTGTCCCCACTGTTAAAAGAAATGGAAATAGCTCACGTTATCATACTTTACTGTTGAAAAGTTATCCGTATTTTGCAATAACCATTGGAATTGCATTGTTATTTCCTGCTGGAAGCGTTTACTCTGAAATATTTTCATTAATTTGGACAATCTATACATTTGTTTTATTTGGTTATGGAGTTAGACGTTTTATGGAACGTGGCTGGTATCAGCTTGAAGAGAATGCTGTTGATGCAAGTTTTCTATATGCTTTCATTGGTGGAATTACACTCAGCATCTATTGCTTTTCTACCAATCCTATCATCTCATATCATTATTTAAACACCACTGTCCATCTTTATTTTACTGCTATCTTTTCTACACTCTTCGTAGGATTGACAGGAAGGGTACTTTCCATTGATCTAAAACTTGGAAATGCTTTCCGCTGGGCTGTTAATGGTACAATTATAAGCCCTCTCATTATTGGAATCGGTATCATAAACAATCCCTGGGTCCAAAACGCAGGATTATGGATTTATACTTTATGCATCATTGCTTATAGTTTTTTTGTTTTCTGTATGGAAAAAAAGAATTCGATTACCAGTCTTTGTATTCAATTATCTGCAATTATATTAGTAGCAACCTCTATTTTTTCTATTATAGAAGGTATATTCCAATTACAAGGACATACATGGATACATACAGGACAGTGGCTATGGTATCATGACATTCCAATTGCTTTTGCATTTGCATTGGGAACATTTGGGTGGTATTACCAAAAACCGATAGAGCAAATCAACTTATATCAGCTTCCTCAAACGAATATAAATGGAGGATCATTTATTGGTTCCGATTTCTTAGAACGAAATGGATACCAAGATAGTATCGCTTCTCATGCTGGTATTGTAACTAAGCTAGAAAAGTTCAAAAGAAATGATTTTATTATAGATCTACTGCATCCAAAAGTAATATCTTTTGCTGAAAATACATCATTATATGATGTTACCATTCAAGCCAACTGGTCCAAAAGTTCTTGGCTGTTGGAAAAATGTCTTAAACTATATTCAAATAAAATACAACAAGCAAATATCCCATCTAATGATGAGGGTGTAAGATCGCTAAACAGCAAAATTATTAGTATTATTAACCATGAGCAATATTGGAATAGGAAATTAAATGCTTGGATTTGTAGCTTTAAGGACACACTGGAGACTTACATTGTGGGTATTTGGTCTGATCATAAACATAATGGACAACGTTATATGCACTTCACGATGCCAATACCGAAATACAATCGTGCGACAATCTATCAACTGGAGCATGGTATAAATGGATCTCTCCGAGTAACTTCTATACCGAGAAGAGGCGGCGGTGGCGATGAGGGTCATTATCTCATGACAAAAAACTTTTCTATTCGTATACCTTATAATGAAAATCTCATCATCTGGATTGATGAATATGGTAGAATACAAATGACCCACCGGCTTTGGATATTTGGTTTGGAAGTCCTTACTTTGGAATATGAAGTGATTGCAAAATAATATCCGCAAGTAAAGAAATCTATATAAAATCGAATAATTCAATAAAAACTATCCCTGATCAATTAGCCAGGGATAGTTTTTATTGATGAAAATGGAAATCAAGCGATGATTCGTATTCAATATATTTCAACATACGTCAACTGTCATCACAGTTTAGTAATAAGTTGTTTTCACATTAGGCTCTTTGAGTAATTGTTGTTTAATATATGATGTTCATGAAAATAAATATATTGAAAACCATATTTAAATTAGAAAATCAATGCTTTCACTTGTTGTAGGTACCTACTTGAATCCTTTAAATATTAAGCGGATTTGAACAATGTTATGAAGTTGCGCATTTGAAGTTATATATAAATAGACGATTAGGAGAGTAGTAATGAAAAAACAAGTTTATATTATACATGGAGGTTATGCTTCACCAGCTAAACATTGGTTCCCATGGTTAAAAGAAAAATTAGTAGCAGATGGTAATCAAGCTTCGGTTCTTCATATGCCAAACTCGTCTGACCCAAAGAAAGAAGAATGGGTGAGGGCATTAGCTGATGAAATAAAGTTCTTAGATACCAACACTTATTTTGTAACACATAGTTTAGCGTGTATTACACTATTGAACTATTTAGATGGACTAGATCCATTAACAAACTTTGGAGGCTTTATTCTTGTATCTGGCTTTTCTGAACCATTAGCATCCTTTCCTACACTAGATCCTTTTACAGCGAAAAAAGTGGATTATAGAAAAATAATTTCTGTAACTAATTCACGTGCTGTTATTGCCGCAAAAGATGATTATATGTGTCCTTTCGAACTAACTAAAAAGTTATCAAAACAATTGGATGCATCATTTCATCCTGTTGAGAAGGGCGGTCATTTTCGAGATGTTGATAATTTCATTACTTTTCCATTGGTTTATGATATTTTAAATAAAATGATGCAAACTTATAAATAATGATTACTCGATTTATGTAAACTCGCTAACATGGAAGCCGTCGTCCACTGTTAGGAGTTAGGAGATGCGGGAAGGTCACCCCGCCTAAATTCTCTCTATCAAGAAAAGATGTAATGGCATTTGTTGCTGTTACATCTTTTTGATTTATAATGTAGGGAAATGCAGCCTTTTGGCTAATTAGTAGGCAGAAGGTATAGTTCTATTGGATAACGACATACGGTCGCATCATTTCATAATCCTCATGCTCAAGAATATGACAATGCCACACATATAGACCGGTATAAGGACCAAATTTCATGATTATTCGCGTTACCTGTTTAGGATTCGCTCTAACTGTATCCTTCCAACCTCTTTCTTGTGGTTCAGGTGGGATCGGTGGACCAGTGTAATGAATCACTTTCTCCTTTTTATATTTTTCCACATCAAAACTTCTTCGGTCTATTATTTGAAAATCAATTAAGTGAAGATGAATAGGATGTGAATCGTTCGTTAAGTTGACTAGAGACCATATTTCAGTTGACTCTAATTTTGGATCTTCTGTTATGGGATCATTCCATCTTTTACGATCTAATAACATAAACTCACGACCGTACGTATCCATAATATTATTTAATGTCAAATATCTGATTTTGCAAACTGATCTTTTTCTTAATTTGTGAAAAGAAGACAGATGGGACGGTGTTACACTTGTATCAATGCTAGAAAGAGGAAGGGTTACTCGAAATTGCATCACAGTACCTACTGTATCTGGATTTGGCAAATCGCCGCCAGGAAAAGGAGCGGGAGCATCATTTGTCATGATAATATTTTTCCCCTCTTGATTGGCAAAATCTATGATGACATCTGCTCGTTCTGCAGGAGCCAACATAATTTCTTGGACTCCTATTGGGTATTCCATCAATCCTCCATCCGTCCCGATTTGATATAGAAGTTGCTTCGAATCCAGTTTAAGTCGATAAAAGCGAGAGTTCGATGCATTTAACAACCTAAATCGATATCTACGAGGTTCTACTTCTAAATATGGCCATACTTTTCCATTCACAAGATTTGTTTTTCCTACAAATTCAGGAACGATTGATGTTTCTAATTCTGGAACTGGTTTTTTCGGTTGCTTAGGGTAATAAAGAGAACCATCTTGATGAAAAGATTTGTCTTGTATCATAAGCGGAATTTCATACTTTCCACATGGTAAATGTAAGGAGCGTTCATTTTGATCTCTTACTAAGTAATATCCTGCCAACCCTGCATATAGATTGAGTCGCGTGATCCCAAGTGTATGATCATGATACCAGAGGGTACAAGCTCTCATGTAATTATCATATTGATATACTTTCTTTGTATAATATGCACCAACTTGTTTAAATCCCTGTGTAAACCAAGCTTCTGGATGACCATCGCTTTCCGGTTCAACGCTCGCCCCATGGACATGTACTACTGTTCTTACATCTGGTACATCTAATTGGGCACCATGTACCGTATGGTCTATTGGAAAAAGATGCTTCTTGGGAAGATTATTGATCCATTTAATAAATACTTTTTCTCCACTTTCCACTTCAATGGTTGGTCCAGGACAACTGTTTTCATATCCCCAAATGGTTGTATCTTGTAACTCACTATGAAGGGATTGCTTAAATTCTGTCATATTTACTTCGTAATAGGAGTGATACCAATCTTTCCGGACAGGTTTTAAAACAGGAAGAATGGGAAGTCTATCTACAAATTTAGAGAGAATCATATTTCTTCTCCTTTACAACTTTCTCCTTCACCATTACTTATTTTTAAAAAAACTAAATATAACAATAATATCAATATTGGATCTCCAGAGAGTGCATTTTCGTTCAATAGTTGGAACAGAACTAGTAACCGGCGATTGAGGGACGATTTAACAATATAATGGAACCTGACCTACCCGACACCCCAGTTAGGCGATCAACCTTGCTACAAGGAAAGCGATACCGGCTGCTAATCCACCTACTAAGGTTGTTTGAAAAGCACTTTTTATCGCACTTGCCCCAGTCAATCTCCCTTTGATAAAACCAAAGACGAAAAGGGCAATCAACGTCAAGATCACGGAAACGGTTAACGCAACCAAGTTATTGCGAAGGAACATATATGGAGCTAATGGAATAATTCCGCCAATAATATAAGACATTCCAATAGTAAAAGAACTTTTGCTTGCTCGTTTTGGGTCTGGCTCTTCTAATCCCAATTCATATTTCATCATAAAATCAACCCAACGTTTCTCATCGCTACTGATAGTTTCAACAGCTGATTGAACCGATTTTTCTTCCAAACCCCATTCATTTAAAATATCAGCTACTTCTTGTTTTTCTTGATCTGGAAGATCGATAATTTCCCTTTTTTCCCTCTCCAATTCAGAAAAATAATGTTCTCTTTCTGTACGGGCTGCCAAATATCCACCGAGTCCCATTGCGATAGAACCAGCGGCAATTTCTGCTAATCCAGCTACAACAACAAGAGATGTGGTTGAGAGAGTACCAGATAAACCTGCTGCAAGTGCAAATGGTACAGTGAGACCATCGGCCATACCGATGACAACATCTCGAACGACTTCGGAAGCCATAAAATGTTTTTCTTCATGTGAATGTGTTGTTTTGTTATCCATAAATTCACCTTTTCTCAGCGATTCATTCATTTTTAAGTATTACCATATCCTTCAAGCTAAAACAAAATAATCCCCAAATCAGAACTAAGTCCATCTTGTTCCATCCCACTTAAATGTCAAGATGTTTTACACGAATCCGTATTCTCAATTCGACCACCTTTCAGGTACTTGGGCCAGATTGATACCCGCACTGGCGCATCTTTCTAATTCAAGTAAAAGGTATCTCAAAGATAATTCAAATGTTTGCCTTGTATACTTGAACATATTTCTGAATCAAGCTAAACAAGGGGCGGATATGATGGCAGTTAAAATGGGAAATAAGCTTGTCCTTTTGTGTTCGACTGCGATTGGACTTATCTATTCAGCTGGATATATAGTAACGGAGACATCTGCAAAACAGAACTCTTTGGAAACACAATCTTACGTTATGTACCAACAAAATAAAAATATAAATAATCAGATAAATAATCCCTATCAGCAAAATAATAGTTCACAAGTTAGTTCCACTACTAAAAAACAAGGAAAATATCGAGATGGTACTTATAATGGGTCAGGAAGTAATTCTATCGGATCTGTAGAAGTAGCAGTAACGATTAAAAATAGCAAGATTTCATCAGTTGAAATTACCAACAGTACTACTTCTTATCCACAAAGTGATATTGATGGTTTACCTCAGCAAGTAGTTCAACGTCAAAGCTCTAATGTTGACTTTTTCACCGGCGCAACTTTAAGTTCAGAGGATTTTCATGCAGCAATAAAAGAAGCATTACAAAAAGCTCAAAACACATAAGGAGGAATCAGCGATGACCAAAAAAAGGATGAGATCCTCCCTGTATATGGATACGGTTGTATCTCTTAAGGTGACTACTGCTCGGTCAGAAGATGAAGTGGATGAGAGCATGATTCGTGCATTTGATAAATTTCGTTTAGTAGAAGATGTATGTAGTCGATTTGATCATCAAAGTGAATTGATGTGTCTAATCAGTCAAGTAGGAACGCCAGTAAAGGTAAGTGACCTATTATTTGAGGTGTTACGTTTTAGCTGGGAAGTGGCAGACCTCACCCATGGTGTTTTTGACCCTACCATAGGCCGTCAGCTAGAAACATATGGATTTCAGCGCCATTATCTTACAGGAGAAATAATAGACTCTGGCAATTCTTTTGCAAATTCAGTTTGTTACCAAGATATTATTCTAAATAAAGAGACACGAACAGTATGCCTCCAAAAGCCACTTGTCTTAGATCTAGGAGCAGTAGCAAAAGGATTAGCAGTTGATCTTGCGGCAAAAGAACTAAGCCGATTTGAAGGATTTGTAATTGATGCTGGTGGAGATATATATGCAGGAGGGCAAAATGAGCGAGTAAAACCTTGGGTGATTGGTATTCAACATCCGCTAAATAAAATGGAAACGATCTGCTCCTTTTGCTTATCTGATGCTGCTATTTGTACCTCTGGAAGTTATGAACGGGTTAGCCCGTTGCAGAAACAGATACATCATTTGATTCTTCCACAGAGTGGAGAATCTTCGTCGGCACTTGTAAGTTGTACCGTTTTAGCTCCATTTGCGATGATGGCAGATGCTTTTTCTACTGCAGCTTTTTTACTGGGACCAAATATTGGTCTAGCTCTACTAGAACAAGTTGGGCTAGATGGTGTCCTAATCACGCCATCGTTAGATGTACACATGACGAAGGGGATGGAGGCTTATTTGCTATGAATACAATAGGAAAACGAAGTGACCGCATTCGTCAACAACAAAAGAAACAACAGCCCAATGTCTTCAAAACACCGAAGGGATATGTGCTGCTTATTTTGTCTATTCTGATGATGATAGCAGGTATTTATACCAAAAATACTAGTGCTTTTATCCATGCAGGGCTAGCGGTTGTAATAGCTATTATTTTAGAAATCATATTTGGGATTTGGCAACAACATAAACGAATTTATCCAGATGGAGCTACTATAACGGGGCTTATCATTGCGCTTGTGTTAGGTACGACGGTTCCATGGTACTTGATCGCGTTTACAACTATTGTAGCTCTAGCTTCTAAACATTTAGTAAAGATAAAGAAAAGACTTATCTTTAATCCAGCCGCCTTTGGATTATTAGTCTCTTCTGTGTTTTTTTCAACGGAACAAAGTTGGTGGGGTAGTTTATCAACATTGCCTGTTATCTTTGTGGTTATTTTGCTCATAGTGGGCTATTTGGTAACCAAACGGGTACACAAATTTATACAGGTTTTTGTTTTCTTGGGTGTTTATTTCTTGTTACTATTTTTAATGGGTTCACTCCACATAGAAAATGCAAGTGCTGCTTTTCGTGTACCTTATATCAACACAGCACTGTTCTTGGCATTTTTCATGCTAACTGATCCACCTACGTCACCTGCAAAAGATGTAGATCAGATGTGGTTCGGCATGATTGCTGCTATCGTGAGCGTTTCGATTTATGCTAAGTTTGGTGGATTAACCTTTCCATTGATCGGATTACTTGTAGCGAATGTGTGGACAGCTTGGAAAAAATCCAGAAAACAATCAGAAAAGCGGTCTCTTGTTCGAAAAACATCATCAAAGGAATATCAGGATGTATCCAATAGACCAAATACTAGTGCTGAATTTAATTGGTAAGGAAAGTCGGGCACTTTGACCGACTGTTCTTTTTGAAGCTTAAAAGGAGTAGTGATTATGCGAATATTGGTAGTAGAAGACGATCTTCCATTACTCAAGGTCGTCAGAACAGTACTGGAAGATGAATCCTTTGAAGTAGATACAGCTACGACAGGGAATGAAGGATTAGTGGTGGCAGAATTAGGAATACATGATCTATTTGTTTTTGATATTATGCTGCCTCAAATGAGTGGACTTACCATGCTAAAAAAGTTGAAGGCTAAGTCAAATAACACACCAACTCTATTTTTAACAGCTAAAGATAGCATCGAGTCAAAAGTACAAGGCTTAAATGCTGGTGCAGATGATTATCTTGTCAAACCTTTTGCAGTAGAGGAACTACTGGCTAGAGTTCGCTCCCTATTGCGTAGAGCTGGTAAATTGGAAGTAGAAGGTCAATTCAGGTATGGTCTTATTACCCTATTCATTCATGAGCGGGATGCATATATCGGTGATAGTCGATTAAATTTAACGACAAAGGAATTTGAGTTATTGCTGTATCTGGTTCAAAATCGTGAACAAATTTTGACACGGGAACAAATTTTCAATCGAATATGGGGTGTTGATTCAGATGCAGGTGATTCGGTGGTAGATCTCTACATTCACTATTTACGAAAGAAGTTATTTTTACATGATTGTGAGCAGGTTATTCGTACGATCCGTGGAGCTGGTTATATGTTGAAGGAGAATTAAGATGTTTAAACGAACGAAAATCCGGCTTGTCCTCTTTAATTCTCTGGTTCTCTTGGTTATTTTAAATGGTTTCGGAGCAGTTATGTATCTCTATACACAACAACGGTTATATCATTCGGTAGATGAGGAATTAAAGGCTGCTATGATTCATCTCGAACAGGAACATTTGACGAAAGTACTGCTTGAGAAAGATTCGGAACGGGAAGTAGACAGTCAAATCTTTTATCTTTTTTGGGATAGTAGAGGGAAATTAGCAAAACAAATTCCTAATGATGCCTTTGATAGTGAGATGGTGCAAAAATTACATTCTAAATCCATAGTAAAGCTACCACAAACAATCATTTTGAATGGTCATTATTATCGAACTTTGATGATTCCTACTGATAAATTTCAGAACGAAGGACAAACGAGTCGAATAAAAGCTGGTCAAATCGTTTACTCGATGCAGCCAGAAAAAGAAGTATTGGGACATTTACTTATTGTCATGGAAGTAGGGGCATTATTAAGTGTTGCTATAGCATTCAGCGCTGGTTTTTATTTGGCTAATCGTTCGCTTATCCCCATTCAGTTGGCGTGGAACAAACAACAACAATTTGTAGCAGATGCTTCTCACGAGTTACGAACACCGCTGGCTGTTATTCGGTTACATCTAGAGCGATTGTTTCGCCATCCCAACCGAACAATTGAACAAGAGAGTGAACATATTTCTGAAGTAATTCATGAAACAAATCGAATTAGTAAGATGGTTTCTGATCTACTGCTTTTGGCTCGTTCTGATTCTAGTGAAATCCAATTGGATTTTCAGATCGTTAAATTGGATAACATATTAAGTCATGTTATTCCTCAGTTCCAAGATATGGCTATGATTAAAAATATTAAGATCGTAACATCGATTGAATCTTCGATTGAAATGATTGGGGATAAAGAACGCCTTCATCAATTAATTGTCATACTACTAGATAATGCGTTAAAGTACACAAAAGAACAAGGGATAGTTACCGTGGTTGTTAAGAAGGTTGGTTCTTATGTTAATTTATCGATTTCCGACACGGGGATTGGGATTACCCAAGAGGATCTTCCATATATATTTGATCGTTTTTATCGTGGGGATAAAGCCCGAACTAGAACACTCGCAGGGACGGGACTTGGATTATCTATTGCTAAATGGATTGTGCAAGAACATGGGGGAGAAATACGTGTCGAGAGTAAGCTAGGGATAGGAACTAGTTTTATTATCATGTTACCGAGGAAAGAGAAGGCTTAAAGGGGGACGGCCAGTTAGAGATGATAGGAATGGTAATTTGCTAACTGTATGAACTACTGAAAAGTGTTCTTTGACCTTTGCTAATACGCTATCCTTCTCTCTCCTGTATAAAATTATCATATATATAAGAATAGGGTTAATGAATAGACATGAACCAACATATGTGTCCTTGAAACACTGCACAGTGATTGACTTATGTACACTAGGATAACCTTGAATCATATGGTAAGTTACACTGGCAGTGTAGAGGTCAGTGGTTCGATCCTGTTATTCTCCATCACCCAAACCCTTTGTATTTCAAGGGTTTTTTTATTGTCAGAGATTAGGATAAGATGTTAAAACAGGCATTTCCACAAAGAGTAATTACATAATCTTTGTTATTTGAAAAGCTCAGGATCAATCACATTAGAAGTTTTGATGAAAGATATACTTTCTTTTTTAGCTACTTTTCACTTTTTTTGAATAAATCTATGTGCGTGACGAATGGGACACCTACGTGTCGATTCAGCAGTACGAACCGTGGTATTCAAAATTACTATCGCTTCGTAGACAACTTTGCTAAAATAAGCCGTATTCAATTGTACAGAAAGAGGTTAACAATATGCATAAAAGGAAAAGAAAGAGCAACACAAATCAAACTCAGGCTCCAATCAAACGATACACAGTTAAAGAACCAACGGAGTTGCTTGTTTTTTTATTGAATACTTTATCAAATATTGGCCGGAACTCCGTTAAATCCCTATTGAGCCATGGACAAGTATTGGTAAACGATCAAGCCGTGACGAAATACAACTTTCCGCTACAGCCTGGACAAACTGTGTCCATTCGTAAGATAAAAACTGTAAATACACCACTCATGGCAGGAGTTATTATTTTACATGAAGATGAGGATATCATCGTAATTGAGAAGGAAGCTGGATTGTTATCAGTTTCTTCTTCTAAAGAAAACGAATTAACAGCCTATCGACAGCTCATGGATCATGTTCGTAGAGGGAATCCTGAAAACCGGATTTTTGTCGTGCATCGTTTGGATCGAGACACATCTGGGGTGATGATGTTTGCCAAAAGCAAAGATGTACAGCAAATCATGCAAAATTCATGGAAAGACATTGTACAGGAGCGTCTTTATATTGCCCTTGTTGAAGGATCGGTAAAGAAATCGGAGGGTACTATTTCATCTTGGTTGAAAGAGACGAAAACATTCAAAACGTATTCAAGTCCTCGTCCAAATGATGGGAAACTCGCTGTGACACATTACAAAGTAATTAAATCCAATCAAAGCTTTTCCTTATTGAAAGTGAATCTCGATACTGGACGAAAAAATCAAATTCGTGTACATATGCAAGATATAGGGCATTCCATAGTAGGCGATAAGAAATATGGGTCACATATGAAACCAATTGGTCGACTTGGACTCCATGCTCAGGTCTTGTCGTTTGTACATCCCACAACTGGTCTCCTGCTACGTTTTGAAACTAAAATTCCTAAGTCGTTTTTAAGTCCTTTTCGAAGCACACCTATCAAATAAACGAACTGTGAGAATACATGGATGTTTATTTCTGTAACTTCCTAAAAGGGAAGGTAACTTTATGGCGGGACCCCAAACGGAGAAGGAGAGATTAAAAAAGCCCGGTGCGGAAAATCCACACGCCGGGTTCTGTGGGGTTTAGGCCCCCGATTGGTCGGCCGTTCTACCCAGAGGAGTTGATGCGCCTTCAGCGCTCGGCTCCTTACTTCACCTGTCATTACCGATAAGAGACCAGCTCTTGCACCATTCTTCCTTTTGTTAATAAGGACTATCTTCTTGATTTCACTACTTCCAGTGAGATTGTATTAATCATATCAATCTCTTCGGGTTTCAAAGTAAAACTCATCGCTTGAACATTTTCCTCAGCATGATGAACTTTCGATGCACCAGGAATAGCAAATACAGTTTCACCATTTGCATAAATCATCCAATTTAGTGCAATCTGTGTGGGAGATGCATTATATTTTTGTGCCAAATTTTCGAGTGTATCTATAAGGGGTTTTGACTTTTGCAAACCTGATGGCTGGAATGCTGGTGCCCATTTACGCGGACCAGTAAGCGACTTCACAAGTGCAGGATTTTTATGAAACTTCCCACTTAAAATGCCTTGCTCAAGCGGTGACCAAGCAATAATTGCGACCCCAAGCTCTTTGGCTGTATCCAATATATCATTTTGTTCTATTCTCCGATCCAATAGACTATATTTTACTTGATTCGATACTAGTCGTAATCCGTTTTCTCGCAATACACGGTCTGCTTCACGCATTTTTTTTGCGGAAAAGTTACTCACTCCTACATTCTTTATCTTCCCTTGTTTGACCAGCTTTTCCATTTCTCTCATCTGGCTTGCTACTGAAGAAAAAGAATAAGGCTGGTGAATCTGATAAAGATGGATAGTTCGATGATCAAGCATTTGCATCCGCTCTTCTATTGTGTTGGAAATACTTTTAGCAGTACGAAAAACAGGCCACCATTTCGTTGCAATATGTGCTTTGTCTGCTAAACTTCCTACTTCTTTTAAAGCTTTTGCAAGCATTTGTTCCGATTGCCCTTTACCGTATACTTCTGCAGTATCGAACCAATTAATACCTCCTTGTAAACTTGTCCGAACAATTTGCACCACATCTTCCTGATGAAGCACAGGCCAAAACTTTCCTACTATTCCATTTCCATTACTAAATTGCCAACAGCCGAGACCGAGCGGGGAAAGTTCTAAATCCGAATTCCCCAACTTTCGTAACTTGAATGATGTTTCCTGTACAACCACAATATCACCCTTCTCTATTTACTTTATTTTAATAAGAAGAATTTTGATTTTCATACCTGATCAACAGGAGAATTATCCTGAACTTTCGGTTATAAATAATTCAATGCTATCGAAAAGCCGTTTCACTTTAAAGATGGCACTATTTGCTCCATTTAGGGAATAGTAATTTTTTGTACCTACTCGATCTACTTCGATGATATTGGCATCTTTCAACACTTTTAAGTGGTGTGATACTGCTGGACGTGATAAGTGTGTCTTTTTCGTAATCTCACCAACCCTTATCCCTTGTTCACAACCACATTCAATTAGAGCAATTATAATGGCTTGACGTGTTTCATCCCCAACCGCAGTTAGTACTTTTTGGCATTCGCTGAATTCATTGAGCAATCTTTTTAAACCTTCTTGTTTATCCATATTCAGCACCTTTGTTTTAATGGTTTAATCATATAAACGATAGTAGCATAAATCATACATGAAAAGTTATTGGGAAAGTAAATCGAGACGAATAAGCCAACGAACCTTCAAGCTATATCATTTATTTCGTTGATAGGGTTTCTAAGTCACAATCGAAATAGGGGGTCTTAATAACAAAATAATCTAAGTAATGTCTTACCAAATAAAGTCGATTTCTTTGTCAAATAATTGGGAACCAAAGATCAAGCACTGGTATTACTCTTAGCAAAACAAGTGACGAGTGGGAAACCATTTGAGAAGAGGACCTACTAGAGAACGAACGGACTTATCAGACAAATGAAAAACACATGATCTCTAAGTGCAGAGGTCATGTGTTTTCTATTGCTATTTACTAATATGGAGAGAGGAAACAACATCATTCCATGATCTATTCTTGTCTAGTTTTTTCTTGGTGAAATCAGAGTAATTTCCAGGTTTCAGCTTCCATTTTTGACCTTTGTAATTGATGTGCTCATATAATACGACTCCATCTCCACCAGAAACTTTTGCAGATGACGCTAGGTCATTCCAATTGTTGTCCACTAGTGTACTGTCATCGGAGCAGAATTTGATGGATCGACCTTTAAAATTAATATGCTCATACAGCGTTACACAAGAATGATGTTTTTTGTGATGGTTGTGAGCAAATGCAGCGGCTGGAATAAGCGAACAAGCAAGCACTACAGCAGAGGAAACAATGGAAATACTCTTTTTCATTCAAACATCTCCAATTACAATTTTTTGGGAATTCACCCTTTTGTATTATCTCCTAAAAATTGTAAATTATCAACTGGAAGAACTCGATTGCTGGTCATGATAGATAAATAAAAAGGCGGGATTCCCGCCTTTGTTTATGTTGTATCTCATATTAAATCACCGTTTTGCTTGTTCGTATTTCATCGTCTCACAACGTCTATGCGGGTTTATCCGTTTTTGATAGTTTTGAGTGCGATACGTGAATAATGCGTTGTTATTCCCTTATTTTTCATCTCTTTATATGTTGGAAATCTTCCCAGCTCATCGGTTAATTCTTTCGCTGTTTGTATAGCTTTGCTTCGTGCCTCTGTGTTTGGTTGAAAAAGATGATCTTGTTTCTTCTTCTCTTGATAAAATCCGATTTGACGCTTAAACGGTATGACGTGGGTTTCTTGTACTTCCTTCTGATCATCCGTTATTGGAGTGACGACTATCTCTTGTAATGACTCCGGTTCTCTTCTGAAATACTCTGGAAGACCTTCTTCTATTATCTCCTTACGTTGCTCCTCTGATTTTCGAACTTCTTTTATCAATCGTAAGTCCGGCTTACGAGATTCCCATTTCATCCATTCCATTTTCTGAATTATTTTCTCTTCGTTGATATCTTTTTTAGCTTGTTTTAAGCGTTCTTTAACGCTTTTTACATGTGGTTCGTGGCTTCTTGTCCAAAGCCATACGAGCGTATTCTCCATGAGCCACATAGCTCCGCTTATGGCTACCCCAACAACGGAGCCGACTATTAAATTTTTTTGTGCTAGTCCATACATATTTACTGCTGTCACAAATCCTAAACTGGTGAAATATCCAATTCCCAAAAAAATGGGGACATTTCGTTGTAAAGCTCGTTGTCTTCCTCGTATAAGTAGCAAGGATGCAAAGAGTATCTCCACAAGTCCTGCTGTTAGATATGGATTTAACCCTAATCCTCTAGATAACTTTGTTGTGTTCTGAAAAGATAATGCGACGACGATTAACGCAATCACTACTACGATCCCTAGGACAACAATGTCCAATGTTGTTCGTTTTTTCATGTTGTGTACCTCCAGTTAGATCTAAACTTTCGCATTTCCATAAATTGGGTTATGATGCTATAATTATAACATGCTACCTAACTATGCAATAAGTTGGAATTATAATAATTTACCATACTATTTAAGAGGTGACGACATGTCATTGAAACAAATTAGTATTCGACTTGAAGAAGAGATGATAAGAGAATTAAAGGTGGAATGTGCAAAAAAAGGGATTACTCTACAGAAAGCAGTAACAGAAGCTTTGAATGTGTGGCTTGAGCAAAAAGAAGAGAACGGAAAATAATTATTTACTCCAGTTGAGGAAATTCACTAACATTTTATTCCAAACCCGCTCGATATGCATGTCTTCCGCGTCTGTTGTAAAGAGCAACAAAGGACGCTACAGCCAAGCATATCTTCGCTGGGATTATTTGTATCTATTTTTGCTCAAGTAGAGTTATTTACATAGAAAAGCCATCTCAAATGGTGAACATGTGTTATCCTGTGAGCTTTTTGAAGAAAATTGCGGAATACCAAGAAAGAGAAGGGATTCCCATACAATCACAAGTTATACAAGAGCTGATAAGAAGAGGTTTGAAAGTTGCCAACAAAGAAAACGGAGCATGATTTTTAAATGAAGCAACAAGTTATAATGCTGAGATTGTAAGGTAAAGGGAGCATTGAACAATGAACGAAAAATATGCATGTTATGTTCGTGTTTCTACTGATCGAGATGAACAGGTGTCTTCTGTTGAAAACCAAATCGATATATGTCATAACTGGTTAGAGAGACAGGGATATGTATGGAATGAGAACAGTGTGTATAAGGACGAAGGGATCAGTGGAACCATTTTTAAAGATCGCCCAGCGATTCAATTACTTTTAGAGAAAGCAAAGAAAAAAGAAATCAATATGGTGTTGTTCAAATCGATCAGCAGGCTTGCTAGGGATTTGAAGGATGCTTTGGAAATAAGAGAGATATTTTTATCTCGAAATGTCCGAATAATATCGATTGAAGAAGGCTATGATTCAGATGTTGCTGGAAAAAACGACATGAGTTTTGAAATGGCTTCCATGTTCGCGGATCACTACAGCAGAATGCTATCAGGGAGTATTTCATCTGCACTGGCTGCGAAGGTTAGACGAGGTGAGCATATCGGAAAGATACCATTTGGTTATACTCGTGAAGCCGGAAAATTGCAGATCAAGGAAGATGAAGCCGAAATTGTGAGGATGATCTTTGACTGGTATGTAAATGAAGGATTGGGATTTAAAGCGATCACTCATAAGTTAAATCAGTTGAGCTTGAAACCGAAAGAAATACAGAAATGGCAAGTAACGAGTGTGCAAACGATCATTCGGAATCGTATATATTGTGGGGATTTTGTGCTAAATAGATACACCACGATGAAAGTAGAAGGAAAAAAGAAACAAATACAAAATCCGGAAAGTCGCTGGATTATTTTTCACGAACATCATGAACCTATTGTTAGTCGTGAGTGGTGGGAGAAGGCGAACTCCAATCTTACCAAGACGAAGAAGAAAATATCTGTTTGGAATGATCTTCGTGGGATTCTGAAATGTAGCGAATGCGGGTCAAGTATAGTTCCTTTGTTATCGTGGAGATTGCTTGCAAATGGAGAAAAAAAAGACTATCGTTACATGAAATGCAGCAAATATCGTCGTATGGGAGAAGCTGGTTGTGTAAATCACAGTCCGATATTATATGAGGATATAAAGGCATTTTTGATTAAACAGTTATTAGAAAAAAGCTACATGCTCCAATTTTCATTTGAGGATAGCTTTCAAGGCCAAAAACATGATCGTCTCACTGTGATAAAAAAAGAAATCGAAGATCTCAAAAATAAAGGGACGAAATTAATCGATCTGCATTTGGAGCAGATTATCACCAAAGAAGAATTTAGACAAAAACGTGATGAATTAGATTGGAAAATGAAAAATCTGGAAAATGAACAAATTGATTTGTCCAATCAGGGTTATGCAACGAAGAAAATCGAGAGCATAGAGCAGGCGTTTGAATTGTTGAGCAACGATAGTCAAAATTTACACCATGCGTTTAGAACGTTACTTGAAAGAGTTGTGATACATCCCAAGGGGGAAATGGATATATACTATACATTTAATGTTGAGTAGTTTTTTTATTCTTTATCTGTTTTCTTTTGGAATGCATTGTGAGCTATCTATTAATGTACCATTTCGAGGTATTGTGGCAAAAATACCCACTATGGTATAATATTTTAGCAATATCCAACTGGACTCTAGGAGTGAAGGATGCCTCAGAATCCTGATGATAAAAAATTGGCCGAGCTATGGGATAAAGGGGATGCAGCCGCAACAGAAGCTGCAGCTACCGGAGACCGGACGGAACTCGATGAGGTTCTCGATGAGATCGGGGATCTGAACCAGTAGTCATTCCCTAACAAACCCTCTGGTGATAGATAGAGAAACTCTACCTCCAGAGGGCACCACAGAAATGACGTGTGTGAAAAACAGATCAATTTGAAGTTGATATTCGTCTATCTACAAGTTGAAAGATATGCCATTTCAAATTATGTGGAATAGCTTGTTGGAGTGTGTATTATTTTTCTATTGGTACGCATAGCAAATGTCATGCAGAAGTTGGCAGTAAAAGGTCGTTCTCAAGCAGTCGTGGAATTAGTCCGTTTAGGAGAGCTCAAAATATAAGGAAAAATCCCTACCCCCCAATTTGCTTGGAAGGTAGGGTTTTTATTATATGCATTGCTTCGTCATTTGCCAATATACTGCTGCCGGTATTCGTGATCCAGTATGCTCATGATAATGGAGTCGTGATACTGGTGATCATAAAATAATGATTCCCGTTGAACACCTTCTTTTTTGAACCCCAATTTTTCGTATACATGTATCGCCTTTTGATTATAAGAAAAAACATTTAGTTCTACTCGATGTAAATTCAATATACCAAATGCATAATCGAGCATGAGTCTCATCGCTTCTGTCCCATAGCCCTTCCCTTGGTGTGCATTATTTTCGATGGAGATACGAATAGAACAGTTTCGATTGATTGTATCGATATCGAGTAATTGAATATCGCCTATGATATGATCGTTTTCTTGTGATCCAATTAATAAAAGAATACTTGACTGATCTTGCGATTTGGATTCGATGTAATGTCGTACACCTT
Source organism: Shimazuella sp. NTD250 (assembly GCF_059510375.1). Lineage (NCBI taxonomy): Bacteria > Bacillati > Bacillota > Bacilli > Caryophanales > Thermoactinomycetaceae > Shimazuella > Shimazuella sp. NTD250. The sequence goes on along the minus strand of NZ_JCAJZS010000002.1, from coordinate 477,250 downwards.
CTCTTGTGAAGCTTTTTTGTGTGCCTCAAGTGGTATGGGTGTGTTAGGTTTTGTTTGCTGCTGTTTCAGTGTCAGGGTACTCTTTCGAAATAAGACCGAGTTTCTCTAGACGAGAACGGATGCCGCCATTTTGTCTTCCTAGTGTCTGAGCGATCTGGGGAATATCTAGACCTTGTTTAAATAAGGTTTCTAACTGTTCTTCTTCCTCTTTTGTCCATGGTGTATACGCTTTGGGATGTGTTTTTTGAATCTCTGTTAATGTGGAAGTGGTTTTTGGTTTATATTGTTGTAATAATTCCAGAAACGCATCGCCAAAACGGTTTTGTCTACTTTCACCCCAGCCTTTTATCCGCAACATCGCAGCTTCATCTTGCGGGATGTAGGTAGTCATTTCGCGGAGGGTAGCATCGTTGCAGATGACATATGGTGGAACATTTTCTTCTTCGGCGATTTGTCTGCGCAATTGTCGTAACGCTTCAAAAATAGGATTATCTTCGTTGATCGTATTTGCCGCAGGCACTGGTTCATCTGCTAGATGTAATGCAACTTCTTCTTCCCCCTTCAACACAGCAACTGCGGATATATCCAATTTCGCTACAGGATACATTCCTTCCGATAATGGTTCTAGCCTTATATATCCTTCATCTACTAACGATTTGCATATCTGCATGACTCTTTTTTCACTCTGTTCTTTCATCAAGCCATATGTAGATAGACGATCATAACGAAAGTCTGTAATTTTTTTACTCCTCGAGCCTCTTAATATTTTGGTGAGAAAAGTTAGCCCTACTTTTTCGTTTACTCTACGTATACAGGAAAAAATCATTTGTGCTTCTGTAGTGATATCCACCGTATTTTTGGCCTTATTTGGGTCACAGTTATCACACATTTGGCAGGGCTCGCTATCTAATTCGCCAAAGTATTGTACAATTGTTTTAGAACGGCATTGATTTGTTCGGCAGTAATAGATCATAGCCTGTAATTTTTTGTTGTCTAACGCCTGTCGATCAGGATTGGATTGTTCAATGAAATACTTTTGCAAATATATATCACTAGGTTCATAGAGTAGAATACAATTGCTGTTTTCACCATCTCTGCCAGCTCGCCCAGCTTCTTGGTAGTAAGCTTCTAGATTTTTTGGTAGATTATAATGAATAACAAACCGAACATTACTTTTATCAATCCCCATACCAAAGGCATTTGTCGCTACAATGATAGGTGTACGATCATAAGAAAAAGCTTCTTGGGCAATATTCCGTTCTTCTTCGCTCATTCCAGCATGGTATTTGCCCACATTGTATTTTTGCTTAAGTAAAAATTGATAGAGCATATCGACATCTTTTCGAGTACCGGCATAGATGATACCCGAAAGATTGGGATGAGTACGCAAATATTGAAGGATGAAATCTTTTTTATTTACATTTTTTTGCACCGTAAAATGCAAGTTATCTCGCAGAAATGTAGTACGGTAAGTGTTCTCAACAGGAATTTGCAAAAGATGGAGAATATCGTCTTGTACTTGCTTCGTAGCTGTAGCAGTCAAAGCTAAAATGATTGGTTTTTTTGAGAGAGTACGGATCGCCTGTGGTATCAATTGATAACTAGGACGAAAATCATGTCCCCATGTAGAAATACAATGTGCTTCATCAATCGCAAGTAATGCTACTGGTAATTGGCGAAACAGCGATAAGAAGTACTCCGTTTCCAGTCGTTCTGGTGCTACATAAATGATTTTATATGTATGTTGATGAATCTCCTTGATTCTTTCGCGTAGTTCTGCAGCGGTCAATGAACTGTTAATATAAGTAGCGGAAATCCCTGTTTGTTTGAGTGAATCTACTTGATCTTTCATCAATGAAATAAGAGGCGAAACAACCACAGTTATTCCATCAAGTAACAAAGCAGGTATTTGATAACAGATCGATTTACCTCCACCTGTAGGTAAAATGCCAAATGTATCAAGACCTGCTAATACACTTTCCACAATTTGCTGTTGTCCGTTGCGGAAGGTAGAATAGCCAAAATATTTTTGTAAATAAGGTTGAGCTTGTGAGATATTCATCGGAAACCTCCTGACAAGCTATATTGTAATCGAAGCATATGGGAATAGGAAGACATTAGGAGAGGATTGCTCATGATTGTAGAGTTGAGAAATGTTTCATGGCGCCGCGATAAGCGTTTGATTTTAGATCAGATTAATTGGGAGATACAAAAAGGGGAGCATTGGTGCCTAGTAGGACTAAATGGATCTGGTAAAACGAGTATCCTTGATTTGATTAATGGCTACCATTGGCCAACAAGTGGAGAGATATCAGTATTGGATCAACGTTTTGGAGAAACAGACCTTAGGGAGTTGCGAAAGAAAATTGGTTGGGTAAGTACTTCTATGCAGCAAAGATTACATGGTTATGAAACAATTGAAAACGTTGTACTAAGTGGAAAGTTTGCATCTGTAGGAGTTTATGAGAATCCAACAGAAGAAGATTATGAACAAGTAAACACATTGCTCCAAGAATGGAAATGTGGTCATTTATTAGGGAGAATCTATCAAACATTGTCCCAAGGGGAAAAACAAAAAGTATTGATAGGAAGGGCATTGATGGCTTCTCCAGAGTTACTGATTTTAGATGAACCTTGTACAGGACTAGATATTTTTGCCAGGGAGCAAGTACTCCAGATGATTGATCAAATTGCTAAAAACCCTAATGCACCAACTCTTATTTATGTAACACACCATATTGAAGAAATACTTCCGTGTTTTACCCATACGCTTTTGTTAAAACAAGGACAGGTTGCACAAAAAGGACAAACCAAGGATGTACTGACAGAGCAAAAATTGAGTGACTTCTTTCAAACCTCGTTATCAGTGGAGCAAAAAAATGGACGAAGTTGGTTAATGCTGACATAACAATTCGAGGACAAATAAATCGTGGAAAGAAAAGAGGGTTCATAGGATGACCGATCCAAAATTCCAATTGCAAGATGTAATCGATAATCTTTCCAGAACACCACAAGTATTACGTTCCATGCTAGAAGGACTTTCGAATAGTTGGATACACCACAACGAAGGAGAAAATACTTGGTCAGCTTTTGATGTTGTAGGGCATCTGATTCATGGGGAAAAAACGGACTGGGTGAATCGGATTCAAATGATACTCGATTATGGAGATACGAAGGAATTTGAACCTTTTGACCGACAAGCACATTTAAAAGAGAATCAACAAAAATCACTTGATCTGTTATTAGATGAATTTGAAGCGATACGTCAAGAGAATATAAAACTCGTGTCTGAATTAGTAACAAAAAGCGATTTGGATCGAAAAGGGAAGCATCCGGACTTTGGAATTGTGTCACTTCAAGAGTTGTTAGCTACTTGGACCGTACATGATTTCAATCATATCGGTCAGATCTCCAGAGTGCTAGCTAGATACTATGAAGATGAAGTAGGGCCGTGGCAAAGCGTATCTTGGAATTTTGCAACCTAGAAAATAAAAATCTGTGTACTTTATACTTCTAGAGTAGTTGGTATATTCAAACTTCTATCAGATTGATAAGCAATATCTTGATTAGAAGATACACATATGAGAGGCTAGGGATAGAACAGTACTGATAGAAGGGATAGGACATATGAGACAAACTGCAACTTATACGGTAGATGTTACTGCTGAATTTGTCTTTGAATGGTTATTGCATGGCAACTTCTTGCTCGCAGGATTAGACCTCCAATCCTTCCAGTTTGATGAATTAGATGAGGGTGGCAGGTTTCTCGCATACGAGGAGATCAATGATCATAGATTTGTGCCGATTAAAGGGAAGTTTTTAGCTTTAAAAAGGCCTCAACGTTTTCAGTTAGAAGTGTATTTTCCTGGCGGAGAGCAAATTGTAGATTATCGAATTTCAGAAGAAGAGCGTACTTCTATAATAGAAGTATCGTATACAAACCAATACCGTTCACTGATGACTGGCTGGTGGAGCAAAGCTTTTCCAAAGAAATCAGAATCCCTTTTTTCGCAGGCTTTGGAAACAGAAAAGGCTAAGTTGCAAGAGGCGTTCCATTTCAACCGTCTAAATACAAGAATCTCAGGAGTTAAAATAGATCAATATGAGATGGAGGAGAAATGGAAAGTGTTCTCCCCAAGTAATCCATATTTGAGATGGGTTCGACCAGAGGTTTAAAATAATTTTTTATTTTATTCTCATCGAGTTACCTATTGCTTACTACAAAAACACAACACGAAAAATGATTTAAAGTCTAAAGAGTCTTCATTTGAAGACTCTTTGCTTTATTTTGATTCTACTAAGTTTTTCAATGCAGTCAATACCGATGATTCATAATTGTTTGATTCCTGAGAGGGAGTCTCTGGTCTATTATCTTGTTGTTCAGCAATTTTTTTCAATGTATTATTTAATAATTTGTTTCTAGTCTTAATGTTGATGCAAGTAACAGAAAAAAGTTTAGACGAGTTATTGTTTTTTTGTAAGAGATACCCTACAATAAACGTAGTGAATATTCACTACGTTTATTAGGAGTGAAATATTATGAATCATGAAAATCGCAAGCGGGCACCGGGCATGAGTACAGAAAAACGGAGAGCCATGATTGTACAAGCAGCATTGCCTTTATTGGTGGAGATTGGTCCTCATGTGACAACAGCGCAAATTTCCCGAGCAGCTGGGATCAGTGAACCAGCTATTTATCGAGTGTTTGCAGATAAAAAAGAAGTTCTAGCTGCTTGCTTAGAAGAAGCGATGAATCCGGATTATGTTGTGAATGAGTTAGAAACGATAGACAGCGATGATGCAATGACAAAGCGGTTATCTTCCCTTATTGAAATAGTACGAGCAAATGGTGAGCGAACACTTGCAGTTATGCAAGCTATACGAATGGCGCATTCACCCAAGCCAAAAGATCTGAAGGCGATATCTGAACAAGAAAGACAACGATTAAAAGAGGAACGCAGTTCAGGATATTTAAAAATCCATGCCGCTGTATGTAATTCATTAGAGGGAGACCAGAAAAATTTACGGTTTTCTGTTTCTGATGCCGCCACCCTTATTCTCACCATTGTTATGTCGATTAGTGGGACAAGAAGGTGGGATGTTGGTGTGTCAACGGAGAAAATCGTAGATCTCATTCTTAATGGCATAACAAAATGAAAAAATTTTCACCAAAGGTGGCACATTTGATATTCATTCTGCAACAGGTCATGAAATATAAAAGCCAAGAATGTGAAAAAAAGTCGTATGATCAAGATGAAGTATTTTTTTAAAAGAGGTGTACCAATGGAAAGATCGGAAGAAAAAAAATACCGCTTAAACCTTATGAAATTTCTCGGAGAACATAGGCGGATGATGATGCTCAGTATGATAGTCATGCTGATTACGACAGGATTAGGCGTTGTTACGCCTTGGCTGATGTCATTTTTGGTAGATAAAGCACTGCCAAAACGAGATGCAAATTTATTGATTCTATGTGTTGCCGGAATTGCTGTTATTCCCATATTAAATATGCTGATTTCTGCTTTAGAAAATGTATATAAAAGTAATGTACAAACCCAAATAACTGTAAAACTGCGGTTTCAACTATTAGAGAAGTTGCTAAAACTTTCTCCTATTACGTTGAGTAAATATCAACAAGGAGATATCACAGGCAGGTTGGTTCGAACTTGCGATGATATTTCAGGATTTGTTACAAAACTGCTCAATGGATTTAATAGTGTGATCTCGTTTTTATTTATTGGTGTAGTTATGCTGATGATGAACTGGAAATTATCGGCCATTGTTCTGTTTTTTGCACCATTGATGGTTTATTTTTATTATCGCCGAATCCGTTTTTGGCGGACCACTTACAAAGATATCAGTGTGGCCCAAAAAGAATACGATGTTTTTATTACCGAAGTTGTACCTGGGTTAAAAACGGTTCAGACCTTTCAACAAGAAAATCATGAAATAGCTCATGGTCAAGAGCTCAATCGAAAGTATCGAGATTTGCAAAATCAACTACAAAAACAGCGGAGTTTTCAAGGACGCTTATTTTGGGAATTACAAGATTCTTTAAGCACTAGTCTCGTTTATGCAGCCGGTATATATTTTATTTTTCATCAACAGATGACTATTGGACAGTTATTAGCATTTGCGGTTTATGTGCCTAAATTTTATGGAGCAATCAATTCTCTGTTTGTGCTCTATATGGATCGAGATCAATTGAAACCAGAAATTGATCGGTACGAAGAGATGATGGAGTTTCCAGATGAGAATATAGATGATGCAAAGGCAATAACTTTGGAGCAAACGAATGGAAAAATTGAATTTCAAAATGTTTCCTTTGGTTACTCGGATGAAAGGGAAATCTTACAAGATGTGTCGTTTTCCATCCAACCTGGTGAATTTATTGGGGTTGTAGGAGCAACAGGTGGTGGGAAATCGACCATTATCGATTTGCTGCTTCGATTTGGCAAGCCTCATTCTGGTCAAATACTTATAGATGGACTTCCTTTATCTTCGTATCGTTTAGAAGATTATCGCAAGCATGTAGGTTTGGTTCCTCAAGATATCTTTTTGTGGAATCGAACCATTCGAGAAAACTTGCTCTATGTCAATCCGTCAGCTTCGGAAGAGGAAATGTTAAAAGCAGCAGAACAAGCACAAATGATGAATTTGATTGAAAATTTACCTGAAGGATGGGATACATTAATCGGGGACCGTGGTGTGCGCTTGTCTGGCGGGGAAAAGCAACGGTTGGCAATTGCTCGAACATTATTGCGTAAACCATCCATTTTATTGTTAGATGAACCAACTTCTGCATTAGATGCAAAAACGGAATCTTTACTGCAAGCGTGTTTGGAAGAAGTGTATAGAGATAAGACGATTATTGTAGTAGCCCATCGTTTGGCGACTATTCGCAATGCGGATCGCATTTTGGTGGTCAACAAAGGCCGGATAGAAGAAGCAGGTTCGCACGAAGAGCTGATGAATAAGCAAGGTTATTATTATGAGTTGGCAAAGCAGCAATTGGGAGTGTCTACCTTAGTTGGTTAGGTTGAAAAAAATATCAGTGTTGAAAAAGCCTTGATTCTAAATAAGGCTTTTTAAGCATGAAAGACCATGCATCGACATTTGAGGAAAAATTCCTAGGAGAAAGACAATAGACAGCGTAGTAATGACATGATATAGTGAATTTCCTTATACAAATATCCAGCCATGAACTTACTGCAACTAGCTGTAATCATGGTTTATTTTTTTGGAAACGAAACGGGGGTGCATCTTATGGATTCGATTGAATGGGAAGAAAAAAGATTAAAGCAGACATTAGAAAAATTGGAGGATATTCGATTCGCTCTGCAAAAAATACCTCGTTATTATGGTCAAGATATTGTGGAGCAACTTCTGGATGATCAGCGGCAACAACAGTTGAAAAACATGGAAATCGCTCAAGCAGAGCCTTATTTTGGGCGGCTTGATTTTGAGGAAGCAGGAGATAAACCGATTACTCCGCTCTATATCGGTAAGGCAGGTATTCAAGATGACGATACGAATGAGCTTATTGTTATAGACTGGCGTGCTCCTGTTTCTAGTATGTTTTATTCTTTTACTGGATCAGATGACCCAATCTCATTTGAATCTCCAGATGGGGAAGTGTGGGGTAAGATACATCTCAAACGAAATATCGCTATTCGCAACCAAGTGTTACAGCGTGTGGTAGACAGCTATGTTCGAGGCGTGGAGAACTTGGGTGTAACAGATGAATTCCTCCTCTATCGGTTGAGTGATAACAAGGATAGTAGATTGAGAGATATCGTTTCCACAATCCAACAAGAACAAGATTTGATCATTCGAGCTGACTATGATCGAGTCCTTCTCATTCAAGGAGTTGCTGGTAGTGGGAAAACGACAGTAGCACTTCATCGATTAGCGTATTTATTGTATCAATATCAAAATAAAATCAATCCTCAAAAAATTATCATTTTTGCTCCTAACCACATGTTTTTGGATTACATATCAGAGGTACTTCCTGAATTGGGTGTTGGAGAAATCCAGCAAACAACTTTTGAAGACTGGGCTTTGACGGTATTGAAGGAAAATATCACTTTAAAAGATCGTCATCTGGAGCTGGTAGAGTGGTTTGACCCTAATATGGATCATCAAACCAAAAACCCAAAAGGGAGTTATTTCTTTTTGCAAGAGATAGAAGACCAGTTAATAAGTTATGAGACCAATTTTTTCCCTCACAAGGGGTTTACTGCATGGGAAAACAAACATCTTTCTGCTGAGGAAATAGGCCACTGGTTTTTTGAGGAGTATAAACATTATCCGTTGATAAAAAGAAAAGAGCGGGTGATGGCACGGATAAAACGATGGATAGAAATGGAACACAAAGAAATTCGCGGGCGTGATCCTAAAGGATTAAAGAAGAAACAAGCAAACAAACTGTTTGCAGCTTATAAAAAAACATGGCCCAATCATTCGGTGCTTGAATGGTACCGTTTATTTATTCAAAAATCCAATTTTTTAACAGGAAAGCACCAAGAAAAAGGAAAAAAGCGGGAAGTTGCTTATGAGGACTTAGCACCATTGGTTTATATTCATGATCGCTTATATGGAATAGAAGGAGACCAGAAGTATGATCATATTGTGATCGATGAAGCACAAGATTTTTCTCCTGTACAAGTAGCAGTATTACAAAAGCATTGCCCTAGTAATTCTTTCACCATCTTAGGTGATATCATGCAAAATATATATTCTTTTCAAGGAATAGGGCAGTGGGATGATTTTTCTACTTTGTTCGACAGTAAAAAACTCCGTTTTCATCAATTAGAGAGAAGTTATCGTTCCACGATGGAGATCATTCATTTTGCAAATGGAGTATTAGGTCAGTATTCGGGGGATGTAAAACAAGCAGAACCCGTTTTTCGAAGTGGTCAAGCGGTTCAATTTATGCAAGTGGAAAAAGAGAAGAGAATCGATTGGATCAAAGAGACAGTCGAGAAGTTAGAAAGGGATCATGTACAAACGATTGCTTTGGTTACGAGAGATGAAGCGACTTGCTCTATCATCCATGAATCGCTCCAAAACATTGGGATTTCTGTCAATCGGATAACAGCTGACCAAAAAGTATACTTGGGAGGCATTTCCATTGCTCCTGTATATTTGACGAAAGGAATGGAGTTTGACTCCGTTATTTTATTAGATGTGGATAAAGAACAATACCTCGATGATGCTCTGCATGCGAAATTATTATATGTAGGTTGTTCACGTGCGTTGCATCAACTCTTTCTTACTTATGGCGAGTCGATGTCTCCTCTTGTAGAAAGAGTCTCACCGGAGTTATATCAGGCAAAAGCCTATGCAAAGTAAAGAAGAGAACGCGCGCCCCAGAGAGATGATGATTCTCTGGGGCGCTTGATTCAGCGGGAGATCCACACTTCTTTCTTACAAGTGAGGAGAGCCCAAATCCGAATCATGGAAAACAACAGAACATGCACAGGGTAGAGCAGGGAAAAGCGCAGCCGATCTTTGCCCTCTGAAGTTGCTTTCCTCCAAGCTGTGACAGCGTCAAACGCCATCATCAACAGGAGGAAGAGTGTCCCCTGTATTGCGGGAGTGACAGCTTCGATTGTTCCATACCACATACAACTTGCTGCCGTGAACAAAAGCAGCAGAGGGGAGAAGAGTTCTACCGCCATGTTGAACAGCAGAATGCCCTTCTTGCGGTTGAACAGGAGCCGAAAGTTTTTCCCGATGTACAGGCAATCCGATCGAAGCCACCGGACTTGTTGATCAATCAGATCCTTCGGCGAATCCGGCACATCCGTCTTAGCGATAGTCGGTACGATCGAAGTGCCATAGTTCGCCTGGAGAGCCAGATACGAGAGCGTGTTTTCATCGCCTGTTGCCGGTCCATTGAGATAGGATTCGAAGATCTCAACGATCACTTCCCACTTCCACATGGAACAGGCACCTGAGACTACGGTCACTGTCTTATACGAGCTTTCGAGTACCTTCGTCTGGTAGGTTTCGTTGTACTCCTCGATGATGAACTTGGTAACCCAACTATCGTCAGGATTAGCGACACCAAGCCGGGCTCCTACACCTCCGATCTTTGGATCTTCGAGGGCAGCAACTAGGCTTGCAACCGCATCGCGATCGGCTAGGTAAGAGTCCGCATCAAAGAACAGAACAAGATCGTTCTTTTTCCATTTGCGACTTTCGATTGCTGTCTGCTGTGCTTTCTTTTTTCCAGTGTCTCCTTTAACTCGTTTCTTGTAGAGGAAGGTCCAACCAAGTTGATCTTCGTACTCACTGTACCTTTCTTTCTTGAGCTCCTCTTGGTTGGGGGAACCATCGTCCACCACAATCACTTCCATAGACATGTTGTCTGGGATTTGTTGATTTGCGATGGAGTCAAAACAGTATGGGTGCACACTCTTATAGCTGCTGACGATTATTACAACCTTTCGCTCTGGCAAAAGCGTGCCAGCCAAGTTGCTCGATTTTTCCAGCCACTCACTGGCTCGATGGGAGCTCATCCGATCTCGGATTGCTCTTGTCACTGTGTAGAACAACACAATGACAATCCCCATCATATTTCCTTCAAATACTTGATAGGAAAACACAAAAACCCCAAACTCATTGGTCTCAAACGGTTGAGACTGCTGTTCTGGAGCATAAATATAACATATTTGTTTTAGTGAGAAAAGGGTGAGGAAGTAATGTTAGGAAGATTTATGTAAGATAAGAACAAAAAAGCAAGAATTGGCAAAAATAAAAATGCATAATGTAAAAAGCCCCTATTTTTGAATAGGGATGAACTATGATCTTTTAATCTTATAAAATAAAAAACTAAACACAAGTGAAAGGAGTGAAAATAACACAGCAATACTGGAAAAAGCGAGCAGATATGCGTTGTATTCCGTAAATTGTCTGATCATGCTGTACGTATCCACTTGATAGAGCGGGGCAATCAAGTTAATCAAGATGAGAACAGATAAAAGGCTGAGTAAACCTTGAGATGAATTTTCAATGTCTGGTTTACTTAATGCAATATGAGAAGAGATACAAACTGCCAAAATAACAAATATCCAAAACGTCGGTCGAGTGAAATTCTCAGTGGTAAATAAACTCTCACCCATCAGAACTACAGCTTTACCTAATGTTTGGAACATCTGTAAATCTAGCGTTTGATTGGCAATAGAGTTATGTTGAATTTGACTTTGCAAAGCAGCAAAAGATTGAGGTACAAGCAGATACATCGCTAATATAATGGTGCCGATCCCACTGATGATCGGTCCTATGCCAATGAAAAAATTTCCAATTCTCTGATATACGCTGTTGGGATTGTACTGATGCTCGACATATCCTAATACTCCATTAGGATCTTTTGTTTGTAATAGTTTGACCGACTTTACTTTATGTAACCAAATGACACACTGAATCCAGTGTCCTATTTCATGGATAGGAGTTCCGATCCATGCAGTGAGCAAAATCCCACGTCTTCCAAACGTTTTGGTCAGATAGATTTGGGATTGCTTCTCCAAGATTCCTAAAATAAAGCCGATTACAATTAACACACCAACCAAGTAAATCAATTCCACTATGCTTACGTATAAAGCATTCCAAAGAAATGTGAGCAACGCCATAAATGATATCCTTTCATACTTTTTAAATATATAGAACGAAATTAGCATCAGTATGAAAATAGTAAGGAAATAATTTCAGAATGGTAATTCACAGTTTTGGTTTCTCTGTCATGTTCTTTCATTGGGAGGAGACTCTTATATTTTATTATTTGAATTGCTATTATGTCTACTATTCTTTGGAGGCGACTGCGCCTCTCCCAATTAAAAAGGAAGAGGCGCATGGTGGCCTACTAGGAGATCAGGTTTAGTGCACACCAATTCTTGTAGGCTACATCAAGTTGTTCTATTTCTCTTTCGATGATTTCTTGATCTGAAGGTTCCAGCACCCTCAAGATCTGCACAGCTTCAAGAAACTGCTGCACCTTTTTAGCATGTTCTCCCACTGGCAATGGGCGTTCTATTTCGAGAGCGGAGCGTGGAATCTTGGCGTTCCAGCGAAGCAGATTTGTTTGTTCGAGTTCTGCCTGAAACTCCTGAACGGTGTCTTCAGGATTCCACCAATCCAAATGGGAGTAAACAAGGGAGCTGTCACATAGCTTTGCTCGTTCGATTTCCTTCAAAAGATGTGTCAGCTTCCTCCGAAGCATTCGGATCAGCTTTATATTAGCCTTTTGGAAATCATAACTGCATTCTCCTGTATTTCTTGCTACTACCAAGAAACAAAGAGCTAATGCTACATTTTTTGTCTTTAGCACCAGCACTTCAGGATCGCCTAGATATCGCTTTTTCTGAATTCGTGCTACCGTCAGGTAGTGTTGGATATGCATCAATTTGTCTTCGATACCAGAAGTGACATACCCGGTATCTGGCGATTCCCTGTAATTTGGAGGGAGTCTAGTCTTCGTATTGCCGATAGCGACATCCTGAGCAGCCTTATACATGGTGTTCAATAGGTCACTTTTCAGTTGAATGGCAATACTCGTTTTTTCTTTGCGTACTCTTGATCGAATCCAATAGAGCAGTGTTCCTGAGGTCAGCAGGAAGGGAATCAAGGAGATCCACATATTAGGACCCAAGATCCCCCACATCCACCCAGAGTAACTGGTGCCAACGACTCCACCAAGTTGCCTTAGAAAGTTAGAGGTTGCAAATCCAGCACCGAGTAGTCTATGGTTTACTCGTTGATGGACTTCTTCTGAAATGCTCTGCGCACTTCCTGCAACTGCAATCCCCATCATGACCCCAGCTACCAAAAGAAGCCAGAATGGACCACTAGTCCAGATCAAGATCAGGCTTACCGTTAGGATCAAGATACTTGACCCCATGATGAATGGATATCCTTTGCTCACCACTGCTTTGGGAAGGATAGTGATGGAGACGATCCCATTGGCAATAGTCGATGTGAGGAGGATTACACCTGCTTTTTCTGTCCCTACATAGAGAGCAAAGTAAGTCAGGAATGCAAAGTAACTAGCAGAGATGCCCATTCCAGGAAGGGTGATAAAAAAGGCATCTCGTTCGATCAATCTCTTTGTATTTTGAAGAGAAGCAAAAAAGGCCCCTTTGACCAGCGCTATCGCTTTTTGCCTCCATGTCCTCTCCGGTTCGTGAACAAGCTTAATTCCCCAGTAAACCAAGACCATCGCTCCTGCAATGGTTCCTGTTACTGTGAACCAAAGGAGAGAAGGGGAGTTCACGAGCTTAAGCCCAAGGTACATTGCAAGTCCTGAACCGAGATAGTTACTTGCTAGACGGTAGCCATTGACTTGTGCTTGAACTTTGGGATCGGAAGGAGTACTCCTCCGCATCAACACGACGAAAGCATTTCCCAGCAAAGAATATACGATAGCGACCAAAACTTGAATGATCACATATTCTTTCGTCGTGTGAGCTAGGGGATAAAGGGAGATCGTTCCCAGAAGGATAGGGAGGAAAAAGAGTACCAACCTTTTCGCTCCAAACCGATCAACCACCTCTCCAAAGAGGAGTCCGCAAATCAATCCGGTCAATGAGAAGCTGGTCATAATCAACCCGATGGACAGCCCTTGCTGATCGAGTAGAATATGCAATGCTTGACTGATTAGGCTAGTGATCGTCACAATGACGAACATTTGCCCGAGAGTTAGAGGTGCTAGTCTCAACCAGTACATGGAAAATCCTTTGATTATAGTCGAGGACGATACTTTATATATTTTACATAATTTTCAGTTATATAGCAATTGAAAGAGGTAGTTTTTATAATTGATTCTAATAAATATTAACTTTTTATCATATGATATTAGACAGAGACAAATAAAGCTATTCCCTACTCAAATTAGTCATTTTCAATCATGTGTGTTTTTATAAAAGTATAAGATTCTTCGTTTTAAGATTGATATATGAAAAAGTTAAAACGATGAAAGGAAGAGGTAACTTGCAAAAGCGATTACTGATTATTTTAACTAGTTTAATTCTCTTCGTATCTGGATTTGTGTCTGGTGTTTTTTTCTTTCAAAGGTCTGATGCAGGCACTTATCAAAATACCCAAAAATCTCGGTTGGATCACACCATCGCTAAAGGTAAAATTCGTGTAGGAACGACAGGGGACTACAGGCCATTTACGTATTGGAACCCAACAACCAAACAATACGAAGGCTATGATATCGATGCAGCTAAGATGTTAGCAAATGATCTAGGGGTAAAAGTAGAATTCGTCAAAACGACTTGGTCAACGATGATGCAAGACTTGCAAAACAATAAATTTGATATTGCGATGGGCGGAATTACAAGAACGTTGCTGCGCCAAAAGACTGCTAATCTTTCAGAGCCTTACATTCAAGATGGGAAATCACCATTGATTCGAAGCAGTGATAAGGGTAAATTCAAAACATTAGCTGATATCGATAAACCTGATGTGAAGATTGCTGTAAATCCTGGAGGTACGAACGAAAAATTTGTGAAAGAAAATATCAAAAATGCACAAATTATTACTGTCCAAAATAATTTGGAAATTCCGAAGATGGTAGCCGAAGGACAAGCAGATGTAATGATTACCGATACTACTGAAGCTCGATACTATGCTGGTCAAGATAAGCGGCTACTTGCAATCTTAACAAAAAATCCTTTCAACCTTGATGAAAAGGGATACTTGATGCAAAGAGGCGACTTAGATTTTCAAAATTGGATTAACTTGTGGATGGATGAAATGAAGTTACATGGAAAATTTAAAGAGTTAGAAAAGAAATGGATTTTTGGGTAAGTGCTCACTTAAAGCATGAAACATAAAAAACGCTCGATCCTTGAATTTTAGGATTGAGCGTTTTTTATTCAAGCAGTTATCCAGTTTTTTTGCAGACAGTAATCCATCCTTGAACTACATTGCTCCCATGTCCCTGGTGATTTATGCCATATACCGTAAACCAATAAGCGAGATTGCGACAGAGATTTTCATAATCATAGGTATTCCGAAATTTTCCATGGAGTACGACAAGTGAAGGTCCTTTTCCAATAACACGACAAGGAATATTAGTTCCATTCAGAACTACTACATTATCTTTTTCTAACATACCGTATGATTTTCGTTCCGAGTTGTGGCATACTCTTTTTTCTATCAACAGATATTCCTCCCTATCACATGGTTGCTTTTTCGATGTACAACGAACAAACTTTCTTGTTTTATTCTACCTATTTAATGAATATAAATCAAACGTATGTTCCTTTTTTGTCGATAGTTCAAGATAGGCACATTGCCCCCTTTTTATCATATTGATAATAAAAACGTGGAGGGCAGGTAGGGAGATGTCATATGAAGAAATACCACAGCCCATAAGAAGAGATGGAGCTGGTGGTCCTGATTTTGGGCCAAGAGATGTGTGGAGGGATATTGAAAATCCCGATTTGCTGGTTCCCCCTAAGACAGATAATGGACTTATTCCAAACCTAAAGTTTTCGTTTTCAGATACCCATATGCAGTTGAATCATGGGGGATGGTCTAGAGAAATCACGAAGAGAGACTTACCCATAGCGACTACTTTGGCAGGAGTAAATATGAGTTTGACGCCAGGTGGAGTGAGGGAGCTGCACTGGCATCAGCAAGCAGAGTGGTCTTATATGATTTTAGGAAAAGCAAGAATCACTGCTGTTGATCAAAATGGACGAAATTTTATTGCGGATGTAGGTCCTGGTGATCTGTGGTATTTTCCACCTGGAATTCCACATTCGATTCAGGGATTAGAAGAAGGTTGTGAGTTTTTATTAGTATTTGATGATGGGAATTTTTCAGATTTAAATACATTATCGATTTCCGATTGGTTTGCACATACTCCTAAAGAGGTGCTGTCAGCTAATTTTGGTGTCTCCAAAAAGGAATTTAAGTGTATTCCAAATCACCAAGTGTATATTTTCCAAGATGAAATTCCAGGTTCATTGGAAAGTCAAAAAGTGGACTCACCTTATGGAACGGTTCCCCTAAGTTTTAAACATGAATTAATGGCGCAAGAACCAATCGTTACTTCAGGTGGCACAGTAAGAATCGTCGATTCTACTAATTTTCCCATTTCGAAAACAATAGCTGCGGCATTAGTCGAAATTAAACCTGGAGGGATGAGGGAACTGCATTGGCATCCCACTAATGATGAATGGCAGTATTATTTGACAGGGAAAGGTCGAATGACTGTTTTTGCCGGGAATGGAGCGGCTAGAACCTTTGATTACCGTGCAGGAGATGTGGGGTATGTACCTTTTGCTTTTGGTCATTATATTCAAAACACCGGAAAAGATAGTTTATGGTTTTTAGAAATGTTTAAGAGTAATCGATTTGAAGATGTTTCGTTAAATCAATGGATGGCACTAACTCCGCGTGAACTAGTAGAGGATAATTTGAATGTTGGTCCTGATGTAATAAATGCTCTTCATGAAGAGAAATACCCAGTAGTTAAATATCCACCTTATGTTTACTATCCGAGAAATAATGAATAAACAGGAGGAAGGTAGCATTCTATATAGAGCAAATCCTTTTGTGGTAACGTTTCATCTGACCTTAAATGGATTTGTTCAAGTAATAGAAACAATTATTGAGCTTCTTGTAGCAGAGAAGCTAATTTTTGTTGTTCTGTATGACCAAAAGGTGAGATGGCAATTTTGCAGCCTTTATCCAATCGGTCTTGAATTTCAGGCCATGTAAGATCATTAATTGGTGTAATGTAGTTTTTCATGTATACATTGTATTAAGATTGTATCTTTGATGACAAGGTAATACTTGATATTAATTTTGTTACACATTTGAGAATATATATTCGCATATAGTTGATCGTTTGATAAAATAAAACTAGTATTTATTCATTTGTTTAATAGAGGAGCACATATGATGAAACTGGTATCCTGGAATGTAAATGGCCTGCGTTCCGTTATGAAAAAAGAGGATTTTCAACATTATTTAGGAGAGACAGATCCAGATATTGTTTGTTTGCAGGAAACCAAAATACAAGCAGGACAAGTAGAGCTTGATTTAAAGGGCTATCATACATATTGGAATTATGCGGAGAAAAAAGGATACTCGGGTACTGCTATTTTCACTAAACAAGAACCACTCGCTGTTACCTATGGACTAGACCTAGAAGAGTATGACCAAGAAGGCAGAGTCATCACCGTGGTCTTTGAAGATTTTTATTTGCTCACTGTATATACACCAAACTCCAAACGTGAATTACTTCGGCTGGATTATCGGATGAAGTGGGAAGAAGTATTTTTGGATTACATCAAGCGGTTAGACAAACATAAACCTGTTATATTTTGTGGTGATCTTAATGTAGCCCATCAGGAAATTGATATCAAAAACCCAAAAAACCATCGCAAAAGTGCAGGTTTCTCTGATCAAGAAAGAGAGAAATTCAGTATTTTATTGAGGGAAGGATTTATCGATACCTATCGACACCTCTATCCAGATCAAGAGGGTGCCTATACATGGTGGTCACATTTTTCCAATGCACGAGCAAAAAATAGTGGATGGCGTCTTGATTATTTTGTTGTCTCAGAAAGACTCAAAGATAAGATCAAAGAGGCGAGAATCTGTAATCAAGTCATGGGTTCGGATCACTGTCCGATAGAGTTGGAGATTGGTCTAACAACATCCATAAGTTAAGAAGTCTACATGCTCAGATTTTGTTTAAAAGTCTGAGCTTTTCTATCTTTTAGAGGAGCTTACCATCTATTTAGGTGCCTGAGCTTGTCCAGCAATTGGCAAATCCATGATTAGACAATTCTCATATTTAAAGAGATAATAGAAGAGATAGAATTGACAAAATATTAAAATGGAGTTGTTTTAATGAAAAGAAATCTCGTTTTGTTATCTATGTTTTGTTGTGCGGTTGCGGTGGCCGGATGGGTGCCTCTTGGACAGGTGTTAGGGCTTTAATACAATAGATAACGCTTGATTCTATATGCTTCACGGATCAAATGTTTTTTTATTGCCAGTAACACTTACTCTGGATTTCTGTTCCACTGATCCCTAATGAACATTTTTGGGGGATATGTAAATAACCTCAAATAGTAATGACATTATATCTTGACACGAGACAGAACTGTTCTGTATTATTAGTAGACAGAACAGTTCTGTTCCTATTATACATCAAAGGGGATTCGATAATGAGCAAAGTCTGGTTTATTACAGGAACTTCTACAGGTTTTGGTAGAGAGTTTGTAGAACAATTGCTGGAGACAGAGGACAAAGTTATTGTTACAGCACGTAATGTGGATTCGATTATACATTTTAAAGAAAAATCACCCGATAATGTCCATATTGCTGCTTTAGACGTGAAAAATAAGGAACAGATCAAGCAAGCTGTTGAAGAAGGAGTAAAAGCATTTGGTAAGATTGATATTGTTGTAAATAATGCCGGCTATGGGCTTGGTGGAATGCTCGAAGAATATACCGATGGTGAAATGAGAGAACAGTTTGATGTCAATTTTTTTGGCGTTTTAAATGTTATTCGAGCTACGCTTCCTGTGTTTAAGAAACAGGGGTCTGGGCATTATCTCAACTTTTCTTCCATTTTAGGTGTAATGACTATGCCAACTTTGAGTCTTTACTCTGCTTCTAAGTTTGCGATTGAAGGCATATCGGATGCGATGAGTTTGGAGTTAGCTCATTTTGGTATTAAAACGACAGTTGTTGAACCAGGTGTGTTTGCCACGGACTTTAGTGGTAGATCAATGCAAATTGCACAGAGATTAGAGGAATATGCACCTATACATGAAGCAACACAAAAAAGTTTTAGTGAACTAAAAGCTGGTGATCCAGCTAAGGCAGTAAAAGCAATCATCCAAATGGCAAAGAGTCCTAATCCTCCTGTTCATTTCCCTGTAGGAGCAGATGCTTTTTATGGTATTCGTGAAACACTATCAAACCGGATAAAAGAAATAGAAGAATGGGAGGAACTATCCCTTCATACCAAGTTCGATGGAGAATAACATATTTCGATCCTCTCAAATAGGTAGTTTCCGTTTCGTAGATGGTAAGTTAGGCTTTATTTTTATTTTTGTGGCGAAAACACCTGTGAATTCAATCAAGGGATGAATCGCCAGGTTTTTTGATTTTCTTTTTTGACAAATCCATCCATATTTTGTATATTAGGATTCATTCCAGTCTAGAAAAGAGGTGAGAAATTCATGTATTTCACCATCAAACAACAACTTAAACATCTTTCGAAAGAAGAATATCTGCTTTTGAAAGAATTGTGCCATACTGCTAAAAACCTGTACAACCAAGGTCTATACCAAGTTCGCCAGCATTATTTTCAGGAGAAAAAATATCTGAATTACCAGAAAAACTATCATCTCTTAAAAGGTAGCGAAAATTATGAGCGGTTGAATAGTAATATGGCACAACAAATTCTAAAAGAAGTCGATGGGGTTTGGAAATCCTTTTTTGCATTGATCCGACATGCCAAACAGGGGAAGTATGACTTTCAAGCCATTCAGATGCCACGATATCTACCGAAAGATGGATTTTATCCGTTAGTAGTTGGCTTCATTCGTTTAAACGGAAATCAGTTTGTGCTGCCCTTTTCTCGTTTGGATCAGAAGAAACATCCACCACTGGTGATTCGCATTCCTCCCTTGTTGGCGGACAAAAAAATCAAAGAGATTCGCATTCTTCCCAAACACCGAGCAAGGTTCTTTGAAGTGCATTACACGTATGAAGAGCAAGCAGTTCAAAGGGATACCGATAAAAACCATACACTTGCAATCGATTTGGGAATCAGCAATCTCGCGGCATGTGTCACCTCCGAGGGAAAAAGTTTTCTGATAGATGGAAAACAACTAAAGGCAATCAACCAATGGTATAACAAACGAAATGCCCGTTTGCAGCGAATCAAAGACAAACAGAAGCAGAAAGGATGTTCGAAACAACAAGTTGCTCTGGTTGCCAAACGAAATCGTCGGGTGAACGATTACCTGAACAAGAGCTGTCGTAAGATGATCAACTACTGTTTGAAAAATCGCATTGAGACACTGGTCATCGGATATAACGAGAATCTGCAAAGAGGAAGCAACTTAGGCAAACGGAATAACCAAAATTTCGTGAATATCCCATTTGGACGGATCAAAAAGAAACTGGAATACTTGTGTCAGCGATATGGGATGACATTGGTGCAACAAGAAGAAAGCTACACATCCAAAGCGAGTTTTTGGGATCGAGATGAACTGCCAGTCTACAAGGAATCTGACCCGAAAACGTACACCTTTAGTGGGACACGTGTAAAACGTGGTTTGTATCGTACGTCTTCGGGCAGTTTGCTCAACGCGGATATCCATGGAGCATTAAATATCTTGCGAAAAAGTAACGTTGTAGCCCTTACGGGCTTATACGCTAGAGGCGAAGTGGACACGCCTGTACGAATAAGGATAGCCTAGCTGTCAACCTTCGTAGACGAAGCTTGCGACTTCAGTCGTGAGAGGTTCACGATACAATCATCTACAGAACTGTTCTGTCTCGTAAGAAAAGAATAGGAAACCAATCTTGTTGAGGTGGAAATCATGGTAACAACACGTACTCCGGCACGTCAACGTATTTTAGAAATGGCATCCAATTTATTTTATAAAGAAGGAATTCGTTCCGTTGGTGTAGATAAAATTGTAGAACAGTCAGGTGTTGGGAAGGCGACGCTTTATCGTCACTTTCCAACTAAAGATGATTTAATCGCTGCTTACTTAGTGGAACAAGATCATTTAAATTGGAAACACTTCGATGAAGCGATTGCACAACGAGGAGATTCACCAAGAGACCAGTTGTTAGGGTTAGTTGAAGCAACGATTGATTTTCTAATGGAACCCGGATATAGAGGATGCGCGTTCTTAAATGCACTTGCGGAATTTTCAGAAGAAAATCATCCTGCTCATCAGCTTGCAATTGAGTACAATCGTGCTCTGCGATTAAGAATCTCTCGTTTAAGTGAACAAGCAGGTATAAAAGATGAGGAATTAACCAATCAACTTTTACTGGTGATCAATGGTGCAATGTCATCTGTGCCCGTAATGGGATCGGAGGTTTCCGGTACGCAGTTAAGAAATATTGCTACGGAATTGATTGATAGACATCTGCAAAAAAAGCAGAAATCATAAGTTGCATAAACCTCCTAATCGGGGTTTATGCAATAATTTTTACCCATTACAGAACAGAACTGTTCCGTTCTATTCGGTTAATAAACTATATAAAAAGGTTTAAACGAGCCAAATGTATCAAAAATAAATATGTTTTCAGAGAATTTTAGGTTTTAGGAGGGTGTTGTGTGAACAGAGGGATATATATTTTAACACTTGCAACATTTGTTACAGGTACAGTGGAATTGGTTATCGCAGGGATCTTAGACATGGTTTCAACAGAATTACACGTTTCATTAGGTACAGTAGGTTTGTTGGTCTCTGTGTATTCTCTTGTTATCGCATTTGGGACACCTATTTTTAATGTTTTAACGGCAAAAATAGAGAGAAAAAGGTTATTAGTTGGGTCTATGCTTATTTTTATTCTAGGTAATATCTTTTCAGTCTTTAGTCCAAATTTTGCTGTTCTTATGATTGCTAGAGTGATTATAGCTGTAAGTTGTTCCGTTATCGTTGTAAATGCGCTGACGATAGCCTCAAAAATCGTAAAACCAGAAATAGTTGGACGTGCGATGGGACTAGTTTTTATGGGAATAAGTGCTTCTCTTGTTTTAGGGATACCCTTAGGTACATTTATCGCTGAACAATGGGGTTGGCGCATGACTTTTCTTTTAGTTGCTGCATTGAGTGCTGTCTCGACATTAGGAATACTCAAATTTCTACCCCATATTCCTCCTCAGCCAACTGTCCCAATCCGAGTGCAGTTATCAGCACTGAAGAATGCAAAAATTATTTCTGCTCAGACCATGGTTGCTTTGATGTTGATCGGGCATTTCACTATTTATACTTATTTTAGTCCATTTCTTCAGCGGACAATGGGATTATCTATCGGAATGATTAGTATTATTCTGTTAGTCTTTGGTATCTCAGGGGTTTTAGGAGGTTGGATCGGTGGTTGGTCAACTGATAAGTTCGGTGGTGCGAAAACATTTTTAATTATATTGATATTATTTAGTTTGTCTCTTTTTGTCTTACCGTTTGCTGCTGCTTCGTATTATACATTAATACCAGTTATCGTGATTTGGGGTATTTTAGCTTGGGCCCCAGCTGCACCAATACAAAATTATCTCATCCAGACCTCTCCAGAAACAGCTGACATTCAAATAAGTTTGTTTACTTCTTTTATGCATTTAGGAGTAGCTATCGGCTCTGCTTTCGGTGGATACATTGTAAACCACTATCCTGTAACAATGAATGCATGGGTAGGGGGATTGATGGGCTTGCTTTCATTTTTGATAGGTGTTTATTCAGTAATGTATAAGAAAAATCCAAATATAGAGCGATGAGCTCAATTCGTCGGCCCAGATGGCTCTGACGGCGGAGTTGGACTCCGACTGGCTGGCCGGCAAGATCGCCGAACGGATCGAGAAGGATCTCGACAACCCGGAAGGGATGATCCATTCTCGCTTCAACGAACTCATCGATGGCGTGCTCGCCAGTGCCATGGACGACAAGCACTTCGTCGACGGCATCGTCGCCAGCGCCCACAGGGAGTTCGTCGAGGAGCAGCAGTCCGTCGAGGAGGCGCCCGCGGCGCCCAGCGATCTGCTGGTGTTCCAGCTGACGTTCTTCCGCTGGTTCCCGACGGATTCGTCGGGTCGCTGCATCCGCTGCGGTAACCGCCACTTCCTCTGAGCAAGGGTTCTCCCCGTCCGCGGTTGTGCTGTTACAGTACAACCCGCGGTGCGGGGGAATGTATAATCGTATTCGTTTAAATAAAATTTTTTAGCATGTTTAAAAAACCTCTAGCCTACGGTACTAGAGGTTTTTGTCATTCACTCATGAATTATGCTCCTTTTGAGTTTTTTTCTCCAAAAAACAAAAGTAGTAATGAGATAAAAAATGCAAAAAGCTGATTCCTGATCATCAAAATCAGCTTTATTACCTATACTTTTGGTATCCTTATCTCCAAAACTCCATCATGACAGGATGTTTTTACCCCTTCATGGGATACAAGGCTAGGCAGGGAAATAGAGCGGTGAAAACGTCCTGCATAACGCTCTCGACGAAACATATTTTCTTCTCGGATATCTACCATTTTGTTGATGGAAGCCTGAATCGTTAAGACATTTTTTTCGATCTGAATGTTCACATCTTCTTTGCTTATCAGTCCTGGAATTTCGCAAGTTGCCACTATTTCTTCCTCTGTCTCCTGTATATCCACTTGCATCCTTTCAAATTTCTGTGTGTTTCCAAGAATGGATGGAAAATCAGCAAACAATCGATCAAACTTTTTGCTAAGTTGTCGAAATGGGTCATTAGGCAGCAATGACATACGTTAACCTCCTGGTCTCTTCTGTGTGGGTTTTTGTCTTTTTATATAGAGATATTCCAAAGCAAGAAAAAAGTTCAGGTTTTATTGAATGTGTATGGGTAGAACCTGCAACTCCCTCTATACTTCAACTATATAGGCTCCATTAATGTGTACAAAAAATTTTTGTTAACAATGGAAAAAGAAGCAAAGAATACAATCATAACATTTTAAACAGGATGGAATACAAGATGAGTTTTTTCAAGCGAATGGACCAAGGAACATTAGAAGTTCCGAAAGAAAGAAAAGAAATAAAGAAAGAGAAATTATGGAAAACTTTAGAGGATAATGTAAAACAGATAAAAGAAGAAATGGGGGAAAGTAAGGATATTATTTTCCGTAAAATTCAATTTGGAAAAGAAAGAAGCTTACAGGCTTGTATTGTTTACACAGAAGGACTAGTAGATAAAAAGTCTGTCCAACAACATATATTAGAACCACTTTTATTAGAAATGAAAGGAACTGAGTTAGAAGAGTTAGTGATGCTCAGTGATCAACCTCTTATTTTATTGGAAGAATCTGTATTGACAGCAGGGGATATTCAGGAAGTTTATGATTTTGAAACAGTGTATGCAGATTTGTTAGCTGGATATGCTATTTTTTTACTTGATGGAAGCAGCATTTGTTTAGCGATCGGTTTAAATGAATCAAAAGAACGTGGAGTAACAGAACCCACGACGCAAACGGTTGTTAGAGGTCCTAAGGAAGGATTTTCAGAAACATTAGGAACAAATATTGCTTTAATTCGAAGAAAAATTAAAGATCCAAAATTCAAGTTTGAAAATATGTCTGCTGGTAAAGTAACACAAACCAGTGTAGCAATTATGTATATAAATGGACTAGTGGATGAAAAGTTAGTGCAAGAAGTTCGTACACGCTTAAAAAAAGTGGATCTGGATAGTGTGTTAGAAGGAGGGATGATCGAAGAGTCCATTCAAGATAAGAAATTTACTCCCTTTCCGACTATTTTCAATACAGAACGTCCAGATGTTATTGCAGCAGGATTGCTGGAAGGGAGAATAGCAATATTAGTAGATGGAACACCTTTTGTTCTCTTAGTACCTGCCATATTTGTGCAATTTCTTCAATCACCGGAAGATTACTATCAACGGACAGATATTGGGACAATCGTTCGGATTGTTCGTTATATTGGACTTTTACTGGCACTATTCGGGCCAGCAATTTATATTTCAGTCACTACCTTTCATCAAGAAATGATACCTTATCCTCTTCTCCTCAGCATAGCTGCTCAACATGAAGGAGTACCTCTTCCTACCTTTGCTGAATCTCTTTTGATGCTGTTAATGTTTGAGATTTTAAGAGAGGCAGGAGTAAGGATGCCGAGAGTTGTCGGTCAAACGGTATCCATTGTCGGAGCAGTAGTTATTGGTCAAGCAGCTGTGTCCGCAGGTATTGTTTCGGCAGCTGTTGTTATTGTGATATCTATTACTGCGATAGCAAGTTTTGTACTGCCAGCAAATAATATGGAAATCGCCGTTCGTATCTTACGAGTAGTATTTATGCTCATCGCAGGATTATTTGGATTAGTTGGAGTGATTATTGGAATTGCGGCTCTGGCTATTCATTTGTGCAGCATACGTTCATTTGGAGTACCCTATATGAGCCCATTAGCGCCATTTGTGATGGGGGCTCAAAAAGATGCTTTGGTTCGTCTGCCGCTAACTCCGACAAATAAGGAGAGTGAGAAAGGATGATCCGGATCATTTGGATTGCCCTTCTGATGATAAGTATGATGTGTACAGGATGTTGGGATACTAGAGAAATAGATGATTTAGCACTTATTACGGCAATGGGAATTGACAAGGAGAATGGAGAGTATTTGCTGACGACTCAAGTCGTAAATCCTACTGCTGTTGCATCCCAACAAGGTGGAGGAAGCAACCAGTCTCCTGTTTTTATGTATCGAACGAAAGGAAAGACATTGACGGAAGCACTACATAAGAGAATGACATTAGGTTCTCGAGAAAACTACACTTCTCAAGTGAAAATCCTCGTATTAGGTGAAAATTTAGCAAGAGAAGGAATCAATGAGTTTACAGATTATCTGTCAAGAAGTTCTGATTTAGAACCGACGTTTTATATCGTTATTGCTAAAAAAGCAACAGCAGCACAAATATTGAATACGATGACTCCGGTAGCAAAAAGTCCTTCAGATATGATTTATTCTTCCATTCAAACACTAGTCAGGACAAAAGGAACTGTGCTTGCGACTACTACAGATGATCTATTAGCAAATATCATGAATGAAGGAGAAGAGGCCAAAATAACTGGTATCGAAGTAATAGGAGATAAAGAAGATGGGTCCGATGAAAATACAAAGAAAATAGTTCCTAAAAAATTATTGAAAACCAATACGATCTCGGCTTTCCATAATGATAAATTGGTCGGCTGGCTTTCAGATGATGCTAGCAAAGGGCTGGTGATGATCTTAAATAAAATGAAATCGACAGATATAAATGTTCCATGTCCAAAAAATTCAAAAAGGCGATTAGCGATGGAAGTTATTCACACCAAAACAAAAGTGAAAGGATTGGTAAATAATAATCATCCTAAAATCTTACTAAAAGTAGAATCAGAGTTAAATATAAATGAATCCCAATGTAGAGATCTAGAAGATATAAATACGTTAAATAAGCTTTCAAAACAAGAAATAAAACGAATTATTACCACTGCCATTTTTGCAGCACAAAAAAATATCGAACCGATATTTTAGAATTTGGACATGCTATCCATCGCTCAGATGCAGAATATTGGGCGAAAAATAAAACAAAATGGGATCGTATTTTTGTAGGGCTGCCTGTAAGTATTCAAAGTGAAGTCAACATTACTTTTACTGGAACAACCCAAGGGTCCATGACACAGCGATAAAGGAGTATCGCAAAAGTGGGAGTGATAATGCTCTGTATATTTTTTTTCTATATCGTTTCAAAAGAAGTACCCATTCTGTGGAAAAAAAAGCAAAAAAGGATAGTTGGATTATATCTTTTCCTCATTTTAATCGGATTCGGATTAAGTATATCTCTATCTTTGCATATAACTGTTCCCAATCCATCAAATATTGTTGTCTATACGATGCAACCGCTGAAAGATTATATCTACGATTTATTGGATTAAAAAGGAGTAGATTTGGTGGGAAATAAAATTCAGATAACTCCTCATCAACTTATCACATTTCTGTTGGCTTTTATGGTTGGTGATGAGATTGCGCTTTTACCCCCCATTCAAGCGGCAGATGCAAAGCAAAATGTTTGGTTTGTGGGATTGCTCAGTTTGGTAATCGGGTTGCTTATCCTTTTGTTTATTTACTATCCTGTAAGCAAGTTTTATCCGGAAAAAAACCTTGTGGAATACAGTGAAAAATTATTGGGATCTATGTTTGGAAAACTGTTTACATTCTTTTTTGTTTTATATTCTTTTTACTATGCTTGTCTCACCTTGCGGTATATAGGAGACTTCTCTACTTCGCAAATTTTGCCGAAAACACCAAAAGTAGTTATCTATATTTTATTTGCCATCATTGTTGTGATGGGGCTGCTGGAGGGAATGGAAACGATTGCACGCAGTATTGAAATCTTATATATTCCGTTGTTCGGAGCAATTACCTTGTTAGGTGTAGCATTGATTCCAGTAGTAGAAATCAAAAATCTATTACCGCTTTTCGAGGGGGGATGGAAACCAATTGTACAGGGATCTATTACTTTTGTAAGCTTACCCTTCATTGAATTAATTTTTTTTCTTATGCTGGTACCCTATGTGAAACCGCAGGAAAAAGTAAAAAAATCTTGGCTGCTCGGTGCTTTACTAGGAGGAGCTTGTCTTGTTATGTTTGCAATTATGTGCATAATGACACTAGGAGTAAATATTACTGCCGACCAACTTTATCCTGGATGGAAGATAGCTAGAAAAGTGAGTCTTGGTGAGTATTTCCAAAAAATTGAAGTAGCCATTAATTTGATGTCTTTTTTTTCCATGTATGCACGTATATCATTGTGTTTCTATTGCTCTTTGATTGGGTTGACACATTTGTTCCGTATAAAGGATTCGCGGCCTTTCATTATTCCGTTTGGTATCTTACTGGTCACTTTTACAGCCATTGTATCAACAGATACGATCTATCTTGCTAATTTACATCGATTAAAACCTTTCCTCGATTTCTTTTTGGCATTTTTGCCTATATGTCTTATGCTAGCCATCGGATTTATCCAAATGAAATGGAGAAACCGGAAAAAGGAATTATGAGGTATTGGACGTACTCTGTTTCTGTATAAAAAGGTTGTTGTATAATTGACTTATAATATCGATAAATTAAGCTATTTTCTTAGTAGGTCGTTGAAAACACCGAACTCCTTGATTATTAAGGGTTTCACAACATTGAACTAGTTAATGTGAACGAAATGCAAAGAAGGCGGGTCTTTATGGAACAAAAACAAGAAAGACGTATATTTGTTGCACTTCCATTGCCAGCTTCTCTCCGAGAGCAATTAGGAGAATGGATAAAAGAAACACAAAATGAGTTGTCTTTTCGCAAATGGATACACCCACAAGATATACATATTACGCTTCATTTTTTGGGAAGTACTTCGCAAGAACAATTAGAAGAGACGATACAGGCTCTAAGGACAGTATGTCAGCAGCAGGTTCCTTTTGAGCTTTTTATCGATGGTTTGGGAACTTTCGGTAAGTTGGATCAACCTCGTATTTTTTGGGCGGGTGTCGGGGGGCAATTAGATGAGCTTCGACAATTACAAAAAAGGGTTACAACTGCCTTAGCTCCTATTGGATTTCCTCCAGAAAGTCGTCCTTACAATCCCCATATTACCCTAGCCCGAAAATATACTTCCAGTGATTTTGATCGTAATCAATTAACTTCGTTAAATGTTGGCAATTTCAAATGGATTGCGGATCGAGTTGTACTTTATGAGACGATATTGGGGAAAGAGCCCATGTATCACGAAATAGGTACTTTTTCTTTTGTAGATTGAAGATTTAGGGAACAAGAAGAAAGAAATTAACTTCTTAGGAGTGAGGGGCAAATGAATCAGAGCAGAAGCCCTATCTTTACCCTTCAACTGAAAGGATAAAGTTTAATGTTTATGATGATCGTGATGTTATTACCATTAGCTGTTATTACATCGTTGATCGGTGTTGTATTGTATAAATTTTATATCCAACGAAGAACGATTGAAACAGTCTACACTCCATTTGATTATATAACCGGCCAAACCTCAACGGAATTTCATGAAGAAAAAGAAGAGAAGGAAGAAAATCAAGATAACGGAGATGACAGGGACAAAAGGTTATTGCGTAATTCAAAATAGTGTTTTTACTAAATAAACATTCAGAGAAAAAAGAGCTGAATTTATGTCATCAGCTCTTCTAAACCACTTCCACACTATCATTTACAAATACTTCTTGAAGAAAAGTACTGACCTCCTCTTCATATCGTTTTTTATTTCGCAGGAAGGAATCACCATGTCCAGCTCCTTCCGCGATGTATAAACGTTTCAATCCTCTTTGTTTAGCCTCATATAATTTTTTGCTCATATAGGTAGGGATGTAGTGATCGCGGTTACCATGAATAAAGAAAATAGGGACATCGCTATTGGCAACTGCTGAAATAGGGCGGACGTCTGAAAGTCGGAAACGGGCAAATATTTTCACAAGCAGACCAATCGTATGATAAAAGATAAAAGTAGGAGCTTTATAGATATGTTTTATTTGATATCGGATGAGTTCTGCGAGATCAGAGTAGGGACAGTCTGCTATGATGAATTTGGCGTGTTGGTTAATATGAAGGTATTCGAGAGCTGTTCCGCCGCCTAGGGAGATGCCATGCAGTCCGATGAGAGTATCAGCTCCGATATGCTCTCGAATCCAGTTTACCCAGCTGTCAATGTCATATTTTTCATAGTAACCATAGCTGGTGTGCGTTCCTTCACTCTCTCCATGAGCACGATGATCAATCGCAAGTAAATTAAATCCATGTTTGATATACAGATCAGTAAATTGCATAGACATTGGATATGCCCTTGTATAACCATGTAGTAAAATCATAACTTTTTTAGAAAGTGGGTTTGTTTCAATATAGTAGCTATGAAGCTTTAATCCATCTTTATTTTCAATCACAATTTCTTGTTTGGATAGTTTCTCAAACTGTGTTTTTGTATAAAGTCCCCTTTTTTCCACCACTTTAAAACATTCTTCTGGTGTGAATTTTTTCTTTTGGGTTATGTTTCGATAGCCAAACAGTGAAATACTGTATATCACGATGGAAATCAGTAAAAATATAAAAAATATAGTAGCAAGAACCCACCAGCTGATCATTCTGATGCCTCCTTCATTCGATATTATAAGATTCTAAACAATATTAAAAATGATTTTATACCAATATTAAAATATATTATAACAGACTGTTTCAAGTGTAATTTGGATAAGTTTATAAAAACTTTAAGACTAAATGGAAAGAATTATTAACTTATAATGGAAAGTGGAAAAAGAAAACAGAGGATAAAGGGAAGCAAAAATGCACATCATGAAATTATTATCCTAAAGTAAAGGAAAGTGTATAAGGTGAGATATTTTCATTTGTTTGCAGTATTTCTATTAGCTAGTGTTTCCATGCTAATAGGTTTCTCTAACTCTCCTCCATCCACAAAACGAGTTGCCATTATTATTGATGATTTGGGCAATGGCTTAAAAGGAACAGATAAAATTTTTTCTATAAATGCTCCATTAACGGTAGCAATCATGCCATTACTCCGAACTTCAAAAGAAGATGCGATTCAAGCAAGGAAGGCAGGCTTTGAGGTACTACTGCACTTACCAATGGAGTTTTATCACGGGAAAAAATCTTGGCTTGGTCCAGGTGCAATAACTACTGATATGTCTACCGAAGAAATTAGAAAGCAAGTACGGGCTGATCTCGATAGTGTGCCGTATGCTAAGGGGATCAATAATCATATGGGTTCAAAAGCAACAGCAGATGGGAGGGTTGTCCATGCAGTATTGGAGGTAGTGAAGGAAAGGAATTTGTTTTTTGTGGATAGTGGAACAAGCACAGATTCTAAGATTATTCGGGTAGCAAGGGAAATGGGAGTACCTGTAACCAAACGAAATATTTTCTTAGATAATATCAATAACAGACATGATATTGATCGCCAGTTAAACCATCTGATCAAGAGAACAGTGGAAAAAGGCGATAGTATTGCTATTGGTCATGTTGGGATACAAGGAGACAATACTTCTCGTGCGATAGAGTCTTCACTGTCTGTATTTCAGCGAGCAGGCATTCAAATTGTTCCAGTGTCTTCCCTGTTGTCCATAGAAAAAAATAAATAGAATCGAATAAGAATACGTTGTAAAATTATTCGATGTATTGATATTATAATATCAGTACAGAGGCTAACATCTGATAAAATAAGAAAAAAAGGGAGAAAAATCCAAAATGATCAACTTATTTTTTTAGATATTTAAAGGATAAATGCACATTTGTATACATTTCCCAAAAGATTACAGTTTACAGATGCTTTATCTTTATTTTAAAATAACAAATAGAGCTTTATTATATTTGTGAATGACCATTCATTCAGAAAATTTACGAGTTTAAGACCATTTGGTCTTGACTATATAATCCAGCAGTACTAATTCGAGGAGGATAAGGAATGAGCAAGAAGAAATGGTCTATATTCACTGCCATTATCTTGGTTCTTAGTATGGTATTAGCCGCTTGTGGCGGAGGTGGCGCAGATGATGCTTCCAAAAATACGTTAGTATTGACGGATAAATCGGAACCGCCAAATTTAGATAGTGCTAAATCGACCGACCAAGTATCTTTTCAAATCTTGACGAACTCACTGGAAGGATTAATGAGGCTGGATAAAGATCTAAAACCAGCACCAGGTATTGCTAAAAGTTATGATGTAAGTTCAGATAAACTAACCTATACGTTCCACCTTCGTGATGCAAAATGGAGCGATGGGAAAGCCGTAACAGCAAATGATTTTGAATATGCATGGAAACGTGCGCTAGACCCAAAAACTGCTTCTGAATATGCTTATATTCTCGAACCTGTAAAAAATGCTATGGAGTACAATGCAGGCAAAGCAAAAGCAGAAGATGTAGGGGTAAAAGCACTTGATGCGAAAACGCTTCAAGTTACATTAAAAGCGCCATCACCCTATTTCTTGGAATTAACAGCATTTTCTACCTTCATGCCACAACGTGAAGATATCGTTAAGAAATATGGCGACAAATTTGCTTTAGAAGCAAAGAACATGGTGTATGATGGACCATTTTCTATTGATAAATGGGAACACGGTGTAAGCGTTCACTTAACCAAAAACAGCAATTATTGGGATGCTAAAAATGTAAAATTGGCAAATGCAGAGGTTAAGTTCCTAAAAGAGGAATCCACTCGTGTGAACTTATATAAGACAAATAAAGTCGATTTCACCGAGATTACCAAAGATTTTGCTGATGCATACAAATCCAATCCCGAAAGATTCGTATTAAAGGAATCTTCTGCATGGTATCTTGAATTTAACCAAAGAGAAGGCTTCTTGAAAAACAAAAAACTTCGTCAAGCTATCGAACTAGCAATTGATAAGAAAACATTGACGGATGCAGTATTAAAAACTGGTTCCACTCCAGCTGGGGCTTTAGTACCACCAGATATTCATGCAACTGGAGACAAAAAATTCCGCGATATATCAAAAGAGCAAGTTTCTTATGATCCTAAAAAAGCGAAGCAACTATGGGATGAAGGATTAAAAGAAGAAGGTCTTAAAAATCCTGTGAAACTCGATGTTCTTGGTGATGATACTACAAATGCAAAAGACCAAATGGAATTCATTTCTGATCAATTGGAAAAAAATCTTGGCGTCCAAGTTACTACATCTCCTGTAACGTTTAAAGAGCGTCTCCAACGAGGAAAAGATGGTAACTTCCAATTGCTATTATCTGGTTGGGGTGCAGATTACAACGATGCAATGAGTTACTTAGACATTTTCACGACTGGTCAAAGCTATAACCGTGGAAGATGGAGTAACACAGAATACGATGCTCTCATTAAAAAGTCGAAAAATAATCCAGACTTTGAAGCTCGTATTCAAGATCTAGCTAAGGCTGAAAAGATTTTAATTGATGATCAAGGAATCGCTCCACTCTACTACCGTACTCGATTAAGCCTTCTAAAACCTTACGTAAAAGGTGCAGTTTGGAACACAACATGGGGATTCTTTGACTTAAAAGGCGCATATCTAGACGGCAAGTAAGAATGACCTAATAAGGTATATGTCATTAGGGCATATACCTTATATTTTTGTTTTGGTGGGGAGGAGTGAGGTAACTTGGTAAAATATACATTAAAAAGATTTGGTCTAATGCTTCTTACGCTGTTTATTATTGTAACTGTAACTTTTTTTCTTGTTCGGATGCTTCCGGGGACACCACTAGCAAATGAAGAAAAATTACCACCAGAGATTCGAGATCAAATCTTACAACAATACGGGTTAAAAGACCCATTATATATTCAGTATTTCAAGTTTATGGGACACCTTGTTCAAGGTGATTTAGGCATGTCACTCAGTCAAAGCGGGCGTTCTGTCAATGAATTGTTAAGTGATCGTATAGGCCCTTCAGCGACTATTGGCTTTCAAGGGATTCTCATCGGTATTGTTATCGGTTTGTTATTAGGGATTGCTGCTGCTTTAAAACGCGGGACATGGGTGGATAGCTTAGCGTCTGCTACAGCAGTATTTGGAGTTTCCATACCGAACTTCGTTTTGGCAGGATTGTTATCTTACTGGATAGGGGTTAAGTTTGGTTGGCTGCCCCCTGCTTTATGGGGTGGTTATGAGTATACCATCTTACCTTCGCTAGCTTTGTCTGTTTATGTCATTGCACAAGTATCACGGTATATTCGTACTGAAATGGTAGAAGTACTTGACCAGGATTATATTCGAACAGCGAAAGCAAAAGGCTTGGCTTGGAGAAAAATTATTACGAATCATGCATTGCGCAATGCCATGATTCCTGCTGTTACGGTATTAGGTCCGTTAACTGTTAATATTTTGACTGGATCGCTTGTCGTGGAAAATATTTTTGGGATTCCAGGGATCGGAAATCTCTTTGTAGAATCGATCATGGTCAATGACTATACCACTGTTTTAGGAACAACGATTTTCTATAGTATCTTGTTTTTAGGTGTTACTTTTATTGTTGATGTTTTATATGGGATTATTGACCCACGTATTCGGATTTCAGGTGCTAAGGAGTGATGCAACGATGAATACACCAAAAAAAGTGCAAAAAAGTTGGTTTGAGCCCCTTGCCCCATCCGAAAAAAATAGTGAGGTCTTAGCTCCGCAGACAGGTTATTGGAAGGATGCTTGGAGACGCTTCAAAGCAAATAAGGGTGCTCTTATCGGACTTGTGTTGATCATTCTTTTACTTTTGATTGCATTTATTGGTCCCGTATTTAATGGTTTTGACTATAAGACGCAAAACTTATCCATATCAAATCAAGAGCACCTATCTGGTCATTTTTTAGGGACAGATAGCCTAGGTCGAGATTTATGGCAACGTGTTTGGTATGGTGCAAAAATCTCCTTATTAATCGCCTTTATCGCTGCTTTTTTAGATGTAGTAATCGGGGTGACATTTGGAGGAATTTCGGGTTACTTTGGCGGGCGTGTGGACAACGTGATGCAACGCATATTGGAGATTATGTACTCCATTCCAAATATCGTCGTTATCATCCTTCTCATGATGTACTTGGAACCTGGAATCTTGCCTATCGCCGTTGCTTTAGCTTTTACTGGATGGGTACCGATGGCTCGAGTAGTTAGAGCACAAATTTTAAAATTAAAAACACAAGAGTACGTTTTAGCAGCTCGTACAATGGGGGCAAGTCACTTTCGTATCTTGTTTAAACATTTGATTCCAAATGTGATAGGGCCCATCATTATTGCTGTAACCTTTTCTATTCCATCCGCCATTTTCTTTGAAGCTTTTCTAAGTTTTATTGGACTAGGGCTGCGTCCACCATCGGCTAGTTTAGGGATACTGGTGAGTGATGGGTATCGAACTCTGCAACTGTTCCCTCATCAATTATTCTGGCCAGCTCTTGTTTTATGTATTATTATGCTTTCTTTTAACCTGATCGGAGATGGATTGCGAGATGCACTTGATCCAAAAATGAAAAAGTAAGGAGGGAGCAAGGATGAAACCGATATTGGAAGTGTCTGATCTACATGTCACGTTTCGCTCGGAACATCAAGAGGTAAAAGCGATACGCGGTGTGGACTTTACCGTTCAAGAAGGTGAAGTTGTCGCATTTGTTGGGGAATCCGGTAGTGGGAAAAGTGTTACGTTTCAATCCATTATGCGTCTTCTTCCCCAACCACCTGCTAATATAGATAAAGGTACGATTCTTTATAATGGTCGAGATATAACCAAGTTATCCGAAACGGAGATGCAAAAAATTCGCGGAAAAGAGATCGCGATGATTTTCCAAGATCCGATGACCTCTTTAAATCCTACTATTCGAGTTGGAAAACAAATATCGGAAAGCTTGATGAAACACCAGAAAGTAACTTATAGAGAAGCGAAAGATCGTGCAATAGAATTATTAAAAATGGTTGGAATACCTAGTCCTTCCGAACGTGTAAACCAATTTCCTCATCAGTTCAGTGGTGGGATGCGTCAAAGAGCGATGATTGCAATGGCATTGGCCTGCTCGCCGAAATTATTGATAGCAGATGAACCAACGACTGCCTTGGATGTAACCATTCAGGCGCAAATTATTGATTTGTTAAAAGATCTACAGACTAACACTGGTTCTTCTATTGTCTTTATTACGCACGACTTGGGTGTAGTTGCAGAGATTGCGGATCGTGTTGCTGTCATGTATGCAGGGAAAGTAGTGGAAACAGGAACCTTAGATGAAATTTTTTATAATCCTAGACACCCTTATACATGGGGTTTGCTGGCCTCTATGCCAAGAATAGATCAGGACCGTGAAAATGATCTTGTATCCATTCCTGGTTCTCCACCAAGTCTGGTAAACCCGCCGGTTGGTTGTCCGTTTACTGCTAGGTGTCCGTATGCGATGAAAATATGTCAAGAGCAGATGCCAGAGGCAACAAAATCATCTGATTCTCATCAAGTTGCTTGTTGGTTACAGCATCCAGATGCACCTAAAGTAGAAAATCCAGCTTTGTCAGAAGGGAGGTGAGGAGATTGACTAAACCAATTTTAGAAGTGAAAAATTTAGAGAAACACTTTCAAATAGATCGAAACAAAGTTTTAAAAGCAGTAGACGGTATTTCTTTTGAAGTTTTTCCTGGAGAAACTTTTGGTTTGGTAGGAGAATCTGGCTGTGGTAAATCTACTGCGGGAAGAACAATTATTGATCTCTATAATGCAACAAATGGAGAAGTATTGTTCGAAGGAAAAAATGTTCATAAACTAAAAGGTAAAAATCAAAAGAATTTCCGTCGTGAGATGCAAATGATTTTCCAAGACCCCTATGCAAGTCTAAATCAGCGTAAAACGATTATGGAGATTATCGCAGAAGGTTTAGATATTCATGAGTTAGCAAGTGGGAAAAAGAGAGAACAGATCGTCTATGATCTTCTAGAGACTGTTGGCTTGAATAAAAGCCATGCGAGTCGTTATCCTCACGAATTTAGTGGTGGACAACGTCAGCGGATTGGGATTGCACGAGCAATTGCGATGCAGCCGAAATTTATCATTGCGGATGAACCTATCTCAGCACTAGACGTATCGGTTCAAGCGCAAGTAGTGAACTTAATGCGTAAACTGCAAAAAGAAAATGGATTAACCTATCTCTTCATCGCTCACGATCTTTCGATGGTCAAATATATTAGTGATCGTGTTGGAGTGATGTACTTAGGCAGAATGGCGGAATTAGCAGATAGTGAAAAGCTATATGAGGAACCTCTTCATCCGTATACACAAGGGTTACTATCTACTGCGCCTATTCCAGATCCAGTTCAAGCGAGACAGAGGGAAAAAATCCGTATCAAAGGAGAACTGCCATCTCCTCTAAATCCACCAAGTGGATGTCGCTTTCGGACTCGATGTCCTCATGCGATGGCAGTTTGTGCACAAGTCGATCCGATTTGGCAAGAAGCAAAGCCGAATCATTGGGTAGCGTGTCACTTATATTCCAGTTCAAATTCAAATCCTCAGTAATGAGGATTTTTTTATAGATAAGAGTATGATTTTATCTTATCTATAAAGCGAGACAGAGGCTGACTTTTCTCTTTAGCGACCTGTACACCTGGTGTGCTTATTTCCTTGTCTGAGGTGCATAAGTGCAACTAAGCCTCTGTCTGCGCCTCGAGAGAGCAAGTTTCTTTATCATGCCCCAAAGCTTTCTTTTTTCACAAAAATTGGTATGATAGGTTAGGGTTTGATGGATATGAAGTGGGAAGGCGATCAATGTGCAATTTTTAGTAAATGCCACAGAAAGTGGGAAAATGTTAAAGCAGATATTGCAAAATAGGTTTCATTTTTCTCGTCGAATGTTTCGTCGTCTGCGAGAAGAGCAAAGAGTATGTGTAAACCAAAAGATTGTTTACTATACATCTAGACTGATAGAAGGCGATGTTGTCGAAGTTCGATTGGAAGAAACAAATGATGATTGCTTTATTCTGCCGCAAAAAGTCGATTTCACGGTCGTGTTTGAAGATGATGATATTTTAATTATAGATAAGCCAGCAGGATTAGTCGTTCATCCGACGATGGGATATAAGGATGGTACACTCGCTAATGGAATTGCTTACCATGCTAGAGAACGTGGTGAATCCTATCTTTTTCGCCCTGTAACAAGGTTAGATAAAGATACATCTGGAATCATGGTGATAGCAAAACATGCCCATGCTCACGCTATGTTATCAAAGCAAATGAAGAAAAAACGCTATCAAAGAACGTATGTGGCCATTTGTCATGGTTATATTACTCCATCAAGAGGTACCATAGATTTACCAATCGGCTTGTCCTCTTCCAGTATTATTGAACGAGTGATTGATCGAGAAAATGGAAAAGAAGCCATTACCCATTATGAGACTCTTACACGACTAGAGGATGCAACAATAGTAAAGTTATCATTGGAAACAGGGAGAACTCATCAAATACGTGTTCATCTAGCTTCCATCGGACATCCCATTATTGGAGATACTTTGTATGGGGTAAAAGAAAGACACCAGTGGATTTCGCGACAAGCTTTACATGCCAAGGAAATTGAGATTTTCCATCCAAGTCGATACGAGTGGTTTAGATGGTCCATTCCTGTGGCAGATGATATGCAAAGGTTAACAGAAAAACTAACAGTTAAGCTTTTATAAATAGTAAACAATCTTTATTAAAAAGTTGACATTTCTATTTGTTTTAGAGAGCTTTCTATTCTATAATCTTATTACTGTTTTGTATATAAATAGTTCTTAAGGGGAGTATTATGGACAAAAACCAGCCCATTCTGCCAGATACTGTGAGTGAGATCGAGTTTTTTTTACGGGAAATTAGCGTGATCATGAAGTGGAAAGGACGCGATATTCTCGCAGATTTTCCGATCACCCCTCCACAGTTCTCTGCACTAATATGGCTTTATAAGGATGGGGATATGACAATTGGTGAGCTAAGTCAAAAAATGTATATTGCATGTAGTACGATGACAGATTTGATTGATCGTATGGAGAAAAATAAGTTAGTAACACGTATTCGAGATGAACGAGATCGAAGAGTAGTACGAATTCAAATGCTGGATTACGGGAAAGGCATTATTCAAGAAGTTTTATCTGCAAGACGTGCCTATTTGGGCCGTATACTTGAAAAATTTACTCAAGAAGAAGCACAGCAGACAGAAGATGTTTTGCGGTTGATATATAAACAAATGCTAACTACAGATTAGTAATTTCCCCCTTTGGTCACCAAAGGGGTTGCTTTTTTGTACATTAGTAATATCCTCATGTATAGGTGGTAAACTGGAGGGAGCTAAAAACATTCATGAATAACCACGCAATTGGTGTTTTTGATTCAGGAGTAGGTGGCATAACGGTTGTCAAAGAAATAATGAGACAGCTTCCACACGAGACAATTTATTATTTTGGAGATACCTTACGCTGTCCATATGGAGAACGTAGCAAAGATGAAGTAAAACAGTTTACCTTAGAAGTTATTGATTTTTTGTTAAATTTTCCGTTAAAAGCAATTGTTATCGCTTGTAATACTGCAACAGCGGCAGCTTTAAATGATGTTCGAAAGCATGTATCTATTCCCGTTTTAGGTGTTATTGAACCTGGTGCTAGAGCAGCGATAAAAAGCACCACAAATGGTGAAGTAGGTATAATTGGAACCGTTCGCACAATTGATAGTGGTGCATATGAGCGTACATTAAGACGCATTCATCCCGATATTATTACTCATTCTTTGGCATGTCCCACACTGGTACCTTTGGTAGAGAGCGGATTACATCATTCTTCTGAGGCAGATGATATCGTCGCGAAAGCATTGACTCCGCTTCGCGGATTAAGTATGGATACTTTAATTTTAGGATGTACCCATTATCCACTGCTTGCTTCTTCGGTTCAAAAAGTGATGGGAGATAAGGTGAAGTTGATCAGTTCTGCTGAGGAAACAGCGTCAGAGCTGAGTACGATTTTGCAATATGGTAATATGCTTGCTACAAGACATCAGAAGCACCGCTTCTTTACCACTGGTGACACGAGCAAATTTGCAAGTTTAGCCGGTGCTTGGCTTGATCTAGACATTGAACCAGAGCAAGTATCACTAAGTTATGCAACAAAAGTGGATTGAAGATGAGATAGTCATATAGTTAAGGGAAATTTATAGTAGATTAATGCGCGGTGGTTTGGAAATAAAAGAAGGAGATTCCACTATCTCCTTCTCTTTCAAAATTCCATAATAGTTAACCGTTGGGGGGATCAGCTTCAAAGATACGTCCTGCTGTTTGAGATTGAAGTTCTTTTGTTGTCATCTTTTGATCACCTCCATTCAATAATAAACTATTCTGATAAAAAATAGTCATATATTTATAATGTTTTTCTGGATCTTTGTTTTCGTAAAACTTAGTAAGCTCCAGTGCAATATCTCGTTGCTGTGTTCGGAAGGAGTGTTTTTCTGCTAGTTGAAGTGCTTCTATAAAGTGGTCAATCGCTTCTTTTTGCAAGTTTTGTTTCGATTTGCATCGTGCAAAACCAAACTGGGATTCGCAAAGTTTGAGTAAATCATTTTCTTTTTTGCTAATTTTCATTGCCTTCTGTAGTTCCTCTTCTGCTCGTTCGATGTTTTCTTCTTCTAGATATAGCAATCCCAATTGAAAATGATTGGTAGCTGATAGGAATTTTCGCTGGATTTTTCCTTCCAAGTGGGCAGCAGTTTGGAAGCACTTCATTGCTAGGTTGAATTCTCCTAGATGATTGTAAGAGGTTCCGAGGGTTGTCCAGAGTTCAAAACAGCGGTCATAATTCTCCCCTCGTCTGGCGATTTCGATCCCTTCTGACGCGAAACGTATTGCCTTTTTATACATCTGCTGCTTGTTGTATAGCTTGGCTTGTAGGTCGTACATATTTAACTGGATCTCCGTATCAATTTCATCAAGATGAGACCACATTTCCTCTAAAATCGCCATGGCTTCACTGATTTGATCTAATCTTTCGAGATAGATGGCTTTACTCAATGACAAATGATACTTGAAATGTTTTCTCTCGCCGTCCGGTTTAAATGCGTCTAACCCATTTTCCACACACAGCAAAGCATTGTCAAGATTATTCTGTCGATAGGCAATACGAGCGAGTTCATAGAAGCTTGCGCTTTTGATATTGGTTGATTGGATTTCCGGATAATCTTCAACAATCTGAATGGCTTTTACAAAGTTGATATGGGATTTGGGCCAATTTTGATTTTTGTAATAGTATTTTCCTTTTAAATAACTGGTAACAGCAATATACGGATCATCCATTGGTAGTTTGAGCTTTTTCAATGCTTTATTTGCTTTTGTGTAGTCTCCACAATCCATTTTTGTTTCGATTGCTTTCAAATCCAATTTCAAAATAGCGAGAGTATCAATTTCTTTCTTTTTTTTCTCTTTGAGAAGACGAGGTAAGTCTTTCTTTTTTACTCCTAATTTTTCAAATAAGCGATAGACTTTTCCCTCACTTACATGTTTTCGACCCAATTCAAAGTTACTAATCGTTCCTGCGGAGATTCCTTCTTCTTCTAAGTCCCGTTGATGCAATTTTTTACTCATTCGTAAGGATTTAAAAAGCTCTCTTACCTTTGTGAGATCCAAGTCTTCCATTATCATCTTCCTTTATCCTTAGTATAGAATATTTTTTTAAAAAGAAAAATAGGATAATTCTGTATTTTATGTACCCTTTTAGTAGTGTAGATACTATTTTTAGTTGTGTAATACCATTTTAAGGCATTATGTTTTATGTTTTTGGTTATATTGAACCTAATGTAGAGGATGAATGGTTTAATTTCGCTGATTTGTCAGAAAATTTTAATTTTGTTATGCTCTATGCAGAGGATAAACAACTAGGGGATTACAGCGGATTTCTATCTAAATCAGGGGGAGTACGATGAGAGCCAATCAGGTAAATACACTATTACCATCTCTACCAAGACGGAAAGAAAAAGGGTCGAATTTTTTTCAGATTGTTGTTGCTGGAGGCTTGGAAAAAGTAAAAAGATTTTGGGAGTTTTTAAAATCTTTTACAGGGTATCGATTGTCTCATGATTATCATATGGTGTTTGGGCAATTGAATCAAAAAAAAGATCTGCATGTCGTCATGCAACTGGAAGAGACACCTTATCATTTGTCTCGTTTTCAAAGAAAAGAAAGTATCGTGCGAATTCAAACAACAGATGGAAAGAAAATTGAATTTCCTTTGCTGGATGTTCAGATCGTGGAGATGCTGAACAAAATGGTCTATATACAAGGGAAGTCGTACGATATCTTCGCCAATCCTATTTACGTTAGAAGAAATGAAATAGAAGTGGTTGCTTGCACAGTAGTGGATGGAGGGGAGAACGTCTGAAATGGAATTGAGCGAAGCAATACAAACAGGTAGAGAGTTAGCGGAATATTTCGTTTATTGCTGTGGTGAGGGAGAAGACTACGTTCCACTTATTGAAAGGTTACGGGAAGCTAAAACACGTTCCACTCTCTTGCAAGCGTTTTACATTCTTCTGCATTATGGGGAACAATATCTGAAACAAAAAATGGAGGGAATGAACCAAAAAAGAATGGAAGATCTCTTTCGGTTTTTCCTGACAGGAGATATTGAGAAAGTTAGTCGGTTTCGGTCTACCCTCATTACCAGCATCTCAACTTTTGAGTTAGAAAAGATTCACCGACAAGAGAGATATTTATTAGAGTTACTTAGTTGTTAGATCAAGAATTATTTTAACAAAAAGTCAATGGGAATTATGTCTAATATCTTTTAGGGGAGTGGGATTGTGAGGAAGTTGCCAGAAAGTGAACTTCATCAACTCTATACAGAAAGATTTTACACATACAGAGACTTAGCAAAACACTTTCGTTGTTCAAAAAGAACCATTCGATCGAATATCGAACATTATGGAATACCAAAGTTACCAAAAGGAAACAAACTAGCAAGGTCTTTAAAGATGAGTGATATCAAATTAAGAGCATTACTTTATGAACTCCACTGGATAAAAGGAATGTCTCTAAAAAAGATTGCAATCTATTTAGGAACAAAGGATGAGACTATCTCTGTGACATTCAAAAGATACAATTTGAAATACCGTTCAAACAAGAAAAAGAAACTAAGGTAGGCTCTCAAATGAATTTTGGGAGCCTTTCACAAGGGATACTAAAACGGAATAGAAAAAAATGAAACTATAAAATAAGATATAAATAACAAAAATAGTATAAATAGTAAATAAATATAAACAGTCAATTTTCTATCCATTATCATCGAGAGGAGGTGAGAGATATGTCAAATGCATTAAAACAGGTTATAGAACGTTTAAAATCAGATTTCAGTTTTGCTGAACAATATTTGAATAATCCATCGTTGGCTCTACAAAGCTATCAATTGGAAAGTAATGAATATCAAGCTTTGGTTGCTCGAAACGCAAATGATCTAGAAAGACTGGGAGTTTCTATAAGTGATATTCGTGCAGCAGAATCTGGTGGGCATAGCCAACAATGTTCGACTGATTGCTATCGATAATGCTAAGTCCCCTCAAATCATTGATATTTGAGGGGTAATTTTTTGAGTGAAAGAGGTGTACCAGAATAGAGACTAAGAAATTGGTAGAAGATACTCTACAAAAGTTTTTAGGTGAGTATGTATATGATGAAATGTACAAGGGGAATCTAACTCCTTCAAATTGGCAACATTTCTATGATTTTATTGTCATGTGTTATAAGGTCCCTCAAAGTGATAGACCTACAGTGAGTCAACTATCCACTATTTTCAAAGAAAAAAACATCCCGAATTCAGGTAGTCTTGCTATTCTTTATGCTCATGGGCT
Source organism: Shimazuella sp. NTD250 (assembly GCF_059510375.1). Taxonomy (NCBI): domain Bacteria; kingdom Bacillati; phylum Bacillota; class Bacilli; order Caryophanales; family Thermoactinomycetaceae; genus Shimazuella; species Shimazuella sp. NTD250. The sequence goes on along the minus strand of NZ_JCAJZS010000002.1, from coordinate 434,152 downwards.
TTATATATTAGCACGATCAGAAGGGAGAAATATATTTAAAGGAGGGTTTAATTATTAAGAATTTTAGTGGTATTTACAAAGTGAATTGTAAGTTTGTGAACCGACTTGAAGAATGTCAATTAAAAATAGACGACCAAACAATTTGGGCATTTCCTATATTTGAAAATGCAATACCTATACCAGATCAAGGAATTAAACTGCATATAAGTGCAACTATCAAGAATGCAAATAAAATCGCAAAAAAAGTGATGCCGTTTTTAATGAGTAAAAGGATTCAATTTAAAATTACCAAAGGTTTATTTGAGTTGAACAATTTAAATAGAGGTTTTTATGGATACACACAAATAGGTAAATTCATTACTGTATACCCAACCACAGAAAAACAATTGATGTGGATATCCAAAGAACTTTGTCATTTAACGAGAGGATTTGATGGGCCATTTATACCTTCAGACAAGAAACTACGTGGAATTATTTATTATCGATTTGGTTCATTTAAACGAAGTGAAAAGGGGGATTCTGTTCTTAAAAAGACAACAGGAGAGATTATAAAAGATTCACGACTTCCCGGAGATGCTATTCCTGATTGGATCTCTGATCCTTTCTTTAACACAAGATGTAGATCAACTGAAGTGAATATTCCTTCACAATATATTTTGTTGGAAGTGTTAAAAAAAAGTGGAAAAGGCGGTGTTTATCGGATTTTAGATTTGTCTCATAGACCACCAGTAACTAGAATAATGAAAGAGGCAAAGAAATACGGAAACCTAGAATTTTCAAAGGTTGACGCAAGAGATCGATTACAGTGGGAGTGTACATTATTTTGTAAACTGGAGAAATTTCACATCTCGCCTAAAGTATATAATCGATTTCATCTAGATTCTAGTTCTTTTTCTGTTGTGACAGATATGGGAGATAACACATTAATCAATCTTTTGTCAAAGAAAAGGTTTGAATTGGAAGAAACCATCAATATTGGGATTCAATTATGTCAAGTAACAAAATTATATCATGATCAAGGAATAATTTTACGTGATCTTTCCTTGGATAATATCATCTGGGAAAAGAACAAAATAAAAATCATTGATTTAGAACACGCTTATCACAAAAATAGTCCTCCAGTGACAGCCATTGGAACACCTGGTTTTTCTCTTCCCAGACAAATGGACTCAAGGTATCAGCCTCTCCATCCTGTTCCAAGCCACGATATTTATTCCATTGGGGCAATTATATATACATTACTTTCCCCTGTAAGTTATCTGGAATATTTACGATTTTTCAATTCTGATAAAACCAGAAGTGTAGAAAAAGCGTGGGAAAGATCAGCTCTTTCAATCAATGCCCCTAAAGAATTAAGAATGATTTTAAATAAATGCCTTACAATCAATTTTAAAAAAAGGTATAGGTGTTTGGATACATTCATAACAGATTTAACAAATGTTATGAGCAGGGAAAAAGACTGGAAAATGGAAAATAACTGTTAACCAATTAGAAATGGAGAGTACACGATGAAGTATACTAACTCGTTAGAAAACATAACCTCACAACAATTAGATGGAGGTTTTTTTGTTGGATGGCCCAATCCTCCAGCACCTGATACGCATTTTATGCTATTAAAAAATAGTTATAAATGTATAGTAGCAATAGATGAAACAGCAGAAAGAGTAGTCGGATTTATTAATGCTGTTAGTGATGGTGTCTTATCTGCCTATATCCCCTTTTTGGAAGTTTTGCCGGAGTACCAAGGAAAAGGTATTGGAAAAAAACTTGTAAGACTGATGATAGAAGAGCTAAAGGACTTGTATATGATTGATTTGTTATGTGATGAACATTTGCAATCTTACTATGAAAAGTTAGGATTACTAAAGACTCAAGGTATGTTTATTCGGAATTATGAAAATCAATCAGGAATAAAGCAGATGATGAAAATGAATGAACACACACTAGGCTCTTAACAAAAACAAACAAGTTTTTATGGAAAAAGTTGTCCTAATTTCTTCCCAAGGCTCGTATACATGAGTTAAATAAACAGTCCAATGGGAGGACAATTATGCGAAACAAAGCAAAAGCTATGGTATGTATGTTACTTTTTCCAGCCGCACTAACTGGTTGTTTTTCCGGTCCTAATGCAAAGGCTTCCAAACCGATTGATCCACCACAAGGTGAAGCTCAAGTTGTCCATGCAAAAGTAGAACCAAAGAAAGAGACACAGGGTCATTTGACAGAGTTATATACTCTGAACCAAGATGGCTATATTATGCCATACTCTGTAAAGTTATCGGGAAAATCCCTAGCAAAAAGCTCCCTAGAGAGTCTAATAGAAGGTAATCAAACAGCTGCACTGCTTCCGAAGGGGACAAAGAGTGTACTGCCAAAAGGAACAAGAGTACTCAGTGTGAAGATCAAAAAAGGAGTAGCAACTGCAAATTTCTCCAAAGAATTTAAAAACTATAAGCAAGCAGATGAAACAAAAATTTTAAATGCTATCACTTGGACGCTTACTGGTTTTAGTAACATTAAATCTGTTAATTTGCAGATAGAAGGCAAAAAACTAGCATTGATGCCAAAAGGAAAAACGGTTGCTCAAGGTTTGACTCGTGCAGATGGTATAAACGTAGAAGTGGCTAATGGAGTGGATATAAGTGCAAGTATGCCCGTAACACTTTATTTTTTAAGTCAAGCGGATGATGATTCGATCAGTTATGTTCCAGTTACTCGACTGGTCAATCGCTCTGCCAATATTGGCGAGGCAGTTATAAAGGAATTAGTAAAAGGACCAATGGAAAACAGTCATTTAATAGGTCCGCTAGACACGACTACAACCATCAAAAGTGTCAAAATTGAAGGAAAACAGATTACAGCCAATTTTGGGAAAGAAATTTTACAGTACAATGATCAAACTGCGGCTTCCAAAAGTGCTCTGGATTCCATTGTCTTATCTTTGACACAAAACATAAACGCCAATAAAGTAAAAATTGTTGTCGATGGTAAAACGACAATTGGAGTATTAAATAATCAAGGAAAAAATGTAGATTTACCCGTTTCAAGACCGAAACAAGTTAATCCGAGTGGACTATGAATACTCCCACCATCCTAGGATGTTGAACAAAGTACGATTCACCTCATCAACATAGAGGTGGGTGTACTCTAGTGCAAAGAGGTACAGACTAAGAAGTAGAGGTTTATAAACAAGCCTCTACTTTTTTTGGGATCACTTCAAATGTATAATTGATAGGTCAATTCTAATTTTTGAAGTTTGATATGGTATACTGAGTTATCTAGAAATTGGGGGGAAAGACCTTGCGAACGGACGGAAGAAACTATGACCAATTACGTAGAGTTGAGATTGTTCGAGATTATATAAAACCAGCTGAGGGCTCCGTCCTTATTTCAATAGGGGATACACGAGTTATTTGTACGGCAACCATTGAGGAAAAAGTTCCTCCTTTTCTTCGTAATTCTGGCAAGGGATGGATCACTGCTGAATATTCCATGTTACCTAGAGCAACTGGAGTGAGAACGATCCGTGAATCGAGCAAAGGAAAAGTAACAGGCAGAACGATGGAAATCCAAAGGCTCATTGGTAGAGCTCTACGTTCCGTTGTTGATCTTAAGGCTTTAGGAGAAAGAACCATCTGGATTGACTGTGACGTAATTCAAGCAGATGGTGGTACGAGAACTACATCTATTACTGGTGCGTTTGTTGCGATGGTAGATGCTTTGATTCCGCTCTATCAAAAACAGGTTTTTAAACGTTTCCCAGTAAAAGATTTTCTTGCTGCTACAAGTGTCGGAGTAGTAGGAGATAAAATATGTTTAGATCTCTGTTATGTGGAAGATTCTACAGCTGTAGTAGATATGAATGTGATTATGACTGGAAAAGGTAGATATGTGGAGATCCAAGGTACAGGAGAAGAAAATCCATTTAGCCCAGAACAGTTACAAGAAATGCTTACATTAGCCAAAAAGGGCACAGGTGAATTGACTGTTATCCAAAAACAGCTTTTAGGGAATCATGGAGAATTTATCGGTGGGAAAAATGGATAAACGAAAATGGCCGTTTTCATCCATTATTATTGCTACAGCAAACAAACATAAACAAAAACAATTTGTGGATCTATTTGCACCATTAGGATTAAAGGTGAAAGGATTAAACGATTTACAAGATGTCCCTGAAATCGTAGAAGACCAGCCTACTTTTGAAGGGAATGCCGCTAAGAAAGCAGAAATTATTTCCAAGTGGTTGGATGGTCCAGTTATTTCGGATGATTCAGGTGTTGTTGTTCCAGACCTGGACGGGGAACCCGGCGTTTATTCCGCTCGGTATGCAGGGGAAAATGCGACAGACGAAGCAAATAATCAAAAACTTTTAAGTGAAATCCAAAGAAGAGATATAAATAAACCCCATGCTTTTTATGTATGTGTAATGGCTGTAGCTATTCCCAATCACCCAACACAGTTATTTCGTGGCGAATGTCATGGAAACATCATTACAACTCCTCAAGGTGAAAATGGTTTTGGCTATGATCCAATTTTTTATTTACCAGAAGAGAAGAGAACGATGGGACAATTATCAAGTGAACGGAAATATATGATAAGTCATCGGGCCAGAGCTACTGCAAAGTTGGTAGAATGGCTTCAAAAAACATATTTATTTTTGACTTAGGGCAATGCGTGAGAAAGGTGTGGAATGGATGAAGGTACTTGTAACAAGTGATTCGCATGGAAAAGCAACGTTGCTCGCACATATTGTGAAACGAGTTCAAGCAGATTACGTGATTCACTGTGGTGATTTTTGCACGGAAAAGAAGCAGCTACCTTCCGTTTCAATGACAGTGGTGAGAGGGAACTGTGATTTTGAAGAAGTTCCTAATGAGGAAGCAGTGACTCTAGCAGGTTATCATTTCTTTGTCACACACGGTCATCGCCACCAAGTCAAATCCGGTCTCTTACCCCTTTCGTTACTTGCGCAGGAAAGAAGAGCAGACATCATATGTTTTGGTCATTCTCATTTTCCGTTATGTGAACAAGAAGGAAATACTTTATTTATCAATCCTGGTAGTATCATCAGCCCGCGGGGATATAGTGTGCCGACCTATGCGATTGTTAACTTGGCTGAAGATCGACATGTTCAAGTAAGTTATTTTCAACCGAATGGAAGAGAAGTCCAAAATCTTGGCGGTTCGTTCGTCTTATAGTGCGAACCGTCATTTTTTTGTTGACAAATAAGATAATATGATTTATCATGATTCATGTTATGTCTCCGTAGCTCAGCTGGATAGAGCAACAGCCTTCAATTAGGAGCCTCTATAAGAAAACAAAAACTTGTAGAGTGGATGACACTATATCGGTGAAACCTTAACAGATAATGCTGATGGCAATACCGAGGAAACTTACGATCTCTGTGATGCTGTAAGAGATTAAGGAGTTTTGAAGGCTCAAGTATTCTACTTGAGGGTAAAAGCTCCAAAGGATAATCAACTGTTAAATGTTAAATTTGCGGCTGATTATCGTGAGGTTCCGTAGAGACTATACGTGTCACACCTGAAATGGTGAAGATATAGTCCAGACCACAAACAATGGATTGGTGACGAAAGTCATAGTGGTATGCTAAGCTGTGGGTCGGGGGTTCGAATCCCTCTGGGGACGCCAAATTGGTTTGAAAAAACCCAACACGTAAAAGTGTTGGGTTTTTATGAATTGTATTTTCTATAGTAGTGGCTCAAGGTAATCAGCGGCCAAACATAAGGATAACTGTGGTAATACACATAAAATTGACCTGCTAAACCACTGCCAGCGGGGTACTTCCAAGCGCTTCCTCTGTCTTCCACTAGTTGCAGTAAACAATCGATACCAGCGTGGATTTCATTTGTAGGCTCATCATGGAAAGCGATCAAAGCATCTAATGCCCAAGCTGTTTGGACAGGAGTGGAGAAAGGCAGTTGCACATATTTATTCTGCTGATCACTATAACAAGATTCCCCCCACCCGCCATCCGTATGTTGTATAGATAACAGCCATTTCAATCCTTTCTGGACGGTCCAATCATCTCTTGGTACCTGAATAGCAGCTAATCCCGTCAATGCTGCCCAAGTTCCATAAATATAGGCAACTCCCCATCTGCCAAACCATGAGCCATCCTTTTTCTGGTTTTTTTCCAGCCATCTACGGGCTTTATTTACTGCAACGGCTTGACTTGCATGTGTAGTGTAATTTCCTAAAAACTCCAATGTTCTGCCTGTGAGATCAGCCATAGAAGGATCTCCCCAAATCTTGCTGCCTAGATCAGGTAAAAAGGTTTGCCAAGCTTTTCCTGTATCTTTTTCAAATGCCGGCCATCCACCATCCCTATTTTGCATAGACAGAAGCCATGTGACACCGCGGTTCCAAGCTCTTTGGGTGGATTTATTTCGATATGAGTATGTGAGTACACGCAGTGCAACTGTAGTATCATCCACATCTGGGTTTATCGTATTACAATCAGAAAACCCCCAACCACCAGGTTTTACTCCTCGATTATGTACAGCCCAATCCCCTTGGCGAGTATGTTGCCTTGATAAAATGTAGTTTCGTCCTTTTTTTATGGTTGAATGCTCAGAGCCAATTCCAGCTTCTATTAATGCATGAAGGACCAATCCCGTATCCCAGACATTTGCATTTGCTTCTTGTATATGTACTTCGGAGTTTACTGGACATATATAATGGTTTACTAACCCGTTATATGCCTTCTCAATAGTAGGATGATTTTTTGGGTATCCGAGAGCGAGCAGAGCAAAGATGAGCAAAAATGTAGTACTCATATAGTTATATAACGTACCATCAGGTTCAATTCGATCCAATAAAAATTTTTCTCCATACTCTGTTGCGTAGTGATGAATATTTTCTCTTAATTTATCATGGGGAAGAAATGGAGCAATCTTTTTTTTCAATAGGTTGGAAAACCTTCTATGCGAATGCGTTTGTGGCATCCATTTGTTTACTTGATCATATTTAGGCAGATGGATTACCCATTGTCGATCATGAATGATCATGATTGGTGCTAAATGAGTGCGGGCATATCCGACAAAATCAAAAAAATGGACTGGTCCCCATTTAGGAAGCAGGAAAAATTCTACTGGTAACTTAGATAGATGACTCCAAGGGTAATGACCAAAAATTGCTAGGACTGTTCGTGTTAGAGGATTTGCTTGGTCAAAATGATCTTTTTCCTCTAAAAATTTTATTGCCTTATTAAGGAGAGTCAGATCGTGAAATTTATTGCTATATAAAAGAGCTAAGCAAGCTTCGACTGTTGCAGAAGGATTGCCATATTTTTCATCAGGGAAGGTAGTCCATGTACCATTTGAGGTTTGCTTAAATAATATTCGATCTACTAACATTTGCTCTAATGTATCGTTCGTTTTATCTAGAGCTTTTAGGAGTAAGAGCATATAAGCATCCGACATTATACCGCTTTCAAAACAAAACTCCCATTTTCCACTTGGTTGTTGTTTTTGTATTAATTCTTGTGAAAGACAATCCATCATCGTTTTGATCCGTTCCATATAAAAACTCCTTTAGTTTTTATAAGGAGTATTCGTAAAAGCAGAAGAACATGATTGAAAGAACAATCTTAACTTCTCATCTCTAATCGATAAACGTTATCATTCCAATTTACAAATGGAAAACATTTAGATAAAATGATATAGACTTTCTCGCACCTACAATGGAGGAAATCGTGGAACAAACTTCTGATGACAGGAAGCCTACAGAGATCCAGCAGGCACTCAGTAGAAGCAGGACAATGAAGTGGGTACTATTCCTTGTCCTGTTTGGTTCAGGGGCCGAGATGCTGATCGGTTGGACTCACGGTTCCCATAGCCTCATGTCTGATGCCATCCATCTGATTACTGACTCACTGGGTAATCTGATCGTACTGGCTGCATGTATGCTCAGTGCTGTTTATATCTGGGTATTGCACGATTTGGAGAAGGTAGATCTGCTTGAGGAAGATAGAGAGAGTAAGAACAAGAGTTGGGCCTATCGACTCTCAAAGGGACTGGTACACAAGTACTTGGATCGCATCAATCCTGCCTATCTGAAGATGTGGGCAGATTTTCTTAACGGTGCGATTATGATTGTGGTGGGAGTTGGAGTGCTTCTTACAACAATCCAGCGGGCATCGCATCCCTATGAAGTAGAGGCAAATGGATTCACGAAGTTCACCGCATGTACCTCTCTTTTTGTTTTTGGACTGTGTGCCTTTCTGATGGAGAGATCAGACGCAAAAGATGATCTTCGTAGTGTGATTGCGCATGTCAGGGCTGATTTGCTCGGTTCTCTCTGCAATGTCATCAGTATTAGCATCGTAGCTGCTAAGGGACAAGCGTATTGGCTCTCTGATGCGGTTGCGTCTGTGATGATCGCCATGATCATGATTAAGATCGGCTATTCCATCGTAAAACCGATGAAGCTATCTCTGCGACTGACGGAAAAGCGGTGATGTCTGACAGGTAGGAAAGACGAGAAATGCGGATATCTTAGAGAAAAAGGCGATATCAAACGATTCCCCACTAGCAGAAAATGCTGGTGGGGAATCTGACTATAAATGTAAGATTTTAATTACCAGATGTAATAGAGGAAACTTGGTCATTCCAGTTTGTTCCGTCAGGCATATTGTAATCAGTTAAATTTTGGAACCAGTAATTACTGCCATTATTGACTAATGTTAAATAGTAGCCTTCGTAATGCCAGTGTTGATAAAACGTTACACGAGAATAAGGATATATATGTGTGGAGGAGATGCGATCATTCCAAGTATCTCCTACATAGTAGTAACTGCTTCCAACTGAGAGAGTAATGTATGATCCGAGTCCTCTGCTGTCAAAGGAAGCATTTTCATAAAAATAGTTCGTTCCAGCAGCGTTTTGTTGCTTTAGGTATTGCTTTTGAAAAGCTTTATATTTTTCAACTGTGGAAAAACCAAAAACATGGTGTCCATTTACTGCATTGCGAAATAGAATAATAGCTGCAATTTTTTTGTGTGATTGGGGTGAATATGTTTTTCCATCAACAGTATCGACTTTCAAGTTTTTATTTACATTTGAAACAGGACTAGCCATGGCTTGAGTAGTGATCATGCCAAAGCTAAGAGAAAGGATGAAAGCAAAAATAATCATTGGACTTAAAACAGATAGAAACTTTCTTGTCATTCAAATCCCCCTAAATAGTGAATAGTAACAACATTTCATTATATAAAGATAAATTTGTAATTATTCGTTTTTTATATTTGAAACTAAAAATAAAATTGTAAACTCATATTGTTCATACTACAAGTTGTGGAATGAACATTACTTTGTCGTCTGAATATATGTATAGTTAAATACCCCAGTGTAGCTTGATAACTTGGCGGTTTTTAAGGAGATGTGGAAAAGGATGGTACATAATACAGTTGGTTTAGTCAATGTTCGCAATAGCAACTACTTATCTTCTGTATTTCTTGGAGATTCGACTTCATCCGGATGGACGGTCAATCAAAAAGAAATGCCAGGAACCGCAACCCTCAGAGGTAACGGTAATGTAGTATCTACAAACTTTAATCTTCAGACCGATATAGATGGATTAGATACACCTTGGACTATTCCTGTAGTAAGAAGTGGTTTTGGAGATGGATAAGAGAGAGTTCCAAGCGGTTGATGAACCAAATGATTTGTCAAAGAATAGAGTAGCATAGACATATATCTATGGGGAGTTGGATGAGATGCAGGAGAAAAATTTTGGGTCATTCAATAATTGGGATGAATTTATAAAATCATTTCAACAATCAGCATCAAATCCGAATAGTACATTTGAAATGGACTTTTCTAAAGTTGAGGATTTTATTAGTAATTCGATGAATGATATGTTTAAATCCAATACATCTATGGGGAAATTTACTGGTACATCTTCCAAACAGGAAGTTTTTGAGACACATGATTACATGATCGCAAAAATACCTATTCCTGAAAACGTCAATCCCAGAGATGTGAGTGTATTTTTAGATACAAATATATTGATGGTATCTGGACTTGGAAAGGACATGGAAAAGATCACCTTACCGATGAATGGAAGCTTCACAGGGTGTCAAGGATATGTCAAGAATGGGGTCATGGAGATAAGAGTTCCTAAAAACGAAAAAAAGAACTTTCGGGAAATTGTGATCAAATATCTTTGACCTTGTTTCATTGGAGGATGATAGCTCGTGCCTGTTCTAAATAATGTAGGATTTGTAAATGTAACAAATGCAAATACACTTTCATCCATTTTTTTAGGGAATACAACAGCTTCCGGTTGGAGTGCCAATCAGAAAAAAATGCCAGGAGTTGCTTTGATAAATGGTAACTGCAACCTAGTAGTTGGTAATTCTACTGTACAGTTTGATAATGATGGATTAGACACACCATGGAACAGCCCTTCAAATAGACAAGGAGTTCTATTAGGTTAAAACAGGAAGTCGGATAAAAAAGGAAGAAGATCATGTCGGAACAAAAATCGATGAACCAAATAACAGTAAATATTCATGGAATTGCTGTTAATGTTATGGATAATACTTCGGGGATTTTTGTGGGAGAAACAACAGCATCGGGATGGTCTTCTAAATATAAATCAAGTACTTTTTTTCGGATAGGTGGAAATTATAATTTCGTTTGCGGAAATAGTAATATTGGTTTTGATAATGATTTAATTGATACATATATCAGCTAGTCAACTTCGTTGCTTATTCACTAAATTTTCCACCCATTCAGGTATTGCCTCTGCTAAACTTGGTGAATCTAAGGTATCAGGGTCATGCAGCATGGAGCGAGTTCCTTCAAATTTGTTGTTGTCTCCACCAACCGTTCCAAACCCTTGGTTGTGTTTTTTATGGCTCTCAAAATGACTGGGTGTGTTGTTTCCTAAATTGATACAAGAAGCTCCTTCCACGCTTCCTACCCGAATGTTTCCGATAATAAAGTTGTTCGTTATATTTGTCATTTGGTTGTCACCACTCATTTTTTCTGTCCATATTTAATCGGAAGCCGGAAGCGGTTTTGCTAAATTTATGAATATTGGCTTTTTTGTCTGATGAAGCAGGGGTTTTTTTTGTTTTTATTGCACGATTGCTCTTATTTCTAACTTCTTTTACCCCAAAATTATTGCCTAAATTTAAAGATCCACTGATTTCCTCTACATCCAGTGAATCCATTCGAAAAATTAAATTTTCCAGCTTAGGATTATCAATCGTAAGATGCTCAATATGAATGGGTGGTGTCTGGTTATTTTTTAAACTGATTTCGAGAGTGTTTTCCAATTTTTTGAGTTGTTCCGTCAGTTTTTTGAGATCCTCCTGAACGTCCTTTTTACCTCTCCACCATGAGAATAACATTTCATTATTCCTTTTTTTTCGTATTTAAGAAGTCGAAAACATCTGGATCTTCTAAAATAGTGATGGAATGCGATAATTGATTACCATCACCCAATATAGTTCCAAATCCTTCGTTTCGTTTTGATTGATGTTTCCAATAGTGCATCGTATTTTCGCCAGAGAAAATGCCAGAGGAATTAGCTATTTCTCCCACATCTAATTTTTGTAAAGAGATATTATTCACATTAGCCCTCCTGCCGATGAGAACTTTTACCCGATTCTTTGATATTACTTACCATATGAAATAAATGTCTGGCTTATTCCAAGGTTCAATTGACTTCTTTACTTGGAAACCTCTTTTTTTCCTTTATCCATGTAATCACGTATGGTAACATTCACATGATAATGAATAGGGGCTTTGCTAAAGTGTTTATCCCAATTTTTCTCCATTTGTTTCCATTCTTTTGGATAATGGATACGCATTTGATCACCAAATCCAGCAACATCGATTTGGTATGTTTTTTGTAGTTTGGTCAGTGTTTGTTTCATTTGTCGTTGTATTTCTTCTGTGGTAGCGATTTCTGCTCGTTTGATGAATTTATTGGAAAAAGCATTACCTGCAAGAACCCAATCTTCATTCAATCGACCAACAGACTCAATGTTTACATCAAATGAAACATGATCCCCTTTTACATGGGGAATAATTTTACTTTTTACAGATGATGTATCATATAGAATAAGCCCATGTGTTTTTGAATCTCTTCCTTTCACCGCGCCACCTTTTATTTTGCCTGTAATCCAGTTTAAACCTTCTACCTCTTCTTCATTTAGAACTCCAACTAGCTTTTTGGTGTCTCCTTTTATAAGAGCACCACCATTAAACTTTATTTCTTTATTTTCAGCACGTACGGTTTGAATTACAAAACTTGTATTGGATTCTAAAAGACTCTGTATCTTACCATGTGTGATAGTAGGGAGTAATCGAGCAGTTTTATAATTATTTTCACTGATTCCCACGAGTTCAAAAGAAGGAATATCCGCTGCTATTTTTAACGTGTCCGCTGCTGAACCTTGAGAGACTAACATAATACAACTATCTCTTACTTCATATGTACGGGTATGAAAACTGAGCAAAAGAAGTAAATTCATGTCACGAAGTAATTCTTCACTCATAATGGTTACTTTTAGATGTGCTCCGATTCCAGGATGCTCTGATTCATGAGCAAACTGACGTATTATTTCTAATTTGGAGTCTCCTGTACCTGATTCGTTTTGATATTTTTTTTGTTGTGGACTATTTTGATCAGATTGAGAGCTTGGTACATGTGAGATTGTTTGCAGTGTTAATTTTACACGGTTTTTCTGACGTTGTTTTTCATCGGAAGTGTTAGAAGGAGCTTTATCAAATGCCGATCCAACGATAAAACTGATTTCTTCAATATCTTGACTATCCCAGCAAGCGGATGAAAACAGGAAAATGCAAAAGATAAGAGCAATTTTTCGCAATCGGAACATTTGTTTCACCTCCTTGTCACCGCTAATTTGCTATCTGTTATTTTGAGATTTCTTTTCTTCCTTTCACCATATAGTCACGTATTGTAATATTAATGTGAAAAGTAACCGGGACATGGCTGAATCGTTTATCCCAATCTTTCTTCATGCGTTTCCATTCTTTTGGATAATGAATATGAAGCTGCTCATTAAAACCAGCGACGTCAATTTGATACTTTCGTAGTTTGTTTAAAGATTGGTATATTTGTCTTTGTACTTCTTTTTTTGTTGCTATTTCTGCTCGGGTGATAAATTTATTGCTATAAGCATTACCGGCTAATATCCAGTCTTCATTTAAACGACCAATAGATTCAATGTTTACCTCAAAGGAAATATGATCCCCATTAAGGTGGGGGATAATTTTACTTTTAACGGATGATATTTCATACATAATCAACCCACCTGTTTTTGGATCTCTTCCTTTTACAATTCCTCCTTTTGCTCTACCCATTAACCAGTTTAGCCCTTCAATTTCTTCTTCATTTAAGAATCCAATTAGTCTATTTGTGCCTCCTTTTATAAGGGCTGCTTTGTTAAAATTAATTTTCCCTTTTTTGGTTTGAACACCTTGGACAATAAAGTCTTTATGAGCAGACATGGTGCTAATTGCTTTTCCGATTGACAGTGACGGCAGCAGTTTAGCAGTTTTGTATTGATGTCTGTCTATGTCAATAAGGGTAAAGGCAGGAACATCTGTATGAATATTTAATGTATCGGCTGCTGAACCTTCGGAGACCAGTAATATGCAACTGTCTCTTATTTCATAGGTTCGTGAATGCTGTTCGAGGACTTCTTCCAAATTCATCGTTTTTGCCAGTGCTTCGCCAATCACGATAACTTTTAAATGTTGTCCATAGGAGGGGTGTTCATTTTCTTGGGAAAATGATTGTACGATTTCAATTAACGAGTCGCCGACACCAGATATATTTATATATTTTTGTGGACCTTGATTTGGTTGATTCGATCCGGTGGGAGGTTGTTTAGTAAAAACGGATTGGGTTGTCAATTTGATCGCATTTTTTGGGTGTTTTTTTCCATTAGAAGTAGAGGGAGAGGCTGTATCAAGTGCCGTGCCGACGTGAATATTTAATTGCTCAATATCATGACTATCCCAGCATCCACTTAAAAATAAACAAAAACAGATAGTGATGATGAAATAACGAAATCGGTACATGTTTTTCTCTCCTTTCTACTTCCAATTACCCTTCCTATATTTCTATGCGATTTAATCCGATATTTCTTTTTTTCCTTTTACCATATAATCACGTATCGTAATGGAAACATGGGATTTGATTGGTACTTGACTAAACCGTTTGTCCCAATCTTTCTCTAAGTGCATCCATTCTTTTGGATATTGAATGCGTATTTGCTCATTAAAACCACCTACATCAATTTGATATTTTTTTTGTATCTTGTCTAAAGATTGATGAACAACGTGCTCTACCTCTTTTTTAATAGCCGCTTCTGCGCGCTCTATGAATTTATTGGAAAAGGCATTTCCTGCATGAATCTGATCTTCATTTAAGCGACCTTCAGATTCAATATTTACATCAAATGAGATATTTTCTCCGTCTAGGTGCGGTACGATTTGGCTTTTAACGGTTGATACTTCATAAGAGATAAGCCCATTTGTTTTTGGATCTCTTCCTTTTATGATTCCGCCTTTTAATTTGTTTGTGACAAAATTTAATCCTACAATCTCATCTTCATTGAGGAATCCTATTAATCTATTGGTATTCCCTTTGATAATCGCACCGCTATTAAATTTGATTTTTCCTTTCTTCGCGCTGGCTCCTTGTATAATAAAATTATTGTGATTTGCCATCTTGCTTGTGACTTTACCAAGTGTCATCTCAGGTAACATTTTGGATGATCGATATCGGTTTTTCTCAATGCCAATTAAAGTGAAAGCTGGGACATTTGTGGCTAATTTCAATGTATTAGCAGCGGAGCCTTTGGCGACTAGCAAAATGCAGCTGTCTCTAACTTCAAATGTACGGTCAAAAAGGCTTAGTAAGATTTGTAAGTTTTTATCTTTCATAAGTTTCTCCCCGATGACAAGTACTTTTAAATGTGCCCCATAGGGAGGAGTGTCTTTCTTTAGTGAAATCTCACGAAAGATTTCCAGCAGGGAATCTCCTGAGCCTGTTATGTTTTCATATTTTTGTTGCTGTGCACCTTTGTCCGATGGAGTAATATTTTGCAGCGTCATTTTGATCATATTTTGTTTATGATATCCTTGTTCCTGATGAGATTGAGGAGTACTCGTTTTGTCAAGTGCGGCGCCAACCTCCATTGCTAACTCTTCAATATCTTTACTATCCCAGCATCCTGAAACGATATAGATCGAACAGCAAATGAGGAATATTTTAAGAAGCTGGAACATGTTTTTTTCCTCTTACCATCGCAATAATGAGCATGACAGCAGGAACAACAATGATGAAACCAACACCCACATAACCGAGCAAGTCGCCAAGATGAAAAAAATCATTGATGTTTTTAGGAGAAAGTGCGATCACATACATAAATGGTGCTAAACAAAAAATACATGTTCTTAACTCTTGTTTGAATATCTGCGAGAATCCAAGGGCAGATACATACAAACAGGTTACAAAAGTGGTGAAAATTTGCAAAGTCCAAATTGCCAGCATAAAGGTTTCAAACCGTTCAAATAGGATTCCAGTATATTCAAACTGGCGAAATAAACTTAGTACAGGCCATGTTTTGGTCTGTACCCCTGCGGTACCTAGCGAGCCTAAGGTGAAAATGGTAGTCATAATATAAAAGAACAATGGAGTAGCAATACCAATGGTAGCTGCTTTGATACCTTTCTGTGGTTCTTTCATAAAAGAAATGACGACCAGCATCGTTTCTGGCCCTGTCAAAGCTAGAGCCGTCGGTTTCATTCCTTTGATTACTGGCAAAATCCCTTGACCCAAAACGGGTCGTAAGTTATTTAGTTCAAATGTCTTTAAACTTAATAGAATAACGATGACAAAGATAAGGATAGAAGGGGTAAACAATACTTCAAATAAACGAACAAGCGGATTGATACCACCTACGGTTAAATAAACGCCTAAACAAATAAAAGGTATAATAGTTGCCATGAATGGGGTACGAGGTAATAAGTACAAATGTGTCACTTCTGCCATTCCTCGGATTTCGAATGAACCTAGTAATACAAAATAAGCTATTAAGCTTAAACTCAGTAAAATGCCGAACCACTTTCCAACGATTTTTGGGCTGTACTGATAAAATGATTCATGAGGGAATCGCTGGCAAAGTTTTACTAATACAATAGCAAATAGATTAATAACCAATCCGGAAAGGAGGATAGAAATCCAGCCGTCAGGAGATTGTGTTGTCGCAGTTACTCCCCTTGGTAAGGTGAGGATCCCTAAAGCCGTCATATGAGTGGATACATAGATAGCCAATTGAGTAGTGGTTATTCGATCTGTTTGGTTCTGGTTCATCATGGATTGTCCCCCCTGTCTATTCAACTTCCACCTTTTTGACGCTTATCATCTAAGGTGTGCATCATTTGGGGCCTTTTTTTCATTGTTACTAATGGTAATCGAAACAGAAAATCTTTCCAATCATTCAAACGGTAAGGAGCAGCCGGGGAAATATAAGGGACTCCAAAGCTCTTTAATTTGCACATATGAATAGCGAGTAACAGAAAAAAGAGAATAACCCCATAAAGTCCCCAGATACCAGCACAAAACATCGCCCCGAAACGCAACATCCGGAGGGAAATACCAGCTCCATATTGAGGGATGGCAAAAGAGGAGATGGCAGTTATCGCAACGATAATGACCATAATTGGACTGACAATGCCAGCGTTTACTGCTGCTTCGCCTACAACCAATCCACCTACTAGCCCTACGGTTTGTCCAACAGGTCGCGGTAATCGCAATCCTGCTTCCCGTAAGACTTCAATAGCGGTCTCCATAAGTAATGCTTCTATAAGAGAAGGAAAAGGCACACCTTCACGTGTTGCAGCGATAGAGATTGCTAATTTTGTAGGAATGAGTCCTTGATGGAAAGAAATAAAAGAAATATAAATAGATGGAAGAAACACGGTGACAAATGCAGCTAAATAACGAAGGATACGGATAAGGGAACCAGGAATCCAACGCTCATAATAATCTTCTGGAGATTGTAACAGCATGGAAAAAGTAACCGGAATAATCAATGCAAACGGAGTTCCATCTAATAGAATGGCGACTCTTCCTTCTGTTAATGCTGCGATAACTCGATCTGGACGTTCTGTATTTTGAACTTGTGGAAAAATAGAGAAATGATCATCTTCGATAAATTGCTCAACATACCCAGACTCTAAGGCAATATCGAGATTAAATTTTTCTAATCTTTTTTTGGCGATAGTCAGTAAATCGGGATTGGTGATTCCCTCCATATAAACAAGCAACAATTTTTTTTTCGATCGCTGTCCCATTTCATATTCCAGCATGGTGAGAGCAGGGTCCGGCAATCCCCGTCGCAGTAATGCTCGATTATCTGCTATGTTCTCATTAAAGCCTTCTCTTGGTCCCCTTACTAATGCTTCTGTAATTGGTTCTTCAATGGGACGTGATTTATAAGCAATAGTTCCTAAAAGAAAAATTGTATTGATGCTGTTTATTAATAAGGCGGTAGAGCCACTAAGAATCGAAGTGATGACGTTATCGAAGCAGTTTTCTTCTTTTACCTCACTTAGAGAGATAACATTATTATTTATCCACTTTTTTAAATGATCGTGGTCATCAAGCTGTTCTTCTGAATAAATGGTAGATAAATCATAAATCATGGATTTTAAAATTTGATCTTGGATCAAGTCTTTATCTACTAAACCGTCAACATAGACAATAGCTGCTTGTAATTTTGTCGTACCGAGTTGAAACGAACGAAAGATTACATCTGTATTATGGCCAATGCTTTGTTTTATTTGTTCTATATTTGCTTGGATATCCTCAGATACGTGGTGAGATTTCACTTGTTGCGGTTTCTCTTCGGTCCTGTTGGTGTCTTTGTCTTTATTTCTAGAACTTTTTTGCCGGTCTTTCATCGTAATCCCCCTTTCGTTTCAAAAAGTAAACATTTATTCCGAAGTAGAATTCTTCAAACTAGCATGCAACCAATCGTATAACTTTTGTATTCCTACTGGGATGATAAAAGTAACCAAAGCACCAACCCAAATATTCCACTTGAGTAGATTTGAAAAAAAACTCTCAAACATGTTTTTTTGCACCTTTTTCTTTCTTTGTAAGATATATATAATATTTTTTATCTTGCGCTAGTAATGAATGCTTTATGTAAAAAGGATAAAAAATTCTAAGAAGACTAGGGAAAACCATAGCATAAGGTGATCATTTATCTGAATAGTATGTTTCCCCTAAAAGAGCAGGGAATCTGAGTTCATCAATGAGTTAAATTTTTCCAAAAATGGACTTTGGAAGGAAAGTTAAGCTCGGGTACAACATAGCCTGTAGTGAATACAATGGGGTTAAGGCAAAATTTATGTTACGAGTTATGCTGGATACGAAGGTTTTTTTGCTGCTTTTATCGGCATAAACGAAATAATAGGAGGCAGAAAATTGTTCCATCTTCTCACTTTCCTATATTTGTTGTAAAATAAACGTTATCTGGCCATATACATACTGCTAAAAAATACCCATTGAGGTTAATTTATTGCGCTTACCCATGAACGTGTTTATAATGGAATGGTTGTAAGTGCTGATACGGCAAAGATTTTATGGACTTGTAGGAGGTTCTTTCGATGACAGCTAGTTTTGTAAAGAGTGATAATAACCAAGTGGTTTTAACGGTAGAAGCACCAGAAGAAAAGGTGTCTCAAGCCCTAGACCAAGCATTTAAGAAAGTTGTAAAGAAAGTAAATGTACCAGGATTTCGTAAAGGAAAAATCCCACGTCAAATATTCGAAAAACGATTTGGTATAGAGTCTTTGTATCAAGATGCATTGGATATACTTTTGCCTGAGGCATACGAAGATGCGATTAAAGAAACCGGGATTGAACCCGTTGATCGTCCAGAAGTAGATGTGGAACAATTGGAAAAAGGAAAATCCCTTATTTTCACAGCGACTGTTACAGTTAAACCAGAAGTAAAATTAGGGGAATATAAAGGGATTGAAATTGAAGAGAAAGATTTCTCCGTGACAAAAGAAGCAGTGAACGAAGAACTGGAAAAAATGCAAAAGCAACAAGGAACATTGGAGCCTGTTGAATCCGGGGCAGTAGAAAATGGCGATACTGTTGTCATCGATTTCGAAGGATTTGTTGATGGAGTTGCTTTTGAAGGTGGTAAAGGGGAGAATTATTCTCTAGAAATTGGTTCTAATACTTTTATTCCTGGCTTCGAAGAGCAACTCATCGATCTGGAGCTCGGAGAAGAAAAAGACGTAGATGTTACTTTCCCAGAAGATTATCGTGCGACAGACCTTGCTGGAAAAGTTGCTACTTTCCGAGTGAAACTGCATGAAATTAAGCGTTTAAATCTTCCAGTACTAGATGATGAGTTTGCTCAAGATGTTAGCGAAAAAGAAACATTAGCAGAACTAAAACAAGATTTGGAGCATAAACTAGAAGAGCGACTCAATAAAGAAGAAGAAGAGTACATTCGCAATCAAGTGGTGGAAGTTGCTTCAAACAATGCAGAGATAGATATTCCAGAAGCGATGATTGATCATGAAGTAGAGCACATGTATGGTCACTTTGTACAAAATCTAGGATACCAAGGTCTAAACATCGAATTGTATACGCAGCTTACTGGTCAATCCGAAAGTGACATTAAGGCTCAAATGAATGAAGATGCGAGCAAAAAAGTACGTGCTGATCTCGTAATTGAAGCTATTTCTCATGCAGAAAACGTAGAAGTATCCGAAGAAGAAGTAGAGGAAGAAATCGTCCAAACCGCTAAAGAAATGAATCGTGATGTGGAAGAGGTAAAAGATATTATCAATAAACAAGGTAATATTGAATCATTACGTGAATCTCTAAAGCGTAAGAAAACTATCGATCTACTTGTATTGAACCGTAAAAATACGGCATAATGGAATAAGGAGATTGTTCATTTCAAGGCACGGTTCTCACGTGCCTTGTTCTGTAGCATTGTCGCATTTCTTAAAAATGAGGTGTTAACCTGTGCCTTTGGTTCCAATGGTAGTGGAGCAATCTAACCGTGGCGAACGAGCTTACGACATTTATTCCCGTTTGCTTAAAGATAGGATTATTTTTATCGGTAGTCCGATTGATGACAACATAGCAAACCTAATAGTCGCGCAACTCCTGTTTTTAGCAGCAGAAGATCCAGAAAAAGATATCCACATGTACATAAACTCTCCAGGGGGAAGCGTAACAGCAGGGATGGCTATTTTTGATACGATGCAGTTTATTGCACCGGCAGTATCCACTATGTGTATTGGTCTTGCAGCAAGTATGGGAGCATTTTTGCTTGCAGCGGGCGAAAAAGGAAAGCGATTTGCATTGCCAAACAGTGAAATTATGATTCACCAACCACTTGGTGGCGCAAGAGGACAGGCATCAGATATTAAAATTCATGCAGATTGGATTCTTCGTACGAAAGACCAATTAAATCGTATTCTCTCGGAGCGCACAGGACAATCATTAGAACAGATTGCCAAGGATACGGATCGAGACAATTTTATGAGTGCAGAAGAAGCAAAAAAATATGGACTAGTAGATGACGTACTAGTACGTATCTAACATCGAAAGGGGTGAACCGATCTTGTTCAAATTTAATGAAGAAAAAGGTCAATTAAAGTGCTCTTTCTGTGGAAAGTCCCAAGATCAAGTGCGAAAATTAGTAGCTGGACCTGGTGTCTATATTTGTGATGAATGTATCGAGCTTTGTAATGAGATTGTGGAAGAGGAACTAGGTAGTGAAGAAGAATTAGATCTTAAAAATTTACCTAAACCTCAAGAAATCAGAGATATTCTAGATCAGTATGTCATTGGTCAAGAATTAGCGAAAAAGTCGCTCTCTGTAGCTGTATACAACCATTACAAGCGAGTAAACTCTACATCAAAAACAGATGATGTGGAACTATCCAAAAGTAATATTTTATTACTTGGACCAACAGGTAGCGGGAAGACCTTGCTAGCGCAGACCATGGCTCGAATTTTGAATGTGCCATTTGCCATAGCAGATGCCACTTCTCTTACTGAAGCAGGGTATGTAGGAGAAGACGTAGAGAATATTTTGTTAAAATTAATCCAAGCTGCTGATTTCGATGTGGAAAAAGCAGAACGTGGAATCATTTACATTGATGAAATCGATAAAGTTGCTCGTAAATCGGAAAATCCTTCTATTACTCGGGATGTTTCCGGTGAAGGGGTACAACAGGCACTTCTAAAAATTTTAGAAGGAACCGTTGCAAGTGTTCCACCTCAAGGTGGTCGTAAGCATCCACACCAAGAATTTATCCAAATTGACACCAGTAATATTTTGTTTATCTGTGGTGGTGCATTTGATGGATTGGAAACATTGATCAAACGCCGCATTGGTAAAAAAGTTATTGGTTTTGGATCAGATATGCAAAATGCGAGCCTAAAACCTGGAGAATACCTCAAATTGGTTCTTCCAGAAGATCTTTTAAAGTTTGGGTTAATTCCAGAGTTTGTAGGCCGACTGCCAGTTGTGTCTACTTTGGAACCCTTGGATGAACATGCGCTCATTCAAATTTTGACAGAACCGAAAAATGCTTTGGTCAAACAGTACAGTAAATTGTTAGAGATGGACAGCGTAGAACTTCATTTTGAAGGGGAAGCTCTAGAAGCTATTGCTGCGGAGGCAATTAAACGAAAAACGGGTGCTCGTGGATTACGTGCGATTATCGAATCCATTATGCTTGATGTCATGTTTGATTTGCCATCGCGTGACGACGTGACCAAGTGCTCCATCACAAAAGAATCTGTTATAAACAAAGAAGCACCAAAATTAACTACCCGAGAAGGAAGAGTTGTTAATAAAAAGAAAGAAGAGTCCGCTTAAATTGTTTCTGAGTGATCCTATTTAAGGATCGCTTTTTTTTCGTTCCTATGGTCAGATTTTTTTGACATTATTTCCGCAGGGGATTAAAATGAATCACTAATAGAGGCGATAATGATCAAACTAAAAATAGCTAAATAATGTAAATTTGATCATATTTTAGTGAATATTGGATCATATTAGAAATTATGAAAATATTATAATATCATTCATTTTGTATAGGAAAAGAAAGAATATTCGTCTATTTGTAGCTGGATTTGTATGTTGTGTGTAGGGTGCTGTTCATTTTTTGTGTCCAATTTGTGTATGATGTGCTAAAATGAAATAGCTATTTACAGACAAGTACAAATAGCAGTTCTACCTAATAATCGGGTGAACTGTTTTTTAATGGTATTAGGGGATAGAAGCAACTGCATCAGAGAAAGGCGTGAAATCGTTGTTAAAATTAGTGGTGGTAGACCGAAACAGTTATATGAATTTCGTAGAAAATCACCCATTGCGAAACTTTTTACAGTATCCTTCATGGTCTGATTTAAAATCAGAGTGGAGTTGGTCAAGTGAGTTTTTAGGTTGGATGACCAAGGACGGAAAAATGGTTGGTGGAACGAATGTACTATATCGCAAAGTGCCTGGGTTAAATAAATTTTTAGCGTACATACCACGTGGTCCTTTGATTGACTGGTTTTCAACTGAATATAGTTTGAAAGATTGGTTTCACATCTTGTTCCGTCATTTGAAACAACGAAATGTTTTTAGTGTGAAAATTGACCCGCCTCTTGTTAGAAAAAAATGGTCCAGTGATAGTATTACTAATGGAATGCTTCAATTTCAAACGCATGGTTTAAAAAATAAAAAGATAACCGATTTGCCTCCCACTCAGGTTTTTCGTGAGGTTGAGTTTATTCAACAAGAATTAAATGAGATGGGTTGGCGCCAGAAGATCGCTCAAGATAGTTTTGATACCGTACAACCTAACTTTGTTTATCGTTTGGATTTAGCAAACAAAGGACTAGATCAAATATTTGCATCATTTCACCCCATTTGGCAGAAGAAAATTAACCAAGCAGAATGGGAAGGTGTGGAGGTAAGTGTGGGGAATTTGCAGGATATTCGCGAATTTCATGCTCTTCTGGCACAAGAAGCAAAACATGATCAAAAAGAATCCCGAGATATCGAATATTTCCAAAAAATGGTAGATAAATTATCAAAAGAAGACCCTACTCGAATTCGTATTTATTATGCTCGACAAAATGATCAGTTACTAAGTGCATCTTTGGCGATCCGTGTGAGTGGACAAGTTTGGGATCTGTATAGCGCTCATCTTAGGAAGACAGATCATGCTGCGAGCTATTTGCTCCGCTGGAAAATGATTCAAGATGCACATTCCAAGGGAGATCATACTTTTGACTTTCGAGGAGTCAGTATCTGGCTTGATGAAAAACACCACGAATTTGAACTGCTCAAGTTCAGAGTAGGATTTAATGGTGATGTCTGTGAATTAATTGGAGAGTGGGACTATCCTGTTATTCCAATGTTGCACTGGGCGTTTGATATGTATATGAAAAAACGGTAATCCATAGCAAAGAATCATTTATCTTAAGGAAATATTCTTTCCCTTTTCGGTGATACTAAAGGAAGAGAAGGACTTTAGGGGGAAAGGATGTCCTATATGAATTGGACTACCATTGTGATGGTTTTACAAGTATTCTTTTCAATTGTAATTGGGTTGTATTTCTTCAATCTCTTAAAAACACAGCAATCAAGCAAAAGTGCAGTTGATAAAGAATCCAAAAAAGAAATTGAAAAATGGACGAAAATGCGGAACATCTCGCTTACGGAACCACTCGCAGAGAGGACTAGGCCTGTAGGTTTAACCGATATTGTCGGACAAGAAGAAGGGCTTCGAGCATTAAAAGCGGCTCTTTGCGGACCTAATCCACAACATGTTATTATTTATGGACCACCTGGGGTCGGAAAAACTGCTGCAGCTCGTGTGATTTTAGAAGAAGCGAAGAAAAATGACCATTCGCCTTTTAACGAGAGTTCAAAATTCGTGGAACTAGATGCTACCACTGCTAGATTTGATGAACGTGGGATAGCAGACCCGTTGATTGGTTCTGTGCATGATCCTATTTATCAAGGTGCAGGAGCAATGGGAATGGCTGGAATCCCGCAACCAAAGCCAGGTGCAGTTACAAAAGCACATGGTGGTATTTTATTTATCGATGAAATTGGCGAACTGCACTCCATTCAGATGAATAAGCTTTTAAAAGTATTAGAGGATCGCAAGGTGTTTTTGGAAAGCGCTTATTATAGCCGTGAAGATAAGAACACTCCTCATCACATTCATGATATCTTTCAAAATGGTTTACCAGCTGATTTTCGTCTTATTGGCGCTACTACACGAGTACCAGATGAGATACCAGCTGCAATTCGTTCGAGATGTATGGAAATTTATTTTCGTCCATTATTAGCTAGTGAAATTCGAAAAATAGCTGAACAGGCATTAGAACGCATCTCGTTTGCTTATGATCCTGATGCAATACGAGTTTTAGAGAGATACGCTAGTAGTGGACGTGATGCTGTAAATATGGTGCAAACTGCTGTAGGATTAGCGATGACAGATGGACGGAAACGGATCGAAACATCTGATCTTGAATGGGTAGTGCATGTTAGTCAATTAAGTCCGCGACCAGATTTAAAAATGCCAGCCAAAGCTCACATTGGACTTGCCACTGGGCTAGGTGTGTTTGGTCATCATACTGGTATGATTCTGGAGGTGGAAGTGACAGCCACCAGAGCTAAAAGTGGTACTGGATCGCTCCAAATAACCGGGGTAGTAGATGAGGAAGAGCTCGGAGGCAATAGGAGAACATTGCGGCGAAAAAGTATGGCACGTGGTTCCATTGAAAATGTACTTACTGTACTCCGGAGAACAGATATTAACCCAGAATCATACCATCTGCATGTTAATTTTCCCGGGGGTATACCACTTGATGGTCCTTCGGCAGGTATTACAATAGCTACTGCTATTTACTCTGCTGTACAAGGAATTCCGATTGATAATGATTTAGCGATGACAGGTGAACTGAGTATTCATGGAAATGTGAAACCAGTAGGTGGTGTCATTGCCAAGGTAGATGCTGCAAGGCAAGCAGGCGCAAAGCGTGTTTTTATTCCAAGTGATAATATGCAATCACTTTTTGAAGAACTAGATGATGTCAAAGTAATTCCTGTCAAAACTTTGGAACAAGTGATTGAGCTTGCTTTTTCATCCCCGCAAAAAGAGGTCGAAGATATTACCACTTTAGGGAATGCTTGGGCAGCAGATAGTATTATTCCTTCTATGGAATCTACCTTTGATTGGACAAACAAAAACGAATAAGATAAAATTCTTCAAGATAAAGCTGGCAGCATGGAGGTGCAGAAATGGCTCAACAAGAACAAGAAAAAACCTATCCACTTCTCCCATTACGTGGACTATTGGTTTTTCCCAGTATGGTACTCCACCTAGATGTAGGTAGAGAAAAGTCAATAAGCGCGCTGGACCAAGCAATGGTTGAGGAGAACCACATCTTGTTAGTAACTCAGCAAGATGCTCAGATAGAAGAGCCAGCTCAAGATGATTTGTTTGCTGTCGGAACGATTGCAAAAGTAAGGCAAATGTTAAAATTGCCTAATGGTACGGTTCGAGTGTTGGTAGAAGGTATAACCCGTGCTTCTATCCAATCACTAACCAATAACGAATCCTATCACGAAGCGAATGTGGTAGAAATCTCCGATGATGTTGAAGTTGATCAAGATATGGAAGCATTAATGCGTTCTGTACTCGATCATTTTGAACAGTATTTGCGTTATTCTAAAAAGTTATCTGCAGATACTTATCAGACTGTGGAAGACATAGAAGAACCAGGGAGATTAGCTGATACAATTGCATCCCACCTTCCACTCAAATTGACAGATAAGCAAGCGATTTTAGAATTACCAACCGTAAAAGAACGTTTGGAGAAGTTGCTTGGTCTTCTTCATAATGAGAAGGAAATTTTGCAACTAGAGCGTAAAATACATGCGCAAGTAAAGAAACAAATGGAACAAGCGCAAAAAGAATACTATCTTCGAGAACAGATGAAAGCCATCCAAAAGGAATTGGGTGATAGAGAAGGTCGTTCTGGTGAAGCAGAAGAACTTCGCGAACAATTATCCAAATTGATGGCACCAGATATTGTAAAAGAAAGAGTGTCCAAAGAAATTGATAGACTTGAGAAAACCCCCACAACTTCAGCTGAAGGGGGAGTAATTCGCAACTACATCGATTGGCTTTTGGATCTTCCTTGGGAATATCAAACAGAAGATCGACTAGATATCAATGAAGCAGAAAAAATACTAGATGAAGATCACTATGGTTTGGAAAAACCAAAAGAGCGAATTCTGGAATATTTGGCTGTTCAACAGATGGTGAAGAAGCTAAAAGGGCCTATTTTATGCCTGGTTGGTCCTCCTGGAGTAGGGAAAACCTCTTTAGCAAAATCAATAGCTCGATCCTTGAATCGTAAGTTTGTTCGTATTTCCCTTGGTGGTGTACATGATGAAGCGGAAATTCGCGGACATCGACGAACTTACATTGGTTCATTACCTGGACGTATTATCCAAGGAATGAAAACAGCAGGTTCTGCTAATCCAGTATTCTTACTAGATGAGATTGACAAAATGTCCAATGATTTTCGTGGAGACCCAGCTTCTGCATTGTTAGAAGTATTAGACCCAAATCAAAACTCTACTTATAGTGATCACTATATTGAAATTCCATATGATCTATCAAAAGTAATGTTTATTACTACTGCAAATACAATGTATAGTATCCCACGTCCTTTGTTGGATCGGATGGAAGTCATCAATCTTTCTGGTTATACGGAATTAGAAAAGGAACAAATTGCCAAAACCTATTTGATCCCAAAACAACTAGAAGAGCATGGATTAACAGAAGAAATGCTGACGATTGATCCGGAAACCCTTTTAGCTATTATTCGCTACTATACCCGTGAAGCAGGGGTTCGTAGTTTAGAGCGAGTTATTGGTACACTATGCCGAAAAGTAGCTAGAGATATTGTTTCAGGTAAAACGGATCAAATCGTGGTAGATGAAGAAAAATTACAAGATTTGCTTGGACCCCATAAATTCCGTTATGGTCGAAGAGAATCAAAAGATCAAGTTGGAATGGCTACAGGTTTAGCATGGACGGAAGTTGGTGGTGATACGCTGGCAATCGAAGTCACACTGCTTCCTGGTAAAGGTAAATTGACCTTGACTGGTCAACTTGGAGACGTGATGAAAGAATCGGCTCAAGCTGCATTTAGTTATATACGTTCACGTGCCAAAGAGTTGCAGATCCCTGAAAACTTTCATGAAGAAAACGATATCCATATCCACGTACCAGAAGGAGCAATCCCAAAGGATGGTCCATCTGCGGGGATTACGATGGCAACAGCTCTCGTTTCTGCACTTACTAATACTCCTGTATCTAGTAAAGTGGCGATGACAGGGGAAATAACACTTCGTGGACGTGTACTTCCAATTGGTGGTTTAAAAGAAAAATCTTTGGCCGCACACCGTGCAGGGATAGAGCATGTTATCTTCCCAGAAGAGAATCAAAAAGATTTAGTGGATATCCCAGAGAGTGTACAAAAAGATCTTGTCTTTACACCAGTGTCTCATTTAGATGAAGTATTACAGATTGCATTAATGAGGGAATACGATGAAAATCACACAGGTTGAATTTATGACCAGTGCAGTGCTACCGGAACAATATCCAACGGAGAATAGGCCAGAGATTGCACTCTCTGGCCGTTCCAATGTTGGTAAATCTTCTTTGATTAACTGCTTGGTCAATCGGAAAAATATTGCTCGAATTAGCTCCAGACCGGGGAAAACGCAAACGATTAATTTCTTTTTAATCAATGAAGAGATCGTTTTTGCAGATGTTCCTGGATATGGATTTGCGAAGGTGTCCAAAAAGGTTCGGGAGTCTTGGGGTAAAATGATGGAAACTTATTTTACCAATCGGGACAATCTTATGAGTGTTATCCAAATTGTTGATCTGCGTCACCCCCCGACAAAAGACGATCAGAGTATGTATCAATTTTTAAAACATTATCAAATCCCAGTGATTATTGCAGCTACAAAGGCAGATAAATTGCCGCGGAGTAAATGGCACAAACATCTAAAACAAGTAAAAGAAGTTTTGCAGATGGATTCATCCGATACTTTAATCCTATTTTCATCCGAGACAAAAATGGGTAGAGATGAACTATTGGCGGAAATAGAAAAGCGAATAGTTGGATCGATAGCAGAATAACATTAAATATTAGTAGGAGAAAGTTGGGGGATCATGAGCAAAAAAAAATGTGTGGCAATTGTTTTTGGGGGCAAATCTGGGGAACATGACGTGAGTCTATTGTCTGCTTCTTCTGTGCTCCAAGCGCTTGATCGATCCAAATATGTACCATTACTAGTAGGTATCAGTCAAACTGGTGAATGGCTTACTGGAGAAGAAGTATCTACTTATTTGAGTAACCATTTAGATACAGTGTTTTTGGACCAATTAAGGCTGGAACTACCAGGTGTAGAAAGTTATCGAGGTAACACTTTTCCATCCGTAACTTTTGAATTAGCTGATGTTGTATTTCCAGTATTACATGGAACTTTTGGAGAAGATGGCACGATACAAGGAATGCTTGAGATGTTAAATTTCCCTTATGCCGGAGCAGGGGTACTTGCATCCGCAACTGGGATGGATAAAGCAATCAGCAAAGTGCTCTTCAAAGATGCAGGTTTAGTACAAGCGAAATATCTCGTAGCCCAATTTTCTGAGTCATCCGAAGCAATTATTCAAAAAGTGGAACAGCTGCTAGGGTATCCATGTTTTGTGAAACCAGCAAATTTAGGCTCAAGTGTTGGTATTTCCAAAGCCGAGAATAGAGATTCTTTGGAGATTGCGATCTCTACTGCTCGAGAGTATGATCGGAAAATCGTGATTGAAGAATTTGTTCCAGCACGTGAAATTGAAGTAGCAATATTGGGAAATGAGAATCCAAAAGCATCCAATCCGGGTGAAATCATTTCTTCCAATGACTATTATGACTATGAAGCCAAATACATAAGTGGTACTTCACAGATGCAGATACCTGCTGTCTTACCTGAGTCTACATTGGAACAAATAAAAGAAATGGCAATTACCGCATATCAGGCAATAAACGGAAGTGGGCTGGCCCGAGTAGACTTTTTCGTTCATAAAAATAGCGGTCAAATTTATATTAATGAAATCAACACGATGCCAGGTTTTACTGCATATAGTATGTATCCGAAAATGTGGGAGGAATCTGGTTTAGCCTATACAGACCTTATTACGGAACTGATTGAATTAGGGATACAACGCCATCGTTTAAAAGTAGCTCTAAATACTAGTAGATGATGATATAAGCATGTGTCTAGGACATAAAGAGGGTTCCATTTGGAGCCCATTTTTAATAGGATGTAAAAAAGGGGACAGAGGGGTTTTTGGATGACAAAGCAACCTGTTGTGCAATTAGAAAATATTTCAAAAGTAATTGGAAATAAAATGATCATTGATCAGCTGTCATTTGAATTATATCCAGGAGAAGTAGTTGGTTTTTTGGGTCCAAATGGAGCAGGAAAAACAACTACCATCCGTATGATAGTAGGGTTGATGACTCCGACATCAGGGAAAATATTGATCGAAGGGATTGATATTGACCGAGAGTTTGAAAAAGCAATCCGTCATGTGGGAGCGATTGTAGAAAATCCAGAGCTATATAAATATATGTCTGGTTACAATAATTTGGTGCACTATGCAAGAATGGTAGATGGAGTTACAGAAGAGAGAATAGAAGAAGTCATCGAGCTAGTAGGCTTACAAAGTAGAATTGAACAGAAAGTAAAAACATATTCTTTAGGTATGCGCCAGCGTTTAGGACTAGCACAAGCCCTTTTACATAAACCGAGACTGCTCATATTGGATGAGCCGACAAACGGGCTTGACCCTGCGGGGATACGTGAATTTCGAGACTATTTGCGGCAGGTCGCAGATCAAGAGGGAGTTTGTGTACTTGTTTCCAGCCATTTGTTGTCCGAAATTGAATTGATGTGTGATCGTACACTCATCATACAATCAGGAAAATTAATTGGAGAAAAACAAATACATGTAAAACAAGAAAAATCATCTGAACGACAGATTGTTCGGTTTGAAGTTTCTCCTGTGGATCAAGCTATTCCCTTGTTGGATTCTACCTATCAAACTGTTGTTGGCGGTTTTGAAGTGGAGATTGATCACGATGCCGTTCCAGTTCTAGTACAAAAGTTGGTGGCAGCGAATATCCAGATATTTGCGATAGAGACAAGAGTAAAATCACTAGAAGATGAGTTTTTGGAGATCACAGGGGGGAAATCGGTTGATTAAATTTATTCGTCTCATTCAAAATGAAAACATGAAAATGTTTAGCCGTGTGAGCAATTGGGTGATGGTCGGCTTCTTTTTTCTCGTCATCTTATTTAATGTGGCGATGACACCAGCTGATCTGCCTAACGCATCAGTCGAAGATCAGTTCTCCTATTTTTTGAGCAGCTCCGATTCTCCGCTCATGGTTATCACTGCACTATCGATTATTTGGGCGTCAAGTATTATGGCAGCGGAATTTTCGTCTGGTACGATTAAACTACTCCTCATTCGTCCTGTCACCCGTGTAAAGATACTGTGGTCCAAATATACACTAGTTGTGATGTATGCTTTGGGAATGACTCTTATTTATTTTTTACTGACCGTTCTGTTTGGTTATCTTCTATATCCAGACGTTTCGTTTCCAAATGAAGCCATAACTACTTTAGCTAAAATTTCAGGGCTGTCTTTTATTGAATCATTATTTATGATTACTCTTACCTATTTTATCGCAGTTACTTCTTATAATCGATCGTTGGCTCTAGGTATTTCCTTATTTCTCTATCTTATGAGCTCTGTACTTGCTTTTGTGTTACAAACCAAGCCATGGTCCAAATATTTATTCTTTACCCAATTAAACTTAACCAAGTATGCTTCTTTTGATGGTGGTATCTCAGCGATGAATACCTTGTCTTTTGCCTTATGTGTGCTCGGTGTATATTTCGTTTTATTTATTGCTGCGACTTGGATTACATTTTCAAGTCGTGATGTAGCAAGTTAATAAAAAACTTGTGCCAAATTGATCGACGGCACAAGTTTTTATTATTGTTCTGTTAAAATAATGGGACCATCTTTGGTGATAGCCAATGTATGTTCATATTGAGCAGATAAGCTCTCATCCACCGTCACTGCTGTCCATCCATCTCCTAGTACGCGGACATGAT
The DNA here is from genome assembly GCF_059510375.1 of Shimazuella sp. NTD250. Classification (NCBI taxonomy): domain Bacteria; kingdom Bacillati; phylum Bacillota; class Bacilli; order Caryophanales; family Thermoactinomycetaceae; genus Shimazuella; species Shimazuella sp. NTD250. The sequence goes on along the minus strand of NZ_JCAJZS010000002.1, from coordinate 402,819 downwards.
GTTTCCCTAGGTTCAGCATCGGTTCTATGGTGAAAACCATGCCTTCTGTAATGAGTGGACCGGTGTGCGGGGTTCCGTAGTGTGGGACTTCTGGTGGCTCATGCATGCGTTTGCCGATTCCATGTCCGATAAAGGGCCGTACGACGGAAAGTCTATTGGATTCTGCAAATGATTGGATCGCATGGGAAATATCTCCAATTCGGTTTCCGATCTGAGCCTGTTCAATCCCTTTATACAATGATTCTTTCGTTAATCGAAGTAATCGATCTGCTTCCTCACTCACTTCACCTACTGCATAGCTCCAAGCAGAATCTGCTAACCATCCATCCACGTTTACCACCATATCAATGGTAACAATGTCGCCATTTTGAAGCGTTTCTTTGCGAGGAAATCCATGACATACTTCATGATTGATAGAGGCACAAGTAGCATATGGGAAGCCTAAGTATCCTTTTTGTTCAGGAGTAGCGCCATGTTGTTCCAAGTAATCTTCGACAAATTGGTCGATCTCCCAAGTCGTGATGCCTGGGACAATGCGTTTGGAAATTTCCCGATGGCAAGAGGCGAGTAGTTGACCTGCTCGTTTCATTTTGTTTATTTCTCCCATAGACTTAATTCCCATTGTACTCCTCCTATTTTTTTACGATAAAGATTGCTCCAAGCCCAACAATGAAAATGGGCCAATATACATTTGTAAAAGTGGCGATTGGAGCTAAATAAGTAATATCTTTTAATCCCGGCCAAGCAAATACACCACTTAACAATAAGACGATACCAATGACTAAAGTTATGTTATTCTGATTCAAGATATATTGTAACATCAATGTTGCCCCAATCATAATGACGATAATACTCCAATGTCTGGGCCATGCAGCAACATATTGGAATCCCCATACGGTTATTCCGATCGTCGCAAAAATGCCGCCGAGTAATGTCAAATGACTTTGTTTTTGGACAAAAGAAAAGAAAATAAGGAATATACCCACTACAAATAGCAAAAAAGACCAGCTGAGGAATGAAGTTAATTTCGCCCAGTTAGCCTCTACGATCAATAGTATAACACCCATTAACACGAGAAAAAAACCAATCACACGGTTCTGCATGTGTAAGTCGCCCCTTAAGAAAAAACAATTATGAAAGTTTCTTTTCATCATATCACAGATGCTTCATGAGGTGTTCACAGTTGAAGATGGAGTTTGGTAAAGTTTGTGTTATAATGTGAATGGTTTTATGTGCGGTTCTATGTTCATTCTAAAGAATTGAGGTGAGAAAAGATGCATACCCTTGTTGTTGGTCTCAGTCATCAGACTGCTCCGGTTGAGCTTCGGGAGAAGTTTTCTTTTGATCTCGATCGAATTGCCATTGCTCTTCGATCCCTTCGAGATATGAAAAGTATGTTGGAGTGTGTGATTGTGAGCACCTGTAATCGGACAGAGTTATACATTGTAGCTGACCAGCTTCACACTGGGGAGTATTATGCCAAAGCTTTTCTCGAGAGCTGGTTTCGTGTCTCACGAGAGGAATTCGTTCCCCATTTGTATGTGAAGACTAATATGGAAGCAGTCAGGCATTTGTTTCGCGTAGTCTGTGGTTTGGAGTCTTTGGTTATTGGAGAGACACAAATTTTAGGTCAAGTCAAACAAGCTTTCCAGGCGGCTCTACAAGCAGGTACGACTGGCACTCTTTTCAATCATTTATTTAAACAAGCGATCTCACTAGGCAAGAAAGCACATACACAAACGGAAATCGGTCAAAATGCAGTTTCCGTGAGTTATGCAGCAGTGGAATTAGGGAAAAAACTGTTTACTTCCTTTGCTAAGAAAACCATTTTATTGGTTGGAGCTGGGAAGATGAGTGAACTAACCGCAAAACATTTTGGTGCTTCTGGAGTAAAAAATGTGATTGTTGCCAATCGAACTTTTACCAAAGCACAACAATTAGCTGCCGTATTTCAGGGGACTGCTTATCGATGGGAAGACCTTTCTCGGGCATTGCAGGAAGCTGATGTCGTAGTGAGTTCCACAGGAGCAAAACAGTTTGTCATCACTCGTGAAATGGTACAAGCGACATTAGTAAATCGTAAGAAACCTTTATTTTTTATTGATATTGCAGTACCAAGAGATATTGATCCAGCTGTTAATGAACTGGATAATGCATTTCTTTATAATTTGGATGACCTCGAAGAAATTGTGGCTGCAAATGTAGGACTGCGTGAGCAAGAAGCGATCCGCGTGGAAGCATGGATAAAAGAGGAACGAGCATCCTTCCAAGAATGGTTAGACACTCTTGGGGTAGTTCCTGTTATTCGTGCATTGCGCAGTAAATCATTGCAGATTCAAGCTGATGCGATGACAAAGATCGAGCGAAAATTACCTGATCTTACTGAACAACAAAGACGAGTGATCAATAAACAGACAAAAAGTATTGTGAGCCAAATGATGCATGACCCGATTATGCGCATGAAAGAATTAGCTAGTACAGAGGAAAAAGAAGTAGCATTACGATTATTTCAGCATTTATTTGCACTTGAAGTCGAAGATGAGCCAAAAGACCAAGAAGTAAAGAACGTGATGCCAAACGGTTTACCACTTCCGATGAACTAGGGGATTTGTTATGTTTACCGAGCGATGGGTTTTTGATTTTGTCCTTTATGCATATGTTTTAAGTTTGCTTTTTTCTTATGCAACCCTGCTCCGTCCCAACCGACAAGCAAGGATACTATCGAGTTCCTTGCTTATTGTTGTATGGCTCACCCTAACGATGGATATCGTTCTTCGGTTTTGGGCCAAAGGGAATATATATGGACATTTGGAGCCGCTAATGTTATATACATGGGCTTTAATCACGATCACCTTATGTATTTCCCTTGTATTTCAACTCGACTTGTTTGTATTTTGTGCAGGCTTGATAGGAATTACGGTGCTAACCATTCATTTGTTTGTATCAAAAGAAGTAGCACTGACAGCACCTCCTGGGGTGATTTCAGAATTGACGTTTGTGCATATTACCTTAGCCGTCAGTGCATATGCAACATTTTCTCTAGCTGGAATCTGTGCTATGTTGTACTTGATCAGCAGACGATTGTTGAAACAAAAAAAATGGAATTTACTTATGCGTAGATTGCCAAGCCTTGACCGGTTGGAGCAGTTTATGCTTTGGTTTGTTGGAGTGGGAGTAATGCTTTTGTTGGTATCCCTGATTTTAGGTACAATATGGGCATACCAAGTTTATGGACAACTTCACTGGATGGATATAAAAGTTATTGGTTCTCTGTTTCTATTTTTTCTTTATGCGGTTCTTTTTGGCATGGCTTGGAGAAGATGGATAGCAACACAGAAAGTTGCATGGTGGGTACTCATTTCCATGATTTTCGTAATTAGCAATTATTTTTTGTCAAAGGTTTACTTTTCTTTTCATCACTGGATTTCATAAAAAGAGGGGTACTTCATGGCACATTCTTACCCGATGATGGTTGATCTACAAGAGAAAAACGTATTAGTGGTCGGCGGCGGCAGAGTCGCAGAACGGAAAATCCAGTCTTTGCTACCAACAGGTGCTAGCATTATGGTGGTCAGTCCTACCATTACAGATGAAATTCGAAGGCTCACCAAGCAAAAAAAAATTCTGTTGCAATTGCGGGAGTATCAATCTTCGGATGGTGATGATTGCTTTTTTGTTATTGCAGCCACTAACCAAGCCTTGGTCAATCTGCAAATCTATGAAGATGCACAGAAGCGTAACCAATGGATCAATGTCGTCGATCAGCCTTCTCTTTGTAATTTTACTGTTCCATCTGTATTCAAACGAGGAAAACTGACCATATCAGTTTCAACGGAAGGTGCTAGTCCCTCTTTAGCAAAGCAAATAAGACATGATTTAGAATCTCAATTTGGTGATGAATATGCATTATTATTAGAAATAACGCAAGAAATTCGATCAAAATTGCAGTGGGAGATTGATGATTCGCAAACACGTTATCGATTAATGAAAGAACTAGTAAACGATAGATGGATTGAAGTATGTCGTTTGCGTCCTCATGCTGCAAGATCGGAGATGCTGGATTGGATAGACGCACAAATTCATATGAGAGGAGAAGCGAAATGCGGGAATTAATAATAGGAACCAGAAAAAGCCATTTGGCTATTACTCAATCCAATTGGGTGCGTACAAAATTGCTCGAACATAAGCCAGAACTCTCCATTGAATTGGAAAAAATCATAACCAAAGGCGATAAAGTATTAGATGTCACGCTTTCAAAAATTGGAGGAAAAGGATTATTTCTCAAAGAAATCGAACAAGCCCTCTTAGATAAACAAATTGATTTAGCAGTACATAGTTTAAAAGACATGCCTACCGAATTGCCAAAAGGATTGGTTATTGGGTCAGTTCCTATTCGGGAAGATGCACGAGATTGTTTGCTGTCGCGCGATGGGCTTACTTTAGAAGAGCTTCCAACAGGTTCTGTTGTTGGGACAAGTGGTCTTCGTCGGCAAGCACAAGTCTTATCCATCCGGCCTGACTTAGTTGTAGAACCGATCCGCGGTAACGTGGAAACACGAATCGCCAAATTGCGCGATGGAAAATTTGATGCTATTATTCTTGCGGTAGCTGGATTAAAGAGAATAAATTTATGCGATGAAATCAGTGAGTATTTATCCATTACTACCATGCTGCCTTGTGTAGGACAAGGAGCATTGGCGATCGAATGCCGTGAGGAAGATCAAGAGATGTTAACATTGCTTCAAGGAATTCATGATGAAGCATCTGGAAATGCTGTGAAAGCTGAACGTGCTTTTTTACAAGCGATAGAAGGGAGCTGTCATCTCCCTGTGGCAGGATATGGTATTTGGAAAGAAGATAAGGTTCACCTAACAGGATTGGTTGCTTCTCCAACAGGTAAACCTATTATTAAAGGGATAGAAATTGGTACAAATCCGATTGAAGTTGGGAAACAACTAGCTAAAAAGTTAATGGAACAAGGTGCAAAAGAGATTTTGGCCGCGGTATAGAGGAGTGCTTATAGATGAGTGCTATGGTTTATTTAGTAGGTGCGGGTCCTGGAGATCCAAAGTTGATCACGGTTAAAGGCAAAGAAGCGATCGCAAAAGCTGATGTAATTGTATATGACCGTTTGGCCAGCCCGCAACTGTTGCAAAATGCCCGTCCGGAAGCAGAGCGAATTTATGTAGGAAAGTTGCCAGACCGCCATACTTTAACCCAGGAAGAAATCAATCAGCTATTAGTTGAAAAAGCAAAAGCAGGCCTTATTGTTACTCGATTGAAAGGGGGAGACCCTTTTATTTTTGGTCGTGGAGGAGAAGAGGCAGAGACTTTAGTTGATGCAGGAATTCCTTTTGAAGTTGTCCCAGGGATTACTTCAGCTGTAGCAGTGCCAGCATATGCAGGTATCCCAGTTACGCACCGTGATTTTAACTCCTCCTTTTCTATTATTACGGGTCATGAACGGCCTGAGAAGACCGAGTCATCTATCAACTGGGAAAAGCTGGCTACTGCAACAGAGACGCTTATTTTTTTGATGGGTGTCTCGAATTTATCTTTTATTGTGAAACAACTCACGAAATATGGACGTGATGCACAAACACCAATCGCTCTGGTTCGCTGGGGAACGAGAATTGAACAGGAGACATTAGTTGGAACCTTATCTGACATCGTTGAAAAGGTAGAGGCAACAAAGTTTAGCTCTCCAGCGATCATTATTGTAGGAGAAGTAGTGAAACTTAGAGAGAAGTTATCATGGTTTGAAAAAAAAGCATTGTTTGGTAAACGAATATTGATAACGCGGGCGAGAAGTCAAAGCAGTGAACTGGCGGAAATGATAAATGAGCTTGGTGGCGAAGCGATTGAATTTCCAGTAATTCGGTTAGTCGAACCACACCACGGGGATGTTTTTAATGAGGCACTGCATCATATATCCGATTACAATTGGGTGATCTTTACGAGTGTAAATGGAGTAAAATACTTCTTTGATCGGATACGCAAACAAAAGATAGATATTCGTCAAATGACAAATGCAAGACTGGCAGCCATAGGTCCAAAAACGGCTGCTGCGTTAGAAGAGAAAGGACTCCTTGTAGAATCCTTACCTGAAGAATATAAAGCTGAGTCACTAGTTGAACGTCTGCGCCCGCTTGTAAAGGAAAGAGATAAAATCCTTTTGCCACGTGCAGATATCGCACGTGAAGTTTTGGCAGAAGGACTCCGTGAAATGGGCTGTGATGTGACCGAAGTCGATGCTTATGATACAAAAATAGATGCTACCAATGCTCATGGCATCGTGAAAATGCTTCAGCGGCAGCAGATTCATATCATAACGTTTACTAGTTCTTCTACGGTACGTAATTTCATACATGCCATCCGCCTTGCCACAACGGATATTCAAACCGTTTTGCAACATACAAAAATCGCTTGTATCGGTCCTATTACAGCGAAAACAGCAGAGAGCCTTGGCCTTAAAGTAGATGTAGTGGCAAAAGAATACACCATCGATGGCTTAGTACAAGCAATACAAACATTATAAACATTATAATTGGGGGAGGACTTCCTATGCAGTTTCACCGCCATCGTCGTTTGCGACGCAATCAAGCAATTCGTAACATGGTCAAAGAAAATCATGTTCGTGTTGAAGATTTTATCTATCCGATCTTTGTGGTAGAAGGGGAAAATAAAAAAGAAGAAATTTCTTCTATGCCTGGTGTATTTCATTTTTCATTGGACCGCTTAAATGAAGAAGTAGAGGAATTAGTTTCACTTGGAATTGTATCGATCATGATCTTTGGTGTTCCTCACGATAAAGATGAATGTGGATCATCAGCAGATGATGCACATGGTATCGTGCAGAAGGCAATTCGCCAAGTGAAAGAAAATTTCCCTGATTTATATGTGATGGCAGATACCTGTCTCTGTCAGTTTACTTCTCATGGGCATTGTGGTGTCGTAGAAGATGGAGAAATTGTAAATGATGCCTCGCTAGAGCGACTAGCAGCTACCGCTGTTTCTCAAGCTAAAGCGGGAGCAGATATGATCGCACCATCCAATATGATGGATGGATTTGTAGCTGCGATCCGCAAAGGATTGGATGAGGCCGGATTTGAAGATGTTCCGATCTTATCTTATGCTGTTAAATATGCTTCTGGCTTCTATGGACCATTCCGCGATGCGGTGCATAGTGCTCCACAATTTGGTGATCGCCGCACTTATCAGATGGACCCAGCAAATGCAAGAGAAGCACTGCGTGAAGCAGCTTCTGATGTTGCTGAAGGTGCAGACATGTTGATGGTAAAACCAGGACTTCCCTATCTAGACATTATTCATCGGGTATACCAAGAATTCAATCTTCCTGTTGTTGCGTATAACGTCAGTGGTGAATACGCGATGGTCAAAGCCGCTGCTATCAATGGCTGGATAGATGAAAAGAGAGTAGTAGAGGAAACATTGACTAGCTTTAAACGAGCGGGAGCAGAATTGATTCTCACCTACCATGCCAAAGATTTTGCCAAATGGTTAAAAGAAGGGAGTATATAAAACATGGATCATCTTGATCAAGAACTGCTGAACATACTCCAAGCTGGATTAGAGCTCGTTCCACAGCCTTTTCAAGCAATCGCTGATAAACTTGGAATACCAGAATCAGAAGTATTAGAACGTACCAAGAAATTAAAAGGGGATTCCATTCGTCAGTTATCTGCGATTTTTGATACCCGAACACTAGGATATAAATCAAGCCTTGTAGCGGCAAAAATTCCAGAAGATCGCTTGGATCAAGCAGCACAAATAATCAACCAACACCCAGGTGTTACCCATAATTACAAACGAAACCATGATTATAACCTCTGGTTTACGATTGCAGTTCCTCCAAACAGCAAACTCGGTTTAGAAAAAACCGTCGATTTGCTTGGGAGACTAGCAGGTGTTGATATCATAAGGCTGATGCCAACATTAAAATTGTATAAAATCGGTGTACAGCTAGACATGACTGGCAAAGAAGATACAACCAAAGCAAAAGCCAAACCGCAGTATACCGAAGCAGATCGACAAAATGCAGTGAAAGAAATTACTGATTTTGATATTGCTGTGATCCGCCAATTACAAAAAGATTTACCAATTGTTTCCCGTCCATTTGATGACTGGGCAAACGAAATTGGGGTAACAACAGAAGAACTCCTTTCTGCTGGTAAACAGATGATCGAGCGCAAACAAATGCGCCGTTTTTCCGCTGTTCTTAACCACCGCAAAGCAGGATTCCGTTTTAATGGGATGGGTGTATGGGCAGTACCAGAAGAAAAGACAGATGAAATAGGATATGAGATGGCAGCATTCAAAGCAGTGAGTCATTGTTACTTGCGTCCTACTTATCCGGATTGGCCATATACCATTTTCACAATGGTACATGGGAGAACACATGAAGAATGTGAAGATATACTGCAAGCGATCGAAGATGAAACAGGTATAAAACAACGAGCTACGCTATATTCGACCAAAGAGTATAAAAAAACGAGAGTTTCCTACTTTACACCAGAGATGGAAGTATGGGAAGGAAAAATTATCGAAGAAGGATTACATGTATAGCAGGAAAAAAACCACCTTTTCGTTATAGAGAAGGTGATGGGATAGCGTCTGGAAAACGAATACAACTTTAAGAAAGTTTTAATAGAAAGCCCAATTTCTCCATTTAAATGTGGAGAAATTGGGCTTTTTCGTTCGGAAAATCTATTCAATGGGTTTAAATTTTCAAGCTAGAAAAGTATGTGATTTATTCCTTTTTCTGGTTGATATGATGCATAATAGCGTTGTATAAAAAATCGGCTAAGTCTTCATCACTGAATTGATTGATATAACTTTTGAATCGATTATGAAATTTATACGTATTTGCAATACATGTTAATATCTCAGAGTCACAAACGATAGCTTGTTCTAGATTACTTTTCCATTCTGTAATTAATTGCTGTACTTCATCAGAAGAAGGAGACTGGTTTATACAGGATGCCATTCTTCTAAATACACTTTCCATGTTTTGCTCAAATACAGAGAATAAGTTTGCTTTTTCACTACGAGAGAGTTTTTCCAGTCTCCTCTCAAATTCTTTGTATTTTTCTGTTTCTCCATAGAAGAATTTCGCTTCATGAGCATACTGTTCTTGTAATGGTAAAATAGATGAATCATGAAAAATACGTAGGTTGTAGATATCTTTTCCAGATACATACTCGTCCAATGCAGTAATGATTGTTTCCAATCGTTGTTTTTTTAACAATAAAGTTTGGCTATGCTTTTTTAATAATTGTTTCTGTTCTTTCTTCGAAAGTTTCAAAATGTCCTTAATCTCTTGAAGGGAAAAATCCATTTCCTTTAAAAATAAAATGGTTTGTAGTTTTGCTAAACTATTTCTATCATAGAGCCGGTAACCATTTTCCGTAAGATGAGTTGGCTTCAATAAATTTATCTTATCGTAATAATGTAAGGTTCTTTTTGTTATGCCTGTAATTTGAACAATATCTTTAACTGCTAATAATTGTTTCTTCATCCCAAAATCCTTTTACTTCATCTAATATGACATTCGCTGGAGTAATAGTAGCTTCATAAATAGTTTTACCTGTTTTTTCTAAATAGTATTTGATTAAATAATATCCACAGGCATAACCGGCACTATAAGGCATATTAACTGGTGTAAAGTTTTGAAGTTTTGCTAATTCATCACCGTAAAGATACGGTGACAAATTCTCAAAGCCTCTTAGTTGTAATTTTTCCTTGAGCACAGGTTTAATACGCTTATTAAGAGTTTGCCTATCTGTTTTCGATACCCAAGGTCCGAGCATCTCCTCTCCAAAAATAGAAGTAGCATAGTTTTCTGCTAACCCTTCACTCACAACTAATTCACCTAATGTAACAGCAAAATGATCCCATTTAATAAATTGATAGCGGACGTTATGATTACATTCATGAGCTAAAGCTGCCTTCATTCGAGGTATGGTATATTCATTTGGCACAAGTGTACCAAAAATATAGCCAGGAATACCCCCATCGCCACTGTATCCCTCATTTATCATCAAGAAAGGGCTATTTTTATTCCCCAATAGAATAGTGAATAAATAATCAGATACACGGAGATTCACGCCATGTTCTGTAAATAAGCGAAAGCTTTTCTTAACTGCTTCTTCACACTCATCCCAAAAGGCATCGGACGAAATTAATTCTAATTCTGTTGAAATCTCATTGGTGATCTGAGAAGGTGTGATGTGCGTCATATTATTCAACATAATAACATCAAAACCATCGGGCTCCTCAGCTTTAAAAGGGATATGTTGTATTTCCCATTTTTTCATAAATGGAGTAAACATTTCTTGTCTGAATAATTCAACTTTTTCTTCTTGTGGAGCTTCTAAAACTTTACGATATATTTTATCTGATCGTAATGCTTTTATATTCACTTTTTTCACCTCTTATTTGATTTAGATAAAATTATGCACTATGACGTAACGTTACAGTCAAGGGATCTATTGAAGAATAAAACAGGGAGAGGATTGTTTTTGAAACATTATGATCTTCTGTATTTGGTCTACCTTTTTGAAAAAATTATTTCACGGTGTAAATCTTCCATATGCTAATTTTATTAAACTAAATTTTTCTGATAAAATGTAAATAACCCCGAAAGATGGGAGAATCAGCATGCAGAAAAGGACAGGTGAATTCAAAGGCGCCATCGAAAACAATTGTCGGTTCATCCGAGTAGATGTAGTGAACAACTCCTTTGGGGAGGATGTTTACTACAATGAGAGGGACAACGTTGTCTACTGTGGCAACGAGGCCTGCAAAGAGCACTACCAAGAAAGGAGCCAAGCCGCCTGATTCTGCACAAGCTGGATTTGTGCTCCTGGACAAAGGAACGCAAATCCGGCACAGAAAATCAATGTTATTTTAATAGATAGGGAAATCCACTGAAAAAAGGAGTGGGTTTTCTTTTTTTTGAAAATAACTCATAAAAAGGATGATTAAGTCACTGTACGAAAGGTAATACATCATTCTGTAGTTATTATTTAATATCTCAGAATCATTTAATTTTTAAGTTGCAACTTGACGTTCTATCTGCTGTGGCATATGATATTTACAAATGTAACTATAAAGAACAAATGTAAATAACCTTTTGTTAAGTGAGGTAGGAGGCAAAATGATGATATCAACTGAGATTCCAGCATCACTAACAACGAAACAAATCCTTGAGCTATATCATCAGATGTGGCTTATCCGTTATTTTGATGAAAAAGTAGATGAATTTTTTGCTCGCGGTGCCATACATGGCACAACTCACTTATGTGTGGGACAAGAAGCGACAGCAGCAGGAGCTTGTTATGTTTTAGACGCCAAAGATAAAATCACCAGTACACACCGGGGTCATGGGCATTGCATCGCTAAAGGTGCAGATGTCAATCGCATGATGGCTGAATTATTCGCCAAAGAAACAGGGTACTGCAAAGGGAAAGGTGGATCTATGCATATCGCAGATGTCGACCAAGGAAACTTGGGGGCAAATGGGATTGTCGGTGGAGGTATCCCAATTGCTGTAGGTGCAGCATTGACGTCTAAAATGAAAGATTTAGGCTATGTAGTATTGTGTTTTTTTGGAGATGGTGCAGCAAATGAAGGAAGTTTTCATGAGGCGCTTAATCTTGCTTCTATTTGGAAGCTGCCAGTTGTTTTTTTCTGTGAAAATAACCAATATGGTATGTCTGGACCAGTGAAAGAAATGGTCAACATTGAAAACATTGGAGATCGGGCAAGTAGTTATGGTATCCCAGGAAGAGTCATCGAAGGTAACGATTTATTTGCTGTGATGGAAGCAACACAAGAGGCTGTTCAAAGAGCAAAGGCAGGAGAAGGGCCGACGTTGATAGAGGCGAAAACATATCGCTGGAAAGGACATTCCAAAAGTGATGCAAAAAAATATCGAACCAAAGAAGAAGAACAATATTGGAGAAAAGAAAAAGACCCGATTTCTCTCCTAGCTGCTCGTATTCTCAGAGATAAACTTGCAACAAAAGACGAATTGGAAGCGCTTCAAATTCAAGCGAAAAAGCAAATTGAAAATGCAGTAGAGTTTGCAGAAAAAAGTCCAGCTCCTTCCCTATCAACACTAGAATTGGACGTATACGCTTAAAGGGGTGAGGAATATGAATACCAAAGATATGACCTTTTCGGAAGCAATCAGAGATGCTATTTCCTTAAAAATGAGAACAGATGAAGATGTATTTATGCTGGGGGAGGATATCGGAGTATATGGGGGAGCATTTGGTGTTTCCCGTGGTTTAATCGAAGAGTTTGGACCAGAACGAATCCGTAACACTCCTATTTCCGAGTCTGGAATAGCTGGTACGGCAGTTGGTTCAGCACTAACTGGGATGCGTCCTATTTTGGAATTGCAGTTTTCCGATTTTATCACGATTGCAACAGACCAGATTATCAATCAGGCAGCTAAAATTCGTTATATGTATGGTGGAAAAGGCAAAGTTCCCATGGTGTTACGAACACCTGGTGGGTCGGGTACAGGAGCTGCTGCACAACACTCTCAAAGCTTAGAAGCTTGGATGGCTCATATTCCCGGATTGAAAGTAATTCAACCTGCGAGTGCTTACGATGCAAAAGGGCTGCTTATTTCGGCGATTGAAGATGATAATCCAGTTATCTTCTATGAACATAAACTGCTTTATGGAATGAAAGAACCTGTACCAGAAGGTCTTTATCGTATTCCTTTAGGAAAAGCTGAGATTAAAAGAGAAGGAACAGATGTCACCGTTATTGCTACTTCTGTGATGGTGCATAAAGCGTTGGAAGCAGCCAAGTCTTTGGAAGCTGAAGGCATCGATGTGGAGGTGCTTGATCCGCGTACGCTCGTTCCTCTAGATGAAGAATCTATTATTGCATCTGTTAGCAAGACTGGACGTGTTGTCATTGTACATGAGGCAGTAAAACGTGCTGGGTTTGGTGCAGAAATTGCGAGTGTGATTGTGGAAAGTGATGCATTTGATTTCTTGGATGCTCCTATTGAACGCTTAGGAGGAAAAGCAGTACCCATTCCCTATAATCCTGAGCTGGAAAAGCATGCTGTACCTCAAGTTTCAGATATTGTGGAAGCAGTTAAGCGAACACTTCAACGGGGAAAAGAGGTGTAGAAAATGGCCAAGGAAGTGTTTATGCCTAAACTTGGGATGACAATGGAAACGGGTACGATCATGAAATGGCTCGTAGAAGAAGGAGAAGCTGTTACAGCTGGAGACATTATTTTAGAAGTGATGACAAATAAGATCAATATAGAAGTAGAAGCTTATGAGACAGGAACCGTGTTGAAAATCCTCTATGAAGAAGGGGATGAAGTACCTGTCAATCAAGTGATTGCTTATATTGGCGAAAAAGGTGAAAAAGTAGGCGAATCTGCTAGTCCAAAGCCTGAAAGGGCTTCGGAATCTATGGTAGAGAAAGAAGAGCCTCTTGAGATCAAGGAAACCAAAATAGAGCCAAAAAGCGATAAACCACGCGCAACTCCTTCTGCACGAAAACTTGCACGTGAACACGAGATAGCTTTATCTGTTATTTCTGGAACTGGACCAAAAGGACGAATTCATCGAAAAGATGTCGAAACCTATCTCGCTAACCAAGTTTCTGCTTCGGATGTACCAATGAACGATCCATCTACAGAGAAAGTGCCCACATCTACTTCTGCAAAAGCAATCAAAGTGACGGGTATGCGAAAAGTAATTGGTGAGCGTATGCAACAAAGTTTTTCCGAGGCACCGCATGTAACCTTGCATAGTGAAGTGGACATGAGTGAAGCAATGCGTCTACGCCAACAATTGCTGCCAACAATTGAACAGAAAACGGGATTAAGACTTTCTTACACGGAGATTATTCTCAAAGCAGTAGGTGTGACATTGCGGGACCATCCTATGGTGAACGCTACTTTGGTAAAGGATGAAATTCATCTGTCCTCGCAAATTGATATAGGACTAGCAGTCAGTCAACCAAACGGGTTACTTGTACCTGTCATTCGAGAAGTAGATAAATTGGGGCTGACAGATCTTACTGAGCAGAGCAAAACAATTGCTCGGGCAGCTCGAGAAGGAAAACTCCTTCCGAATCAATTACAAGGCGGTACCTTTACCGTAAGTAATTTAGGAATGTATCGAGTGGATCAATTTACTCCGATTATCAATCTGCCTGAAACTGCTATTTTAGGTGTAGGACAAATAAAAGACCGTCCTGTAGGAGTAGATGGTGAAATTGTATTAAGACCTATGATGGCTCTAAGCCTTTCGTTTGATCACCGGACGATTGATGGAGCCCCAGCGGCTGCCTTTTTAACCCAGTTGGTAGAGACACTGGAAAATCCTGCGCATCTATTGATCTGATGTAAACAGGTCACTTGCAGATATGGTAAGATCAAATTACATTTCCATAGATTTGAAGGTGTTTCCATGATTAACGATGATGAGAAAAAGAAGCTGATTAAAGTTGCCAAAATGTATTATCTAGAAGAATTAACCCAAGCCGTAATAGCCAAAAAAATAGGAGTATCTCGCCCGATTATTTCGAAATTGCTGCAACAAGCAAAAGAAGAAGGCATCGTGAAGATTACGATTTTGGATGATGGATTTGATGTAATCGAACGAGAGCAAAAAATTGCGGCGCAGTTTGGCTTAAGGGAAGTTATTATTACTTCCACGGAAAATATGAACCAAGAACAGGCTTTACGAGCTTTGGGGAAGGCGACAGCTAACTATGTAAGTAAATCGCTCAGATCCATTAAAAGGTTGGGTGTGTCATGGGGAAAATCTCTATTTGAGATGGTGAGGGAGTATCCGATTGAGCAGAGGAATGTGGAAGTCATCCCGTTAGTAGGTGGAATGGGTCCAAAAGAAGTGGCATTACATGCGAATCAAATTGCCTATGAGTTTGCCAAAAAAGTGAATGGTCAATCAGAATCATTGTATGCACCTGCAATGGTAGCAACAACTGAGCAAAAAGAAGGGCTTGTCAGTCTCCCGTTTATTTCTAGTGTTTTGGAACAAGGAAAGCAATGTGATATGGCAGTTGTTGGTATAGGAAATCCTTATGAACATTCTACCATGTATGAGATAGGTTATTTAAGTGATGCAGACATTGAAGAACTGAGACAAGCTAAAGTAGTCGGCGATATTAGTTCAAAATATATCTTGGAAAATGGAGAGCTGGCAGCCGTATCTATTAATCAAAGAGGAATTGGCATTGAATTAGAAGACTTAAAGAAAATAGACAAAGTGGTAGGGATAGCAAGCGGAGTTTATAAAGCAAATAGTATTTTAGCTGCATTAAAAGGCGGCTATGTGGATGTTCTAATAACCGATGATGAAACTGCAAACCAGTTGATCGAATCATTTGAAGATAAAAATTAGGTCATGTTCAAAAATTAAGCGTTTTCATTTCTTCTAAGATCCCGTATAATAGTATTTACAAATGTAATTGAACCGAACATTTGCAAAGGGTGATTCTATGGATCAATGGGGAATACTGATTATCTTTTTCGTATGTGCATGGATTCTTCAAGTGATTTTAAGTTATTACCAAAACCGACATTATGGACAAACTATCCGCCAGATGAGTGCAGATCATGATTCAGGATATCTGGGAGTAGGCGTTGTAAAAAAACGATTTGGTATCGGTTCTGTCGTCATACTCGTCTCGGATTTGTCTGGTTCGGTAGTAGATGCAAAAGAACTAACAGGTGTCACAGTCTTTTCTCGCTTTACCTCTAATCTCGAGTTACAGGGGAAGAAAATCGAACAACTCTTTTTTCTTTCTGGCAATGATCATCGTACGAAAGCCATACAAATGGCAGCAGATCAGATTGTGAACAAAAAGAATGAGCAACAGCAAGAAATAACAGATTGAAAAAGGTTTAGGAGATAAATCAACTTGAGGAGGTTTGGTCAGATGGATTTTTTAGTACACCTTGCTAAAGGATTTATTGGGATGTTTCAAGCTGGTGGAGCTCAATTTATGGGGCTAGCAAAAGGAATTTTACCTACCTTGATCTGTTTGATTGTAATTGTAAACGCTTTAATAAAATTTGTAGGGGAAGAACGAATCTACCGTTTCGCTCAGAAAACAACCAAATATGCAATTTTACGTTATACGATTTTCCCTATTTTGGCAGTCTTTTTTCTGACCAATCCAATGTGTTATTCCTTCGGAAAGTTTTTACCAGAGAAACAAAAACCAGCTTTTTATGATGCGGCGGTATCTTTTGTTCATCCGATAACTGGATTGTTCCCTCACGCAAATTCAGCTGAACTTTTTGTTTACCTCGGTATTGCCAGTGGGTTGACGACATTGCATCTCTCCTTGGAACCGTTAGCAGTTCGTTATCTATTAGTCGGGATTATTGTCATCTTGATCCGTGGATTAGTAACGGAATGGATCACGAATATGATGCTAAAACGTCAAAATCAATCCGCTCAAACAACCCAAACAACCACCTAAAATGGAAAGGGGTATATCCAAATGGCTAATTATTCAACAGTAAAAGTGAGTAAGGGAGCAGGTGGTTGGGGGACCGAATTGATCATTCAACCAACTGAACAGAAAAAATATATCGTTTCCGTTACAGGCGGCGGTATACATCCGATCGCACAAAAAATTGCCGAATTAACGGGTGCCGAAGCTATAGATGGATTTCGAAACTCAATAGATAAGGAAAATATGGCTTGTGTCGTCGTAGATTGTGGAGGTACAGCACGCTGTGGAGTATATCCTAAAATGGGGGTACTGACCATCGATGTTTTACCGGTTTCTCCATCAGGACCTCTGGCTTCCTTTATCAACGAACAAAATTTTGTCTCTGGTGTAACCGGACAAAATATCACTTTGACAGATGATGCTGCTCCGTCCACAACGGTGGAAACGAGAAGCACCAAAGAAATCAAAGAAGATGCGAAGAAAAAGGCAGCTGAAATATATCCACAAAAAACCAATATCTTAGTCAAAATTGGGAGAGCAATGGGAAATGTTGTCGGGGTGTTTTATCAAGCTGGACGTGAAACGATTGATATGGTAATTCGCAATATCTTACCATTCATGGCATTCGTCAGTACCATTATTGGGATCATCACATATACCGGAATTGGTGATTGGATTGCCCATGTGGTAACGCCGTTAGCAGGAAATATTTTCGGGTTGATCATTCTGTCGATTATTTGTGCGATTCCTATCTTATCTCCGATGTTAGGACCCGGAGCAGTTATTGCCCAAGTAGTAGGGGTGCTGATCGGGGTGGAGATCGGAAAAGGGAATATCCCTCCACAACTTGCTTTGCCAGCGCTATTTGCGATCAACCCACAAGTAGGTTGTGATTTTGTTCCAGTTGGATTGACGCTGGGAGAAGCAAAACCAGAAACCATCGAAGTCGGTGTACCAGCAGTTCTGCTCTCCAGACAGTTTACCGGTCCTGTCGCTGTATTAATCGCTTATGTATGTAGTTTCGGATTGTATTAAAAAAGAATGGGCTGGTTTCCGTGAATGATTCCAGCCCTACTATTCCTGTGGCAGGTGAGTTTATGAGTGTACTTTTTGAAGTAACAGCAACCAAAATAGGGGAACTTGTCTCGAAGTTTGCAAAGGAAAAATTACTTATTTTATTTGACGAAAATGCACCTGAAGAACTACACGATATTACTGTATTGCATACAGATCGAAAAAACGCTGGAGAAATCACCTCAAAAGATGTGTTAGTGATCGATGGTCAATCGTTTCAAATTTCATTTGTTGGGGATACAGCCAATAAAACGATACAAGAATTAGGTCATGTCACGATAAAGTTTGATGGTGGACAAGGAGATTTACCCGGAACCATCTGCGTAGAAGACAAGCCCGTTCCAAGTGTACAAATAGGATCGAAGATTCAATTCATACGTCACGACTAAAACTACAACAAATGGGGTCATCTTATGCCAATTTATCACAAACTCGAAGCACTTGGGCAAGAAGGAAATTTCATTCGTGTGGGACTTATTGGTGCCGGACAAATGGGCAGAGGTATGATCTCACAAATCGCAGCAATGAAAGGAATGGAAGTCGTCGCAACAGCAGATATCCAGACACAAAATGCTGTGCATGCTTATGAAAATGCAGGATATGCTAGTTCTCAAATCGTTCAAACAGAAGAGATCGAGAAAGCAGAGCGAGCGATAGATGCAGGTCAAGTTGTCGTTACTTCCAATATGCAACTCGTATTGCAGCTGCCAGCAGTCGATGTGATCGTAGATGCAACAGGGATTCCAAATCTAGGAGCAGAGATTGCTTGGAAATCAATATTGGCGAAAAAGCATATTGTGATGCTGAATGTAGAAACAGATGTCACGGTGGGGCCGCTTCTTCACCAGATGGCACGAGCAGCAGGTGTCGTTTATACAGGAGCTTCTGGTGATGAACCGGCAGCCATCATGGAGCTATATCATTTTGCCAAAACGATCGGTTTCGAGCCTTTGGTTTTGGGCAAGGGGAAAAATAATACGTTAAATCTTGAGGCAAATCCAGACTCTGCAAGAGAGCAAGCTTTAAAAGTAAATATGAATCCTAAAATATTAGCTTCTTTCCAAGACGGAACAAAAACGATGATTGAAATGACAGCTGTAGCAAATGCTACTGGTTTCCTTCCAGATGTACCTGGTATGCATGGACCAGAGGCAACCGTAGATCAATTGACAAAAGTGCTGCGGAAAAAAGAGGAAGGCGGCATCTTGCATTCCTATCAAACGGTAGAATTTGTGAATGGCATCGCACCGGGGGTATTTGTCATCGTTACTTCCGAACAGGAAGAAGTACACCGTGAAATGCAATATTTGAAAATGGGCGATGGTCCTAATTATGTCCTTTTTCGACCTTATCACTTAACGAGTTTGGAAACTCCTATCTCCATTGCAAAAGCGTACTTGGATAAAGAGGAATCCATCGTTCCTTATCATGGACTCGTTGCCGAAACTGTCACCGTCGCAAAGAAAGACTTGCGTGCTGGAGAGAGGTTAGATGGATTAGGTGGGTTTACTTCCTATGGTCAGATCATGAATGCGTCAGATGCGAAGAAGACTTATGCGCTTCCCATTGGATTAGCAGATTCTAGTCTCGTTGTCACAAGGGATATAAAAAAAGGGGAAGTCCTCACCTTTGACGATATTGAACAGACCAAAGTTCAAATGATTTGGGAACTGCGGCAATTGATGGAAAGAGATGCGTCTATTCGTAAGGCTTAACTTCTTTGTATGTTGCTGTATAATAAGAGTATTCCTATTTAGAATTGAATGGAGGGATGATAGGTGAGAGAGACACAAGAAACAACCGAATTTTTTTGCATCCGTTGCTCAGATGATACCCCTCATCGGATCACCTATTTTAATAATTCTATTTCCCATATCCATTGCGAGGTTTGTGGACGGAGTGTGGATGTTAAGGTAGATTTAAAACATGAAATCTATGAAGAACTAAAAAACCGGCTCACCACCAAACCGTCCCGAATCATGAAAGAGTACCAAGTCAATCGCGCATATTTTTTGCGGAAAATTCCACGTAGGATGCTCAAGAAGCCATTTCGATTGTACAAAGAAGCCAAAGAAGTGAAGTATTTTATCGGGAAGTATGCGAAGTAGGATAGATATCGTGCACACAATTCTAACTAAGGATTGTGTGTATTTTTTTTGGAGAGTATTGGTATGGGATTTTTCTAATGGAGAGATGTAGAGAATTGTATGATAAAAGCAACCAAAACGGGCGGCGGACTGCGACCTTCCACTTGTGTGGAGGTGCAGCCCGCCGTGGTGTCCGAGAGGACTAGAGGGTCTTGCCGCCGGTGGTCTCCTTGTGGAAGTCCTGCCCGTCGTTGCCGCTCGGCTGCCCGTCGTTGCCGCTCGGCTGCCTGTCGGACGCCGTCTGGTTCATCTTGCAGAAGTTGTTCCAGAAGTGCTTCGTGTGGCCGGTGTTGTCCAGCCACTTGATGTCTTCCAGAGCGAACTCGTGCCACCACGTGTTCTTCCGGATCTCCCTCTCGTGGTCGTCGAGCTGCGCCGACACCGTGTCGTTCCACCTGCGCTGGTCCCTGACGCCCTGCTCCAGGTCGTCGACCTTCTTGGCCAGCGAACCCTTGATCCAGGGGTTGGTGATCTGGCGCCGCAGGGAGTTGATCTCACGCTGCTGCTGCCGCAGGATGGAGCCTCCGATTGCGAGGAGGATGAGGACGATGATGTCAAACGCGTCCATGAGAGGACCGTGCCTTCCGAGTTGGGTGAATGGAACCTTCGTACCCCTATTATAACAAACAAAATTGGAAAAGAATATTGATTTTTTTAGACTCTTATGTATATAAGGAAATTTACTATTTGGCTGAAGGAAATAGGAGATTTTGATTAAATGACTTGTTTTATATGTGAACTTGGGTTTTTAATAAAGAGAAATAAGAGAAGGAAAAGTGGCTAAAACGGGCGGCAGACTGCGCGCTCCCACAGTGTGGAAGTTCACAGCCTGCCGTGGCACCCGAAGTCAGAGCGTCACTTCGATTCCTCCGTGGTGGAGGAGCCGTCGGGGTTCTCCTTGTAGGAGGTGTCCCCGGTGTCGCCCTTGGTCTCGGTCGCCGTCTGGCTCCGATCGACACCGTCGATGATGACGTAGTAGATGATCATGTTCAGACCACATCGCACCGTCGAGGTGAGGCTCTGCGGACGGAAGAAGAGATCCCGCCGCAGGTTGACGATCCGCCGTTCGAACCGATCGAAGTCCCCTTCCAGTTCGGAGACTCGCTCCGCCAGCCCGCCAGCCCGCACTCCGAGCTCCTCGATGTCATCGAGCTGGAGGTCGAGCTGCTTCTTGTGACTGTGGATGAGCCGATCGTGTCCGTCGAGCCGCGATGTCTGGTTCGCGGACGTCTGCCGCAGTTCGCCGATCTCCGCCCGCAGGGCAAGGATCTGGGCGTCCTTGGCACGCAGCTGCTGGAAGAAAGCGTACAGCGCGAGCACCAGACCGACGATCGCAAGGATGAGGACGATGATCAAGCCCCACTGCATGCTGACCTGCCAGCTCAGGTCGTTGATCTTGTTGCTGAGGTAGTTGAGCCGCTCGTTCTGGATGTAGTTCGTCCAGTCGAGTTTGCGGAGGGTGTCCGTCAACCATGGCCACGGGAACGAGCTGTCGTCCATGTTCGGCCACAGGGAGGGTACGGATTCCATGGTTGGACCTAGCCTTTCTTCGGTGTCGATGCCAGATTGTATTCACATTATAGCAAACAAAATTCAAATATAATAATGAATTCTTATTTGTTGTGTATATAAGAAAGAGGATGGACATCATTGTTTGACAATTAATGGGATTGATTTTGCCAGTAGGGGTTCCCATACCACTTCGGAAAAAACACACGTTTAGTATTCCTATAACTTTAAAGAATTGCATGTTAAGGGGCTTAGAATCTAACATATCTGAATTGTCTAAACATAAAATACAAGCATATAGTAAGATGAACATATGGAATCTAATGAATAACTAGTTTAATTAAAATCGGCTATAGATTTGGAGGTAATACAAAAGATGAAGTCATTTAATATGAAATTACCCCTATTCAATTGTAGTAGGGGCCCCTTTAATATATATGATGATCAGGGAATCAAAATTGGGGACGTGCAACGGTATTCTTCTAATAACATTTTTCAGCGATTAAACATAAACATACTGAAGACAGCTATGAATTGGCTAGGGTCTGATGTACTTACTAGGGGAAAAGAAGAGATAATTGTTAAAGCTGAAGAAAGAAGTTGGAAGAAGGCACAATCGAAAGAAAGACTTACAGAATGGGATGTAACAATAAACAATAAGAACGAATCTTTCAAGGGAGTATGCAAGTTTGGTATTAAAAGTGTTACTTATGAAAGAGATGATTTAACTATTATTATTCGGTATAGCAGTGAATTAAGTAATGAGAATCTTCTTTTTATAGATCAGAGTAAAAAGGAAGTCATCGCTGAAGTAGGGACTACAAAGTTCCGTAACTATACAATTTATCAGTATAGTGAAGGGATCAGTATTTATGAAATTGCCTGTCTATACTTTTTGCTCTTTAGTACTGCAGATAGCATCTATCGTCCCTAGGGATTTGTTTTATCAGGATTAGTCCCGGTATGTGCTAAAGATATGAAGATTGGGTATAAAAAGTAAGTAGTACAAAGAACCGACTCCTTAATGTGTATTTTTCCCGAATTGATACGGTGACTCCAGTAGGTGTTTTTTTATATAACATATCCCTCCATTTCTTGTAGTTGGGGGGATTTCTTTGTTAAATTGGAGGAATAAAGGGAAAGAGGGGGATAAAAACGGCGGCGGACTGCGTGCTCCCACATATGTGGAAGCCGCAGCCCGCCGTGGCGCCGAAGAGGTCATCAGAGATGCTTCGGTTCCTTCTGGTCGGAGGAGCCGTCGGTGGCCTCCAAGCCGGAGTTCTGCTCGGTGCCGTCCTCGACCACCTCCACGTACTCCCGGATGGCCTCCCGGAGCTCCCGGATCTCGTCGCCGAGACCGTGGTGGGTGCCGGAGAGACTGCCGAGCCGGTCACCGACCCCGCTCATGGTGTTGTTGAGACCCTGGAGGGTTCCCGCGATGTCGTTGAGGGCTCCGTGGATCGCCGAGTCCGCCGTCTGGGGCCTGCTGGCTTCCAGAGCGGAGATCCTGTTCTCGAACTCGTTCAGCTTCTCGCGGTCGGTGTACAGCTTGAACACCGCGTAGCCGAGGGCGGCCACGAAGATCACGAGGAGCACCACCAGGATGGCGATGGTGTCGAGCCGGTTGTCGATGCCGTCGAGCCGGCCGTCGATCCACAGGAACTTGTCCGTGAACCACTGGGAGGTGCTGTCCATGAGAGGACCTAACCTTTCGTCGGGTTGACCAGTTTGTACTCAAATTATATCGGAAAAGGTTTATAAAAGCTATTCCATTTAGATAATAAATATTCGTTCGTGTATAAACGATTCTCATCATTTCTTACACACTAGTCACGATGAGAAAAGTTATATATAGCTGGAGATAATAAAAAAACAGTCCTGCAATCAAAACCTTTTGCAAGACTGTATCCATTGTTACTGCCTCTCCAAACTACCCTCTTCTTGCTCCATCGTAACCCAGCCCAAACTCGTAATCATATTCCACTGTACATCTGGAATTTGTAATCGCTCTTGATCATTAGGGGACAGAGTTGTTTTGATTTCGCTCTCTCTGCCTTCTTTGACCTTGTTTACCCAATCTGGCTCCAAGAGTAATTCCCGTCCTATCGCTACTAGAAGTACTCCTGTATCCAGTGCGCGTAAAGCATCTTCTGGAGTATACACACCGCCAACTCCAATGATAGGCACTTGATGACCCACACGTTCTTGAATGATCTCCAACCGAGATCTTGTATCTTGCACACCATGACGGGGTGGAGTCCAAAAGTGATTCAAGGAGATATGGAGATAATCAAGTTGTTTCGTAACTAGTATATCGATCATAGACAAACTGTCAGCCATAGTGATACCAGGTGTCGTCGTTTCCTCTGGAGATATCCGGTATCCTACAATAAACGGCCTTTTGGCATGTTGATCAACGGTTTGTTTTACTTCATCGATGATTGCGAGTGCAAATTTCATCCGATTTTCGCGCGTTCCACCCCAGTCATCAGTCCGTTTATTGGCATGAGGAGAGAAAAATTGTTGAATCAGTCCACCATTAGCGCCATGTATTTCTACTCCGTCAAATCCCGCTTTAATCGCTCTTTTTGTCGCCTGACCAAAAGCCTTCACGATTTCAATTATTTCTTTGTCGGCTAATGCACGTGGTATAGGAGCGTCTTCTCTTTCTTCGGGAACATCACTCGCACTTACCACTTCTCCTCCTTCGACCGCGGAAGATTGTCGACCTCCGTGAAAGATTTGCAGAATTGCTTTTGCTCCTTCCTGTTTAATGGTGGCAGCGAGTTTTCGTAAACCGGGAATCATTTCATCACTATGAACTCCTGGTCCCATTGGTATTCCACCATTTCTCATCACATAAGTTCCTGCTGTGATCACTGCACTTACACCGTTTGCACGTCGGGCATAATAGTTTAATTCTTTGTTGGAAATAGAGCCGTCTTCATGGGAAGCCATATGTGTCATAGGAGCCATAATGATTTTATTTTTTAATGTAATGTCTCCTAACGTTACTTGTTCAAAAAGTTTTTTGTAGGATGGATTCATATTCGAATGTTCCTCTCGTGTTTTGATAAATCAATCATAATATCTCCATTCGATAAAAAAAAATATATATTTGTTTATAGATACATTCCTTTGAGTATATGAAAATAAGAAGGGTGATCACTCTTTTACCTTTTTGAAATGAACATGTTACAATGGAATCATCATGTGTGGCATTTGAGAGGAAGTGTAGAAGCATTGTCAAGAAAGTATGATCGATCAAAAGAGCAATTTGAAAAAGTACTCCCCCTTATACCTGGTGGTGTGAATTCACCTGTTCGCGCATTTCGTTCAGTGATGGAGCATCCGATCTTTGCGGAAAGTGGCGCAGGATCAAAGTTAACCGATATCGATGGAAATACATACATAGATTATATTTGTTCTTGGGGACCGCTAATTTTAGGTCACTCTCATCCTGATGTAGCAGCAGCTTTGCACGAAGCAGTGGAGAAAGGGACAAGCTTTGGTGTGCCAACTATGTTAGAGACCGAAATGGCAGAGTTGGTCAGAGAACGTGTGCCGTCAGTGGAAGTGGTGCGGATGGTGAACTCTGGAACAGAAGCGACAATGAGTGCTTTACGATTAGCTCGGGCCTATACAGGTAGGAAAAAAATCCTCAAGTTTGAAGGGAGTTATCATGGACATTCCGATAGTTTGCTGATCAAAGCAGGGTCAGGTGTTGCTACGTTGGGATTGCCAGATAGTCCTGGGGTTTTAGAACATACTGCTCAGCATACGTTGACAGTTGCTTATAACGATCTTGCGAGTGTGGAGCTTGTGTGTGAAGAAGTAGGGGAAGATATTGCAGCTATTATTGTGGAGCCAGTCGCTGGAAATATGGGTGTTGTGCCGCCGCAGCCTGGTTTTCTGGAAGGTCTTCGCAGTTTAACGGAGCAGTATGGGATTGTCTTAATTTTTGATGAGGTGATGACTGGCTTTCGCGTAGATTATCACTCTGCTCAAGGCAGATATGGAATTACTCCGGATTTGACGACAATGGGCAAAGTGATCGGTGGAGGACTACCTGTCGGAGCATATGGGGGAAAAGGGGAGATCATGCAGATGATTGCTCCAGCCGGCACGGTGTATCAAGCAGGAACACTTTCTGGAAATCCCTTAGCAATGGCGGGTGGAATCGCAACTCTAAAACAATTATCTCCACAGTCCTATGAGCAATTAGAACAGTTTGGACAGATGATGGAACAGGGATTGAGACAAAATGCGAAAGAAGCTGGTGTTCCCTATCATATTAATCGAGTGGGATCGATGGTCTGTCTCTTCTTCACAAATGAAAACGTAATAAGTTATGACCAAGCAAAAACAGCAGATACGAACTTGTTTGCAAAGTATTATCGAAACATGTTAGCAGAAGGAGTACTATTGCCGCCTTCTCAATTTGAAGGGATGTTCCTCTCTCTTGCCCATAGTGAGGAAGATATCAACCAAACATTGGAAGCGAATCGCAATGCATTAAAAAATCTATAGAAAAAATACGGTAAAACAGGCTGTTTCTCTTATAGGGACAGGCTGTTTCTCTTTGTGTTATGCTAAATTTATATATTTTTATTATTGATTTATTAAATTGATTATAGTTTAATCATAGATGTGCCTTAAATTTTGAGATTACATACAGGAGGTTAATTGTAAGCGCATACTTTATTGCGCATATATGAAAATTTTATCGTCTTATACGTGTGACTGATTCGATCAGGCATGAGTAGAAAATATCATTGTGGTGAACGCTAATGGGTATATGACTACCATTGGAAATTAGCCAAATGATTTACTCGTGATCTGGTTTTTTTGCATTTATACCATTTTTGGATATTACTTTAGAAAGGGTGTTTCATTCGTGTTTAAAGAGCTTTTTGGTAAATTACAAAAAGTTGGGAGAGCACTGATGCTGCCTGTTGCTATTTTGCCAGCAGCTGGTATTTTGCTCGGTGTAGGTACAGCCTTACAAAATCCCACACTAATACAATTTATACCTTCCTTGAATTCCACATGGATTCAGCTGGTTTCCAACGTATTGTCATCAGCTGGAGATATTATATTTGGTAATCTCTCTCTCTTATTTGCCGTAGGAGTTGCCGTAGGACTTGCAGGTGATGGAGTAGCAGCACTTGCAGCAATTGTGGGATATCTCATCATGAATAAGACGATGAGTACCATTTTAATTGCCACTCATCAGTTGGACCCTGCGAAAATCGCCAATAACCCTGCATATGCTAGTGTACTCGGAATCCCGACCTTGCAGACAGGTGTATTTGGAGGGATAATCGTGGGAGCCTTAGCAGCGATTATGTTTAATCGCTATTACAAGATTGAACTTCCTTCCTATCTAGGTTTCTTTGCTGGAAAGCGATTTGTCCCCATTGTAACTGGCTTCTTTGCCGTAATTTTGGGTGTTCTTTTGATCTTTATTTGGCCGCCGATCCAGCATGCCTTAAATGCATTTTCGACCAACATGGTAAATGCTAACTTAACCTTATCTGCATTTGTGTTTGGTGTTATCGAACGTTCTTTGATTCCATTTGGACTGCATCACATTTTTTATGCTCCCTTTTGGTACGAATTTGGTACCTACGTCACCAAAGCAGGGCAATCTGTACACGGGGATCAAAATATTTTCTTTGCTCAATTAAAAGATGGTGTAAAACTAACAGCTGGAACATTTATGGTTGGGAAATTCCCATTTATGATGTTTGGATTGCCAGCAGCCGCCCTTGCTATGTATCACGAAGCCAGACCAGAGCATAAAAAATATGTGGCTGGGATTATGGGCTCAGCTGCTTTAACTTCATTTTTAACTGGGATCACGGAGCCAATTGAGTTCACTTTCTTATTTGTGGCTCCTGTATTGTTTGCCATTCATGCAGTGTTTGCAGGTTTGTCCTTTATGGTAATGCAATTGCTCAATGTAAAAATTGGGATGACATTCTCAGGTGGTGTGATCGATTATCTCTTGTTTGGGGTACTTCAAAACCGGACTGCATGGTGGCTTGTTATCCCAGTAGGTCTCGTATTTGCGGTTATTTATTACTTTGGATTCCGCTTTGCAATTCGAAAGTTTGATCTTAAAACGCCTGGACGGGAAGATCCGAAAGAAGAAAACAATCCATCCGCTGCCAAAGTAGTTACTGGAAAGAATGAATTGCCAGGTCAAGTACTTGCTGCCTTAGGTGGAAAAGAAAATATTACTCACTTAGATGCCTGTATTACACGGTTACGTGTATCGGTTCATGATGCAAAAGATGTGAATAAAGACAAACTCAAACAACTTGGTGCAGCTGGGGTGTTGGAAGTTGGTAACAATATTCAGGCGATCTTCGGTCCGAAATCGGATACACTAAAAGGGCAAATCCAAGAGGTAATGGAAGGTCGTGCCCCAGCCAATCCGATTAATTCAGAGGAGATCGCGAATACGATGACGACTGCCCCTGTCGAGGGTAAACTCGATGAGTTTGTAGCTCCAGTGGAAGGAAAGGTTGTACCGTTATCAGAAGTTCCAGATCAAGTATTTTCCCAAAAAATGATGGGAGACGGATTTGCTATCCTACCTTCAAATGGAAAGATAGTAGCTCCATGTGATGGGAAAATTGAAACACTATTTCCGACCAAACATGCAATTGGCATTACTTCTACATCAGGGCATGAGATTTTGATTCATATTGGGATTGATACAGTAGAACTGAAGGGAGAAGGTTTTACTGCTCATGTCTCTCAGGGAGATCAAGTAAAAAAAGGACAGCATCTGCTTGATGTCGACCTCGACTTGTTGAATAAGAAAGCTCCTTCTACTATCACTCCAATCATTTTTACCAACTTAAAAGAAGGAGAAAAAGTGACCATCTTAAAACAAGGAACGGTAAAATTAGAAGAAAATCAAATCATAAAGATAGATTAAGGTAGAATAGGGGAAGGAAGACCTGCTGCGCGGGTTTTCCTCTTCCTATTTCTTTTGTTAGTATTCACTTTGTAGCAAACATGAAAGCGACCTTAATTGAGCAAAAATAAATACAAGTAATCCTAAGCGAAGATATGCACCTAAGGGACAAGTCTCGCTACGTCGCTATGCTCCTAGTCTCGCTTTGCATGACTGGAGCGTCCTTTTTGTTTTTACAACAGACATGGAAGGCATGCCTATCAAGCGGGTTTGGAACTAGGTATTAGTGGATTTGCTCATTTGGAGGACTTATTCTTTCTTATCAAAATGAGGTGTAAAACTTTATGTCAACTCAGCCAAAAGCAATTGTGGTGATCTTTGGTGCTACAGGTGACTTAGCGAAGCGCAAATTGTTCCCTTCCCTGTACAAACTGTATAATGCTGACAAACTTTCCGAAGACTTTGCAGTAGTAGGTGTAGCCAGAGGCGAGATGTCCAATGAAGACTTTCGTCAAAGTGTCATAAATTCTGCTGAGAAAATCGAAGGAAAGATAAAGGATATAAACGATTTTGCTTCCCATTTCTATTTCCAGCCAGCAGATGTAACAGATAAAAAATCTTTTGATACCATGCAAACTCTGCTGCAAAAACTGGATGACCAATACCATACGGAAGGCAATCGTATGTTTTATCTCGCAATGGCACCACAGTTTTTTGGTACGATCTGCGAAAATTTAAAATCAAGCGGTTTGACGTCAACAGATGGCTGGAGTCGTGTGGTCATCGAGAAGCCATTTGGTCATGATTATGAATCTGCAAAAGACTTAAATGATCAAATTGGCCGAGTATTTAACGAAGATCAAGTGTATCGAATCGATCACTATTTAGGTAAAGAGATGGTGCAGAACATTACTGTCATCCGCTTTGCAAATGCCATCTTTGAAGAACTATGGAACAACCAATATATTTCCAACATCCAAATCACTTCCAGTGAAACATTGGGTGTAGAAGATCGCGGCAGATATTATGAATCATCTGGGGCTTTACTTGACATGGTGCAAAACCATATGCTGCAAATGGTGGCACTGCTTGCGATGGAGCCTCCTATCAATTTGACACGAGATGAGATTCAAAGCGAAAAAGTGAAAGTATTGCGCGCATTGCGGCCATTTACAGAAGAAGAAGTAGAACAATACTTCGTTCGGGGACAATATGGGAAAGGACGCATCGAAGATCGTGATGTAATCGCTTATCGGGAAGAAAACAATGTCGATCCAAACTCTACAACCGATACATTTGTTGCTGGGAAACTAATGATCAACAATTATCGGTGGGCGGGTGTTCCGTTCTATATTCGTACCGGAAAACGAATGAAAGAAAAATCAACGAAAATTGTCGTGCAGTTTAAAGATTTACCAATGAACCTTTACCGGGATAGAAGTCATCCGCATCCTAATTTATTGGTGATCCATATTCAACCAGATGAAGGGATGACACTGCATCTTAACGCTCAGCAACGCACAGGAGAAGAAGATTCCTTACCTATTCAGTTACATTATTGCAGCAACTGCGATGATAAAATGAATACACCTGAAGCATATGAAAGACTTTTGTATGATTGTCTATTGGGGGATGCGACCCACTATACCCATTGGGATGAAGTATCCATCTCATGGAAGTTTGTCGATACGATTTCCAAAGCGTGGAACAAAGACAAAGATGTTACGTTTCCTAATTATGAAGCTGGGTCGATGGGCCCAATGGAATCCGATCAACTCTTAGCAAGAGATGGATTCTTTTGGTGGTCGGTTGCAAGTAAGCCATCCAATTCTTAAAGCATTAAAAAAGAGGTTGTAGGATTATCCCTACAACCTCTTTTCTATTTCTCCATCCATTCTGTATGGAAAGTACCTTCTTCATCAATCCGTTGATACGTATGGGCTCCAAAGTAATCTCTTTGCGCTTGTAAGAGATTAGCAGGCAGTGTCTCTGTCCGATAACTATCATAATAAGCGAGTGCGCTGTAAAAAGATGGAGTCGGAATCCCATTTTCAATCGCAATGGTGATCACATGTCGAAGCGCAGATTGGTATTCTTCGGCAATATTTTTAAAGTATGGGTCTAATAATAAATTTGTTAAGTCTGGTTCACGCTCATATGCGTCACTGATTTTTTGCAGGAATTGTGCGCGGATAATACATCCCCCACGGAAGATCATCGCGATATTTCCGTATGGCAAATCCCAGTTATATTCTTTTGCAGCAGCACGCAGCTGACTGAAGCCTTGAGCATAAGAACAAATTTTGCTCATATACAACGCTTTACGAATCGCTTCAATCAAACCTTTTTTGTCACCTTCATACCGTTTAATTGCTGGACCTTGTAATACTTTACTCGCTTTCATTCGTTCTTCTTTCATGGAAGAGATGATACGGGCGAAAACCGATTCGGTTATGATGGACAGGGGTACACCAAGTTCCAATGCATCTTGACTTGTCCATTTTCCAGTCCCTTTTTGGCCAGCAGTATCTAAGATGACGTCGACAAGAGGTCTGCCTGTCTTTTCATCTATTTTGGTAAAGATATCAGCCGTGATCTCAATGAGATAACTATCTAGTTCTCCTTTGTTCCACTCTGCAAATACGTGATGTAATTCCTCTGCCTCAAGGCCTAATACATGTTTGAGAAGGAAGTAAGCCTCCGAGATCAACTGCATGTCTCCATATTCAATCCCATTGTGTACCATTTTTACATAGTGTCCAGCGCCATCGGGACCAATATAAGTACAACATGGATCACCGTTCACTTTTGCGGAGATGGCAGTCAAGATCGGTTCTACTAGTTCATATGCTTCTTTTTGTCCACCGGGCATGATCGAAGGGCCATGCAGTGCTCCTTCTTCTCCACCGGATACGCCTGTTCCAATAAAATGAATCCCATCTGCCTCTAACTCTTTATTACGGCGGATGGTGTCATGGAAATAGGTATTTCCACCGTCAATCAATACATCGCCTTTATCTAATAGAGGTTTAACTTGTTCGATCGTAGCATCTGTTGGGGCACCAGCTTTGATCATCATTAAAATTTTGCGGGGTTTTTCGAGGCTCTGCACAAATTCTTCTATACTATATGTACCAACGATATTTTTACCAGCTGCATCTTTTTGGACAAAAGGATTGATCAAATTTGTAAAGTTATCAAATACTGCGACCGAATATCCACGACTTTCCATATTTAAGGCAAGGTTTCTGCCCATAACGCCTAAACCAATAACACCCATCTGTTGTTGTTTCATCTCTATGACCTCTTTCTTGATCTAGTAAATCAAGTGCTCATTTCTTGAAAATAACATATTGATGTATTAAGTTTCAAGTGAGTATGCAACTCAAAAAGACAAGTGGAAATCCTGACAGACTGTACCACTTGCTTATGTTTTGAAGAAGATAGGAACTTTATACCAAGCATATTAGAAGCAGTCTAGACAGATAAGTATGTACTTCGTACTTATTTTTTATGAGGAGATAGTATTTTCCAAGTGTGTTTCATTATAAATGTGGTTATTTTCAATGGGCGGGGAGTAGACGTGGAAAGTGATCAAAGGTTGGTTTCTCGGATTGTACATGGAGTGAATTTGGTCTTGGGTTACGGTAAAATACTCATTTTGTTTATATCTCTCTTCTCTTACCTGCCCAGGTGCCTCAGTAGATTGTTTTATTTGATAGATACGATTATATAATGTGCCATCGACTACTTTTACACAACAAAAAGATTCCCCATGATCGTGTATGGGAGTTTCAATTTGTGGAGGAATTTGCAGAATGATTACTTCAAAAAGTTCGGATCGAAAGATAACATTTCTTCCATATTGCAGAGGGGGAGCTGGAGATGTGATGTAAGGGGAGATCTGCGGGTAAGTAATATTCCACCTGCGCATTTCTTGTTCTACTGCCGAGGGGCTTGGATGAGTGATAGGCAATAACCAATTGGGCAATTGAGCGGTCAAATCCATACTTGTTCCTCCTCATATTTCAGCCGAGAAATCCATATACGTTTAATGTATGTGGATGAGATGAAATCATGATTTGACCTCCAAGTGATGAGAAGACAATTTTACATAGCTGTTAACATTTTGTCCGATCTAGTGATAACTCTTTTATCTCGTACATATATTTCAGCATAAGGGCTTGAAAGATAGAAGGAGGGAGAACAGGTGGAGCAACTTCGCTTTAATATTTCAGAAAAGATTCGTCTGCATCCACAGCAAGCAGGGATAAGTTCGCTTCTGGAATTGGATTTATATCCCGATGTGGAGATCAAAGATGAAGGGCAGCATCTTAAAATTCACGGTTATCTTCGGCTGAATGGCACCTATGAAGGGGATATCGATGAAGAAGCAGATGTTTCTGATTATGATCCTTATGAAAGAGAGGGGGAAGAGATTGCCTATGTAATTCCTGTCGAAATTACTCTGCCTCGTGACCGTGCAGAACTAGCAACTGTCTGTGCAGAAGTAGAATCTTTTGATTACCAGATCTTATCACCATTTGAATTACAGATTGAAGCAGTTCTGATGATAGACGGGATATTGCCAGAAGCCGAGGAAGAAGAATTGATCACAGAGGTTTCTGAAGATCAGCAAGAAGAGATAGAAGAGAAAAAAGAGATCGAGTCCCCCACTTTTGCAGCTCAGCCTGCCAAACCAGAGCCAGAACAGGTAGAGGCAAAAAAAGAACAATCCAAACCCGAAGAAGTTGAACGCACCATACATCGGGAGACAAGAAAAATAGCAAAAGAACAAGTAGGCGAAGAACCACCATCACAAGAAGCCTTTCAACCTCAGCTTGTGATTGAAGAAGGACAACAAGAGGAAGAAATCAAGGAACCAAGTAATACAGAGGAAGAAGTTCGTGGCAGAGAATGGAGCAGGTGGTTGGTAGGAAATAGAGAAGAATCGTTTACTTCCTTAAAAATGGTTATTGTCCAAAAAGACGAGACGATCGATACATTAGCTGCCAAGTATGATGTTTCTTGTAATGCGATTATTAGAACGAATCAGTTCCCAACAGATCGTTTAGTGGAAGGTCAAATCGTAAAAATTCCGGTGAAGCGGAGCTAGGGAAGGAGGGCTTTCGATGTGGGAAGTGATTCATGCATTTGGATGGGACCCTTCTTCGGTGCAACATCGGGGTGGAGTATGGGAGGTTGCGGATGGAGACCAAAAATATGCGCTGAAAGAAAGTCATGCACCGAGAGAAAAACTGTATGTACTGCACCGCATGTTAGAACAAGTTCGCACAGCTGGATATCCTCATCTGCTTCCGTGGGTTCCTACAGAGGATGGAGAAATAGTCGTTTCTGCTTATGGAAGCCAGTGGTATGCCACTCCATGGCAAGAGCCTGCTGATGATCATGTATCGGCAACAGAGCTGGCATCATCCTTAGGGCGCTTTCATCGTTTAGCAGAACCTATAGCAGCACAGTTTCCCAAGTTGCACCAAGTCATCGATCCAGATCTAAAAGAGTCTTGGGAACAGCGAAAGACACAAGTATCCAGTTGGCAAGAGACGTTAGAAGAAGGAGAAGCAAAAATATCCGAACAATCTGCTCAGCTCTCCCAAAATGGATTTACGTTTGCTATCCAAGGAATCGATCGTTATCTTCAAGTGGAAAAAGGAATTGCCCCGAGATACACGATATGTCATGGTCGGGTTCATCCTTCTAATGTACTCACAAGTGAGGAAGGATTGTACTGGATCGATTTTGACCATGCTGCGCTAGATACACCCATAAAAGACCTTGCTACTTTAATACATCGATATCCAGAGGAATCTCCCGCAGAAATACTAGCAGCCTATGAACAAGAAAATAAACTATTGCCGAAAGAAAAAAGACTTCTAGCTGTCTTTCTCTCCTATCCCGAACGATTGGTTCGTGCGGTAGACAGACAAGAAGAATTAGTAGACGTTTCAAGTGAATATGCCCATATCCAAGAATGTCAAAAACTAATCAAAAAACTATGGCCGGCAAAGAAGAAGTCAAGGTCCAAACCAAAACGAAATCGATAATCCTAACGAGGGAAACCTCGTTTTTTTATGCCAAGAGGACGGGCTAGTATATATTCAAACATTATGGAAAACATAGGTAATGATTTGAAGTATCTAAAATCGGAGGATTATAGTATGGATAAAATGTGTATGAATATGATGATGATGGTCATGATGGAGGATATGATGGGAAAAATGAGAATGATGACCATGATGATGGACAAAATGAAAGAAATGAACATGATGCCAGAAATGGACATGGATATGATGATGAACAAAATGCAAGAGTCAGATGAAATGATGACAAAAATGATGAGTATGATGCGAACAATGAAAGAAAAATCGATGTAGTTATTTACAATTAAAATAATTACATATATAATCAACAACAAATCAACCAAAACGAAAAAAATCGAAGGATCTCTTATCAAGAGAGGTGGAGGGATTGGCCCTATGAAACCTCAGCAACCTCAGTCAACAGACTGTATGGTGCTAAATCCAACAGAGTAGAAACTCTGAAAGATAAGAGGAGGACCTTTCTAACCAGAAAACCTCTTCTTAAAGAGGTTTTTCATTTGTTAGGGAGGTAAAATCATGATTCAGTTAAAAGAAACTTGGATAAACGATTATTTAGACTTGTATTTATATGCAAAAGAAATCGGCGATCAAGAATGGCAAGCTGAAATTTTACAAAAACTGAATTTCACAGACAAAGATTTATTTCTCTATCATTTATGGGCACAATTCGATGCTATAAATACGCAGTTGTTGTTAAGTTATCAACAACTAAGAAGTGCATCGGATGCTTTTGAACAGGAACAACTATGGGAGAAAGTATGGAGTTTAAAAATGGAACGTATTACCTTGTCCCGAAAAATTCGTTCTTTTTGGTAATAGAGAAATATGGTTGTGAAACAGCTGAAGTCAAAAACAAGATGAAAATGAAATAGATAATACATACGAGGGAAACCTCGTTTTTTATGTGAAGATGTGGAGTGTTTGTTTCATTTTCTGACATTCGTACTTCCCTTTACTTAAAAAAGAATAGCCTCCTAATTACCTCAAACGACCAGTATGTTCCACATCTCACTCAATAGACGAAGATGTGGGATTTTTTACGTTTGAGTCTTTGAATATAACATTCCGTTGAGCAAGTTTGATAGGAAATTCCTAAATCATAGAAATGATGATTCTTTTTTACCCTTTGTCCACATAAATTGAAATAAAGGATAGTGGAAAAGGATGAAGAGACGTGAAAGCGCTATTGGTTACGCACAAAAAACGCTTATTCATTATATTTTCAATTGCACTGTTTGTACTGATCGCGTTGCTCGGTCGTCTTACTTTTGTGCAGTTGGTACAAGGGCCTTGGTTGACAGGGAAAGCGGAAAATCTTTGGGGCAGGGATATTCCCTTTGCGTCAAAGCGTGGACGCATCTTGGATCGCAATGGGGAATTGATTGCGTATAATATCAGTTCGCCTTCGGTGATGGTCGTACCAGCTCAGATCAAGGATAAAGATGGAACAGCTTATAAACTAGCAAAAATATTAGGTGTGCCAGAAGAAAAGATTTTGCCGTTTGTAAAGAAAAGACAGCTTATCGTTCGGATTAATCCCTATGGGAGAAAAATATCAGAAGCAAAGGCAGAAGAGATTCAGGGGTTACAATTACCAGGGGTAGTAGTTACAGAAGATAGCAAACGTTATTACCCTTATCAAAGTTTAGCTTCCCACATCCTTGGCTTTACTGGAATTGATAATCAAGGGTTAGCAGGATTGGAATTGGAGTACAACAAGCAATTACAAGGTACCCCGGGATATATTTCGTTTAGTGCCAATGCACGTGGAGAAAAGTTGCCAGGAGGGGTAGATCGCTTCACACCGCCAAAAGACGGGATGGATTTAAAGCTTACAATTGATCTAAATATTCAACAAATCATCGAACGAGAATTGGATCAAGCAATGGCGCAGTATCATCCAGAAAATGTGATCGCCATTGCGATGGACCCCAAAACAGGAGAAATACTGGGGATGAGCAGTCGCCCCACTTATCGGCCAGATCAATATAGAACAACAGACCCATTGATCTACAACCGCAATCTGCCAATATGGAAAACGTATGAGCCGGGTTCGACATTTAAAATTATTACCTTAGCAGCCGCTCTGCAAGAGAAGAAAGTAAACTTACACGAAGGATTTTTCGACCCCGGTTTTATTGCTGTAGGCGGGGCACGACTTCGCTGCTGGAAGTCTGGCGGACATGGCTCGCAAACCTTTTTGGAAGTCGTAGAAAATTCCTGTAATCCCGGATTTGTCACCTTAGGCCAACGGCTTGGAAAACAAAAACTGTTGTCCTATATCCATCAATTTGGGTTTGGGCAGAAAACAGGAATAGACCTTAATGGAGAAGCAAAAGGAATCTTGTTTAAACCTTCGCGTATGGGACCAGTGGAGCTTGCAACTACTGCATTTGGTCAAGGGGTAGCAGTGACTCCGATTCAACAGGTGGCCGCTGTAGCAGCAGCTGTCAATGGCGGGAAATTGATGGTTCCACATCTTGCCAAGCAATGGATAAATCCAGAAAATGACCAAGTTGTAAGCACCATTAGCCCTGCTGTAAAAAGACAAGTTATAACAGCAGATACATCTGCTGCTGTACGGGCGGCGTTAGAAAGCGTTGTTGCCAAAGGATCAGGTCGTAAGGCATTTGTAGATGGCTATCGTGTTGGCGGGAAAACTGGAACAGCGCAGAAAGTAGGGCCGAATGGCACCTATCTTCAAAATAATCACATCGTTTCGTTTATTGGATTTGCTCCTGCTGATGATCCAAAGATTGTGGTGTATTTAGCAGTTGACAATCCAAAAGGTATCCAATTTGGTGGGGTCGTTGCTGCTCCTATCGTAGGAAATATTATTGGAGATACCATGCGGTATATGAAAGTACCAAAACGAAAAAATCAAATTGAACCAGAAGAAAATCCGCTTTATGATACGATTGTCACCACTCCAAATTTTGTTGGTCAAGATATTGATAAGATCAAAAATAGTTTGTATACAACACCAATTGAAACAGTAGGAAAAGGAAAATTGGTCATCAGCCAAATCCCACGTCCAGGAGAGCGGGTAAAAAAGGGTACTTTGATTCGGATGTATTTAGGGGACAAATAAATTAGCGGTTTCCATCTGTGTTTTTACAATGAGGTGGAAGCCTATTGTTGTTTCACAATATGGTTATATTTCGATTCGTTGCTTGTTTCGTCACTCTCCCTCAAGGGATTTTTTGCGTGAATTATGTTAAAATGGGTGTCATGATTGCCAGGACCCCCATACCTGGTTTTTCTATTGTTACACTTATCGTTTATTTTAAGTGTAGCTAAGCCTCTTTCAGAGTCTTAAAGGCAAGACACAATGCCAAGTTTTCTTGACAAGTGGAGTGGGAGGTTTACCTTATAATGAAATTAAGTGAACTAGTAGATGTATTACATGTAAAAGAATGGACAAATCCAAGTGATGAGCAAATCACCGGAATCGAAACGGATTCGAGAAAGGTGAAGCAAGGAGATTTGTTTATTGCTCTTCGCGGGTTTACGGTGGATGGTCATGACTATATCCAAACTGCTGTGGAAAATGGTGCTGTAGCAGTACTTGTAGAAGAATCTGTGGAAACGACTGTTCCGATGATTCGAGTGCCAGATACTAGAAGAGCAATGGGCTTTTTGGCAAACACCTTTTACCAATTTCCATCAAGACAATTAAAATTAATCGGAATAACAGGAACTAACGGTAAAACAACTACTTCCCACCTGATCGAACAAATTTTAACGTCTGTAGGGAGGGAGACCGGGATTATCGGCACAATTGGGGTGAAGATCAAAGATAACGTTATCCCAGTTAAAAATACCACCCCTGATGTGGTCGATCTGCAAAAGAGTTTACGTTATATGGTGGATGAAGGAGCCGAATATACGGTAATGGAAGTTTCATCCCATGCTCTGCATTTGGGAAGAACGAGGGGCACTCATTATCATATCGCCGTTTTTACCAATTTAACGCAGGATCATCTCGATTATCATGAGACGATGGAACAATATCGAGAAGCAAAGGGTCTTTTATTTAGCCAATTGGGCAATGATTACACCCCTGAAAAAGACAAAACGCAAGTAGCAGTGTTAAATGTGGATGATGCCGCTTCCAGTTATTTTGCTACAATCTCACCAGCTCAGGTCATTACATATGGCATTTCGGAACAGGCCGATGTTCGAGCAGTGAATATCGAGCATCGAGTAGATGGTGTGTCTTTTGAGCTGCATACCTATCAAGGTAATGTATCCATTTGTCTGCCTCTATTTGGTACGTTTAATGTCTATAATTCACTAGCAGCTGCTTCTGTTGCTCTAGTCGAGGGAATTGATTTGACGAAAATTAAACAAGCATTAGAATCGCTTACAGGAGTAGATGGCCGCTTTGAATCGGTGCAAGCTGGACAGGATTATACGGTATTGGTCGATTATGCCCATACCCCGGATAGTCTTCAAAATGTTCTAACAACTGCTAAATCTTTTGCGAAAGGAAAAGTAATTTGTGTGGTGGGTTGTGGAGGAGATCGGGATCGTGGTAAAAGACCATTGATGGCAAAGATAGCTACCGAAATTAGTGATTTCACAGTTATAACTTCCGACAATCCAAGAACAGAAGAGCCTAAGGCTATCATTGCAGATATGATAGAGGGTGTTTCTACTTCTTTACAAAGGTATATGACGATCGAAGATCGCAAAAATGCGATTGAACATGCCGTGCAGTTAGCAAAACCTGGTGATGTGGTGCTAATTGCGGGAAAAGGGCACGAAACATATCAAGAAATAAATGGTGTTCGCTATCCATTTGATGATCGAAAGATAGCTTATGAGGCAATAAAGGGTGAACAGCATGGAACGTAGAATAAATTGGATACTAGAGACCGTGTCAGGAAGCTATGAACATAAAGAGGATGATAGAGAAACTCTTTTGGCAGCAGGAGTATCAACGGATACCCGAATACTGACAGCAGGGAATCTGTATATCCCACTTATTGGAGATGTGTTTGATGGGCATCAGTTTATCGATAAAGCGGTAGAAGCAGGTGCAGTTGCGTCATTGTGGCAAGAAGATCGTGCTTTACCTGATGTATCGATTCCACTGATTGTCGTGCCAAATACTTTATTGGCAATGCAACAATTGGCAGAGCGTTATCTAACGGAAACATGTTGTAGAATAGTTGCGATTACAGGCAGCAACGGCAAAACAACAACAAAAGATTTGGTTGCAAGTGTTTTAACCACAACTTTTGAAGTACATAAGACAGCTGGAAATTTTAACAATCATATTGGTCTTCCGTTGACGGTATTGCAGATGCCAGAGACAACAGAAGTTGTCGTACTCGAAATGGGCATGAATCACATTGGCGAAATATCAGAGCTCTCTAAATTAGCCAGACCTGATATCGCGATGGTGACAAATATAGGAGAATCTCATATCGGTTATCTCGGTAGCCGAGAAAAAATCGCTCAAGCAAAGTTAGAGATTTGTGATGGTTTATCCAAAAATGGAACCTTACTATTGGATGGGGATGAGCCATTGTTAAAGAAGGACATTCCTTTTAGTAATATCGTTTCCATTGGCTGGAACAAAAAGTGTAAAGAGGGTCCAGAAGATGTACAGAGTCTAGGACTTACTGGCTGGACTTTTTCCTCCCGTAAGACAGGACACCATTACACTTTGCCATTGTTAGGCAGACATAATATCAAAAATGCTTTATTTGCGATTGAGACTGGGAGATTACTAGATATTCCAGAAGAAGATATAGCAAAAGGTTTACAGGCTGTTCCTGCAACACCGATGAGGTTAGAAGTGGCAGTGGCGAAAAATGGGTTGAAAGTGATTAATGATTCCTATAATGCGAGCCCTACTTCGGTAAATGCAGCGATTGATATTTTAGCAGAAGTAGAGC
The DNA here is from genome assembly GCF_059510375.1 of Shimazuella sp. NTD250. Classification (NCBI taxonomy): domain Bacteria; kingdom Bacillati; phylum Bacillota; class Bacilli; order Caryophanales; family Thermoactinomycetaceae; genus Shimazuella; species Shimazuella sp. NTD250. The sequence goes on along the minus strand of NZ_JCAJZS010000002.1, from coordinate 362,630 downwards.
CTGAGTTAGAAAAATGGGCACTTCTTGCAGGAATTGAAGAATTAGGAGACGAGGGAAAATCCTATCATGAGCAAGTTGGAAAATATGCTGTTACCAAGAATCTTGCAGGATTGATAACAATAGGGGCAAAAGGGTTATGGATTTATGAAGCTGCCAAGCTTGCTTCTCCTAATCAAATGCAACTGAAGCATTTTTCGACCAATGAAGAAGCTTTTTCCTATCTTGATCAGGAAGGAAATGAAAACATTCTTCTTTTAGTAAAAGCTTCAAGAAAAGCTGGATTAGATCGTATTGTGAAACAATTAGTAGAGGGAGCGTAGAGTGGTGGCAAATATCGATATACGAATTATACTCATTCCACTCGCAGTAGCATTTGGGATTGGCGTACTTCTTGGTCCAATGATTATTCCAACACTACAGCGATTGAAATTTGGTCAAAGTATCCGGGAAGAGGGACCAGAAGCACACTTAAAAAAGGCTGGAACACCGACAATGGGCGGGACGATTATCCTCATGTCTGTGGTGTTGACAGCACTGCCATTTAGTAGTTTTATACTCTTAAATAATTCGAAACCGATTGTAAACTCAGACTTGTTCTTTCTATTGTTTGCAACTCTTGGATACGGAATTATAGGTTTTTTAGATGATTATATAAAAGTAGTAATGAAACGTAGCTTAGGATTGACAGCCAGTCAAAAACTGCTTGGTCAATTGTTCATTGGTATGGTGTTGTTTTGGGTTTTGATTGAAGTACGAGTACTTCGTATCGATTCAGGTGGAAGTTCTAAATTTATTTTTAACGTAGATATACCAGGAACAGATTGGACGATCCAGCTTAACTGGCTCTACTTACCATTGTTGTTAATTATGATGATTGGTGCTTCAAATGCTGTTAACTTGACAGATGGATTAGATGGATTATTAGCAGGAACCGCCGCAGTGGCATATGGTGCTTATGCCATAATCGGGATGGTACAAAGCAATTATACCGTTGCTATTTTTGCGATTTCCGTAGTTGGAGCACTTCTTGGATTTCTGGTGTTTAATGCACATCCTGCAAAAGTATTCATGGGGGATACAGGTTCACTTGCACTTGGGGGAGGACTTGCAGCTCTAGCGGTTATCACCAAGACGGAGTTATTGTTACCGTTGATTGGTGGCGTATTTGTAGCTGAAGCGTTATCTGTCATGTTACAGGTTCTTTCTTTTAAAATACGTGGGAAACGGATTTTTCGTATGAGTCCCTTGCATCACCACTTTGAACTCACAGGCTGGTCTGAGTGGCGTGTTGTTACGACATTTTGGTTCGTAGGTTTATTCTTAGCTGGTGTTGGTATTTACCTTGAGGTGTTTGTTCGATGATCAAAAAAGAAGATAGAGTATCTGTGCTTGGACTTGGAAAAAGCGGAGTTGCCGCAGCCAAGTTGTTGGCGAAAATAGGGGCAAAAGTGGAAGTTTTTGAACAAAAAAAAGCCCCTTCTGACAGCCCTGAAGCGATAGATCTCCAAAACCTAGGTATTCCTGTTCATTTTGGGGCACCAGTCGATCAGATTATTCATGATCAGATCGACTGGCTGGTAAAAAATCCTGGTGTACCATACAGTAACCCAGCTGTTCAAAGAGCAGTAGAACGATCAATTCCTGTCATAACAGAGGTAGAATTAGCATCATCTGTATTAGATGTTCCCATCATTGGTATAACAGGTTCAAATGGCAAGACTACCACTACTACTATCGTTGGTGAAATGTTGGATAAGTCGAATGTACCTGCCTTAGTTGCTGGTAATATTGGACGTGCACTATCAGATGCAGTGGAGGATATATCAGGAAAGAAATGGATCGTTACAGAATTGAGTAGTTTCCAATTAAAAGGGACCAAAACGTTTCATCCCCAAATTGCAGCATTACTCAATATTGTTCCCGCTCATTTGGACTATCATCAAAGCATCGAAGATTATGTAGCGAGTAAGGCGAAACTCTTTCAAAATTTAGATACTCCAGATATCGCTATTTTTAATTTTGATAATGAGTTATGCAGGAAAGTAGCTAACTCGCAAAAAGGTAGCATCTATTGGTTCTCGATCGAAGAGGAAGTAGAAAGAGGACTATTTGTGCGAGATGGATGGATGATCGCTCGTATGAATGGTGAAGAACAAGCAATTATGCCGCTATCCGAAATAGCTCTGCCAGGGGACAGAAATTTGGAAAATGCTTTGGCAGCGACGGCTATTTCCTTAGCAGCAGGGGCGAAGAAGGAAGCGATCCGCGGTGTACTGCAATCCTTTACTGGAGTAGAACATCGTTTAGAATATGTTTCGACAAAAAATAATGTACGTTATTATAACGATTCAAAAGCGACAAATGCCCAAGCTGCTATTACGGCACTGACAGCATTTAGTGAACCCTTGATCTGGATCGGCGGTGGATTAGATCGTGGTGTAGGCTTTCAAGAATTGGTTCCCTTTTTACGTGAGCATGTAAAAGTTGCAATTGTGTATGGAGAAACCGCATCCATCCTAGCAGATCGGGCAAATGATGCGGGAATCATCAAGATTGTGCATGCAACAGATGTAGAAGATGCTGTACATCATGCAAGCAACATCGCTACAGATGGAGATATTGTTGTCTTATCCCCTGCATGCGCCAGTTGGGATCAGTATACCTCTTTTGAAATACGAGGACGCATTTTTAAACAAGCTGTGCATACCTTGTAATAAGAGCAAGTCCCAAGAAGAGGTGTTGCCCTATGCACAGTAGTCTTAAAAAACCTGATAAGCTGATTGTAGCAGCTATTTTCTTGTTACTTATCATCGGGGTAGCAATGGTTTATAGTGCAAGCGCTGCTTATGCTTATCACCGTTTTGGAGACAGTTTTTTCTTTGCGAAACGGCAAGTATTGTTTGCGGCCCTAGGTGTATTTTGTATGTTTATAATCTCAAGAATGGACCCGGATAAATTTTATTTTGCAGCAAAGCCAGTTTTAATCGGATGTTTTATCCTGCTTTTGATCGTTTTGATCCCTGGTGTTGGGATTTTGCGAAATGGAGCGAGAAGCTGGCTCGGTATCGGAGCATTTAGTATTCAGCCTTCGGAGTTTACCAAACTAGGAATGATTCTCTTTTTTGCTCGTTGGTTTTCGAAGAAATCTTTTCAGATAGAGAAGTTTAAACAAGGTTTTGTTCCGGGGATGTTACTTCTTTGCTCTGCTTTTGGCTTGATTATGTTACAACCTGATTTAGGTACAGGTACAGTCTTGATGGGAACAGGCCTCATTCTCATCTTTGTTGCAGGAGCGCGGTTTCAGCACTTAGGAAGTTTTTTGATGTTAGGTATTGCGGGCTTTGTCGGCTTGGTTCTAGCTGCTCCTTACCGGGTTCAACGAATTGTTGCCTTTTTAAATCCATGGGAGGACCCGTTGGGAGCCGGTTATCATCTGATTCAATCTCTTTTTGCCATTGGTCCTGGTGGATTACTGGGGCTCGGGATTGGTATGAGCAGACAAAAACATCTGTATTTACCTGAGCCGCATACCGATTTTATCTTTTCGATATTGGCCGAAGAGCTCGGGTTTGTCGGTGCGGCAAGTGTAATTATTTTATTTGCCATACTCATTTGGCGCGGTTATCGTGTTGCCATGTCAATGCCGAATCAATTTTACAGTCTGATGGCTGCTGGTGTTACTTCAATGATTATGATTCAAGCAGGGATCAATATCGGAGTTGTATCTGGAGCATTTCCCGTAACAGGGATCACGCTTCCGTTTTTAAGCTATGGAGGGTCATCATTGACCCTGACCTTAGCAGCTGTAGGAATTTTACTTAGTTTATCACGCTTTGTTAAACAGTGAGGGAGGAGCAACTATGAAACGCATCTTACTAACCGGTGGTGGCACTGGGGGTCACATTTATCCTGCACTAGCAATTGCTCGTGCAGTTAGAGAAAAATATCCAGAAATAGAAATTGGATATATTGGTACAGATAATGGTCTAGAATCCAAGATTGTTCCTAAGGAAGAGGGAATACAATTTTTTACTGTGGAAATCCAAGGCTTTAAACGCAGCCTGTCTTGGGAGAATGTGAATACAGTTCGCAAATTTATTCGTGCTGTGAGCAAATCAAAAGAATACATAAAAAAATTTCAACCAGATGTAGTAGTTGGTACAGGAGGGTATGTGAGTGGACCAGCAGTCTTTGCGGCTCATCAGTTAAATATTCCAACGATGATTCATGAACAAAACGCCGTTCTTGGATTGACGACTAAGTTTCTTGCTCGTTTTGCAGATGTGGTAGCAGTAAGTCTAGAAGATACTGCCAAACATTTGACGGGTGCTAAAAAAGTTGTGTACACTGGAAATCCACGTGCTACCGAAGTAATTCGAGCAAACAGAACAAAAGGAAGAGAATCATTAGGTTTGATGGAAAATACACCTGTCGTACTCATTTTTGGCGGCAGCCGTGGTGCAAAATCCATTAACCAAGCAGTACTTGGAATGCTTCCAAAGCTAAAAAACCTTCCAGGTGTACGCTTTGTTTATATTACAGGAGAAGTCCATTATCAAGACATTACTGCGAAAATAAATACACAAGAATATCCCAACTTAGATGTAAAACCTTTTGTTTATAATATGCCTGATGTTTTGGCGACAACGGATCTCGTTGTAGCAAGAGCAGGTGCATCAACTTTGGCTGAATTGACTGCGCTTGGAATCCCATCCATCTTGATCCCATCTCCTTATGTGACCAATAACCATCAAGAAGCAAATGCTCGTGTATTAGAAGAACAAGGTGCTGCCCGGTTATTGTTGGAGCGAGATTGTAATGGAGAGAATCTATGGGGTAAGATAGAAAATCTCGTTCTTGACCCAGAAGAGAGAAAAGCGATGAGCGCAAATGCCAAAGCATTGGGCCGCCCAGAAGCAGCCACTCTAATCGTAGAAGAACTGGAACAACTCATAACAACAAATGTCCACTCCTAGAAGAAAGTTGGTGAACAGGGAACGATGGAAAAACATCTATTAGAAGAGTTCCAAAAGCATGGAGTAACCCATATTAAACAGAACGAAGCCCTTTCCCGACACACCACTTGGAAAGTGGGAGGTCCCGCAGATTTTTATATTGAACCTGCCGATAAAGAAGAATTAATGAATGCGATGAAAGTCGTTACTGAACATAAATTGCCTTGGCGAGTGATTGGCAGAGGCTCCAATCTCCTTGTAAAAGATGGGGGGATTCGAGGAGTTGTCTTTCAACTTCAAAAAGCATTTGACTATTTGCAAATAGAAGGAACAACGGTAACTGCTGGCGGAGCTTATTCCACTATTTTATTAGCGAGCAGAACAGCAAAAGCTGGTTTAACCGGTTTGGAATTTTCAGGGGGCATTCCCGGCAATGTCGGTGGAGCCGTTTATATGAATGCAGGTGCCCATGGTTCCGAAATCAGCAGAGTGTTAAAGAGTGCAGAAGTACTCACAGAATCTGGCCAATGGTTACAACTGAGCAATGAGGAATTACATTTCCGGTATCGTACCACCATCCTTCAAGAAGAGATCAAGGGTATCGTCACAGGAGCAACCTTTGAACTAGAAAAAGGGGATGCCAAACAAATAACGGCATCACTCGCTGCCTTTAAAGATCGAAGACGCAAGACACAGCCTTTGCAATATCCTTGTGCTGGAAGTACTTTTCGCAATCCACCAGGAGATCATGCTGGTAGATTGATCGAAGCCGCTGGATTGAAGGGATACCGAATTGGGGATGCAGAGTTCTCTACGCTTCATGGGAACTTTATTATCAATTTGGGACAAGCCAAAGCAAGTGATGTGTTAGATTTGATCGATCATGCGAGAAAGACGATTGCAGAAAAATTTAATGTAGAGCTTGTTCCGGAAGTAGAGGTTATCGGGGAAGAATAGTTTGCTTGAAAACTATTCTTATTTCATAATAGAAATAGGCTTGGAATTCTACCAAGGAGTCACCGTGAGAGTTATCTTTTGGAGCGCGGTCATCTTCGGTGCTATGGCCGGCTTGGGCTTTTGGTCCGCTGCCAAGCTCCGCAGGAAGTTCAACGATGACCAAAGCGAGATGATCGATGCCCTGAAGGCCCTCAGCTATCACCGATGGTGCTTTACTTTTTGGGCTGCTCTGGATGTCTTAATCGGCATGTGGCAGTGGCTGTTCTAAGTTCTACCTCTCTTCATCGTGTTTCATATACGACTTGAAGAGAAGCCCCTCATCACGACGAGCACTAAAAAGATGATAATAAGAATAAATATAAAGGTAAATAGGAGTTCCATTTTGGGTCTCCTATTTTATGTTGCTTAATTAGATAGAAAATAGGGACTATTATGGATTTATTTTAGTTTACTTTATAATTTAAATAACATGTTATACTCGAATAAACCGAATGTATTTGTCTTGCTCAGGAGATTGTTTTGAAGACGCCTATTGGTCTCGTGGTTCTCGTTTTGGGTTTCCTTTGTATGCTCGCCCTCCGGAGGTACCGAATGATCTACACGGTCGATAAGCCGACGGTGATCCTGTTTCTCTTTGGAGTCAGCTGCATGCTGATAGGGTCCAAGATTCTGAACAGTTGACAGACATCCGAAACTTCTGCTGGCTTTGACTTTTTGATCTCAACCAGCACCGAGCCCACCACACCCAGTGGTGGGACAACGAAAATAAATAAATTTTAAATACAAAAAATGGAGATTATTTCCAATTGCTTTATCTTTGGGATTCTCTCCTTTTTTCTTTTGTGGTAGTATAGAGGGAAGAAATTGGACAAAGGAGAAGGTGGCATGGTGGAAAGGGTTCCTCCTTTTCGCATCAGAGTCGAGCGCAAAGCTCCATCATTATGGGCAGTTTTGTTTATATTTTTGTTTTTCATAGGCATTCTATTTGTACTATTTCTACGCTCCCCACTCAGTCACATTTCCAAAATTACCATTACTGGTAATCAAATCTTAACCAAACAGGAAATTTTACAGCAATCGGGGATTCGCCAAGGAATGTCTTTTTTTGGTGTAAAAACAAAGGATGTAGAATCCAATCTTCATCGAGTAAGTGCAGTCAAACTGATCACTTTGGATAAGCAATTTCCCAGTACTATCACGATCAAAGTAGTGGAATATCCGGTTATCGCTTACATAGATGACGAGCAAGCTCTCATCCCTCTTTTGGCTAATGGAGCTTTTCTCCAAACTCATCCTGTCACCTCTATGTTGAGAACAATGCCCGTAATGGAAGGATGGGACAAAGAAAAAGCTACTTTTTCGAAACTTACATCGCAATTTGCTCACTTACCGGCTTCTACGCGCAGTCAAATTTTGACCGTACGACCGTTGGAAAATAAGCCGGCATATGCTGTGCTTTCGACACGCAGAGAGCATAAAGTAGAGGTTCGAATTGATCAATTAGCTGAAAAGATGAAATTATATTCCAGATTTTTGAATCAACCCCCTGGAACGGTTCACTTATTGGAGAGCGTATGGTTTACACCTGAACATTAAAATCAGTCTATTTTCCATTACTGTAATATTATGTAATTTACATACCAGAAAAAGGGGATTTGTCTTTACTGTTGAATTATCACATGGAAGAGATACTATCTTATCCCGCTTTTCGATACTCTTCGGGCAAGGAGGTGCCCAAGACATGAGCAATGGATATCTAGTAACGTTAGATATTGGATCTTCGCAAGTACGAGTTGTAGTAGCGGAATTAACGAAGAATAGAACATTTCCTATCGTCGGTGTTGGTACTGCTGTGTCTCAAGGTATAAAAAAAGGAACCATCATCGACGTTGAACAAGCAGCAGGGGCAGTACGGCTTGCTATAGAACAAGCAGAGCAAATGGTTGGTATAGAGATTACAGATGTATATGTAGGTTTATCTGGTAATCATGTCTCCATCCAGCATAGCCATGGTGTGGTCGCGACTTTAAATCAAGATCGAGAAATCGAGGCTGTTGATGTGGAACGTGTGTTACAAGCAACAAAAGTTATCGCACTTCCACCAGAGCGCGTTATTATAGAAGTAGTTTCGAAACAGTTTATTGTGGATGGTATTCCTGAAATTCGTGACCCGATCGGCATGGTTGGGGTACGATTAGAAGTAGATGCCATGGTTGTTACTGGTTCCAAAACGGTAGTCCACAACGTTTATCGCTGTATAGAAAAAGCTTCGCTACATATGGCGGGATTCGTCTTTTTGCCACTTTCTATTAGTGAATTTACCCTGACAGCAGATGAGAAAAATTTAGGAGTTGTTCTAGCCGATATTGGTAGCGGAACGATTAAATTAGCATTTTATTCCCAAGGAAACTTGGCTGGTACAGCAGTTATTCCTATGGGTGGAGAATATATTACTACAGATCTAGTGTACGTTCTCCAAACCCAAAAAGATGTTGCCGAAGAGTTAAAATGTAGACATGGGATTGCAGTAAAGGCACATGCAGACAAACGAGAATCGATCCCGATTCCGATGATGGCAGGTAAAGAACGATATTCTTCACAGTTAGAACTGGCGCAAATTATGGAACCACGCATTATGGAAATTTTCCAGCTGATCAATCAGCAAGTCAAAGCAATGGGTTTTGCAGCAGAACCTGCCGGTGGTTATGTATTAGTAGGTGGAGTAACGGAAACTCCCTATCTATTAGAAGCAGCTAAATCCCAGTTAGGACAAGCAGTTCGTATTGCTAGATCAAAAGAAACTTCCATTTCCTCACCTGCTTTTTTAGCAAGTGTCAGCATGATCCATCAGTTAGCGAAGCAGGGAAGTATTTTAGTAAACAAACCACCTCGTAAAGAAACAGTGCCTCGGATGAAAGAAAAGAAGCGGCCATCTGCATTTCAGAGGATGAAAAATTGGTTAAGTGAATTTATATAGTGTTGGAGGGAATAGCATGCTGGGTTTTGACTTAGAGTTTGATATTGAACAAATCGCACAGATTAAAGTAATTGGTGTTGGGGGTGGAGGAAGCAATGCTGTCAATCGCATGATTGAAGCGGGTGTACAAGGTGTAGAGTTTATTGCAGTGAACACTGATGCCCAAGCATTGAATCGTTCCAAAGCGCCTATCAAATTGCAAATTGGAGAAAAGTTGACTCGTGGTTTAGGTGCAGGAGCCAAACCAGAAGTAGGTAAAAAAGCGGCAGAAGAAAGTCGTGAACAAATTGAAAATGTACTCCGCGGAGCAGATATGGTTTTTGTCACCGCAGGTATGGGCGGAGGAACCGGCACAGGAGCAGCTCCAGAGATCGCTCATATTGCTCGTGAGCTAGGTTCTTTAACAGTTGGGGTAGTAACCAAACCATTTAGTTTTGAAGGAAGAAAGCGTTCTGTACAAGCTGAGACAGGTGTAGCTTCTCTAAAAGAGAATGTCGATACGTTGATCGTGATTCCAAACGACCGTCTGTTGGAGATTGTAGATAAAAACACACCGATGTTAGAAGCTTTCCGTGAAGCGGACAATGTACTGCGTCAAGGGGTTCAAGGTATCTCCGACTTAATCGCTGTACCTGGATTGATCAACCTCGACTTTGCTGACGTGAAGACCATCATGACAGAACGCGGTTCTGCTTTGATGGGAATCGGTACAGCAGCAGGTGACAACCGGGCGACAGAAGCTGCGAAGAAAGCAATCTGTAGTCCTTTACTAGAAACATCCATCAATGGAGCACGTGGGGTATTGATGAATATTACAGGTGGAGCAAATCTCAGTCTTTATGAAGTAAATGAAGCTGCTGATATTGTGACCCAAGCCTCTCATGCGGAAGTAAACATGATCTTTGGGGCAGTGATCAACGAAGATCTTAAAGATGAGATCCTCGTTACCGTTATAGCAACTGGATTTGATAATCAATCCCAAGAAACGGGTGGAACAACACAATCCAAGAAACCTATTTTCCATGAACGGGAAAATGAATTTACTCCACTTTTTAAACACAATAACATTCGGCTTCAAAATGAAGAAAAGAACAACAAAAACACCAATCCTGTGATTGATGAAAGCTATGAAATCCCTACGTTTTTGAGGAATCAATTTAAAAAGTAATTAAATACAAATCGCGCTTTTATAATGTGCGCCCCTTAAAGTTAGGCCAAGAAATCTAACTTTAAGGGGTGCATTTTTAATGGAGAATTATGTTTTATTTGTAATATATTCTATAAATTTACTTAAAAAGTATTATATTTGAACTGCTGGATCAAATAGTTATGTTTTCTTCATCTGCTCAGATGAAAAAGGATGCTGCACCTATGTATGATGAGACAGAGGAGGGACTGTTTTGTGCTTTAGTACAGCAGCACGACCTGTATACGTGGTGTGCTTGTGCCGTTGTGAAAGGGGTATATCTTCGCTAGTATTAATTGTATCTATTTTTGTTAAAGTAAGTTTATAAGGATACAGGAAAGGAATCTTAAAACATGATCTTAATTGTAGAAGATGAAATCGCTATCTCGCGTGTTTTGTCTGCCTATTTGCAAAAAGCTGAATATACGGTAGAACGTGCCTATGATGGGAAGGAAGCAATAGCAAAATTTGATCAACTACAGCCAGAGCTTGTTTTGTTAGATGTGATGCTTCCTAAATCAGATGGCTGGGAAGTATTAAAACAAATACGGAGCAAAAGTCCATGTCCGGTAATTATGATAACAGCATTAGATAAGTTAGACGAAAAACTTACTGGACTCGATCATGGAGCAGATGATTATATTAGCAAACCATTTGAACCAAAAGAAGTAGTTGCGCGTGTACGTGCTGTTTTACGTCGGTATAATCAGATTTTAGAAGAGAAGGATGTTATCTATTATGGTGGATTAAAGCTTGATTTTCATGCTCACATCGTTATATTGCATGGAGAAAAACTTGATCTAACCCCACGAGATTTATCGTTATTATTGTTTTTAGTGAAAAATCCCAATCAAGCATTTACGAGAGAACAATTGTTAGATCATGTATGGGGAGCTGGTTTTGATGGAAGTGATCGATCTGTAGACCTAGCAGTGAAACGATTGCGGAAAGCATTATCCAAGTGGTCAAAAAAAGAAGGAGAAATTGTTACCTTAAGAGGAGTGGGTTATCAATTATATGTCCATTCAAAATAAAGCAAACAAGAAGCAGGTTTCATTAATTAAGCATTGGACCAGACGTTATGTACTCATTTTACTTTTATGTTTAATCATTGTGGGATTGGTTTCGAATTATTGGATGAAGTCATTGCAAATAGAAGATCGATTAACTTTTCTAAAGTTTTTTGCTAGAGATCTTGCTGAAAATCAACCTCCACTGAATCAGACGAAGGCTCCAAATAGCGATATAAATGCATCAGATCATAATGACTTTGATGAAAACATTCGTAAGCGAAAAGAGAGATTTACCGATTTAAAAGTACAAGTGATTAATGAAAAAGCATATATCCAAATTTCCAATCAGTATGGTAGAGCTGTTTTCCAAAATCAAGAGGTAAAAGATCCAGAAATTAAAGCAATCCTTTCTAATCAAAAATTAGTGACGAGAGAAGCAATTGAAACAATACATACAAAAAGTGTAGGGACATTGTATCTTATTTCAGAACCAATTCGTAAAAGTAATAAAGTAAATGGGAATCTTTATATGTTTATAACGGAGAAAGATCTCTTGGGGAATATCTCCAAAGATTTATTTATAACTTGGTTCATTATTATCGTATTACTAGGTATTTCAGGTTTTTTTATTATTTATTGGTTATCCATACGATTAACTCGACCTATCCGTAAAGTAGCCGATGCAGCATCGCAAATACGCAAAGGAAATTATCAAGTTTCCTTATCAGAAGAAGAAATTAGAGAAAAAGAATTATATGAGTTAGTTTCTTCGTTTAAAGAAATGGCTGTGCGCTTAAAAAAACTAGAAGAAATGCGAACAGAACTTTTAGCAGGTGTAACACATGAATTGAAAACGCCGGTTACCTCGATAAGTGGCTTAATACAGGCTGTGAAAGATAAGGTTGTCACTGGAGAAGAAGTTGAAGAATTTTTAGATATTTCAATTGCAGAATCAAAAAGATTAAAAAATATGATTAAAGATTTGCTGGATTTTAATTCCTATGCTGTCGGTGCAATTCAGGTAAACATAGAAGAGATGAATATGAATGAATTAATCAAAGAAGTTATTCATCATTGGCAAGTAACAAATAGACATGATTCCATCGAAGTAACTGTTTCCTTACCGGAAAATATACTTTGGGCGCTTGGTGATCGTCTAAGAATTCAGCAAATACTATTCAATCTATTGCGTAATAGTCAAACAGCTAATAAAGAAGACGGAAAGATTGAATTAAAATTGTATCAAGATAGTAAGGAAATGATCTCCGTCGATGTGATAGATACCGGCTGTGGAATTCCATTGTCTGAACAATCGTTTATCTTTGAGCGTTTTTTCCGTGGTGCTGCTAAAAAGGATCGAGTGAGTGGGTTGGGACTTGGGCTGCCTTTTAGCAAAATGTTGGCAGAAACACAGAAGGGAATTTTAGTTCTGACAGAAAGCTCATCAGATGGAACTACTTTTACACTTGCACTTCCAAGCGTTAATGTGAAATAGGTTAGGATTATTCAAAAATCTTTCAAAAATATAAATAATCTGGACATATACCTGACTTATTCCTTCTGTATAGTTACTCATGTATTTAACAAGGAGGTTACATATTATGAAAAAACAAATCATCACGATAGCATTAGTAGGAGCTGTATCACTAGGAGGATTAATTCCATTTGCTGGTACTTCACATGCAGCAGCCCTAGACAAGCAGTCAGTGAAATCTGTTGAACTCAAACATCAAACTCCAACTCCAACATCAGTAATAAAACATAGAAAACACGTTCCAGTAATAAAGCACAAAAGACATGTTCCGGTAATAAAACACAAAAAACATGTTCCAGTAATAAAACATAGAAAACATCATGTACCAGTAATAAAACATAAAAAACATCATGTATTAGTAAAACATGCTCCAATCCTAACACATAAAAAGTAACTTCACAGCACCATTAAAAAAGAAGTGAAATCAAAACAGTGCCGAGTCAATCAGCACTGTTTTTTTGTAGTTAAATGATATAAATAAATATAAAGAAAAACTTAAATTTTTAATAAGAAAAAAATCCCCTAAAGGATTCTTTTTCTTATTGACGATTCTGTTGCTCTTCCCACTCACTTCGTAATAAACCCATGACGATACGGTCATAGTTACTACCATCACGAAGTACAGCTGAACGCATTCTTCCTTCTATCTTAAAACCAACTTTTTCATAAGTTTTGATCGCTGCATCGTTATATTCAATAACATCGAGCCCAACACGATTCAAATTAAGTTCGTGGAAAGCATATCGCAACATAACTTTTATTGCATCTGTTCCAAGCCCTTTGCGGCGATATTTTGGATCTCCAATGCCAATTGCCAAAAGCCCTGATTGATTGTTCCATTCAATGGAGTGCAAGGCAACGAACCCGATGAGAACATCGTTTTCTATCGTTCGTATAGCAAATTGAAAACCACCCGGCATACGACTTTGTAAGCGGTCCGGGGTTTGTATCTCGTCTAGTGTTTTTGGATAGGCAATATCGGTATCCAATCTTCGGAGTGTATCTGCATCTTCATACCAATGAACCATTTCCATTGCATCATTTGCTTGAAAAGAAGTCAATCGCACTTGGCTGCCATGAAAAAGTGAAGTTAGCTTTAATGTCATTTCTTTATCCCTCTTTTTTTCTAAAAATTATCACCTCAGTTGTTGACGAAACGTTTATCCCAATCATTGGCGTTCATTCCTTTATGTAAGATATTATAATTTTAAATCGAAATTCTTTTTATTTCAATGAAAAACATAAAGAGAGCATGGATGTTTCATTCCAAGTCTTGTTTTGTTTGAAATGCAATTCTTTCATCAGCATCTTGAGAAATGAGAGTGAGCAGATCATCTAACTCAATTATTTGAATATTTAAAATAAAAATACCCTCCATAATTGCATGCCGTGATTTTTCCTTTTTCGCCAAAAGAATCAAAAATAGTTAGGCAAGTTTCAACAGACTTAGCAATATATATCTTTTATACTGCTTACGAAGGCCAAGGGAGAGAGGAGAGGGACTAGCTGGTTGTATATGCAGATGTCGTATTTGTTTTAAATGGTTGTATCGACTTTCTCTTACTGTGGCTGACTTCGGGCATACGGAAGGAGAGAACGACGGTACTTCGTTTGTTCTCTGCATCGATTATCGGTGGTCTGTATGCAACTCTTTACCTATGGCCAAATTTTACGCTGGCCTATACGCTTCCGGTTAAAATTTTGTCTTCTATCTTAATGATTTGGATCGTATTTGGCTATCGGAATCCGTTTGTATTTCTCCGAACTTTAGGAGTTTTCTACTTTATTTGTTTTGTGACAGGTGGAACAATGGTCGCACTGCATTATTTGCTTGTAGGGGACGCACAAGTAGCTGGGGGGATATTATTTACTGAGACAAAAGGATGGGGTTCTCCTGTCTCTTGGGTATTCATTATGATTGGCTTTCCGCTCGTTTGGCTTTATACCAAGTTTTCCTTCCAATCGATGAAAGAACGAGATCAGATTGAACAGTATATGACTGCTGTTCGCATCCAAATACAAGGGAAGAGTTTTGAGTGTACTGGATTAGTCGACACAGGAAATCAACTGAGGGACCCCATTTCACGGGCACCTGTCATGTTAGTAGAAATGAAGCAGTTGATCGAATTTGTTCCCGAAGAAGTACATCGGATGTTTCTTTCAAAAGATTGGGAGCAGAGTTGGAGTGAGATTCCGCCAGAGTGGATGGTTAAAATAAGAATTATCCCATATCGTGCAGCTAGAACTGATAGTAATATGATGATTGCTTTTAAACCAGATCAAGTAGAGATATGGAGAGACGACCAGTGGAATAATGTTGGAAAAATTCTCATAGGAATAGATGTCGGGCAATTATCTACTGATGGTTCCTATCAGGCGATTATTCATCCTTCCTGTTTATCTATTGTTAGTTAAGGAGGTAGTCATATTGTTAGTCAAATGGAGATTGTTTGCACAATTGTTCTGGTACCGTTTACTTATACACATGGGACTTCGCGGACGTGAAATTTACTATATTGGTGGAAGCGAAGCATTACCACCTCCATTATCGAGGGAAGAAGAAGAGCATCTACTCGTTCGGCTTCCAAGTGGGGATGCAGCTGTACGGGCAATGTTAATCGAGCGTAATTTGCGATTGGTTGTTTATATTGCTCGTAAGTTTGAAAATACTGGGATCAACATAGAAGATTTGGTTTCCATCGGAACGATTGGTCTTATCAAAGCCGTCAATACATTTGATCCCAGTAAAAAAATCAAACTAGCTACGTATGCGTCACGTTGCATAGAAAATGAAATTCTCATGTTTCTACGTCGTAATAATAAAATCCGTTCGGAAGTCTCATTCGATGAACCTCTAAACACGGATTGGGATGGCAATGAATTGTTGTTATCGGATATTTTGGGAACGGAAAATGATACGATCTATCGTGACATAGAGGATCAGGTCGACAAGAAAATTTTACGTTTGGCGCTCGATAGTTTAACGGAGCGAGAGCGAAAAATTATGGTTTTACGTTTTGGATTAAATGGTGGAGAAGAAAAAACACAAAAAGATGTTGCAGATATGTTGGGCATTTCACAATCTTATATTTCTCGACTAGAAAAAAGAATAATCAAACGATTGCGAAAAGAGTTCAATAAGATGGTCTAGGAAAACCTTTATATTTCTTTGTATTTTTTCTGATGACATAAGAGGATGACTACTAACACAAATTAGTTAATTTACATTTTATGTATTTGAATTATATTTTTCCCTCCGAAGGAGATACTTAACATGATTTCATCCTGAGGAGGGACTTTTTCTTGGCACGAAACAAAGTAGAAATTTGTGGAGTAGATACATCAAAATTACCAGTCCTAAAAAACCAGGAAATGAGAGAGCTGTTTCGCGAGTATCAGGCAGGGGATTTGGATTCTCGAGAAAAGCTAGTGAGTGGGAATCTCCGTTTGGTCCTAAGTGTTATTCAGCGATTCCATAACCGTGGGGAATGTGTAGACGATCTCTTTCAAGTAGGCTGTATAGGACTCATGAAAGCGATTGATAACTTTGATTTAGGTCAAAATGTTAAGTTTTCCACTTATGCAGTTCCGATGATCATTGGGGAAATCCGTCGTTATTTACGAGATAATAACCCTATTCGAGTATCACGCTCCTTGCGAGATATTGCCTATAAAGCACTCCAAATGAGGGACAACCTTACAAACAGACATTCTCGAGAACCCACGGTTCAGGAGATATCCAAAGCACTAGGTGTTCCCAAAGAAGATGTTGTATTTGCTCTAGATGCTATTCAAGATCCAGTTTCTTTGTTTGAACCCGTCTTTCAAGATGGAGGGGACCCAATCTATGTGATGGATCAAATTAGCGATGAGAAAGCAAAAGATATTCAATGGGTAGAAGAAATAGCTTTAAAAGAAGCGCTTGCCAGGTTAAATGACCGGGAAAAAATGATCTTATCTATGCGTTTTTTTGAAGGCAAGACTCAGATGGAAGTTGCAGATGAGATTGGTATTTCCCAAGCTCAAGTCTCTCGTTTAGAAAAAGCAGCTATTCATCAAATGCATCGCTATGTTACATAATATAAAAGAGGATTCAACTAATAGTTAGATAGGTAAAAAACAGCAAACCAGTGCGATTGCACTGGTTTTTAATTTGACTAATATAGGAAGAGACTTTATCTTCCATCAAAGCTCTGACTGAGGTCACTCAAGATGTTTTGTTTTTGCGATACAGCACTATTCCGATGATGAGAAGAACTAGACCTGCAACAATCATAAGAGGATAGCGGGTAGCTGTTTTAGGCAGTGCCCCACCATTCGATGCAGCGTCAGTAGTATCATTAGCAGTTGTAGTTGGTTGTGTTTTTGTATCTGTATTTGAGTTACTAGGATTAGGTGTAGGATTGTTATCATTACCTGGTGTTTGAGTGGAATCGTTTTTCACTTCAAACTTTTTCGAGTAATCAAATTTGATCTGTTCATCGTAATCATGCATTTGGCCATTAAAAGAGAAGGTTACTTTATATGTTCCATCTTTGAAGTCGGAAAAAGCATGGGAAAATTCGAGTCCATCAACATCTTTCTTACTATACTTGCCAACTACTTTTCCCTGTTTATCTTGTACCTGTATCTTCCACTTTCCGTAAGCCTTATCAATATTGGTTACATTAATTTTAAATAGATCTTTTCCTTTGATCGAATTATCATAAGTGACTTTTAGTCCGAAGATTTTAAATTGATCTGTCAGATTCATTTCTTTCCCATCTACTTTACCCGAAAAACCCACCTTTACATCCAATTCTTCTCCAAATTTATATCCTTTTAAAGGGATATTCAGAGAGGTTCCATTGTGCTGCTTGGATTCTTGTTTGAGTCCATTGTAATAATAAGTCCAAATTCCTTTTACTTTTGTTCCATTTTCTATTGTTGCTCTTAATTGTTTTTTTTGTGTATTCTTATCACTAATTTTCAGCTCTACGTTATTATCATGTTTTTGCGCTTGCTGATCAGAATTTAAATTTTCTGTTACATTCTGATTGATGTTGTTATTATTCGTATTGGATTCAGCAAAAATAGTAGATGGAGCATTAGAAATTAAGAAAAAAATAAAAAGAAAAGTAATCAAAGGAATAGTAAATCTTTTCATGTAGTAACCTCCTGTATTCCTTCATCTAAATAGTTAAGTATAAGATTCTTTTTTTCCCTGTATTTCTACTATATGCGGAATAAAGCGATTGATCTATTGGTAAATCATACATTTTAATAGGAAGATTTGTAATTACAAAAAATTCGCACCAATAAAATCTATGATGGAATAACTTTATGGTTTATAGAGCTTCTCAATAGGAAGATCTTTTGTGTCTAGTGTTTGATAGGGATTTATTGAATTTTAAAAAATTATAGTATAAGAATTTTTTTTATTTCATTCCATCTGATCAGAAGAAGGGAAGAGTGTTTAACGAGAATGTAGCTTCATATATATAAATATTATATGGTTGATATTGGGGAGTTGCGGATATGATGAAGATATCAGAGTTACAGGCAAAAGATGTGGTCAATATTGCAGATGGGAAGAAATTAGGGCAGATTCAGGATTTGGAGCTTGATTTAAAACAAGGACTCATCAAGGCTATTGTTGTTCCGACAGAGCAGAAGTTGTTTAGCTGGTTATCAAGCGGGCAGGAAGTGGTCATCCCATGGAATCAAATAGTAAAGATTGGTTCGGATGTTATATTGGTACGTTTAGGTAACAGATACCAAGAAATGGATGCTTATACACAAAAATAACAAGATTCCTTAATAGGAATCACTTTTTTGTTTTGGTGTAGTCTCTTTTGAAATGTTAAGATAAGACATAGGAGGCTATCTGCATGGAACCATTTGTATTATATAGTAAAAATCATCCCTATTTGCATTTAGCGCAATGGGAATCAACCTTTCCACATTTGGTTGCTGGTATGAGTACACGTACCGAGCAGAATCGCAATTATGCATTACATGTCGGAAATGATCCCGAACAAGTAATCACCAATCGGCAATACTTGGCAAAGTCTTTATCTTTTCCTTTTGAAAGTTGGACTTGTGGAGAACAAGTTCATCAAGATCATATTGAATTGGTTATGAGTGCCGATCGCGGAAAAGGAAGAGAAACACGAGATTCTGCGTTCGCATGCACAGATGGACTTATCACGGATGAGTCTGATATATTGTTAGCCTCATTTTATGCAGATTGTGTACCTCTTCTCTTTTATAGCCCTGATCTGGATATGATTGGGGTCGCTCACGCAGGATGGAAAGGTACTGCGGCCAACATTGGTGTGAGCATGATAGAAAAATTTCTCAAGTTAGGAGCGGATAAAAACCAAATTTTGGTAGCGGTTGGTCCATCTATTGGTAGTTGTTGTTATGAAGTAGATGACCGTGTGATGGAACCGCTTTATCAGTTGTTGCCAAAAGCATTTGATGAGTCTATATTTATACCTACAACACGAGGACATTATCGACTGGACCTAAAGAAAGCAAATCAACATTTGCTTTTATCCACAGGACTAGCCAATGATCAGATTTTGGTAAGTAATCGCTGTACCCAATGTGAAGACACTCTGTTTTTTTCTCATCGAAGAGAGGCGACGAACGCAGGGAGAATGGTTGCTTTTATTGGGAAAAGAAGGAGTAAGGAATGATAGTTATGGAACATTTTTCAAAAAGGATTGCGGAAATTAGGCATCGTGTTGATAAAGCATGTGAACGTGCTGGCCGTAGTCCTGATGAAGTAAATATAGTAGCAGTTACCAAATATGTCGATATAGAAATAACCAATCAAGTGATGAATGCTGGATGTTTGCATATTGGTGAAAGTCGTGTGCAACAAGCTGTGCCAAAATGGAAGCAGCTGGGAGACAGAGGAACCTGGCATTTCATCGGTCATCTTCAGAGGAACAAAGCAAAGGATATTGTTGGACGTTTTGAATATTTACATGCATTAGAAAGTTTACAGCTGGCAGCTGAGTTAGATAAAAAATGTGCTTCAAATCACAAAAAGATAAAATGCTTTATTCAAGTGAATGTATCTGGAGAGAAAACAAAATTTGGAATTTCTCCTGTCGAATTAAATGATTTTGCAAGGTCAATGGCGAATTTTTCACATATTGAGCTTGCGGGCCTGATGACAATGGCACCAAATACTCCCGATCGAGAAGAAGTGCGACCCGTTTTTCGGGAGTTAAGACACTTGCAAAAAGAGTTACAGCGCCAGCAATTTGCTGTTCCACATTTATCGATGGGCATGTCGCAAGATTTTGAGGTAGCTATCGAAGAAGGAGCTACTTTTGTGCGATTAGGTTCTATTCTAGTGGGGACAAGCTCTTAGACGCCCGGTAGGGAGGAGAGGATTGTGACAATTATGGGAAGATTTATGAATTTTTTCGGAATGAATGATGATGAAGAGCAGTTCGATGAGATGGATCTAGATAGAGAGCCAAACAATAATGCAAAAGGGAAAAGTAATATTGTGTCTTTACATACACAAAAAAATATTCGTTTGATATTGATTGAGCCACGTGTATTTGAAGAGACACAAGAGATTGCGGATAATTTAAAAAGTCATCGTCCAGTTGTAGTAAATTTACATCGAGTCAGACGTGATCAGGCAAAACGTGTAATCGATTTTTTAAGCGGTACTGTTTATGCACTGGGTGGTTCGATCCAGAGGGTAGGGGATCATATTTTCATTTGCACCCCTGCGAATGTAGATGTACAGGGCACGATTACGGAGATCATGAACGACGAAACTTTTTAAAATTCTTAGTTGAGGTGACTTTAAGCCATGATTTTACTCGATTATGTACCTACTATTATTAAATGGGCTTTTAACATCTTTGAGATTCTACTCATTATATACATCCTTATGTCTTGGGTCCCTCAAGCTAAAGATTCCCCGATTGGCATCGTAATCGGCAATATAGTAGAGCCATATCTCAATATATTTCGCCGTTTCATCCCGCCAATTGGTATGATTGATTTTTCTCCAATTGTTGCAATTTTTGCCCTTAAATTTGTACAGATTGGACTACTGACCGTCTGGTTTTGGATTGTTTCTCTCATATAGGAGTCTGGGCTATGGATGATCATCAACTTTTTACTCATTTTCGCAAAGAGGAACATGCTTTTGTTGAACGGGGACTTGATTGGATATACCAAGCATCTAGGAAGCACAAAGAAGTACTAACTTCATTTTTAGATCCAAGAGAACAATATATTTTATCTACACTGGTCAATCGAGAGAATCAAGATATCCGCATGGAAAAAGATGGTGGATATACAAACGCAGAAAGATGCCGCATATGTATATTTCCTGAATATCTCTTTCCGGATGCAAATGCTTTTTCTCTTGTTTATTTAAGTTTTGATAGCGAATTTTCATTGGAGCATAGAGAAGTTCTCGGCTCTCTACTTGGACTTGGTATTCAGCGTTATATGCTGGGAGATATTTTACCTAAATTAAATGGTGCAGATGTCATAATAGCAAAAGAAATGAAAGATTATGTGATGGATACCTTGACAAAAGTGGGGAGAAAGGGGATTATCATTTCGGAGATTGCTCGTGATCAACTTTGGACAGAGCAACAACAAGGAATGGAGCAACAAGCTGTTGTCTCCTCTTTACGCTTAGATACCATCATTGCAGCTGTTTGTCGAATTTCCCGTTCTAAATCTGTTGATTTAGTTCGATTAGGTAAGTGCAAGGTAAATTGGCAAACGATCGATCAAGCTGGTTATATTGTTACAACGGGGGATGTTATTTCCGTTAGAGGTTATGGTAGAATTCGACTGAACGAAGTGCGAGAAGCGACAAAAAAAGGGAGGCTTCCTATACGATTTTTACGCAATCTCTAGCTGTTTCCAGTTATTTCTACATAGCTAGGTGGTAAATAAGCAGGATATCTGTTAATATTGTCGAATAGGGAAGGCATGCGATAGACCATACAGGAGGTATGCTTAGATTAAGAGAGAGAAATCTTTCTAGTAACTAACTATAATCCTAAGTGGTACTACTTTTGTCTGTGATCGGGACTATTTCTAGAGCATGCAGTTAATTTGGAGGTGCATTCATGCTAACGACGACTGAGATACACAGCAAAGAGTTTAAACGCTCTTTTCGTGGTTATGATGTCGATGAGGTTAATGATTTCCTAGATCAGATTATACGAGATTATGATTTGATTATTAGGGAGAAAATGGAATTAGAACAACAAGTGGAAGAGTTGCAAGCTGAATTAGAGGGAGTTATGGAAGGCGAGTCCATGTACGCTAATTCGCAACAGCAACAACCGGTTCAAGAAGTTCCAGCTCAACAAACCCCGTCTCGCTTTGCTGCGGATAATACGATGAATTCCTTGCAACCTACAGCAGCAGCGCTGACCTCGATGGAACAAAGCATCCATAAGTCGATTCGAGTTGCGCAAGAAGTGGCTGACGAAGTTCGTCTAAATGCGAAAAAAGAAGCTGAACTTATTGTGCAGGAAGCGGAGAAAAATGCAGACCGTATCATCAACGAAGCTCTTACCAAAGCTCGTGCGATACACACGGAATTGCTTGATTTGAAACAAAAATCTACGATCTATCGCACTCGATTTCGTACCTTAGTTCAATCTCATCTTGACATATTGGATAACTCCGATTGGAATTCACTAGAAGAAATTGAACAAGGGCTTGACGAACATGATAAACAACTTGAACAATTATCAGAAGTAGACGATAATCAAGACTATATGATTGAAAATACATTACCAACTATTCAGCATGATTTTAATG
The DNA here is from genome assembly GCF_059510375.1 of Shimazuella sp. NTD250. Taxonomy (NCBI): domain Bacteria; kingdom Bacillati; phylum Bacillota; class Bacilli; order Caryophanales; family Thermoactinomycetaceae; genus Shimazuella; species Shimazuella sp. NTD250. The sequence continues at coordinate 340,195 of NZ_JCAJZS010000002.1, read as the reverse complement.
ATGAAGATGCTTTAGTAATGGATGAAGTTGCAGTTTCTTATATGGAAGAGGAAGAAGAACCTCGCCGTGAATTACGAAGAACTTCACGTAAATTAAAGAAAAAAGCAATGTTCTAGTCAAAAGTATGGAGTGGGACAAGTAGCTAGAAATACTCTTTCTGCCAGCGAGCTAGGGATGGTGTAAGCCTAGTAAAGAGACTTTATGCTATATCACCCAGGAACTGTTCACCTGAACTTCAAAAATCGATAAGTAAGGTGAGACGGCTGACTCTCGTTAACGAGTTATGAGGTAGTGGCAATATAAAATGTCACTACGAATTTGGGTGGTACCACGAGAACCTTCTCGTCCTATGGGATAGAGGGGGTTTTTTTATTTTATTGTAAAGGATTGGGAATATGGCCGATTATAGTAAAACCCTCCAATTACCAAAAACTGCTTTTCCGATGAGAGGGAATTTGCCTAACAAAGAACCAGAACGCCAGAAACGTTGGAAAGAAGAAAAAGTGTATCAGCAAGTTTTGCAAAGACGTCAGGGTGCCCCTAAGTTTATCTTGCATGATGGACCTCCATATGCAAACGGAGATCTGCATATTGGACACGCTTTGAATAAAATCTTAAAAGATTTTATTGTTCGGTATAAATCACTTGCTGGGTTCGATGCTCCTTATATTCCGGGTTGGGATACACATGGTTTACCAATTGAGCATGCTATTGTTACCAAGAAAAAAGTAGATAGAAGATCAGTTGATATTCCAACTTTTCGAGATCTTTGTACAGATTATGCGTTATCTTTTGTGGAACGGCAAAAATCCCAGTTTGAACGATTAGGTGTACGTGGAGATTGGGAAAATCCATATATTACGCTTAAACCTGAATATGAAGCTGAACAAATTCGTTTATTTGGAGACATGATGGCAAAAGGTCATATTTATCGTGGAATGAAGGCCATCTATTGGTCCCCTTCTTCGGAGACCGCACTTGCCGAAGCAGAAATTGAATACCATGACAAACGATCTGCTTCTATTTATGTAGCTTTTCCAGTGATGGAAACTGGGGGTGTTCTTCCAGAAGGAAGTGAAGTAGTAATCTGGACAACCACTCCTTGGACAATCCCAGCAAATTTAGGGATAGCTTTAAATGAAAATTTTTCCTATAGCCTTGTAGAAACTGGGGGCAGAAAACTCGTATTAGCTACAGATCGGGTAGCCTCCGTAATGAAAACGATCGGTGTAGAAGATTATAATATAACGAATAATTGGCAAGGGAAAGAACTGGCTGGTGTCGTTTGTCGTCATCCATTCTATGATCGGAAAAGTCCCTTAATTTTTGGAGACCACGTTACATTAGATGCTGGTACAGGTTTTGTACACACTGCACCAGGACACGGGGAAGATGATTTCTGGTTAGGTAAGAAATATAATTTAGGTGTGCTTTCTCCTATTGATGAAAAAGGAAAATATACGGATCAAGCACCTGGATTTGAAGGTATTTACTATGAAGATGGAAATAAAAAAGTTACGGAAAAATTAGAAGAGGTAGGAGCATTATTAAAACTCACCTTTATCACACACTCTTATCCCCATGATTGGAGAACCAAGAAACCGATTATTTATCGGGCTACGGAACAATGGTTTGCTTCTATCGATGGATTTCGAGCAGACATGTTAGAGCAGATCAAACAAGTGAAGTGGACTCCAGAATGGGGTGAAGTAAGGTTATCCAATATGATAGCTGATCGTGGAGATTGGTGTATTTCTCGTCAGCGCGTTTGGGGTGTACCACTGCCGATATTTTATTGTAGTTCTTGTAATCATCCCCATATCAATGAAGAAACGATTGGATTTATCGCCGATTTATTTGCGCAAGAAGGTTCAAATGCTTGGTATAAAAAAGATGTGACTGAGCTAATGCCAGAGGGACACATTTGTGAACAATGTGGTGCTAAAGAATTTGTGAAAGAAACAGATACGATGGATGTATGGTTTGACTCAGGCAGCAGCCATCGTGCAGTGCTCACTCAGCGCGAGGAGACAGTATGGCCTGCTGATTTGTATTTAGAAGGCTCGGATCAGTACCGGGGCTGGTTTAATTCCTCTCTTTCTACTGCTGTAGCAACAACAGGACATGCCCCATACAAAGCAGTTTTAAGTCATGGGTTTACCTTAGACGGAGAAGGACGCAAGATGTCGAAATCACTTGGAAACACCATCGATCCAGCCAAGGTGATGAAACAATATGGAGCGGATATTTTGCGACTATGGGTAGCTTCTTCTGATTACCAAGCTGATTTCCGTGTATCCGATGAAATCTTGAAGCAAATCGCGGAAGTGTATCGCAAACTTCGTAATACATTCCGGTTCTTACTTGGAAACTTAGCGGACTTTGATCCTAGAGCGCAGCAAGTATCCATAGATCAAATGGATGAATTAGAGAAGTATGTACTCATCAAGTTACAAGCATTGGTAGAACGTGTGACCAAAGGCTATGAGAAATATGATTTCAATCTGGTTTATACCAACATTCATCAATTTTGTACCGTATTTCTCTCACAGTTTTATCTCGATGTACGAAAAGACAGATTGTATGTCGAAGCACCAAATTCCGTTTCTCGCCGTGCGACACAGACCGTTCTACATGAGCTATTGGTGACACTTGTTAAGTTATTAGCACCTATTATCCCGCATACAGCAGATGAAGTTTGGGAGTATGTTACTGGTGAAAAAGAAACAAGTGTTGAGTTGACGGATTTTCCAGTAGTAAATGTTGATATACTAGATTCTGTATTGGAAAAGAAATGGGATCAATTTTTAACCCTTCGTGATGTTGTATTTAAATCATTGGAAGAGGCACGTACTGCTAAGGCCATTGGAACTTCACTAGGAGCAAAAGTGGACATCACACCAGGATTTGAAGCTGCAACATTGCTAAATCGAATTCCAGAACTCAAAGATTTGTTTATCGTATCTGATGTGGAAATTCACCCGGTTTCTGGAGATGTAGAAACGATTGAAGTACAAGTAACGGCTGCATCTGGTGAGAAATGTGAGCGTTGCTGGGTAATCTCCCCATCTGTGGGTCAGAATGAGCATCATCCATCACTTTGTGATCGCTGTGCTCCTATAGTTGAAGATTGTTATACGAATGAAATAGATGTTTCATAGGAACAAGAGTTGCTAATTAGCAACTCTTTTCTTTTTGGTTACAAATCAAAGAAATGATTGAAAAAAATTGTCTGAAAATGTTGGAAACGGTTACTTTAATGTTTAATATTTCTTATAATAGAAAATGAGTCCCAATTTTAAACGGATTAAATCTATAATTGTGAGGTGTTTCCATCTTGATTAAAACCGTTTCTATTTACAAAGACATTGAAAACGTGGAACTATTTGAGCAATTTTACAAAAAAGTTATCTTTCCACGGCTTCATAAATTTCCTGGTGTTCTTTATACAGAGGTTACAAGAATGGTTCCGATCAGTGAGGAAAAAGTAGCAGAGGCACTTAAAGGAGTCGAATTTATTTTAGAAACCTACTTTGAGTCTTATCAAGTATTGGATACAATTTATTCGACCCCAGAGGGGCATGAATTAATGCAGTTAATTGAAGATCATTCCCCAGGAGAAATGAATTCGTTTGTAGGGAGTAAACAAAGATTTTTGGCTGATTGGTATAAAAACAGACAAGACCAAGATACAGATTCTGATCAAAAATACCTTGATTCTTTTTAAAGGAAAATATCAATATACATAGGAAAGAAACTAATCACATACCTATCACTCTATTCACATAACGAAGAAAAATTTGATCCATTTTCAAGACCCCTAGAAAGACTTATAGGGGTCTTGAATGTGTTAGGAACTACAAATATTACGGATAGATATCTTGGAATGCACTCGATTTATATGAAGTAAGGTTTATGATCAGCGCCGCTGAGAAATAGGAAAGCCTTTCCCAGCGGTGGAGGGGTGGATGAATGATTGTCATCCGCCCCTCCTTGCTGGAGCACACATGCAGACAGGTCATCAGACCCGTTCGCCGTCGACTTCTACCGTCGGCCAATCGGGGTCGGTGTCGACGATGATTTCCTTCCCAGTATAGGGCTTGTAGTCACTGTACACACCGCGGTATAGGGCCTGCTTCTGGGGATTGGTTGTCATGGCGGTGTATACGAACCCACCGACCTCGACTTCCTCTGCCATGAGCTTGTGTTCCTTGCTCTTGGCAGAGGCGTTACCCTTCAGAGAGATGGTGCCGCGAATCTTGATGGACTCCGCCTCACAGTCGAACCCGTACAGCTTCAGGCGGGCGAGCTTTTCGCCTACACCTGTTACCTCTTCGATGTTTCCCTGCTCGGAGAACACCGTCGAGCCCCAGGTGATCGCCTTCCTCTGTCCGGTGGTTCGTGTGGTGCTCACCTCACCGATGACACCTCGGATGCGGCCATCACGGATGATGGTGATGTTGTTCGGGTGATCCGGCACCTCCACAGCGTGCCTCGGCTGGCAGCAGTAACGAGCTTCGTACCCGTAGTAGCCCTTGCAGCTTCCGCGGACGATGATGTCTTCGTCACCGATCTGGATGGAACCCTTAGCACTCACCCGGAGGTGGGCGAAACCCTCTTCCAGCTGATAGGTCTCATAGGTTCCGTCGATTTTGATGATCTTGTCGTCCTTACGAACGACAGTGCCGCTTGCACGAACCGTCCCGTCGAGGAACTCGATCTCGGCACCGATCAGTGTTTCCGTGCCGTCCTCGTTCGACCGTCGGCCGGTGGCCGTCCATTTGTAAGTGGCGGTCTTACCGCCCAGACCGAGGTCGATCGAACCCAGCATCTCGCCAATGGCAGGCATGGCTCCCCCTTCAAGGGATGTGGTGCTCCAGCAGTTTGTACAAATATTATACTACGTTGATATAGAAAACAAAATATACCCAACTTTCGATCATGACGCATCAAATGTACAGACGCTCACAATTTCCACGATAAGTGAATATAGCAGAGCATTTTCTTGCATTACTTATGTAGTACAAACCAAATGGATAATATATAAATGTGACGGAATGTGATTCAAGTTAACTCTAATTCACTAACTTTTACAGTTAGAAGGATTAACTGTAAAATAATGAACAGGTATTGCGGAAGGGAGTAACAAATGGATATTCGCAAAGGAACAATGGATGATCTTAACAAAATCGTAGAAATGTATATTATCGCCAGACGTGACCTTCAAGAAAATGATATTCACCAATGGGATCACAACGATCCTAGTATTCAGATGTTACAAGAAGATATAAAAAAGGGAAACTTGTATGTCGCGGTTCAAAATGAAGATATTCTTGGTTCTATTGTTTTAGACGAAGAGAAAGAACCTGAACATAAAGATATCGATTGGGCAGTAGAAGATGGTAAAGCTCTCTATTTGCATCGATTAGTGGTTCATTTGGATTTTCAAGGAGAAGGCACAGGCAAAGTTTTAATGGAATTTGCTGATCAATATGCCAAGGGGCGTGGTTATACTTCTATTCGTCTCGATGCTTATGAAGAAAATGAAGTAGCTAGAGGGCTGTATGAGAAGTTTGGATATAAAGAGATGGGACAAGTTTATTTCCCAAGAAGGGAAGTACCCTTTTATAGTTATGAGAAGAAAATACAGACAGAGCGTAAACAAAAATAGATACAGGGTAAGAAAAATAATCCTATCTCCAATAGTGAGATAGGATTATTTTTTATCTTTTACAAAGGTCACTGCTTACATTTTTTCAGAATAGATGATAAAATACCATGATTTACCTGTTCGTAAAAGGGTTCTTCGTTTAAAATCTTTATGTCGGCCTAACTAGAGAGAGAAAAATGGAAACGACGATTATTGTCCAGAAGAACCAACGATGGTGGACAAAGGAGTATGTATACATTGTCCTTGTCAACTTCTGTTTGATAGGGGCATTTTATCTCATTGCTCCAATCCTGCCGCTGTTTTTGGAGCAGGACAAAATGACGGTATCGGAAGAAGAAGTCAATCTGGCTGTGGGAATCTTTATTCTTCCCACCTTTGTTTTCCGACCTGTCTCGGGATATCTTTGTGACCGGATTGGTTATAAGTCGATCGGCCTTGTCGCAATTGGGTTGATGGGACTGTCCTTCTTTGGATACGCAACAGTAAAAACTGGAGACCAACTGATTGTCTGGCGATTGGTTCATGGTGTTGCATATGGCTTGTCCATCCCTCCAGTAAAGGCATATTGTACACGCATTATCCCTAAAGGAAGCATCAAGGGGCTAGGTTATTTCAGTGCTTCTGGGGATTTGGCGATGACAGCAATGACTGCATTCAGCTTGTTCATGGCAGAAAACGGTCATTTTTGGGACGTTTTCAAGGTTGGGATTGCCTTCGCCTTGCTCGGGTTTCTTCTCTTCAGTGTACTAAGGAAGCCTGAAGTGGTGAGGATGAGCACAGGAATCCTTCAAAAGGATGAAAAACAGATGTCCTTGCCCCAGGTTTTCAAGGTGATCAGCCCATTTGCTTCGATTATGGGCTTGGCTACGATCTACACTGCAGGTGTAACCACCTATATCTACCCTTATACGAAAGAAATGGGGTATGATGGTCACGCCTATAAGTTTATGATGGTCAACTCGCTAGTCATCCTGTTTGGTCGGGTGCTGGTGAGTAGTTTTGCTCGCAGTCAAGAAAGTAGTGGAAAAGGCTTGGAACGAAGTCGCTTGGTAACTGTATCTTATAGTTGCTTTGCGATTGGTCTTCTTTGCCTGAGCTTCGGGAAAAATTTGCTTTTCTTTTACATTGCCGCAGTGGCTAATGGAATGGGGCTCAGCTGCCTTGCTCCTTGTGTTTACTCGCTGGCAGTTGTTTTTGTTCCTGAAACCAGAAAAGCGATGGCTACAGCTATCTTCTACACGATCTATGACCTTGGAGCAGTTTTGCCTCCCGTAGGCAATGCTTTAAGAGAATGGATTGGGTTTGGGTACCAGGGTATGTGGATGATGGATTCACCGTGCATGATGTTGTCCGCTGTCTTGGCTTACCTACTCATCATCAAAAAATCCCATACAATCTGGGATGAAACACCAAACGAATAATTGGTGTACGGTAGCCGGTGAACAAGTGAAAACTTGTCTGCCGGCTGCCTGCGTTTTAGTAAGTACTTTTTTTGTTTTTGGAAATGCTAACAAAAAAAGTGTGGAGGATGTTCGATGAATCAACAACAGCTTGAGAAGTTAAAGCAGCTATTAATAAAGGAGAAACAAGATTTTAAACAGCGTTTAGAACAAAATCATGATTATGGGTTAGAAATGGGAATGAATGACTCGGTTGGAGAATTATCGGGCTATGACAATCACCCGGGAGACGTTGGTTCAGAGCTATTTGAACGAGGGAAAGATTTGGCATTGCAAGATGCGGATCAGCATCACATCGATGCTGTGAATCGTGCTTTATCTCGTATGGAACGAGGGAGTTATGGAATATGTGAGGTATGTCACCAAGAAATTCCTTATGAACGATTAGAAGCTGTTCCGTGGACAACTACGTGCAGCGGGCATCAATCTACTCATCAAATTACTGGGCATCGTCCGATTGAAGAAGAGGTGATAGAAAATTCTATAACACATAGCTTTAAGGATGATAGTGATTACAATGGCTTTGATGGAGAGGATGCTTGGCAGTCGGTAGAGCGTTTTGGCACATCCAGTCCACCTGATGATTTTCAAGATGGTACATCCTATGATGAATTATTGGAAGATAACGATGAGCCCCAAGGATATGTGGATCTTATTGAAGGGTTTGCCGTCACCGATATAACCGGTCACAATGAAGGAATGCCGGAAATCATTCATAACGAAGCATATTATCGGAAAGAAAGAGAACTGAATTTAGACGAAGATAGCTAAAAATACAGCAATAGGAAGCGACCATTGCTCATTATTTATGAGATGGGAAAGGGTGCTTCCTTGTATTAGTAAGAACAGATATTTTCAGAGAATCTGGAGTGACGCATATTAGGCTAGTGGGAACCCGTTTTCCTAGTTTACTGCCTGTTGTTCTTAAGTAAAACATAATCGTTCAAAAGTCATTTTCCTCCTTCGTCTCCTTGTGCTACAATCGGAAATGAATAAATGGAACGGGGGAGTTTTGTGTTACTTTTTTTTCTCATATCGATCCTAATTATCGGACTTGATCAATTAAGCAAGTGGTGGATTGTCCAACATATGGAGCTATATCAATCAATTTCTGTGATAAATAACTTCTTTTCTATCACCTCTCACCGCAATCGAGGTGCTGCTTTTGGTATCTTACAGGAACAGCGTTGGTTGTTTATTGTAGTGACAGTTGGTGTTGTCATTGCAATTATTGTATTTATGGTGAAAATGAAAAAAGAATCGATGCTGACGAAGACAGCACTCTCTTTTGTGCTGGGTGGAGCAGTAGGAAATTTGCTTGATCGGATTCGTACAGGAGAAGTTGTTGATTTTTTTCATTTTCAGTTTGGGAGTTATCATTTTCCTATCTTCAATGTTGCGGACTCCGCAATTTGTGTAGGTGTAATTTTGTTTTTAATTGCGAACTTAATGGATTACAAAAAAGAGCAGTATGATACTTCAGTTGGAGATGCCTAATGGATATACACCAAGTGATTATTACCGAAGAGATGGCAGGAGAGCGTTTGGATAAAGCAATCGCAGGATTTGAGCCAGATTGGTCTCGGGTACGAGTACAAGAATGGATATCAAACCATCGCGTTTTGGTAAATGGAAAAATAAAGAAAGAAAGCTATCGAGTAAAACTCGGAGAAAAAGTGGAGATAGATGTTCCAGAAGTAGTAGACTCCGATATTTTACCAGAAAATATACCTCTGGAGATTTGTTATGAAGATGAGGATGTTTTGGTGGTGAATAAACCTCGTGGCATGGTCGTCCACCCTGCTCCTGGTCACTATAGTGGGACACTAGTTAACGCCTTGCTCTATCACTGTAAACAAGAGTTATCTGGGATAGGAGGGGTAGCTCGTCCCGGTATTGTCCATCGGATCGATAAGGATACCTCTGGCTTGCTCATGGTTGCTAAAAACGACCTGACCCATCATTCGTTGGTAGAGCAATTAAAGGAACATACGATAACGAGAATGTACCTTGCCATCGTTCATGGTGTTATTCGCCATGAACGAGGCTTGATTGAAGCTCCAATTGGTCGAGATCCGAGAGACAGAAAAAAGATGGCTGTAGAACATCGAAATGGAAAGCATGCAACTACCCATTTTACCGTGATGGAAAGATTTGCTGAGGCAACTTATGTAGAGTGTAAGCTTGAAACTGGCCGAACCCATCAAATTAGAGTCCATATGAAATCGATTGGTCATCCGTTGATTGGAGACTTGGTATATGGGCCTGTAAAAAATAAATATGGGTTTGAGGGGCAGGCTCTCCATGCAGAAGCATTAGGTTTTACCCATCCTCGCTCAGGAAAACGAATCGAATTAAAAACGGAGCCGCCATTGGCTTTTACTCAGCTAATGGAAAAACTGAGCTCAGAATAAACCTAGGGAAATCCCTAGGTTTTGCATTAGGCTTATAGAAAATTTATTATTGTTTATCAAAAGTTTTTGTGTTTTTCAAGGAGTATGATTCTCCTTCCCCGACATATCTGCCACATGTTCCATATGGATTTTCCAATATCATCTTTAAAATTTCTTTTCCTTCTGAGGTATTGACTAGCTGTCTGACATCATCGATAGTTTCGTAATAGGTCTCCATTACAAATTTTATATCTTGAAAGCTGGTGGGTATTTCTCTCGTGCTTGTGATTAGATGAGTAATTTTCACCTTGATTACACCAGGAAATTTGATCATTCGTGGTAAGACGTTATCAACATAATATTTTTCAAACTTTTTTTCATCTGTAATTTTTGTATAAATTCCAACTGTTTTATACATGTTCAGGCGTCCCCTTTATGCACTAGTTGTAATTCTTCAATGAGGGCAGTCCTATATGGATATTTACGATGACGCTGTTTAGTGGAAGTAGTATTGTTTTAACTTGTGCCAGTTTTCTGGTAAATTGTTGATAATCAAAATATTCTGTAGCGAATCGAAGGAATCCTGCAATTTTTAAAATATATTTATGTTTGTTGAAATATTTAGCTGTACACAAATAAAAATGTAAGCGATCAAAAAGGCATCTTTTTGAATAGATGCCTTTTTTGATGGATAATTTTATATGCTTTTATGCAGTAACGACATCATCTGAAACAGGAGTAGATGAGGAACTGGTCTCTTCTTGTTCTTTGATATGTTGATGATGTTCTGGATAAGCATAGCTGCCATGTTCGGAGATATCTAATCCGAGTTGTTCCTCTTCTTCGGAAACCCGGAAACCAACTACCGCCTTTATCGCAGATAGCAGAACAAAGGATGCGATTGCAACATAGAGAATGGTCACAGTGACTCCTAAAGTTTGTACTCCCAATTGTTTCAAACCACCACCATAGAACAAACCAGCGGAACCGATCCCGACTTTTTCAACTAATTTAGGTGCAGCGAAGAAACCAGTGGAAATTGTTCCCCAAATTCCAGCTACTCCATGGACAGAAAAAGCATAGATTGGATCGTCAATTCCTCTTTTTTCAAGGTAGCTTGCAGAGACGACGGTAATAGAACCAGCAATAAATCCGATAACAATTGCAGCCCATGGCTCAACGAAAGCACAGGAGGCGGTAATAGCTACTAAACCAGCGAGTAACCCGTTTACCATAATCGATACTTCTAATTTTTGTCTGCGTAAATAAGCCATTGACATCGCGCCTAATACACTTGCAGCTGCACCTAGATTGGTAGTCAAAGCGACATAACCAAAGAATCCATCTTTTAGTGTCAAGGTGCTTCCTGGATTAAAACCAAACCAACCAATCCAAATGATAAGTGCTCCTAGTACAGAATACACTTGGTTGTGACCGGGAATCGTGTTGACAGAACCATCTGCGTTATATTTTCCTTTACGAGGACGGAGCATCAAAGTTGCAACAAGGGCTGCTACTCCCCCTTGTAAGTGGACGACTGTTGATCCAGCAAAGTCTTGTTTGCCTAATTCATGCAACCAGCCTTCTGTACCCCAAACCCAATGGCCGACGACGGGATAAATAAAGATGGTAAAGAGTGCTCCAAATAGTATATATACACTCAACTTAGCTCGCTCCGCAAATCCACCCCAAGCGATAGCTAAAGAAACGGCAGCAAAGGAGAATTGAAATAAATAGGATATTTCTACAGGTATTGTACCTGCTGAAGTTGGTGTTGAAAGGAAAAAGTTATTGGTTCCAATCCATTTTCCATCTCCAAAAATGAATCCGTATCCAAACGCCCAGAAAGCAATAGCAGCAATAGAAAAACTAAGTAACTGTTTCGCTGCGATATGACCTGCATTTTTCATTCGTGTTGAACCTGCTTCTAACAGAGCAAATCCAGCTTGCATAAATAGTACCAATACTGCACTGAAGAAGACCCAAAAGGAATCTGCCAATAATGATAAATCTGCTAATTTCAAATCCAACACCCCTAAAATTTTAATATTGTTAACTTATCTAACACATAAATGTGTTCAGAATTAAAATGTTGGGTTGATAATAGCATGATCGGGCAAATAAGGCAATTTTGTGTAAGGAATGCTGACATAATGAGTATAATTCCATTTAAATCTGAACATTTGCCCTTTTATAGCTCGTATTGATCGAGAAAAGTTAGCATGAAAATATGGGAAGGAGGATCGGAATTTAAGCAATATCATCTAAATTTGATAATTTTTTTTGATATTTTTAATGAGATGAAAATATTAGATGGATAGCCCTCTCTATCAAGTTTCCAAACGTTAGTGAGTTAGTTCTAAATAGCATTTATTCAAAAAAAGAACTAGAATTTATGTAGTCATTGAAAAGAAATATCAGGATAAATTAAATGAGTATTACTTTTTTTCTTAATTATCTGTGATAATAGTATATATCTAGATAGGGGGGATAAAATGAAGCAATCATGGAAAACAATTACTTTCCTATTTGCAATTGTATTTTTTGTGTTTATAGATGGTCATACAACGTTTGCAGAAGAAGGTTATCCACCAGAGTTACAGGTGGGCATTGAACCTAGCAGCACATCCAAAGGGACAATGGTATTTTTTCTAAACATTTCAGGTGAGAAAAAAGCAGTTGGAACATGGAGTTATATCCATAATGGAAAAAAAGGACCTTCTATTTACAAAGAAAACAATGTAACGATCTCCATCCCTTCTTTAAATCCCAGCAAAACCGAACATCTGACTTTTCAGTTTCATGGACAGATTGATGGAAAATCATATACGCTGACTCATGATATCGTAATTCCCACTTTTCGAGTGGAAATTAAAAATAATACGCTGTCTGTTGCACCATTAATGGATTATTTACCGGTAAAAGGTGATTTTGCGATTGCGTTTTATGATCAAAAGAATGAGTTAGAAAATGCATGTATTTTTTATGAGGAAAGTTATGGTTATTGTTCGCTTGATGATCTTGACAAAAGCAAGACATATTCGCTCGCCGTTTATTTTGATGGTTCATTTGAAAGTTATGGTTCGGCCTACGAGTTTAGTTTTGTTCAAAAAGGAAAATATCAACAGGGTAAGCTAGCTTTGCAAAAACCAAATTTTTATCCTTCTGAAAAAGAAACCTCTCAAAAAATTCAAGAGATCATGATAAATGACCCTGCTTATCATAAACGCCTGGAAAAACAAGATGAAATAAATATGAAACCCCTCCTTTGGGATTTGTTTGTCATCATTCCTTTGGCTTTGATTTTGGTGTTTATTGGAAGCAAAATGAAATCAAAAAGTAACTGATTTTTTTAATTTTTGTGAGGGAGGTTTTGAATTGAAACACTTATTTTGGGTATTTTCTGCTATTCTTTTCCTGATTTGTCCTCTTTCCTTTTGTCTTTGTACCCCTGTATGGTCTGCGTCTCCATCTTATCCAAAAGAACCGAGCAATTGTATTTATCAACTCCAACCAATCTCCCAAACAACTGGACCAGATTTAAAAGCTGATCTGAAACCGCATATAAGTCCAAAGGAACCGTTGCAGTTTCATCTTTATGTGGAATCAGATAAAAAAGTAACAGGCACATGGAGTTACAGCTTAAATGGTAAGCCTATTTCTGCTATCCAAAAAGAGGATACTGCTACGTTATCCATACCTCATCTAAACCCGGCTCAGACACAATGTATTACTTTTCAATTTCAAGGACAAATTGGAGGGAAACCTTATACATTAATCAATCAATTTGTCTTGCCGACATTCCAGTTGATAAAATACGGTGAAAAATATGGAAATCTTCTTGAAGTTCAATCGACACTTGAAATGGATTTTACAGGAAATGGAGATTTAGCAGTTGCGTTTTATGATGAGGAGAACCAATGGAAATATGCTTGTGTAGAAAAGGATACGAATTTTTCGATAGTCAGTTGTTATCCTGATCAAACATTTGACCCTGAAAAAACATATAAAGTCGTCGCTTACATTGCTGGTACAGTGAAAAGTTTACAAGGACACTATGATTTTGCCTTTGCGCAAACAGGAACCTATCACGCAGGAAAACTTTCTTTACAGCAACCAGAAGCCTATCCATTACGATGGAGAATAGAAAATAAAATTGAAGATATCCAATTTGAACATGATAATCCGAAAAAACCAATGACATTCGAAATAATATTCACTTTGATAGTTTTATTTCTTTATTGGTTCTTTATTCGACAATGGTGGATACAACGAAAGAAAACAAGAGGATGAGAATGGTTTGTATAAAAACAAAGTAAGATACTTTCTGTACTGAAGTGCTAAATATCAATGAAGGATGGTTATTTGGTCGAGAAAAAGTTGATTTTCATATAATTGGTATGAATTGTCCCTTGAAAACAAATCCTTTTCCTATATGAATTTAAGAAAAGGAAGGATATTATGGGGCAACGAAATATTTTTGCATACTTTCAAACAATGGATCAAGCGCAGAAAGCAGCAGAAGAATTAAAGGCAAAAGGATTTGAAACCGTATCGGTCGACCGATTTTCTCCGATGTTAGGCGGTAATCCATATGATGGGGATGAAGAGATTACAAGTATTTTTCAAAATCAAAGTAACTCGTTAACTACCACAACTTTAGGATCACCGCCAATGGACGATGATGCCCGGATACTGGCAGCTACTCATCCAGATGCAAGTGGAATATCTGGTGGGACAGGGTTTTCCCATCCAGAGGATATATGTGTCACTGTCATTACAGACAACGATCATTATGAAGAAGCTTCTCGTATATTGGAACAATATGGTGCGAGAGAATAGGTAATTCTTTCTGAAAGGTTATAACGAATGCGTTTTACTTATATGAAAACTACTTGAGTGTGTAGAGCAACTCAAGTAGTTTTCGCGTTAAGGCAAGCTAATCAAAAGATAACTAACCAATTCTCCAAATAACAGAGCAGAGCATATATGAATAGGTTCATTCGTTTCCCAGTTCCATCTAACTGTTTCATAATAGATTGTAAAAGAAAGAGCAGAAAAACTTCCTCCATCATCAAAAACCCTCATTCTAGCAGACCATAAGGTGTAAGACTTATCATTCCTTCTGTGATAAAAGTTAGTAACAAAAATTTCGAATGTGAGAGTACATTCTGACGGAAAACAACTAGCTGAGATCAGCCGATTAATCGATGCTGGTAAAATCCAAATAACAATTGATACTGTTCCGCCCTTAGCAGAAGCGGTGAAGGCACATGAACTTAGCGAAAGTCAGCGGGTACGAGGAAAAATAGTTTTAAAAGTTAATGGATAATAAGCGTTTAAGCCATCTCTAAAAGATGGCTTTCTCTATTACGTAAGATCATATAAAAGTTTATCGTAAGAATTCTTTTTGTCTCTAATAGGAGGTAAGACATCTTCTCAACGAAATCCCCCGGAAGCTGTGATTCTTTCTCCTGTTAACCAAGCAGAATCATCAGAAGCTAAGAATACAACTACAGGGGCGATGTCTTGTGGTTTTCCAAATCGGCCAAGTGGTGTGACTTTAGCCAGTGCCTTTTCTCGCTCACTGCCAACAATACCGAGACTTTGGGTTCCCTCTGTATCAGTTCCTCCTGGAGCGACCGCATTGACCCGAATGTTTCGGGGTCCTAGTTCTTTTGACAGTGCTACAGTGAGAGAATCGATTGCTCCTTTGCTGGCGGAATAGATTGTTGAGTTGATGACAGGATTCTTACTTGCAGTCGAACTGATATTGATAATACTGCCGCCACTGGATGGAAAATATTTCAGAGACTCCTGAATCATAAGGATTGATCCCAGGACGTTTGTGTTGAAAGACAAGTGGAATTCTTCCTCCGAAACATTTTCAATGGCTTCAAATTTATATAATCCAGCATTGTTTACAAGCACATCGATAGAACCAAAAACTTTACTCGCTTCTTTCAACATTCGTTTCACGTCCGCTGAATTCGCTACGTTACCTTGAATACTGATCGCTTTGCCTCCCTTTTCCATTATTTCTGCTACAACACGATCAGCACCCTCTTTACTGGAAGAATAGTTTACGACAACTGCTGCTCCCGCTGCTGCTAATTCGATTGCGATCTGAGCCCCAATTCCTTTTGATGCCCCTGTTACGAAGGCGGTTTTATCGGATAGTTTGCTCATATGATTTCCTCTTTTCTGATGTGATAGATAATAGTTGCATGTTGACAACAGTGTTAATTATTTTTCTTAAGAATAGAATCATTATAGTCTTATATCGCTGTTTCTTTGTAAAAAGAGTTTTCGATTCATGAATGAACTTTTATGCTATGAGAGGATCATAAGACGATTATATATTGTCGAAACGTAGAATATTATGTAAAATATATGAAAGAATTTCTAAATATCAAACAAAGGATTTATCATGCGTTGGTGGAAACTCGTGCCGCTTATCCTCGGTCAAATGATCATGATCGTCACGGTTAATGATCTGATCAGCCAAGCATTGCACGTTTTGCTCGATCAGCATGGACTGTCATCAGGCTTGATTATGTCCAGCTTCTGGTTGACCTGTATGATTTGTGGTCTTCTCTTTGGGAAGATCGTGGATCGGTATGGGGCGAAGAAGCTGGCTATCCTGTTTCTTCCGATCCTTTTGGGAGCAACCAGTCTGTACTCCTTCGCTCATACAACGAAGGAATATGTCATTGTCCAAGTATTGATTGCGGCAGTATTTTCATTGTTGACCAATGCTTTGATCGTATTGATGCGGACGAGCATTCCTGCTGACCCCAAATTTCAGGTCAAAGTCAATGGTTACAGAGCAGCGAGCAACTATATCGGTTCAGGGCTTGCCATGTTTCTCGGGCTCCAACTCGTGGTTAACCCTACCAAGCTTTGGTTGACTGTAACGGAGATCATGGCGGTCTCGGTCATTTTGGTATATTGGGGCATTGCTCTAGTCAGTGACTCGGAGATGACCTTGAGGCAGGAAGTGTTGGCACTGATCAAAAGCGTGTTTCTCGCATGCTTTAGGGGCTCCAAGCAGATGATTGAAAAGGAGGCCTTGTTCGTAGCCCTTCCTGGAATGGGCATTTCTGTCTGCTACTTGGCTTTTCTAACCTACTTTGCTCTTTATGTAGGAAGGGAAACAGCAGGAGGAATCCTATTTATTGCTGTCATAGTGACCGGCATTTCTACGATGACTGTTGCACCAAAAGTAATGGTGAGTAGAGGGTATCATTTCCTCTTGGGATCGAGTATCCTGCTTCTACTCGGAAGCCTGATCTTGATTCGGATTGGTCATCCTATCTGGCTCCTTGTGGTAGCTGGAGTGATGATGGGGCTTGCCATCGCGGGGTTTAGTACTAGTATTTCAGAGGAAGTCAACCGCCGGGTTAGCAGGGACCGGCTTGGTGCAGGCTATGCAACTTCAGGCTTTTTGCAAAGTCTTGGTGGAGTAATTGGGACTAGCTTCTCGGGTGTGATGTGGGGGATCTGGCGTGAGAATATGTGGATCTCACTCATTCCCTTCCTAGCGGCCTCACTCATTCTCCTCTACTGGATTCGGTTGAAAACTCAGAAAGATAAAACAGAAACTCTGAGTACCATCCAACAGTGGAGAGAGCTGTATAAATTGAGGTACGAAGCTGCTAATGAGGTAGCAAGTGCTGCTTTTCTAGCTATGCCCAATAGCTATACCTATAAGTACTGGATGAGGCTGAATCAAGATCTCGTGGACGCTCCGAAAGGTCTAGTCTCAGACTCTGAAATTCTAGTATTTAAGACCCGAAGTGTTGCTCTTGCGTTTGGTCTCCTGCGAGCTGCAGCAAGTTCAGGAGTAAGTACAGGAACAGGTTCAGGAAATTGGGGGGATTTTCGTCAGACGACCAGATTCCTTCGAAGCAGACTGACCCAACTTCTGGAGCAAATCGATCGAGAAAAAATCCAAAATACAAAACTATTTGAAAACTATCTGGGTTTTCAAGCCATGTGGAACTCAGAAGACAGTGTACAGGACTATCAGGCAGAGCTAGAACAATCCAGTTTGATTTTGTGGTGCTACAACCTTCGACAAGTCTGCACCTCCGAATTTCTTCCCAGCCCCAAAATGATTCAACGTCATTTGGAGGCTGTGCGGATTTTGGGTGTGCTGGAAGAAGAACCTAAGCTGCAAAAAAGCCTTATTCAAGAATTGGATAGGCTTGAGGATATCTATGGAAATTGGGCTGATCAAACAGATCTAGTCTTTTCAAATGATCTAGTCTTGGTATAGATTCCGATGCACCCCTCCTTCTAGAAGGAGGGGTGCAATGCTTTAGATACGAGGTCAAAAAGGATATTTCTCATTCGAGGATAAATGAATCGTTTTTCCATCAGAAGTTCATAGGGGTTACTATATATTGTCCCAACACGGAAGATTGTGTAAACTGTATGAAGGAACTCCTAAACATCAAACAAAGGATTTATCATGCGCTGGTGGAGACTAGTACCTCTAACTCTCGGGCAGATGATCGTCATTGTGACGATCACTAGCCTAATCAGTCAAGCATTGCATATTCTACTTGATCAGCAAGGGCTGTCCATCGGGTTGATTATGACCAGCTTCTCCTTGACCGGATTGATTTGCGGACTCCTCTTTGGAAAAGTGGTTGATCGGTTTGGAGCGAAAAGGTTGGTACTCTTTTTCCTCCCTATTCTCTTGGGAACGATCTCCCTTTATCCTCTAGCTCACACGACAAAAGAATATGTGATCATTCAAGTACTGGTCGCTATCGTATATTCTTTGCTGGGAAATGCTTTCGTCGTGTTGATGCGGAGGAGTACTCCTTCCAATCCCAAAGTTCAAGCACAAGTCAATGGCTACCGTCTAGCAAGTAACTATCTCGGTTCAGGACTTGCAATGTACCTTGGGCTTAAGCTTGTGAACTATCCATCTCTCCTTTGGTTCACAGTAACAGGAATCATTGCAGGAGCGATGATTTTGGTTTACTGGGGAATTAAGCTTGTTCACGAACCGGAGAGAACGAGGCAAACAGCGAAAACGCTGGTCAAAAGGGCATTTTTTGCTTCCCTTCGGAATACTAAGAGATTGATCGAACGAGATGCCTTTTTTATCACTCTTCCTGGAATGGGCATTACCGCTAGTTACTTTGCATTCCTCACCTACTTCGCTCTCTATGTAGGGACAGAAACAGCTGGTGTAATCCTCCTTACATCGACTATTGCCAATGGGATCGTCTCCGTCACTATCCTACCAAAAGTAGTAGTCAGCAAAGGCTACCCCTTCGTCATGGGATCAAGTATCCTGATCCTGATCGTAAGCCTGATCTTGATCTGGACTAGTGGTCCCTTCTGGCTTCTTTTGGTAGCTGGAGTCATGATGGGGGTTGCAGTCGCAGGAAGTGCCCACAGTATTTCAGAGGAAGTCCATCATCGAGTAAACCATAGACTACTCGGGGCTGGATTTGCAACCTCTAACTTTCTAAGGCAACTTGGTGGAGTCATTGGCACCAGTTACTCTGGTTGGATGTGGGGGATCTTGGGAACCAATATGTGGATCTCGCTCATCCCCTTCCTGCTGACCTCAGGCACACTGCTCTATTGGATTCAAACAAGGGCACGTAAAGAAAAAACAGAACATCTTACCGTTGAACAACGGAGATATCTCTTCGCTTCAATGTTCGAAGTAGCTCAAGTGGTAGCGGTAGGGGAAGAAAAAACATCTTTTTTTGAGACTTCTCAAGATCCATGGGACTCAGCTCCCACCCCATGGGAGCAATGGACGGGAATCCAATCCTACCTTAGGCGACCAGGAGTTTTGAAAGAGAGAGAACTAGAAGAGTCTGAAGTACTGGTGCTAAAGACAAAAAGTATTGCGCTGGCACTTAGCCTCTTGGTAGTGGTAAAAAATACAGGAGAATGCAGTTATGATTTCCAAATTGTTAGTCGAAAGCTGATCCGAATGCTTCGGAGGAAGCTGACACACCTTTTGAAGGAAATCGAACGAGCAAAGCTGCGTGACAGCTCCCTTGTTTTCTCCCACTTGGATTGGTGGAATCCTGAAGACACCGTTCAGGAGTTTCAGGCAGAACTCGAACAAACAAATCTGCTTCGCTGGAACTCCAAAATTCCATACAAGGAATTTCCATTTTCAGTGGGAGAGCACGCTAAAAAGGTGCAGCAGTTTCTCGAAGCTGTGCAGATCTTGAGGGTGTTGGAACCTTCTGATCAAGAAATCATCGAAAGAGAAATAAAACAACTTGATGTAGCCTACAGGAAGTGGTCTGGTCAAGCAGATCTAGTCTTGGGATAGGTTCCGCTGTGCTGCTCCTTCTAAAAGAAGCAGCACAGCTCAAATATAAGGATTAAGTTGATCATTCGGAAATGATTCGGTGATTTTTTAACATTTCTGTCTGATTAACTCTAATGAGAAGTCGTTAATAATCAAGTTTTGTCAAATGAATGTTAGCTGTACCGTGATATCGATTTCATAGAATGGCGATTTTTGTTGAATCAAACGTTTGATTTTTATATTTCTTCTAATTTATTTTTTGCCTAATGCTCTTTTGCATCTAAAAATACATAAGGTAAATTTGTCGCTCGGATATAGGGATTTACATAGGTAGTGTAGAGTTCTTGTGGTAAACCGAAATATGGAGCGACGTTTAGACAAATATATTCGCAGCCAGAATGTTTTATCTTCTGCAAAATGAAGACAGCCGTTATTGATAAATAGCCTCTCACCTTCTCGAACTACTTGTTCTTCCTCATTTATTTGAAAACTTGTCTCTCCTTTTACAATCAAAACCATTAACATTTTGAAGAATGGTAGTTTTGTACCATGCAATTGATAATTCGACCATTCGATGCTCTGTGAGTTCTTTAAATGTTTGATCCACCTGAAAATCTTTCATTGGTACATCACCAACTCAATATCATGATACTTTTTGGTCGATTTACGTGTTATTTTATTTATGTATAATTTAGTATTATTTTATCATCATAATATTTATATATATAGAGGTGGAAAATTGACCATGATCAGGAGAAAGGGGTTGTTTTTTTCGTTATCACCGGAGCAACATTTTGGGGAATTGGGGGCATAGTTGCAAAAAAGCTACTTCAACAATACGCAATCGATGTGAAAACAAGGAAAAAGATAAAATGAAGAGAAGTTGCCTTTTTGTAGTCCATATTACATAGCCTCAGTGATAGGGATCTTCCCTAGACCGCAAAGTAGCCCCATGATATCATAGGGATAATTAGCGGATTTAATGTAAAATTTTATGTGTAATCAAATAGTATTAAGAGGTTGTTCCTGTGCAACATCAGCTTCTCACATCCGAGCCATGTACCAAACTTCTTTCGGCCTAAAAAATGTTTGCAGTTCAGTGAAATTCGTATAGCGGAGGATTGTTGACTATGGCAAATATAAGCGTTATTGTCCATGACTTAAATACGAAGGAAGACAATATGCTGGAAGAAGTATGGAATGGTCTTAACTCTCCGGTTAAAACCATTCATGCCAAATATTTTTACGATAAAAAGGGTTCGGAATTGTTTGAGCAAATAACCGAAACGGATGAATATTATCCGACTAGAACTGAGATATCGATTTTGGAAATGTACAGAGAAGAAATTGCTAAAAGAGTTGGGCAGGTGACAACACTAATTGAGTATGGCAGCGGCAGTAGCAAAAAAATTAAAACATTGTTAGCGTCCCTTCATTCACTTAAAGAATACATGCCGATTGATATATCAAAAGACTTTTTATTTCAATCTTGTTTGAAGCTGTCACATGAATTTCCGAAATTAAAGATAGAGGCTGTTTGTGGTGATTACATGCATCCGTTACAACTGCCATTGGATCACGCCAAGAGAAAGGTCGTGTTTTTCCCGGGTTCCACGATTGGTAATTTTGAACCGAATGAAGTGTATGATTTTCTGAACCGCACCTGCGAACTGCTTAACAGTGGGGACGGCTTTATTATCGGGGTGGATGTGAAAAAAGAAACTCATATCTTAAATGCTGCTTATAACGATCAAAAGGGTATTACAAAGGCATTTAATTTGAATATATTGAACCGGATTAATCAAGAGTTGGGAACTGAGTTTCAGCTTGATCAGTTTGAACATGTGGCGTTTTATAATGAGGAAAAAGGACGAATCGAAATGCATTTGAAAAGTAATTGCGAGCAGAAAGTATCTATTGGACAGTACGTGATTTCATTTCAAAAAGGAGAGTATATTCATACAGAAAATTCATATAAATACACTGTACAGGAGTTCCAGTCTATTGTGTCTCAGTGCGGATTTGTGCCTCTTGAAGCGTGGACGGATGAAAATGAATTGTTTAGCGTTCATTACATTGAAAAAATATGAGAGAGTGCCTGGGAGAATTTTTTTCAGGCAATTTTTTTTTTATTTTTATGTGAGTTGGAGCGAACAAGTAAGGTCATATTGATTTGGCAAGTGGAAATACTGTTTGGAAAGGTGTTAGTCTGCCACTATAAGTATAATCAAGAATGAATTGTGGGATGTACGGTTATTTTCTATTTTTTCGAAAAAAGATAAGAGAGAGGATCTCTACAAATCTATAGAATTCCTCTTTTTTTGCGTTTTTTATATGAAAAAGGTGTCATTTTCATTGACTTACGAAATTTATCAATAAAATAACTTGTGGTATTAAAACCCACTTGATTCAAAACAAATTGAATTTCATCATAGTGAAGTGGTGTATATCTTAACATTTTGAAGAATGGTAGTTTCATAACATGCCGTTGGTAGCTCAACTGTTCTATACTCTGTCAGTACCTTAAATGCTTGATCAACCTTAAAATCTTTCAATTGTACATCTGCTTCTCAAATATCATTACATTTTTTGTTTGATTTAAGTATTTTTTTATTTATATATAGATTATTATTATTTCATGATCATAATATTTTTATATATAGAGGTGGAAGTAAACCATGAGCAGGAGAAAGGGGTTATTTTTCGTTATCACCGGAGCAACATTTTGGGGAATTGGGGGTACAGTTTCAAAAAAGCTATTTGAACAATACGCAATCGATGTCAATTGGCTTGTAACAACACGGTTACTCATTGCCGGTTTGTTACTATTAACCATTCAATTGATAGGAAATGACCGCTCTCAAGTATTTGGTGTCTGGAAGAACAAAAAAACCGCTATTCCATTGATTATCTTTGGATTAGTCGGAATGCTGGCTGTTCAATACACGTATATGGCTGCAATTCAACATGGGAATGCTGCTGTTGCAACGCTATTGCAATACTTAGCACCTGTATTCATCATTCTTTATTTGGTTTTAAGCAGACAATCTGCTTTGACAAAACGAGATATATTAACAGCTTCACTGGCATTAGCTGGCTGCTTTTTCTTATTGACAAATGGATCGATCTCCAAATTATCAGTACCTACACTCTCCATTGTTTGGGGTATTTTATCTGGACTAGCGGCAGCCTTTTATACGTTATATGCGGTTCCATTGCTCAAACAATTTAATTCCCTTGTCATTGTAGGATGGGCTATGGTGATTGGCGGCTGTGCATTAAGTTTTATTCATCCGCTGTGGCAAATGAACTTTAAAAGTTTACCGTTAGAAGCTTATTTCTATTTAATTTTTGTTATCCTCTTTGGTACTATGATTGCATTTTGGTTTTACATCGAGAGTTTACAAGGTTTGTCTCCAAAAGAATCAAGCCTTTTAGGCAGCCTTGAGCCATTATCTGCTGTGCTGACAACGGTTTTTTGGCTAAAAGATTTGTTTGGTATTTTTCAATGGATCGGGACGGCTTGTATTATTGGAGTTGTTTTTATTTTGGCCTTGAATAAAGATCCTTCTTCGATGACTAGTCCATCTTCCGAAACCGAAAAGCCTCTCCATGTGTGAGAGAGGCTTTACTTTCTCTTTTTTTTGAAAATTAAGTATATTTTAAAGCAGAACGGGCCCTATGTCACTACATTAAAATTTGTAATATTAAATTGCTTTTTCCTATTTATATTAATGTAAATATTATTATAATAGAAAATATATTGAATAATATAACATCTGGGGTGATTAGTCTGAAACATTCATTTTCAAATCCTTTTCCTTGGTTTAAGCAAATGATGGAAAATAGTCCTGTTGTGTATGACAAAGATTTTATGCATTATTTCGGCAGCAAGGGTACATGGCATGTATTTCGCTATGATGATGTACAAAACGTATTCAACGATCATGAAAACTTTTCTAATGAGTACTTTCCTAAAGTAGCAGAAAGTCCAGTGTCGATAGCCATGTCAGTAACAGATCCACCGCGTCATAGACAACTTCGTTTGCTAGTATCAAAAGCTTTTACTCCACAAGCAGTAGATGATATGAAACCTTGGATTGAGAAAATTACCCATGAACTGTTAGATCAAGTGGCGGATCAGGGTGAAATGGATGTGACCAGCGATTTAGCTGTACCTGTTCCGATTCAAGTAATTGCGAAACTGTTAGGAATATCGCCTCAAGATCAAGATAAATTTAAAGAATGGTCGATTATGTTTGCAAAACAACCTTCGGAAGTTGAAGGAGGTGCAGCAGGTTATTTTAAAGCTCAACAAGAGATGGGTGAGTATTTTCTAAATATGATTGAGTTTCGCAAGGTACAGCCTGAGGATGATTTAATCTCGAAACTATTGCAGGCTGAAGTAGATGGTGAAAAGCTGTCAACAAATGACGTATTGGCTTTTTGTATTCTCTTGTTAATAGCAGGTAACGAAACGACTACCAACCTTATCAATAACTCCATCTTTACACTTATTGAAAATCCTGAGATACAAGAGCATTTGGTTCAGCATCCGGCAGATATCCCTAATGCGATTGAAGAAGTGCTCCGATTTCGGTCACCCCTGCAATATATAAACCGAATCGCCGCCAAAGATGTCCAATTAAGAGGGCAGCAGATTAAAAAAGGTGACTTTATCAATTTATGGATGGGTTCTGCAAACCGGGATGAATCCGTATTTGCTAATGCCGATCAATTCAACATTCATCGAACAAATTTGAAGCACATCGCGTTTGGACATGGCATTCATTACTGCATGGGAGCACCTTTAGCCCGTCTTGAGGCGAACATCGTACTCCGATTGCTGTTTGAACGGTTACACCAATTCCAGCTCAAAGATCAGAAACAACCTGTTATGAATCAAAGTGCTGTGACATACTCCATCAAGGAGTTTCCGGTGATCTTTCAAAAGCGCTAAATCAAAGATGCTGCGACAAAAAGAACCGTCCCCTTGTGTCGCAAAAAAAAATCTACCCTTTTTTAAGAAGGTAGATTTTTTTAATATATATGTGATTAAAAATCATATGCAGGCTCCCGGGACGGGGATCACATACTTAATAGCATGAGTTCCATCCCGGGCGGACCATCAGGCAGCGACGTTGGCGAGCTCAGCCGCCTTCCGTTTGATCGCATCCACAGCATGTTTGGCCGAGACGGTGGCCGGCTTGTCGTTCAGACCTGCCTTGTTGACGTACTGCTCGGCGTCCGTGAGCCGTTTGTAGAGCTGGCTCTCCTCTGCGATGGTCAGCTTGGAGCTGATATCGAACAGCGTCTTGAGGCCGTCCTCAAGCGCCTCGCCATTCGTCTTCTCGGTCATGGAGGTGCTGGTCATTTCGGGTCCTTCCCCCTGATGGTGAGAGAGTTGTAGTTAATACTATACTTTAAGTATAGATTATAGGCTGAATACAGTAAATACTTGAAGACTATAAATAAGTAAGAGCAATCTTGCTATCCTCTGCGACAAGGGGATGGTTCTTATTGTCGCATTGCTAGTTTAGAAACGACCTATGGAACAAAGTGATACCTTTGCCAGATAGATAGTAAGAATAAAAGATGAAACCAGTGTTCTTTGGTACTTTACCGGAGACACTGGTTTCATCTTTTTCTGGAAATATTGGTGATGATCTCTTGATCATAATTGAACTTTTTCTCACATAAATTAGTTTGAAAATAGAGGACAGAGTTTGACAAGCAGCACCATTTTAGAAGTAAGGAAAGGGCGAAAATAAGATGCAAAATACTCCGAAAGATAGCAGGAATGGTCATGGTCTTTCCAAGTGGAAGATAGATGAACCGGCAACTTTTCATTCAGAGACGGTAGGAAAAAGAGGCCCTATACTGGAACAAGACAATATTTTGCATGAGACATTGGAAACTTTCATCCATGAAAAAATATTGGAACGACCTGTTCATGTGAAAGGTTATGGAGCTTTTGGCTACTTTGAAACAACAAATTCCATGTCAGCATATACCAAACTCTGTTTCTTACAAAATCTAGGTCAACAAGTCCCCGTTGCGGTGAGATTTTCTCTTGCTATAAGCACGAAGGGTACACCCGATACTTCCCGCAATATCAGAGGATTTGCCACTAAGTTCTATACGGATGAGGGTGTTTTTGATTTGGTTTGCAATCATATTCCTGTATTTCTTATACGTGATCCGATGCGTTTTCCTGAGACTGTTAAATCTCTTTCGCCATCGCCAATCAATAACTTGATTGATCCTGAACGATTTTGGAGCTTTGTAGCAAGAGCACCAGAATCTACTCATCTAGTTGTTCGGCTTTATTCCGATGCAGGTACAGTAAAAAGCCTGCGCCACATCCCGGGTCATAGTGTAAATACATATGTCTGGAAGAATGCCCAAGGAATTCGCACCTATGTAAAATACCACTGGATTCCTGCTGCTGGCATAAAGTATATAGACAGTAAAGAAGCAGCCTATTGGAATGGGAAGAATCCAGATATCGCTGGAGAGGACTTATACAGCGCGATAGAAAAAGGAAAAACGGTAGCGTATGGACTTTATGTACAGCTCATGAATCCGGAGGATGAAACGGAACTGCCTTATGATCCTCTCGATGATACGAAGGTTTGGGATGAACAGCAATATCCCTTGATGCCTGTTGGTCAATTGGTGTTAAACCGCAATCCTGATGACTATGCAGAACAAGTAGAAAAAATAGCCTTTTCACCGTCCAATCTATTAGAGGGAGCAGAATTATCAGATGATAAAATGCTTCAAGGAAGGGCAAATATTTACTGGGATTCTCAGCGTAGGAGATTAGGCCCAAATTTTCGTGCTATCCCTATCAATCATCAAAAAAATTGGTCACCAGCGAACCTTGTGACAAGCGGCTGCGGGAGACATCTAAAAGGCCGTATCGTGCGTTGTGCTATACCAAAACAAGATGATTTTACCCAGGCTGGCCAATACTATGATTCGCTTTCAGAGGTAGAACAAGAACACCTTGTAAAGAATCTAGCAAATGATCTTGCTGGAATCTCTCCTGAAATACGAGATATTGTCATGCAATATTTCTATCATGCTTCTGTCCAATTAGGAGAACGGATTTCAAGTCAGATAGAGAGGAAGAGAAGGAGGGAGTAGGGCTCTATTTTCTCATCTCATTTATAAATGAGGCGATAAGGAGTTTGGAGAACGGAACCTTGTAGAGGCACCCAGTTGTCCAGTCGTACGAACATAAGTAATCATATAGATGAAAGTCGTCATAGTCTCTTTTTGTTGCATATAAAATGTACTGACCGGCTGATAGCAAGGGTATCAGCCGGTCGTGTGTTCCCGTTAAGGGATTACTTATCTGTCTTTGTACAGAATGCTCCTGAGCATCTCATTCAGGACATCCGTCGGGATCTGGACACTTCGGTGTGGACTGACCATATTCACGCCTGCTACCTAGGCTAACAGACCAAAAATCATTTTCGACGAAACCCAGGTACAAATGTAGCCAAGGGGCATAATCTTGAATAACGATTTCGGCCCCTGCATCATAGAGTTTTTTCGCTTTCGCAAAGGTATTTGCATGTCCAAGAAAGCGAACTCCCGCTGCTTCTGCTGCTTGATAATCAGTGGGAGAATCGCCAATCATCAAGCATTCTGCTGGTTCTCGCTTCAGGAATCGCATTGCGTCTATGAGACATTTTGGGTTGGGCTTAAGATCGCGAAAATCAGAACTACTGCGACCAAATACAGCGTCTCCAAAAAACTCCTGCCACCCATTTACTCTAACAACATGGTTTGCCGCTATTGTCCTGTTATTGGTCACAATTGCCATCGACTTGTTGTTCTTCTTGAGAACGGGAAGCAATTGATCAGTAAATGGGGTAGGCGGAGCTACCAAAGCAGCCGCAATTTCCAAATAAGTTAGTTTTTCTTCCCAGAGAGCGAGGTCTCGACAATATGGTTCCGGACTCGGCCGATCAATAGACCGAATTACCTCAAAAGGATCATCTTCAAGAATAGCCTTTTCTGGCAAGAGCTTCATGAGCCAAAGGGTTTGTTTCAGTTTATGAGCCTGTTCGTAAGCTGGACGTGATCCAAAGAGGTGACAAAGTGGACCATCCATATCGAATAGGAACGCCTCTACGCCTTCTAGTTTATTTTGCAAGGTTTTCCCTGATGGATTGACATACTGACCGAACTTTTCTGACAAAGACATTTTGCTCCTTAAGGATAAGAGGATTCTGTCTATGTAATTCTATCGAATAAGAATGAAAATTGCAAAAGGAAAGGATCTATCCATTTTATGCGACAAGGGGACGGTTCTGTTTGTCGCATTGCTAGTTTAGAAACGATCTCTGGAACAAAGTGAACTACCTATGTCTATTTGATAGTTAATAATGAAACCAGTGTTCTTGGTGCTTTATCAGAGATATTGGTTTCATCGTTTCTGGAACTTTCTTATTTTCACATAAATTAATTTGAAATGAGAGGACAGAGTTTTATTAACAGCACCATTTTCACAGCGTCGGAGAATAGGCCCAAATTTTCGTGCTATCTCTATCAATCATCAAAAAAATTGATCACCAGCGAACCTTGTGACGAGTGGCTGCGGACGACATCTCAAAGGCCGCATCGTGCGCTGTGCTATACCCAAACAAGATGATTTTACCCAAGCTGGTAACTATTACGATTCGCTTTCAGAGGTAGAACAAGAACATCTTGTAAAGAATCTAGCCACTGATCTAGCTGGCATATCTCCTGAAATACGAGACATTGTTATGCAGTATTTCTATCATGCTTCTGTCCAATTAGGAGAACGTATTTCAAGTCGAATAGATAGGAAGAGAAAGAATTAGTGCAGTATAGGGACTGTTCCCCCTTGTAGAGTTTCTTATTCTATTATAAATAAAACAGAAAAGAGGTTTTCTCAGATTTTCGAGAAGACCTCTTTTTATAGTGATATTTTCATTATTCAATTGTGTCATCATCATCCCCCATTAAGTGAATCCTTCTTTTTTGATTTAGATAATATAAGGTTATGGATTTTCATTTTGCAGTCTATAACGGGCATGAGGTAATTTTGACTCTTTATTCACAAAAGAATTAATCATCTGTTTCATCACCTTTTCCCATCGACAAAAGCTTAGAAAAAATCATAAATTTCATCCTCCTCGCTTTTTATTTTTAAATCAGTTTGAATTTCAAGCATTTGTTTCATACAAGCTACCAATTCAACATGATTATTCAACACATCAAAGCAACGTGACAGCCGAGATAAAGCAGTGTACTTTCTGTTGATAAATCCATGTTTACTCGTTATTTCAATGGTTTCCTGGTAGTAAGGAAGTGCTTGCTCCCATTTCATTTGTTTACAAAGTATATCACCTTTCACAATGGAAGCCTTCGCTAATCGAAAATCATTTGTAATTTCTTTACTCAATTCAATGGCTATATTTGCATGTTTCTCTGATTTGATCCAGTTTTTCTGTTTAGAATATAAAATTGCAAGATAAGTATGGGAATCAACATGTACATAGGGAAAATCAAGCTTATGATCCATCAACAGAATCATTTGAAATCGTTTTTCAGCTTTATAAAGCTCGTTTTGTTCAAGTAAAATACTTCCCATAATATTTAATAGGTCAAATTGTCGTTCATGAAATCCATTAATACTAGCAAAATCTATGCCTTCTTTACAGATGACAGTAGCTTCTGCGAACATTCTCCAGTTACGCAAAATGATAGAACGAAATTTGTGTAGATTAAGTACTACAGCTTTTCGTTTTATTTTACCAATGGAAATCCATAGATTGTCTAGAATTTGTGCAGCATGATTCATTTGGGATGATTTTATTAAGTAAAGGACTTTATTACTTTGCAAGGAGTATTGAATATCTTCTCTTTTAAGAGTGCCATCGAATACCTTTAATCCCTGTTCTACAAATAAGATTGCTTGAGAAAAATTATTTTGGTTAAAACTGCAAATACTCAATTGATTATAGCAAGCAGCTAGAATATTATCTTGAGGGCTCAGATTGTGCTGGCTACAAAATCGTATTCCTTTTTGGAAATATTTTTTTGCTTGTTTCCAATCTTTTGTCCGTCGATGATAGTAGCCGTTTAAATAACATAAATGAGATATTAGTGGATGAAAATCCTCTAATTGAATTTTCTCTAGTTGTTTAATAGCAGGATCATTGATACCTTGCTCCAACAGAGATTCCAAACATTCCAATGCAAATCGTATTTCCTCGATTTCATCTTTTTCTTTCTCTACGATCTCTCCCAGTTTCTTTTGAGTTAACCCAAGCTTTTTCAACAAATACTCAAATGTTCCATCTCTAGTCTTTACCTCGCCTCTTTCCAAATTACTAATTGACCCAGATGAAATATGGTAATCTTCTAAATCCTTTAAGCGAAGTCCCTTTTCTTTTCTCACTTTGCGAAGCACATACCGAACTAGTGGGTTATCTGGATTATATGTCTCCAAACCTAGCACTCCCTCTATTATACTATTTGACCAATTATGCCATAAAGTGAATTTATCCGACATAATATTTCGATTTCAATTTCTATTTTGAAATTGGGAGTGTCGTTAATCGTAAATGTCATAAATACATTGAGACGAGATGAAAGGATGGAATTTGTTTTTAAGTAGGAAGTTAAATTGGGAGATAGAGGGAATTATGCAAAAATTGCATCTATAATCAAGGACTAAACGATTGGGAAGCGAAATTAAATACGGAAGGCATAAGTACAAAAGATGTCTGTCCAGTGATGAAAAATTATTTGGACTACTTCCAGTTATTTTAAGGGAAAAGAAGGGATCACACTAGATGGATGTAGCGATTCGAATAGAGAATGTCAGCAAAACCTATCAATCCAAACGACAAAATGTTGAACGTTTTAAGATTTATTCCTGATAAAGCAAAAACATCCCAAACCACTTATAGGGAGAGGGATGTTTGTTCGGTTTTTAGAATCAAAGCAAAATCTTTCCAAGCTGAAAATGGATCTGATCTTGTGCACGAACTAAATATTTGGGTGATACTATTTGAGAATTCACTTGAACTTTCCCCTGTTTAATCCATTTTTGAATCTGAGTACGACTCAAATCTTGTATTCTAGTAGAAAGAACTAGATCCAATCTTATTGGTTTATCCATAGACTGAATGGAAATTTGTATGGTTTGTACGCCTTGCTGGAGTATTTCTTGGACAGATTCGATTGGATCTTTCGTTACCTCATTTTCAAATTCCAATTCCACATCTTCGGTTGATAAAATAGGTTTTGCCTTGTAGATGTCTAGTTTCTTGTTCCAAGTATGATCATTGGGGCATTTATAAATGGCAAATTGATAGATATCTTTTCCATTCGCATTATGCCTCCGCTTCATAGAATCAACGAAAGACACCTTTCGCCCACATTGGGGGCAGTATCGTGAAATTGCTTCTTCAACTATTTGATCAAAGCTCCAATGATAGAGATGGATCGACATTTTCCTTCACCTCGTAGGTAAAAGGAACGCAAGACCATGTCGCAAAAGGAGATGTCGACTTTTAAATAAAAAAATGCGGAATAACCCTAAGGTTCTCCGCATGATTTGTTTATAACAACTTATTCCTGCGTTCCTTGTAATGGTTAAAAATAGGCAGACTAATCCCGTGATCGAAATTGGTAAAAAAAGGATTGTATGCTATTTAATTGATAAACCATTACAAGTAAACTGGCATAAGTATGAATGCTCCTCTCAACTATCTCCAGTATTGATAATACCCTATTAATCTCTACTTTTCAATCTTACTATGGCTACCATCGTTTGTTTTAATTTATACTTTGAAATTTTGAATTCTCTATCTTTGCGATTCTTTCATTTAGGAGAGTTAATCTGAATACAAGTGAACGGTTTTAAAGGGAAAGTTAAATTCATCTAATGCGAATAATAACAGGAATATTCAATCTATAATAAACCCATGAACTTAGATTGGATGATCGAAAATAAGACTGTACCCATCGAAGTTACGAATGCCTTACAGGAAATAGCGGACAAATATGGCTACACGGCTGACCTCATGCATCAGCATAAGCAAAAAATCATAGATGAACTGAAGCAGACAGGTAAGGGATATATCGTGAAATTTCTATTTCCAGTAGGGTTCGATCACCACGAAAGATGGATTCACGCCTTGATTCGGATGGAAATCAGGCGGTTACAAGCGTTAGATAAGGGGAGAATCAAATGACATTACGATTGCAAGTAGAAGGTTGCCGGGAAAAGGTGAGAGCGTTTGTGGATTCGCTTCAATGTCTGCCACAATGGCGATTTCACAGTGGTTCCAAAGTGTCCCTATCAGAGGAAGAATATCGGATTGAATACACCTTTGAAGAGAAAGCTTATCAGAAACCTTCCATTCCAACGAGAAATGTAAGTAAGCTGATGATTACAAGTGAGGCAGGTCAGAAATTCGAGTTGGTACTCTTAGATGCGGAAGTAGTGCAGATGGGAAAAGGGATGACCTATATACATGGACGCAGTTTTGATATTTTTTAAATAGGGAGATATCCGTTCTTACGGATTTCTCTTTTTTGTATTGTTCTTCAATGAGTCTATGTCATTGAATCTATCTAAGATGATAAACGACTTATTATAGCTAATATTGAAAATATTATCAAATTATGGTTAGATGAAAGTATGTCTGTTTTGATCTGATGGAAATATGTACTTCTCGCCTGATCGAACATGATGTTCTCGGCTGAGTTGAGCTGCATGTTTGCTCGATTGCGTTATCGTAAAAACAGCTGCTTTTGGCAGGATTAGCGATAACAACGCAGGTAGAGGGCTTTCGTCATTCCCTGCACATTACTTTGTTTTACCTTTAGCTTTTCGTCTACCTCAAGTAGACACTGTGGACGGTAGGCCAATGTATAGCATCTGGCCGCGTGCGACGTGACTGATCTCCCTTAATAAAAGGGGGAAATAATGAATGGAAAAACAAACGAAAGTTGTTGTGGACCAACAGTCATGTCAAGAAGTAGAGGGATTAAACACATACCCGGTAGAGACGATCGAGGTGAAAGATGCTAAAATCGACTCACTGCTCACGGAGTTGAATGAGATGAAAAATCGGGCAATTACTGCCGAGGCTCAATTTCAATTGACTTCACAGGAACTCGCCGCAACCAAAGTCGAGCTCCAAAAGCAGCAAGCAGAAACCAATGAGATGGAAAATTGGGCAATTAAGGCCGAGACTCAATCTCAATTGACTGCACAGGAACTCGCTGAAACAAGAGACGAGCTCCAAAAGCAGCAAGCTGCAAAAAATGAGTGGGAAAACCGGGCCATCAAAGCAGAGGATGCTTTAGAAAAAGCGAACTCCGGTAAATGGTGGAAAATAGTGTTAGATTGGGTTGGACTAACGACGTTTTCGGTGATTTTCAGTAAAGCTGTCGAAAACGGTTCTACCCAAACAATAAATAAGATCACACCACTGTTTCCAGTCGATGCGATCTTATCAATCCCCTATGAATACGCGGCTATGCTTTGGACGGCTCTCCGTGTATTCGTAGGATTATAAGTTAGATAGACGGGGGATCGGTCACGTCGCACGCGACCTGATCACCGTCCACAATATTTTATAAGAAGCAGAGATTTCTGTCAAGAATTCTCATGGAATATATTGGTTTCCCTCGTTCTTGATCCAGCCGCTCTAGCGAAATGTTGTCCATCTCTCCCTCGTTTCCTTTCCCATTTGGAGTAGTTTTTATACAACAACCTCATAAAATGGATTAAAATTAGGATATATAAGTAGAAATAAAGCTAAAAATCAAGATGCGAAATAAGAACAAAGGGGAGATTTCATTGAACTTACATGTTCTTGAGCAGTTAGAAGAATTACTGGAATTAGTTCCTGAAAAACTAAAACTATTATCAGAAGGGGAAATTATCAAAGCACTCTCTCCAGGAAAGTGGTCGCGCCTTGAAATTATCGGTCATTTGTGTGACTCAGCGATAAATAACCTGTCTCGTTTTATTCAAATTCAGTATCATCCAGAACCGATGGTAGTCGCTCCATATAATCAAGATGAATGGGTTTTTGCACAACACTATAGAAATGCATCTTTAGATGAGGTGCTGACATTATGGATAAGTTTAAATCGCTCAATTGTTCGTGTGATATCTAACCTGCCAAAAGAAATGTTCTCTCGTACATGTATATTGCCCAACGGCGATCAGGTAACACTCGAATGGTTGATATATGATTACCTACAGCATATGAAACATCACTTAGAGCAAATATTCCCTGGTTTTAAAAAACACTATAGTTAAAGGAGGCTAGTGTTTAACATCAGCCTCCTTTGTATATCTATTTACTTTAAAAGGCTGTTTAAATTAATAGAATCTGCAATCTTTTTGTTTCCAGCATCTCCTGGATGGAGGTGGTCTCCTGAATCATACTCTGGTAATAGTCTTGCTGGGTGCTCGGGATCTTTCAGGATAGCATCCAGATCCACTACACTATCAAATTCACCACTGCGAATCCATTTGTTCACTTTTTGGCGAAGTTCATCTTTGTCTTTGCTATAATAATTATCTAGCTCTGTTCCCGATAGTGCTCCTTCAAATGGAGTCAGAGTTACACCAATGACTTTGATATGATGAGCATGAGCTTGTCTGATAAGTTGGCGGTATCCTGCAACCAATTCATCAAATGTCGGTCTTTTTTCGGCAGGAGCAAAACCGGTACCCGGCCAGCTGATATCATTAATGCCGATCAGCACAATTACCGATTTTACATTTGGTTTGCTTAGTACATCTCGATGGAAACGTGATAACACACTTTCTCCCATGCCGTCTTTTAACAAACGGTTTCCGGAGATTCCTGCATTGATTACCGAAACATTTTGTGAGATAAGACGATCAGCAAGGAAATTGGTCCAACGGGTATCTGCATCTACGGTTGCTCCATCGCCATCTGTGATCGAATCTCCTATTGCTACAACAGTACCGTTGTTTTTAGGAGAATGTACCGATATACCTGTTACATACATACTTGCATCGGTAGTAGAATTAGGTGTGATACTCGTTGCTGATGTAACATTTCCATTTGCGATATAGGTGGTTTGACGTGCATCCCAGTGGAATGTTGTTGGGATCGTTGTTTTTGGTAAATACAAACTTATACTTACTATGGACGATGGATCAACTTTTAAAGCTATGGTATCACTGACGATAGATGATCCTGCTGGAATGACAACTGATGTTTTCCCGCCAAATTTTATTTTTTGATCTGTATTTTTCACAATATTTGATCCTTTATCCGTTAAGGCAACATGCGCTTCTCCGATGGTTAATGGTTCTTTTCCATATTCATTGGAAAAAGAAATACGTATTTGATTTCCTCCGACGCTAATTTTGGCGATTTGACGTATTGTTTGGTTTGAGATTTTCGCAGGTAATTTTGTAGGTAAAGGAAAATCAGCTCCCCAAGTTGGCTCCGGACTAGCATTCCAAGTTGTTACCCAGTTTTTATTTATCTTTTGCACATTGGTGAGTGCATGACTATCTTTATAAAAATTTGCAAAAACGGTGGGTTGAATAAAAGGAAAGGCAAAAAGCGCTGCAACAAAAATACCAATAATAAGGGATTTATATCTTTTCATTTTTTTTGCTCCTTTTTTCTATTGATTTAAATTGGTCTCGATTATAGTTGTTTTAAGGAACCGCCATTTACCATGTACTCTGATCCAGTGACAAAGGAAGCTTGATCGGAGGCGACAAAGGCAATAATAGCAGCTGCTTCTTCCGCAGTTCCTAATCGCCCAAGAGGTAAGGCTCTAATATTTTTAGCGAAATGTTCAATTGCAGCTTCTTTATCCATATCAAATGTGGCAGCAAGACCATCTGCGAAACCACCTGGGCGATCCCATAATGGAGTTCTGGTAGGTCCTGGAGATACGACATTGGAGCGAATTCCTTTTGGTCCAAATTCTTGAGCAATGGATTTAGAAAGGCTCAACATTGCAGCTTTGGATACACTGTAATCTGGGAGCATGGCATCTGGAAGCTGCCCTACTTCAGAAGAAATACTGACGATCGAACCTTTTTGCTGCTGAATCATATAGGGCAGGGCAGCGCGAGTGACGCGAACCATACTCATAAAGTTGGTGTGAAGAACATCTTCCCATTCTTCATCTTCAATGGAGAGAAATCCATTGCGAATAGGAGCAATCCCTACATTATTTATCAAAATATCGATTCTACCAAACCTATCTACAGCAGTTTGAATAACAGATTCGGCCCCTGCTCGTATACTTAAATCAGCGGATACGGCAATAAGCTTATCCGTTGAAATATGCTCCATAGCATCAATACTCCGACTTGCCCCTACTACTTTAGCACCTTGTTCTAAAAATAAATGGGTCGCTGCCAAACCAATTCCCGAACTAGCTCCAGTGATCACCACTACTCTATCAGTGAGTTGTAAATCCATGTGATTACCCCTTACTTTTTGAAATAAATTTCTACTTCTTGCCTGTGAACAAGGCTGGTGTTTGACTTCAAAGGTATTAGGATATTTGTTTCGGTTGATAGCTTGCTTTTTTGGGGCTGTAGGCCAAAGTCCGCACTGCGATTAGGATAAGACTGAGTGCAAGGAATAAGATGCCAGCCCACACTACGTAATGAGTTCCCATATTGGAAATAAACAATCCTCCAACAGAAGTTCCGATGGTAATCCCTAAGTTGGCAAAGGCTACAAATAAACCATTCGAAAATTCAGGTGCTTCCGGTGCAGCAGATGTGATCCAGTATTGGGAGATGTTGAGCCCTAAAGTAAAGAGAACACCCCAGATGGCGATTAGGAACATCATGAGACCAGAAAAATCTGCCAGCCCATACACCAGCAAATAAATTACGGTAAAAATAAACGGATATACCAATGCGGTAGGCATTGCTTTTTTCTGAAGGAATCTACCTGCGACAATGTTCCCGATGATCCCGGTTAGACCAAATAATACTAGCATCAGACTGATCTGTTTGCCCGACATATGTGTTACTTGATCCAAATACTCCGCAAAATAACTATAAACGGCATACATGGCAGAATTGATGCTAATAACGGTTAAAATGCTTAACCATACCAATGATTTCTTTAAAATGCTCAGTTGTGATCCATATGAAAGTCTTTCTTTTACTGGCATGGATGGAATGAAAAGCAAAATAGCTATAAAAGCAATGGCATTCACAATGGCAAAGAACCAGAGAGAAGCATCCAGAGAGATGGAATTCGCGATCAGGGTTGCAATGGGTGTTCCAATAACCATCCCGGCAGTAACACCCATAAATATTTTGGCATTTGCTTTCGTGAGTTGATCTTCACTAACCGTATTAGCTGCTGCAACAAAAGCGACAGAGAAGTATACGGGATGAAGAAATGCAGGGATGATTCTAGCGATTAAAAGCAGAGGGAAATTGCTTGCATAGACGGAAATGACGTTGGTAAGGACGAAAAGACCTATCACTAACAGCATAGAAGTTTTTCGGTTTATTCCTGAAAATAATAGAGGCATGATCGGCCCCGTAATGGCAACTGCTAGTGCGAAAAGACTGACAAGTAATCCAGTTTGGGATGCGCTAATGTGGAAATGTTCCGCAATCTGAGGTAATATCCCGATGACTCCCATTTCGGTATTGATAATGCCAAAAACTCCAAATGCAAGAATAAAAACAATGAGTGATTGGTACCGTGTCTGAGTACTCATTTTTTAAATACTCCCCTTCTTAGATGTGATAAAAAGTTGATAACACAATTGATAGATACAGTTGAAATCTATGTGATACTAATTAATCAATGTACTAATTTTCTAGTACAAACGAATAGTAACACGCAGAAGAGGTAGAGTCAATATATTTTTTAAAGTACTAATTATTTGGTACATTAGTAATTTGAATTTTATTGATTGATATGTTATTCTTTTCTTATGAGAAAACCATTTCAACCAAATAAAAATGATATTCGTTTATCTTCTGTTTTACATGCTTTGAGCGATCCGAGGAGATTACAGATTGTAATGAGCTTAGGGAAAGATGGAGAGGAAAATTGTGCGATCTACCATGATTTGATGCCCAAATCAACATTAACTCACCATCTCAAAGTTCTTCGAGAGGCAGGTGTGGCACAAGTAAGGATTGAAGGAACACAACATTTCTACTCATTGCGATATGATGATCTTGAGGAACTTTTTCCAGGAATGCTCCAAGCTGTTTTACAAGTGAACTTAGAAATGATTGATTAAGTTTCTAATTAAGAAAAATAAGGGTTAATCCATCAGTTGGATTAACCCTTATTTACGATCTAGCAGAATTCGTTAGCAGGTTTCATTGCATGGTTCAAACTTTGCGTAGAACGCCGTCCCATCCGGTCAAGTTTTCGCATCAAATAGAGCTTTTTTATCTTCAAGATCATTTTCAGCAGGTGGATGTTTGTTATTCTCCTTCGTTTTATGGATTATGATAGAGGACAAGTTTATAAAGTGAAGAAGTCGCTTTTGTTAAAGAAACGAGGAGTGACTTGATATGGAAACAAATTGAATATTCTATTTCTAAAACAAAACATAAAGAATGGGCAATTTTCTATCCCAAAGTTCTTCTAATCTAACTTTTGCTTCTCTAATATCTCCTGACTGCCTGGCAAATCATCAAACCAAGCAGCATCATCGGGACATTCCAATACCATAAAATGTCCATAAAAATGAGGATTACGAGCTTGATGGTATTTTAAATAGATTTTACCATCATTTACGGCAAGGATTTCTATTTTGCCAGAGGAGTGACTCATAACATATCGAACTCGTTTTCCGAGTCCCGATGTTTTTGCTTTGGCATTTTCGATGATCTCATAAGCTTCTTTTAGGGTTAAGACAAAGCTTGCATTCCCTTTCACTGGACGGTTTTGAAAAAAATAATAAGGAGTGACACCAGCCCAAGAGAGTTTATCCAATAATTCCGTGAGTACAGCAGGATTGTCATTGATTCCTTTTAATACTGGTGTCTGATTAACGACTGTAACCTTTGCTTTTTGTAAGGCTTCAATGGCTTTATAAGCTTCCACAGTCAATTCTCTTGGATGGTTATAATGCGCCATGATATAGAGACGATTCTCTAGTGTACTGTATTTTTCCAATACCTTTAGTAGTTCTTCATCTTCATAAATTCGCTTCGGATGAAATGCCGGCAGTTTTGTACCAAAACGAATAATTTTTACATGAGGGATTTGGCGGAGTGAGTGGAGAATCTGTTCGATTTTTCGCGTAGAGAGGATGAGAGAGTCGCCGCCAGTCAGCAATACATTATTGATATTTTCATTACTGCGGATATAATCTAACCCTTTGCTTACATCTAAGAAAGTCTCTGAAACATCGTTTCGAAACAATCGCTTACGAAAACAAAAGCGGCAATAGGCACCACATACTTCCGATACTAGTAATAATGCTGTAGTTCCATACTTGTGCTGGCAACCGGCAACAGTATAATTCAAATGTTCATCTGAAGCATCCCAGCTTCCATATTCATCAAGTTCTGCTTCTTGCGGAATGATCAGTTTGTAAATTGGATCATCTGGGTCATCCCAATCGATGAGCGAAAGATAATAATCGTTTACACGAAAGACAAATTCATCTGTAATCGTGCTTAATATTTTCCGTTTCTCCTCAGGAATCCTTTCTAGGCTGCGAATATCCGTTATATAGCGCAAAAGGAACCCTCCACTCCTCTAATTATTTCTAATAGTAAGTATATATTTTTTTGTTTATTTAATTAATATATAATTTTATTTATATTTTGCATTAAATAAGATTTGTGGCTTAAACATGCTATGATCAGGACAAAATCAAGAAGGATAGAATGAAAGATATAAAAATCAATCTACCTGTTAGGAGAGGTGCACAAATTGGCAAGTATCGATGATTTTCAGAAACTAGATATGCGAATTGGGACAGTAATATATGCAGAACCTTTTCTAGAGGCGCGAAAACCAGCAATCAAATTAAAAATTGATTTTGGTGAAATGGGAATAAAATATTCTTCCGCTCAGATTACCAACCGATATGTTCCTGAGCAACTTATTGGCAGACAAGTAGTGGCAGTTGTTAATTTTCCCCCTATGCGAATTGCTGGCTTTAAATCCGAAGTTTTGGTACTTGGGGGAGTTCCAGGACCAAGTGATGTCGTTCTGTTAAAACCTGATGAGACAGTCGAGAATGGTACTGCTGTTTTATAAATTTTCACATAAAAAAAGCAGCTTCGCTGAACTGCTTTTAAATTTCGCTTCGTTTTATGATTTGTTTCTCCAGCCATTCCCAAGGGAAGAGCTTTTTGAGTAACAGGGTTGATTGGATACCTTTTCCGATGGGGTATCTTAATTTGGGACGATTGGATGAAGCAACACGGACAATTAAATCTGCTACTTCTTGCGGATTTCCAGCTTGGTCAGCAGTTTTTTTCATTTGGTTCATCATGTTGTCCATACTCGTTTGATAGGCAGAGTTTTCGTTGTTATGAACAGTGGATACACCTTTTGACCAAATCGCTGTCTGATAGGAGCCGGGTTCGATTAAAGATACATACACGCCAAATGGAAGCATCTCCAGTCGGAGTGATTCACTAAATCCCTCTACGGCATGTTTGGATGCTGCATAGGGACTCAGTGCTGGAAAACCAAATTTCCCACTGATACTACTGATATTGATAATCTTCCCTTCTTTGCGCTCACGCATATGAGGCAAAATGCTTTGTGTTATGGCGACTAATCCAAAAAAGTTTGTTTCGAATTGCTGGCGATATCTCTCAATGGTTACATCTTCGCAAAAACCTGCTTCTGCATAACCTGCATTGTTTACCAAGACATCTATTTTACCGACACGCTGGATAATATCCCTGGCTGTTCTTCTTATCTCTTCATGATTGGTCACATCTAATTGGACAAGTTCCAACTTGTTTTGATGTTCCGCTAAAATACGATCTTTTAAAACTTGACCTTTTTTCAAGTTTCTCATCGCGGCAATGACATAATATCCTTTTGCTATAAAAGAGATGCTGGCAAGTAATCCAAAACCACTAGAAGCTCCGGTGATAAGGACGACAGGTTTGTCCATCCTATTCTTCCTTTCTATTTTTTGGAAAGTGACATACGGATATATTTTTTTCTTTCGTTCATCCTATATCTTGATAAGCATCTATTCAAAAGTCAAAGGAGAACAAAGAATGAGAAAGCAATTGGTATGTTTGATATCCGTATTATTACTAAGTTTTTCGCTTGCCTATCTTACTCCAGCTCATGCTGCTACTATTGGTGATGATAATAACAGTCGAAATGCGCGGCCTAACAACACCAATAACGTACCAAACCATAACAACAGAGACAGTTTAAATAATCGTTACAATACAAACGACATCAATAAGCGTAATACTCCATACAATACAAGCAATATTACCAACCCAAATAATAACGATCAATACAGTCCCAATAACATGAATAACACCAATAATATACAGCGTCGCGGTACCACTTTCACTCGTACATCGACAACAATGACTAATCGTAATGCTCCAAGCTATGGCTGGTTAGGACTAGTTGGGCTGATTGGATTTTTAGGTTTGCTCGGTTTGAGAAAAAGAACAAATAACTAAGTATGAAAAGATTCCCTTCGCACACTACATAGCTTAGGGAATTTTTATTTATTTCTTTTGCAGCTCATAACTCAATTTTTGAATAAAAATCGTTTCCGCTTTGGAGAATCGGGTTTCTTCAGCTCGAACCCAACCAAGGTGAACAGACTCAGGGTGTGGGATATCCAGTTCAATAATTACAAGGTCTCCTTTTACCACTTGAGGTAGTTTGGAAAAGGAAAAGTCCAAACCAATTGTGACAATGTTTTCTTCTTGCAGGGCACGGAAAATCGCATCTTGGTTATTTGTCGTAAACATGATATTTGCTTGTCCATATTTTTGCTGAAATTGCTCCATATACCACTTGATATAGTCATCGTTAAAGAAAACAAAGGATTGTGCCAGTAACTCTTGCGGAGTGATGGTACGCAAGAGAGCGAGAGGGGATTTACGACTGACACAGACAACCATGCGTCCTTTTAACAATCGTCCATATGTCAGGCGGGTATTTTTTTGTATGAGGTGTTCAAATAAAATGATCAGCCCAAGATCAACTTTGTTATTTCGAATGTCATCAATGATTTCTTGTGTTCCTTTTTCGCTAATCTCCATTTTTATTTGAGGATAAGCAGTCTTAAATTGAATCAAGGTGTCTAGATAAAGGGAAAGTGGACCTGGAATCGTAGCAAGATGCAATTGACCACTCTGCGTATTGGAGAAGTCAGACGCTTGATCCTTCAATTCTTGTACTTTGCTAATGATTTCAAATGATTTTTTAATGATTGCTTCCCCCTCCACAGTAGGTACGGTTCCTTGACGGGATCGGGTGAATAGTGTTAAACCAAGCTCTGCTTCTAAATTAGAGATCGATTGGCTTACTGCCGATAAGGTGATATGCAAGTTTTGTGCAGCATTGGTAAGCGAGCCTGTTTTGGCTACTTCAATGATGCATTCCAATTGTTCTAAGTGCATCTTTCTCCTCATCCTTTACTTATATTTAAGATAACCTTATTATCATTAAATTTACCTTAATATATTACTTCGTTAATATAGAAGCAAATGTAATTTTGATTTCCTTTATCATAGCAATGATTTATCAGAAACAAAAAATGAAATATTCCATTTTTATAGAGATACTTTTGGGAGTGTACGAATATGAAATTGTTTCAAGTATTTAAAGATGATCTTAAACATTTTGTAAAAAAACCCATGCTCATTATTACCTTTATAGCTGTCGCTTGTGTTCCCATTTTATATAGTGGTTTTTTAATCAAAGGGACATGGGACCCATATGGAAAACTGGAGAACTTACCGGTAGCAGTTGTCAATTTGGATAAAGGTGCTGCCTACAATGGGAAACAGTTAAACGTTGGAAAAGAATTTATGGATAAATTAGAAGAGAATCCGAAATTCGCTTGGAAATTTGTCAGTCAAGATGAAGCAAAACAAGGAATGGCTGATAATCGCTATTATGCGATGATCACGATTCCAAGTAATTTTTCCAAAAATGCAGCGTCCTTAAACACAGATGATCCCCATCAGGCAGAGATCCAGTATGAATCCAATAGTTATTACAATTTTATAGCAGGGCAAATAAGTGAAAATGCGACCAAAGAGCTGCGTACCGGGCTGTCTGATAATTTAACACAAGCTTATACCAGAAGTGTTTTCGGGCAGTTTACCAAGCTTTCCGATGGTCTGCAAACAGCAGGAAAAGGTGCAACAAATATTCAAAAAGGTGCCGGCCAGTTAGATGATGGATTAACAAAAGTATCTACCAACTTAGCGAAGTTATCTACTGGTGCAGTCAAAATTCAAGAAAGTACCAAAAAACTATCCGATGGTTCTACCGGATTGGTACAAGGTACGGGAGATATTAACAAAGGTGCTAACGACTTAGCGAGTGGAACAAAAAAGCTTGCAGCAGCAGGAAAACAACTGGAGACAGGGGCTAAAGAAGCTAAAACAGGTACTGCTAGTCTAGCAAATGGAATCCAAGCCTCAAAACAAGGAACAGATCGCCTTACGGCAGGACTTCAGTCTTCATTAAAAGGGAGCCAACAGTTAGAAGCAGGTTTGTCTGCTTCCAGTTCGTCAAGTAAAGATTTAGCGAATGGTGCATCGCAAGTATCTACTGGGTTGCAGCAAATGCAAATCACTCATCCGGAGCTTGCTTTAGACCCTAACTTTCAAAAGTTATTAGCTGCGAGTATTCAGGTGTCCTCAGGAGCCAATCAATTGAGTGAGGGGCAATCCAAATTATTAGCAGGCAGTAAATCGCTCACTTCTGCTCAAGAGCAATTATTATCTGGAAGTCAGCAATTGAGTCAAGGAAGTAATCAGTTGTTACAAGGAGCAAAGAAGCTCCAAACCGGTCAACAACAATTAGAAGATGGTCTTCACCAATACAATACAAAGTTTACAGGTGTAGTATCAGGAAGTCAGCAATTAGCGGAAGGTTCGAAACAATTACAAGCAGGAGCAGGAAAATTGCATGATGGACTTGGCCAGCTATCCTCGGGAAGTGGCACCCTAGTCTCAGGCAGCCAGCAGCTAGCAACAGGCACAAAGAAATTAGAAGTTGGAGCTGGAAAGTTAAGTGATGGCTCAGGAGAACTTGCTGCGAAGTTAAATGATGCAGCTGATCAAACAAGTCATATAAAAGCAGATGACAAAACCATCAAGCTATTTTCCACACCTGTATCAATCAAAGCAAATGACGATCGTCATATTAGTCTATATGGGTACGGGATTGCGCCGTATTTTATATCGCTCGCTTTATTTGCTGGTTCACTCGTATTCACGACTGTCTTTTCTGCTCGGACCTCTACGACGAGGAAAGATGCAGCTGGTTGGAAGTTATTTGTGAGTAAGACATTGACCTTTGCATTGATGAGCTTGGGGCAGTCTCTTATTGCATGTACCATATTGATATACTTCCTTGATATAGAGGTTCAAAACATCCCGCTGTTCTATGGTTATACGACACTAGTAGCCTTCACGTTTATGTTTTTCTGTCAGGCAATGGTAACCTTGTTTGACCAAGTTGGACGCTTTCTCATCTTACTAGTCATGATTTTCCAATTGGCTTCCAGCGCAGGGACATTTCCATTTGAGCTGCTTCCTAGCTGGGCAAAAGCACTCAATCCCTGGCTGCCAATGACATATAGCATTCGTGGATTCCGAGATGTAATTTCCAGCGGTAACTTTGGGGACTTACAAACTGATGTAAACCATCTCTTGATTTTTTTCGTTATCTTTCTAGTATTGACGATAGGTTACTTTTTCTTTAAACGTCCTAAAAGAAGAAAAGCTATGGCGAATTTGGTACATGCATAAAA
Source organism: Shimazuella sp. NTD250 (assembly GCF_059510375.1). Lineage (NCBI taxonomy): Bacteria > Bacillati > Bacillota > Bacilli > Caryophanales > Thermoactinomycetaceae > Shimazuella > Shimazuella sp. NTD250. Next base: position 295,360 of record NZ_JCAJZS010000002.1, on the reverse strand, counting down.
TGTAGACATCAATTCTGAAGTTTAAAATAGCTCGCCTAAGGTTAGGCGGGCTATTTGGTAAAGAAATGAAGCTGTTTTAGAAGACTGTACTTTTATGATACATGTTTGGTTTCTTTGATTTTGTACTCTTTTTTGATGAACATAAGGATGATATCGATTACTAAGAATAAGCAAATTCCAGCTAGCCAATATAAAAAGTCTGTCTTTGCCATAGTGTACAGTTTCCACTGACCAAATTCGTACAACATAGTAATGACATAACTAAGGATAGTAAAGACAATGACTTGAACAAGTATAGAAATAATTCCCCAATATTTGTTTTGTACTTTTTTTACAAGAAATTCTATGAATAAAGAAACTGGGATACTGATGAAAAAGATTAATGGAATAAGGTAAAGATTCCAAAAGAACATTCCTAAACCTAACTCATCTGAACCTGTAAAGATTACAAGCGAGCAAATAATAAACCAGTAAAGAATAGATCCAACTAATAATTTCCTCTTTAATGAAGAGTATTTACTTGAAATAGAGTAATTTTCTTTCGAAATGTTGATGAAAAAATGATTGAGTAACCAAAAGAACACTACAGCTGCAAGTATAGGACAATAAAGGTTTGGTCCTGAAGCATCTGCAATTGGTCTTAATAACAAAGTAGAAATCACACCAATAAACAAAAAATGTAGTAAAGCAGAAATGATTTTTACATTATTCTGTATCTTCTTTGTGATTGTGTCGAACACAAGGATACAGGTAACCCGAAAAAAAATAGGATTGGAATTAAGAAAACACCCATTTCTACTGCTAATCCAAAGTTTAAATCCCGCTAAAATAAATAACCATACAAAGCATAATATCCAATCAATAATACATAAATAATGGCGCTGTTCATCAATTTTTTTCTTACCATCATTATCACCTCAAGTTGTTTTCCTTGCTTTCACAATATCAAGTACTTATCTCTTCTCCTATTGATAAAGCTAAAGAAAAACTTACACTTTTGTAAGGATATTTGTTATGTTTCGAGGTGAGTTTGAAAATTACGACAAAAAATTTTAAATACTAAGAAATGAGAGCAAATCAAGTACTTTAGAATGGGTCTTTTTTTTGTTAAAAATGTGTTGACTCTCCTGTAAGAGGAGACATTAAGCTCAAAGAGAAAGGAGAGGTGAGATGTATTTTACAGTAAAGGAAATGGCAGAAATGTCGCATATAACGGTGAAGACACTACATCATTACCACAAGATTGGATTGCTTTTACCAGCAAAAATAACCGAGGCGGCTTATCGTTTGTACAGCATGACGGAACTGGAACGATTGCAGGAGATTTTGTTTTATCGAGAGTTAGATTTTCCGTTATTGGAGATTAAACGATTATTGGATCATGAAGCCAATCGGCAAAAAGTATTAGCAGAGCAAAAACAATTATTACTAACGCGTAGAAATCGGTTAGACCAGTTATTAGACACGATAAGTAAATCGATAGACTTTGAGAAAAGGGGAGTAACCATGGAGAAACAAGATTTATTTAAAGGATTTCGCAATGAGGAAGATTGGAGAGAGGCACTCAAAGAACAAGATCAGTATTTACAAGACAAATATGGGTATTCGCTATTAGATGAACAAAAAGAAATAAAGGTAGACGATCTCAACGAAAAGGCAGGGGAAGCGGTTCGTTTTACAAACAAGATGATCGTAGCATTACAAAAAGGTACGAAGTTTAATGACGTACAATTGCTAGAGACAATTGGAGAACATGTCGCTTATTTAAAAGCCCAAAATTTGTTATCCGATGATGCTCAGTTTGTAGAACAGACGAGATTCTTTTTAGAAGATGATTTCCACCGGACGATGTTGGAGGAACAGCAAACAGGACTTGCTTATTTTCTCTATGTTTCAGCAGAGGCTTATATTCAAGGTAATAGATGATAAATTGAAGTTAAAGTGAAGTGATGTATTTAAAAACAGATATCACAATAGTAAGACTTTATGATTTAGATTTTATTCCATTTGACAAAAGTAACATAGATGAGGGATAATACTCCTAGTTTAAAAAGGAACCTTTAATACAGTCCTGTGAGGCTGGCAAGGATGCGGAGATAGTACTATGACGTACTTCTTGTTCAGTGTGGGCAAGAAGTTTTTTTATTATCCACAAAGGAGCATTCCATTGTCCACAAAATTAATTTTGGATGAAGCGGCTGTTCGCCGAGCACTTACCCGTATTGCGCATGAAATTATTGAGCGCAACAAAGGGGTAAAGAACACAGTGCTAGTGGGAATCAAAACACGTGGGGTTTTTTTGGCAAGGCGTTTGCATGAGCGCATCTGGCAAATTGAGGGGCAAAAAGTACCGATTGGGGAACTAGATATCACGTTATATCGAGATGACCTGACTGAGAAAAACGATGAACCTCAATTGCGTGAAACCAATGTTCCTGTCATTGCAGGGAAAAAGGTTGTGCTGGTTGATGATGTGCTTTACACTGGTCGGACGATTCGAGCTGCGATGGATGCGTTGATTGATCTGGGAAGACCAGAGATGATCCAACTTGCTGTACTCGTAGACCGCGGACACCGTGAACTGCCGATTCGACCAGATTTTGTAGGAAAAAACGTTCCTACTTCCAAGCGAGAGATCGTTCAAGTTTCCCTCATGGAAGCAGATCGTCAAACCGATGAAGTTTCCATTAAGCAAAATAAGTAAATAATTCCTTTTAAAGGCGGTCCTGTGAGGCTGACAAAGGCAAACTTTTGAAGGTACCAAAAGTCTCTTTGTCATGCAGGCAAAGAGACTTTTTTTGACCAAATCAGTAGGGGGAGAACAGATGGCTAAAATACTATTGAAAAACGGACGTATTTTGGGAACGGCAGGAGATGAGTTGGTTACTCGAGACATCTTGATCCATGAAAATCAGATTGAGCAAATTGGGGAAAACATAGTAGATAAGGAAGCTACAGTAATCGACTTAGCTGGGAAATTTGTTGCTCCAGGATTTGTTGATTTGCATGTTCATCTGCGGGAACCCGGATATACCCATAAAGAAACGATTGAAACAGGAGCAAATGCAGCCGTTCGTGGTGGTTTTACAACGATTGCATGTATGCCAAATACACGCCCGGTTATCGATACAGTAGAAGTAGTCAAAGAAATCCTCGCCAAAGCAAAAACAGCAGGCAAAGCGAGAGTATTACCGATTGGCGCAATCACCACTCGCCAGCTTGGAGCTGAGCATACTGATTTTGAAGCATTACTGGAAGCAGGTATTTTCGCACTCTCCGATGATGGAGTAGGAGTTCAAAGCAGCCAAATGATGCGCGAAGCAATGCGAAAAGCGAAAAAGCTCGGATTACCTATTGTTGCCCACTGTGAAGATGACACCCTAGTCAAAGGTGGAGTAGTTCACGAAGGGAAATTTGCCGCAAAACACGGCTTGACAGGGATGCCAAGTCTATCCGAATCCATCCATATCGGACGTGATATTTTACTAGCAGAAGACACTAGTGTGCACTATCATGTCTGTCATATCAGTGCAAAAGAATCCGTGCGATTAGTCAGAGAAGCTAAATCTCGAGGTCAAAAGGTAACAGCAGAAGTTACCCCACACCACTTGCTGCTCTGTGAAGACGATATTCCAGATGTGGATGCGAACTGGAAGATGAATCCGCCTCTTCGTGCGAAAGAAGATAGAGAGGCATTGATTGCAGCATTGCAAGATGGCACGATCGATTTTATTGCAACCGATCATGCGCCGCATAGTGAGGAAGAAAAAGCAGCCGGAATAGAACTTGCTCCATTTGGAATCGTAGGTTTGGAAACAGCATTTCCTCTTCTCTATACCAACTTAGTAAAAACAGGGAAATTTACGCTGCGTCAGTTGGTGGAGTTAATGAGTACGAAACCAGCAGAACGGTTTAACTTACCGTATGGAAAGCTGGAAGCAGGACAGCTTGCCGATATTACGGTGATTGATTTGGAACAAGAACAGGAAATTGATCCAAAAACCTTCTTGTCCAAAGGGAGAAATACACCTTTTGTCGGATGGAAAACGCAAGGTTGGCCAACGCTGACAATTGTTGATGGTAAAGTAGTTTGGTCGGCTTAAAAAACAGATTGCATAAGCGGAGGGTGAACAGGATGAAAGCACGATTACTTCTCATAGACGGTACAGTATTTACAGGTAAATCATTCGGAGCAACTGGAGAATCCATTGGAGAAGTCGTATTTAATACAAGTATGACTGGGTACCAAGAGATTGTCACAGACCCATCTTACTGTGGGGAATTAATCACAATGACGTATCCGCTCATCGGAAACTATGGGTTTAACCGTGAGGACAACGAAGCTTTACAACCTCACTGCCAAGGTTTAATCGTTCGAGAGCATGCAGAGTATGCAAGCAACTGGAGAAATGAGATGCCGATTGACGAGTGGCTCGCCATGCATCATATCGTCGGGATTTCGGATCTCGATACACGGATGTTGACGAGAAAGATTCGAATTCATGGGACGATGAAAGGCATGATTACGACAAGTGAGGAGCCTGTTGAAGTTCTTTTATCTCGCCTGCAAGATGCTTCTCTGCGTACAGACCAAGTAGCACAAGTGAGCACGAAGAGCGTACAAATTTCTCCTAACAATGGGAAACGTGTGGTTTTAGTAGATTATGGAGCAAAGCACAACATTCATCGTGAATTAATGGAACGCAATTGTGAAGTAGTAGTGGTTCCTTATAACACAACTGCGGAAGAGATTTTGAAATATCAACCAGATGGTGTGATGCTTTCCAACGGACCTGGAGATCCAAAAGATGTTCCAGAATCTGTCCAAGCGATTCAAGGTTTACTCGGCAAAGTTCCGATCTTTGGCATCTGCCTCGGACACCAACTCTTGTCACTGGCTTGTGGAGCAGATACGGAGAAATTAAAGTTTGGTCATCGCGGGGGCAATCATCCAGTAAAAGAGTTAGCAACTGGACGCTCATACCTCACAGCGCAAAATCACGGTTATGTGGTTCGCGAAGAAACGCTGAAAAATACAGCTCTAAAAGTTAGTCATGTTGCGTTAAATGATGGAACAATTGAAGGTGTCGAACACAAGAAATTTCCTGCTTTCTCGGTACAGTATCATCCAGAATCAGCTCCAGGACCACTGGATAATGGTTACTTGTTTGATCGGTTTATGACAATGATGGAGGGGAAATAATCATGCCAAAAGATACATCACTTAAGAAAATCCTCGTAATTGGATCTGGACCTATCGTAATTGGGCAGGCAGCTGAATTTGACTATGCTGGTACACAGGCTTGTCAAGCATTAAAAGAAGAAGGTATGGAAGTTATTCTCGTCAACAGTAATCCTGCAACGATTATGACCGATACCAATATGGCAGATAAAGTTTATATCGAACCGTTAACGGTCGATTTCCTCACGCAAATCATTCGCAAAGAGCGACCTGATGGCTTACTTCCTACCCTTGGAGGTCAAACTGGGTTAAACCTTGCAGTAAAACTAGCAGAGGCAGGTGTCTTAGAACGAGAAGGCGTTCGCTTGCTTGGAACAGAACTGCGTGCGATTACTTGTGCCGAAGACCGTGACCAGTTCCGTGCTTTGATGCACGAGTTAAATGAACCCGTTCCTTCCAGCGAAATTGTACACACCGCTGATGCAGCTGTTGCATTTGCCAACAATAATGGTTATCCGGTTATCGTCCGCCCGGCTTACACTTTGGGTGGAACCGGTGGCGGTATCGTAAACAACGAAGAAGAATTGCGCGAAATCGTGGAGAATGGCCTTCGTTTAAGCCCAATCACCCAGTGTCTCATCGAACAGAGTATCGCTGGTTTTAAAGAAATTGAATACGAAGTAATGCGAGATGCCAATGATAATGCGATCGTCGTTTGTAACATGGAAAACTTCGATCCAGTTGGTGTGCACACAGGAGACAGTATTGTTTTCGCTCCAAGCCAAACTTTGTCTGACAAAGAATACCATATGCTGCGCTCCTCCGCGCTAAAAATGATTCGTGCTTTAGACATTCGCGGCGGATGTAACGTTCAATTCGCACTAGACCCAGACAGTTTCCAATACTATGTGATCGAAGTAAATCCACGGGTTAGCCGCTCAAGCGCATTAGCTTCTAAAGCGACTGGCTATCCAATCGCCCGAATCGCCGCCAAAATCGCTATGGGATACACTTTAGATGAACTGATCAATCCAGTGACAGGACAGACCTACGCTTGCTTCGAACCAGCCTTAGACTATGTGGTTAGCAAAATTCCACGTTGGCCTTTTGATAAATTTTCTTCCGCTAACCGACGTCTTGGCACACAGATGAAAGCGACTGGGGAAGTCATGGCGATAGGACGTACGTTAGAAGAATCCCTGCTCAAAGCTGTTCGCTCTCTGGAGATCGGTGCAGACTACCTCTACTTAACGGAAACGGCTGAGATGACTCGCGAGGAATTGGAACATAGATTGGTACGAGTAGATGATGAGCGTCTCTTCTTACTTGGGGAATGGTTCCGTCGCGGTTACACAGTAGAAGATGCTCACCAACTCACAAAAATCGATCGTTTCTTTCTAGTCAAACTGGAGCGAATCATCAAGTTAGAGCTTCATCTAAGTGAAACAAGCGAATTGACAGCAGACTTACTCTTGACTGCAAAGCGATTGGGCTTTACGGATCGAACGATTGCAAGACTTACAGGAAACAAAGGAAAAGCCATTGCTAAAAAGCGCAAAGAGCTTGGAATTACCCCAGTTTATAAAATCGTAGATACTTGTGCAGCTGAGTTCTCTGCTTCTACTCCTTACTACTACTCGACTTATGAGCAAGAAGATGAAGTGGAAAAAGGTGATAAGAAAACGGTTCTCGTCCTCGGTTCCGGTCCGATCCGCATCGGTCAAGGGGTAGAGTTTGATTATGCCACTGTACATGCGATTTGGGCCATTCGCGAAGCCGGCTATGAAGCAGTTATCATCAACAACAATCCAGAGACCGTATCTACTGACTTCAACACATCTGACCGCCTCTACTTTGAACCGCTCTTCAAAGAAGATGTGATGAATGTGATCGAACGAGAAAATCCGATCGGCGTGATCGTGCAGTTCGGTGGTCAAACAGCTTTAAACTTAGCAAGAGATTTACGTGAAGAAGGGATTCCAATCCTCGGTACTTCACTAGAAGAGATTGATCGAGCAGAAGATCGGAAAAAATTTGAGAAACTGCTCAGCGATGAAAATATCGCTCAACCGCCAGGATCAGCAGTGACTTCGATTGAGGCAGCAGTCCAAACTGCCACGGACTTGGGATATCCAGTGTTAGTCCGCCCATCCTATGTCCTCGGTGGACGTGCGATGCAAATTGTCTACAACGAAGCTGAACTTCGCGATTATATGGTAGAAGCAGTAAAAGTTAACCCGGAGCATCCAGTATTGATTGACAGATACCTTCTAGGAAAAGAATTAGAAGTAGATGCGATCTGCGATGGAGAGCAAGTCGTGATTCCTGGGGTCATGGAACACATTGAACGGGCTGGTGTACACTCTGGTGACTCCATCGCAGTCTACCCGCCGCAATCGATTACTAACGAGCAAAAACAACGCTTAGTGGAGATTACGACAAGTATTGCAAAAGCACTCAACACCAAAGGACTTATCAATATCCAATTTGTGCTGTTCAAAGAACAGTTGTATGTCTTAGAAGTGAATCCACGAGCATCTCGAACAGTGCCATTTTTAAGTAAAGTCACAGGCATTCCAATGGCACAAGTAGCTACCAGAATTATGCTCGGTGAAAGCCTAGCAGATCAAGGTTATACAGGAGGATTATGGCCGGAAACTCCTGAAGTAGCAGTAAAAGTTCCTGTGTTCTCCTTTGCCAAATTACGCCGTGTAGATATTATGCTTGGCCCTGAAATGAAATCGACTGGAGAAGTGATGGGTCGAGATCGCGATTATGCAAGAGCGGTCTACAAAGGTTTGATCGCAGCGGGAATTTCCTTGCCTCGATTTGGTACAGTTGTGGCAACGATCGGAAATAAAGAGAAAGAAGAAATAATTCCGCTGATGGAACGCTTTATCCAACTAGGATATCGGGTTGTTTCTACCGCTGGAACAGCAGATGTGCTGGAGAAAGCTGGTATTCCTGTCCAAAGAGTAAACAAACTAAAAGATGGTTCTCCTCATATTCTTGACATGATACGCAAAGGAGAAGCAGATTTAGTCGTAAACACTTGGACGCGTGGCAAAACCCCTGAAAGAGATGGGTTCCTTATCCGCCGTGAAGCAGTAGAGCACGGGGTAGCATGTCTCACCTCTCTTGATACCGTGGAAGCATTACTGACAACGATGGAAACCATTCACCTGTCTGCTCTGCCGATTGGCGAGGAAGCAAAGGTTGCCAGAAAACAAACGGTAATGGTGTAGGAGGGGCTCATGAGTAAACAAGTAATCATCGCTCTGGACTATTCCCTGCAAGAAGCGGAAGCTTTCTTGCACTCCTTTCCGCCTGCGTTTATCAAAGTTGGTTACCAATTGTTTTATGAAGCTGGTCCTGCATGGGTTGCCAAAAAGAAAGAGGAAGGCTACCAAGTCTTCCTCGATCTTAAGCTTCATGATATCCCGAACACCGTTTACGAAGGGGTAAAAACGGTGAGTAAACTTGGAATTGACTTATTAACGATTCATGCCAGCGGCGGAAGTCAAATGATCAGACGGGCGCGAGAAGCGGTAGAGCAAACAGCTACCGCAAACCACCGCACCAAAATTTTAGCAGTCACCCAATTGACCAGCACAGATCAAGCGATGTTGACGGATGAACTACAAATTCAAGGAAATGTGTCCGATTCTGCGATCCATCTTGCCCAGTTAGCACAACGATCAGGCGCAGATGGTGTCATCTGTTCGGGTCAAGAAGTAAGTGCGATAAAACAAGCAACTGCTTCGAATTTCCTAGCTGTTACCCCAGGAATTCGTCCAAAAGAAGCTGGCGCAGATGATCAAAAACGAGTTGTTACCCCCGTGGAAGCACTTCAGCGTGGAGCGGATTATCTGGTCATTGGCAGACCGATTACCAAAGCGAGCGATCCAGTACAAGCATATGAAAACATCTTACAATCGATCGAGGAGGCAACAGCATGAGTGAGTGGACATTAGAAGCAGCGATTGAACGGACAGGAGTATTAAAAAAGGGTCACTTTCTCTTAACATCTGGCCGGCACAGTGACCAATACATGCAAATGGCACAATTACTCCAATATCCTAGAGAAGCAAAAGAAGCTGGAGATGCTGTAGCAAAACTGTTTGCAGATCAAGAAATCGATCTCGTAGTAGGACCTGCGCTAGGCGGAGTGATCATCGCTCACGAAGTGGCAAGAAGCCTTGGAGTCCGCTGTATCTTTGCCGAACGCAAAGAAGGCGAAATGCAAATCCGCCGCGGTTTTGAAGTAGACCCTGGAGAACGCGTCTTGGTCATCGAAGACGTTGTGACCACAGGCGGTTCAGTGAAAGAAGTTATCGCGCTCTTGGAAGAAAGAGAAGCGAAGATCATCGGAGTAGGTTCTTTAGTAGATCGGTCAAAAGGCGAAAATCCGTTTGATGTTCCTTATAAAGCACTAAAAGCAGTGCAAATTGAAAGCTACTTAGCAGAAGATTGTCCATTGTGTAAAGAAGGTATTCCTGTGGTGAAACCTGGAAGCAGACATAAAAAATAAATTTGGATAAAGTGCCATCATGAATATGATGGTACTTTTTTTGTATTTATAAACAATTTATAATAGGGTAAGGAAGCGTTGTCTAACAGAGAGAAAAAACAATGTTGACGCCGAGTTCCTCTACCCCTACTCAGCTGTTTGCGGCTGATGTTTATACATTGAAGAGGATTGCAGAAGGGAAAAGGCAGGTTATCCTAGTTCATGGTTATCCGGGATCAGGTAAATCACGCTATGCTCAAAGGATGATTCGTGATTTTCGAAGACTCCTTGGTCTCAATGTAACCTTGATTGATCCAGACGAACGACACCGAATTATCAAGGGAGAAGTCCCCCCAAAAGTAGGTAGAAAGGCGATGAGAATCGCCTTGAAAAGGTTCGTTATGGAACTGTTGAAACCCTCCAAAAATCCCATTCTTGTTGCAGATGCGGGCGACAACCAAGGGATGAGGGATTCCATGATCTACTTGGCACTAGCCGTTTGTGAACTCTGGAATAGACTAGCACCTAAAATAGGGCTCAGAGAATACCAGACTCACATTCATCTTGTAATGGTACAGACTGATTGGTGGGTTGCGCTTTGTAGGAACGCTGTCCGTGATCGGCAGGTTGACCCAACTCTATTTGGGGATGCGGTTAACGGTGTCGATAGTACCTTTGAGTCAATGAAAGAGCTCTGTGATACATGGGAAGTGGTGGACAGCGGACTTTCCGAGAAAAATGCGCAGTTGTTCAGATTGTTGTATCAAGAGAAGAAGTGCAATTACAACCTACTACCTGATGGTTCCGTGTTTGGAACACTCCATTGTTCGAACGCAGTGGTTTCAGAGGGTGACCATCTTTGTCTCTTCCATCGGGCTCAAGTAACTAGGAGCCAGTTGAAATTTTGAAGAGATACCAGCAGTGCACCTTCTACACAGAAGATGCACTGCTGTCTGCATATAAGGTTATAGCCACTAATACGAAAATATAGTAAACTGATCACAAGGAAGAGTCTTTAAGGAGTGGAAATGAAATTTCTTTCTGTAGAGGACGTAGCTGCTGAAATCAAAAGACGGATCACCAGAGGTGAATTGGTGATCGGCGCTGCGCTTACCCCTGAAGAGGTTGTAGCTAAGGTATTTAAGACAGATAGAAATACGCTGCAACTCGCCCTTGAGCAACTTCACGAAGAGGGATATTTGGATGAGAGGAATCGAGTCCATAGGGATTGGCGTGATCGAACAAAAGCAAAGGGAGCATATGGTTCCACCCTCGTGCAAAATCTGCTGGAGGTATTCGGGGAAGCTGATGACGTGAGAATTTGCGTTTATAGCTTTACTTCGGAAACCTTCAATGGCGCTATGGGACCCATTTGGGAGAAGATTCAGAACAGAGAACTTGCGATTGGTTCGCTTTCTGTAAGGCTGTTGGTTTCGAACCCTACTGCCCCCCTTGTGATCCCAGCCATGGTGAATGATCCAAACGATCCTTTTGCGCTAGAGCGTTTGCTTCAGATCACGGATGAGCACACCAGAAAGCTTGTTAATGGTTTTAATGCGTTGCGGGAGAACGAAAATGTCGGTGATATTTGCATCGAGCTTCGAATGCTTCCGCAGACACCCACCCACAAGGTGCTGATCCTCAATGACCGATATTTGCAGGGACTGTATATTCCAGAACGGGTAACTATCCAAAACGAAGATATGACTGATCTTCGAGGATGGAGGATGCCCTTGGATGTCTCTCGAAATGTCGAAGAAGTTGCGGCAATGGTAGATTGGTTTGATGGGTGGTGGAAAGTAGCTACCCCTGCAGAAGTATAGAAGTAATTTGACCATTTCCATGTTTCTACTGTATGGAATAATCGGTATAGTAGAATGAAGGCGGCAGTGACAACTCAGTTGCCACTGCCGTCGCCTGTAACAATAGCTGTTTCAGGCTATCCAGCAGACGGTTGATCTTCTGCTAGGAGTACTTTAATATCGCTGGCCAAGGCCTTGACTTTCTGGATCAGCTTCTTTGCTAGTTGAGTAACATCGAAGGTTACATCCGACAAGCACTGTGTCCAGCTGTTCGAGACTGACGTGGAGACTGTTTGAATCCCCAATGGACTTTCCTCTTGCTCCAGACGTGCAGAGGCTTCGTTTGCAAAATCCCCCGCCTTCTTCACCAATGCCATTGCTGTCTTATAACGATACACCCATTCTGCATGAGTCCCATCTTTGTCAGCATCCGGCGCGTTATAGTTGCTCTTTGCCTCACTTGTCCGATCGATTGCCTCGTTCAGCTTGAGAAGCTCCTCTTGGCATCGTTCAATAAGCTCCAAGTAATGGAGAATGACTTCTCTTTCCGCTCCAAACGCTCTCCAAGCCGCTTTCTGTGTTTCATTCAGCTTGTTCCAAGCATCAAGCATAGTCGAGAACATGGTGCTATCTTGCCATGGATGCAGAGAAAAGTCTTCTGTGGAGATCAAGTCTCTCACATCTCGATAAGCGAGGACCAACTGATTGCGATCGCCGAGGGCTTGGTGAAGAGTCTCTGTCGCCTCCTCAAGCCTCCTCAAACTTGCCGATGAACAGAATCCCCGCACGTCTTCAGGGTTATAACTTCCCACGATGAACATTTCGAAGCTATCTGCTTTTGAAATGGGAGCCTCATCTGGATGGAACATTCCAGTGTGACTCATCGGTTGAAACTTCACTTGATGCAGATAGGAATCCTTGGCATATTCCTTCATCAGGTCGGGAAGAGTTGGACTATTGCTGAACACCAGGAAGACCCGGTATTTTTCTGTGGTTTTCTTTTCTACGAAGTCCAGCAACAGTCCAATCGAAATGTCATCGCCTTGTTCTCGGCTTGCGATTTTTACACATGAGACTTTACGGGATACCTTTAGCATGCTATCCGCGTAAGTTGTCCATGCATGCTCCTCGCCGGTGCCAAGAACAATGATGATCTTTCCGCCACTGTCTTCCAGCAAGTCGTGAAGTGTGGGATGAGAGGGTGCAAGTTGTCGGGTCATAGTAGGTAAATCCATTCTGTGAGTCACTGATTTAAATCTATTATAATCAATAACCGAATGGATGGAAAGGTTTCAAAAAAACACGCGGGCTAGGGGACGATGTCCTCTAGCCCGTTTCACTACGTTCCCGCAGTATTCTCCTCATTTAGGAGTTAGATATCCAACAGTGCAGTTTCTTCAGCTACCCCATTCCAGTGGCTGTCGAATGCCCTTCGGTTCTGCTCAGCTTGTTCTGTTTTTGCTGAGTAGTAGATGAGAGGCACATCTGTACTGAGCAGGTCACAGATATGCATTACCTCTCCGTTGTATTCGACGTTATGCCTCCTATACACATATGGTGCGGACAGGGACTCTTCATCGTTCAGGTAAATTCTTGCTGTAGGCATTATGGGTGAAGTCTTGATCAAGACTTTAACCCGTAGTTCCCCAGCTTTCTCTAGCGAATCCATTTGTTGAACGAGTGGAATTGCGAAACTTTGGCAAATTCCTCGCAGTCTTTCCTGAGGACGAGGATCAGTTGGATCGTCGACTAGGAAAGGCAGTCCATGCCTCAAGTTGAAGTTCGGCAGCATCAGACGGACAGTGATGGACTTCGGACGTGGCCGCCTCCCCATACGGATATCCGTGATGATGGGGATAATGGCATCGTAAAGCGACTGTGTAGTGACACTCCAAATAGAGAGTTCTACCTCTTCTTCGAGAAAGGTTCTTTCTAGAAAATTGTGAAGTCTTTCAGCAGGGGAGAGATGTGGTTCATAGTCCATATCCCATCCCTTTTTTGATGCTGAGATAATCCAGCGACCATAACTGAATTCGGTCACAAATCCCTTTTCCAGAAGAACATGGAGTGCTCTGCGCATGGTACTACCAGCTACCCCACATCTCTCAGCCAAAGCACTTTGAGACCAGTGCATGTCTGAAATGGAGCCGGTTCGAATTTCCTTTTCCAATGCTGCTGCAATTCTGAGGTGTACTTCTTCTGAATCCATCTTCACTCCTAAAGATGTAGGTGACAATAATAATTATACTGATTTTCTATCGATATAGCTATTTATGTCAGCTGGGATAATTCAATATTTTTTAGGGATGAACATGGGATTTAGAAAGAAAATAATATAAAATGAGTGTAGACCTGTGTTTCAAAGAGAAAGAGAGAAAAGTGAACACAAAAGGTGTGAAGGAACTTTTCTACGCCGGGGCAAAAGAAATCGACGAACTCAGCGCAGGATACAACGGTATTCTAATTGCGGAGTTTGGTCTTCCTGGTGTCGGAAAAAGCGTTGCTGCTCGCAATACGCAATGGGATTTCGAACAACTGAACAGTACCAAAATCTTTCGTCCTAACCATGTTGTGATTTTGGATACGGACAATTATCTCTCCGAGGCTGAAAAAAATGGTGAAATCGAAGTTACGAGAGAAAGAGCAGATCGAGCTTGGGAATTGACGATTGCTGAATATAGAAAAATCATCGTCAATGCCTCAAACCTAGTGATCATCGTGCCCGATGCTGGGGACGATTTGACGAAGAGAACTGAGATCTACGAGCTTGCCAAGGCGAACAATTTCTACATTCATTCCAGGTACCACAGAGCGTCTACCGAAACGGCTATTGAATGGAATGGAAATCGCCTGCGTAAGGTGGATTTCCACATTATGTATCGCGTATATCTGAGCTTGGAGACAACTTGGAAAGATATGCACGATAAGGGTCACAGCTTTGAGATTGTCGACGTCAAGCGTGTAGATTTTGATGCAGTTATTCGAAAGTTCTCTGCGACACAACTATCCAGTTTCCTTGCAGAAAACGTCTCTCTCATTCATACTTGCGTCGAGTATGCTAATGAGAATCAGGACGTTGAAAGAGCGCGCAGGGCATGGACTATGGCCAGAGACTTGCTTTCGTGGAAGACTCCAATTCTTCAGGCGTACCGAACTCGAGAGGGTTCGGAAGACGTAATGGGATGGTGGGCCTCTCTCGAACAATTGAAAGAGGATTCCTGGAATACATGGAAAAATCTCGAAAAGAGTCCATCTGTTTTGTCAGCCATGGCGATTTCTGAAGTAGCTTGGGGAGCTATTGGTGAGGTATCTCAGAGGATTGACGATCTTCGGGCAGTTATTCCCAAGGCATTTGAATTTGCAGAGCGAGCGAGTCGTTTGACCGATGATTCCAAGCCTTCTTTGCTTCAAGAAATCATTGCGGTTAAGCAAATCATCTATGAAGCGAAGAAAGCAGCACAAAGAGCAGAGGTTGCTCAACAAGATGCTCTCCGGTATTTGGAGGATTGCAAGAAACCGGAGAATACCAGTCGTGGAGAGATTCCAACAGACTTGGACATCTTTGGCGCAAGCTTGGAAGCTGGGAAAGCATCTCAAAAATGGGAAAATCTAGGCTGCGACACTTTCCTTGACACCTTGCATGTAGTTCTTACCCGACAGCTGAAAGTCATCCAAACTTGGATGGACGAACAGATCTGGAACGACAGTGTGTGGAATAGGGCAAGAATTGACTTGTACGGGGTCTTGAAAGAACTCGAATTGAGGCTCTAGTCCGGTTCTACACCAGCGGCGGTGACAACACATGATGTCACCGCCGCACTACGTTTACTTATAGTTTTGATATTTTGGCCCATATGTATCCATTTGATGAATCTTACCAAGAGAATGTCAAGAAATTCATATACGATGTGTCCAGCACTGTTTTCTCTGTTTTATGTCAAGGTTGAAATTCTTTTTGGGGAGGAAAAGAGGAACTTCAAAAAAAGTAGATTGAAAAGAACGCGGGCTAGGGACACGATGTCTCTAGCCCGTTACTACGTTTCCGCAGCCCCTATCGCTTTTTGAAGTCAGATTTCCTCCAGTAGTATTTTTTGATCAATCGAATCCCATTCTGAATCGAACGTAGTCTGGTTTTGTTTCATTTGTTCCGTCCCTGCTGGGTAGTAAATGAGAGGTACGTCTTTACTGACCACGTCCAAAATTCTCATCTCTTTGCCATTGAAGGTGACGGTGTGCTGTCTCTTGTGGTAGAAACCAAACAAGGATTCTTCACCGTTGAGATAAAATCGACCTGGAGGCAAAGTGGGGCTTTTCTTAATCCAGACATTTGCGACACGCCCAGGTGTCTGCAAAGACTGAATTTGTCGAACCAACGGAATAGCAAACCGTTTGGCGATTCCCCTTATTCTATTTTGAGGACGCGGATCAGCAGGGTTATCTAGTGACCTCGGTACCCCAAGAGGAACAGAATAGTCTGGAATAATCAACCGGATGGTGATTGATTCAGGACTGTAGCGATTTCCATTTCGGATATCCGTAAGGATCGGAGCCAATATCGGAAATAGGAACTCTGTCGTAAAACACCAGACTGAAAGTTCTGCTCTTTGTTCTAGGAATGTTCTGTTCAGAAAGTTGGACAGTTTCACAGAAGAAGGGAGACTAGGATGATAGTCCATGTCCTTTCCCATTCTGGATGCGATGATGACCCATTCCCCATATCGTTCTTCGTTAACAAATCCCTTTTGTTGAAGTACGAATAGAGCCATCCGCATAAGAGAAACAGGCACATGAAATTTTTTAGCTTTCTCATCCTGATTCCATCGCATTCCCGAAATGCAACTGTGACGGATCTCATTTTCCAATGCTTCTGCAAGTTCTATGGCGAGCTGGAGCGGCACTGTTTGTTCTGTCTTCATCTTTACTCCAAAAGCACTAGGTTACAATATTCATTATACTATTTTTTTAAGAATCTGCTATTTTAAATTAGGTACTAATATGGTAGGAATTTGATTAATAAATTATTTAGGAACATTTAAAAACAAATAGGATTAGAGATAAAACTGATATAAAATAAATTTATCCAAAGTTTCAGAGAGAAAAGAGAGAAACGGTGGAAACGAAAAATCATCCAGTTGAACTTTCTGGTGCCAGTGCAAAAGTGCTCTTTGAGCTCAGTGCTGCATATGATGCCATTGTGGTTGGCCTGTCCGGTCTGCCTGGTGTTGGCAAAAGTGTAGATGCTGAAGCATTGCAATGGGATTTCATGCTAGAGAATAAGAGCAGAATCTTTGGCCCTTACGAGGTTTTTATCTTGGATACAGATAAAAATCTTCCTAAGGAGCAGCAGGAAGGGAGAATGGCTGTCACTCCAGAAATCGCCGACATGGCATGGAAAAAGACGAAGCGTCAATACAAAAAGACCCTCGGCCCAAATAGGGTCATCATTTTCCCTGATGCTGGTGACAATGTGGAAGAGAGAATCAAAGTTTATGAAAGAGCACTAAACCGTAATGCTTATCTCTTTCTCAGGCACCATCGATCTGATTTTGATACAGCTGTAATCTCTAATGCAGGCCGTCTTCGTAAGGTTGATCCTTGGATCATGTGGCGTGTATTCGAGGCTATGGAGAACGCTTGGAAGGTCTTGCATCAGTTTGCTCATGGGTATGAAGTCATCGATGTTAAGCGTGTTTCTTTCCAAGAAGTAGCGCAGAATACATCTTTGCAGGATCTCCTTCATTATCTAGGGGAGAATATCGAAGTGCTTCAAGTGCGAGCCAACCAAGCGATGCGAGATGAGGATGCTCAAGCGATGCGATTGGTTTGGAAGGCTGCTAAGGATCTGCACGCTTGGCGTGTTCCCATCCTTAAGACTTACCGAACTCGATCAGGTTTGGAAGTGGTTGACGCTAGTTTGGCTCCTTTGAAAGATGTCGTGCAGACATCATGGGAAACATGGCGAAGCATTGAGAAGAAGCAGAACTCATCTATTTTGGTTACCATGGATCTGCATCAGGCAGCCTGGAGTGCTACAGATAAGGTAACGAAAGCCCTTGAGCAGCTTCGGATTGCTATCCCTCAAGCCCTTGAGTTTGCTGACAGGGCTAGCATTCTGCAAGATCCCAAGAGTGCCCTGCTTCAAGATGTTGTCAGGTTCAAGCGAATCATTCGTACGGCTCTAGATGTTGCTGAAGAAGCCGAGCTAGCACGTCAAGAAGCTTGGCATCTCTTTGAAGAGAGTAAAAGAGCAGATACTGGCCTTACGATTCCTGTAGACTTGGATCTCTACGAAGCGGGGTTAAATGCAGGAAAAGCAGCCAAGTATTGGGCAGATTTGCAATGCGGTGAGCTTCTAGAGTCATGGAAGACTGTACTGAAGCAACAACAGAAGGTTCTCGAAAAATGGAATAAAACGCAAGTTTGGGATGACGAAAAGTGGAATAATGCAACACAGAAGTTGTATGTGGTCTTGACAGAGCTCAAAAATAAGCTCTGCTAACTCTGATCCATATTTGCGGCGGTGACAAAGGATGTCACCGCCGCACTGAGTTTACTTACGATCCAGTATTTTAAATATGATAGAACAAGCTCAAACTGCTTATCATGAAAACAGTCACACTTCTATCCGATATAATTTGGAAATATATGCTATAATCATCTCGATATGGACAGTATATGAGGTGGGTTATATGTTGAAAAATAGCAGAGAGTTAATTTTCATACTATTTATATTATTATGTTTTACCTTATTTTCATTCTATTTTAAATATAAAGTAGAAGCCAAGGAACCGAAACATAAGGAAGAATTCTCCATAGATTATGGCTCCATACAACAAGAAGGCTATATCGCCTACCTCCGAAAAATAGGGAAGATTACCGCCACTACAACCCCTGAACAAATCGATAAAATCATCCAGAATGAACTACAACAAAGGCAAAATCGTTTTCCATTCACAAATGGGATTGATACCACGAGTATATTTGGCAAACGAGTATATTCCCAGCAACAAAAGCTTCTGCAAAAAACCATCGATAAAGTGAATCACCTTTCTGAGCAAAGAACTCTGCCTGCTTTGACTCATCATGATAATGCGGTAGTTGCCCTAATTGAGTTTCCGGATCAGAAACACAATCAGATTAAACCAACAGCAAAGAGCAGCTTTTGGACCAATGATTTTAACCCTGCTCACTATCGTCAACTCATTTTTGGGATAACAGCTTTGAGGCATAATGGCAAAAGATTGATCACTGCCAATCAATACTATAAACAACAATCTGCCGGCTCGTGGTCGTTAGCCGGAGATGTGACGGATTGGACTGTTGCCAAGCATGATGCTGCTTTCTATGGGGCTCATCATAAAACGGATGAGTATGACCAAAATGATGGTAATCCAACAGAATTAATAAAAGAAACGTTGCAGAGTGTTGCGGCTAAAATCAAAGGGAAAGAAAAGTTGTATGACCAGCGGGATCCTTATGATCTTGACGATGATGGCAATGTAATGGAACCCGATGGATTGCTCGATAATCTATTTGTTGTGCATGCTGGTCTTGGGGAAGAGGAAGGCGGCGGAGATAATGCGATCTGGTCGCATCGATCCGTCATCGGACCTAAACCAGTGGAGATTCCAGGAACGACTCTAAAAGCATATGATTACATCATCCAACCAGAAGATGGAGCAACTGGAGTGTTCGCTCATGAATACGGGCATAATTTGGGCTTGCCTGATGAATATGATACCGGGTCAACAGGTACTGGTTCACCAGTAGAAGCATGGTCTTTGATGTCCTATGGCAGTTGGACTGGAGAGATACCGGGAACAGAACCATCTGGCTTTAGTCCGTGGGATAAATTATTTTTTGCTAGTTTGTACGGAGGAAATTGGTCTATCCCCAAAATAATCAAATTAGAAGATCTAAAAACACCAAAAACGCTTGGTTTGCAGGAAGCAGTGGCACCTGTGAAAAATGGGAAAATGATCAAAGTGGATTTGCCGGATAAGATCGTTTCTCCGCCGCTTCGTCCCTTAGGTAAGAAATCCTACTATTCTACGACAGGAAATATGCTGGATACAAGATTGATTTCCCCAACAATCGATTTAACCAATAAAAAATCAGCTGCTTTGAATTTTGATACATGGTATGACATCGAGTCTGGATATGATTTTTTATATGTGGATGCATATGTAGATGGAGCAAAGGAACCAAAACAAATTGCTTCCTATACTGGCAAAACAGGTGGAAAATGGGTAAAGAAACAGCTTGATTTATCTTCCTTTGTTGGACATCAAATTCGTTTGGAATTTCGGTATGTGACAGATGTTGGGGCAGCTCAAGAAGGCTTTTATGTGGATAATATCCAAGTTGCCGCAGATGATAAGCAAATGTTTATGGATGATGTGGAAGGAAAACCGCTCTTTACACAAAAAGGGTTTCAAATTTTCGATGGTTCTCCGATCGCCTATCCAAATTACTACTTAATCGAATGGCGTACCCATCATGGACTCGATCAAGGTCTTGCTCATATTCGCCGTAATAATAGCATGCTGAGCTACGATTCTGGTATGCTCGTTTGGTACTATGACGCTAGTTACGGAGAAGATAATCAGACAGGACTGCATCCGGGAGAGGGATTTTTAGGTGTAGTGGACAGCCATCAAGCCGGACATTTTTGGAGTGATGGAAAAGTAGGATCAACCCGTTATCAAATCAACGATGCTGCATTTCATTTTAAACCAACAAGCCCGATGGATATTCAGTATCCAAAAGTGGAAATGAAATATGACAGTGTCTCCGGAATTCCTTATTTCTCCGACAAAAATGATTATAGTAGTTCCTTTAATCCAGCTGGTGGAAAAATATTGCCAAAACATAACCTTGCGATTACATTAAAAAAAGTAAGTAAAGACGAAAGAAATGTTTGGATCACTTTTTCAGTCCGATAAAGCATCCGCCCCCCAGAGTTATCTGAGGGGCGTTTTTGACTACTTCAGCAGCATTTGTGCTAATGGAAGTGCGTAAGTAGTCAGATGGAGGCAGAACTTGTGAAGCGCTTGATCCACAAAGGGGGCTCCTCCTCCATCTTCGAAATAGGATTTTTGTCCCATGCGCATCATCTTGGCTTTCACGGGCCAGCGCCGATCGATGAAGCCGTGGAGAACAGCGTTTACGATCAGCCAAAGGAGGAAATTTGTCCACCCGATCAGCTCTACGGGGTTGAACTCGACTCCATGTTTACGAATCATCGCGTAGTTCAGCATGTAACTGGATGCTACGAACAATACACCGATGCTCAGCGAATAGGACGACACATGGAGGAAGTTATACCACAGGCTTTTCAGATAGTCTTTCCTCTTGTCCCCGTAACTCTTTCGGTAGTCGAACAGCAGAAGGAAGGCTTCGCGACAATTCCATTTCTTTTCTTTGGTTTCCTGATCGAGTGTACCCTTATGTTGATCCATCTTGTCCGTTTGCAGAACGTAGTCTCCTACGCTATGTCCGACGAAGGCACAGTGCCACAGGATCAGTATCGCGAGGATGTCGAATGTCACGTCCTGCATTTGTTTGTCTCCAATAAGAAGCGGAAGGTATCCATTTTCGTTCCTTTCTAGTATAGATTAAAATAGAAACAGTGTTAACAATTAAAATAAAGTATTATTTTTGGAGGTGACTATGCAGTATTATCCAGTACATACCTTCCCTGTAGAGGAAGAGAAAAAAGAATGGATACAAAGAGATCTAAGAAAACAAATGGTTATTACCCCTTACTCTCATACCCCCAAAATTGTATGCGGGATTGATCTTGCCTATAAAGACAATCTAGCAGCAGCAGTTATTGTAGCGATGGATCATATTACTTTTGAAATAGTAGAGTTAGTTTGGCATGTAGAAGAAGTGATAGAACCATATGTGCCGGGAATGCTTGCATTTCGTGAATTGCCACTTATTTTAAAAGCTTGGGAGAAGCTTACGATGGAACCCGATGTCGTGTTTTTTGATGGAAATGGAATGCTGCATCCGAGAAGAATGGGAATTGCTTCTCATGCATCTTTTTTTCTGCAAAAACCGACGATTGGGATAGCGAAAACATATTTATTGGGAGACCATAAACCACTCGATTTGAAACAAGGAGCATATGAGTTCATCGAGGATCAAGAGGAGGTAATAGGTGCGATAGTTCGAACACAAACAGGGGTGAAACCTGTTTATGTGTCAACCGGTAATTATTTAACCTTAGAGGATGCGATACGACTCAGCATGGAACAAGTAGGAAAGATAAGCAGATTGCCTGAGATTGTCAGGCAGGCAGATATTCATTCGCGAGAAGTATTGCGAGAATACATGCAGCGTCCAAAAACGATATAATAATAAAGTCCGTAGAAACAACCGAAGGGAAATCCATGTTTTCTCGATACCTCAGAATGTTCCCCGCAGCTTTTTACCCTTTCATAGGGGTAAACCTTCTGTCCTGTGGCATGATGTACTTGGGGAATATGTCCGTTCCGCTTCTCTCCGATCAACACGGCTGGGAAAAAGAAATGGGGCAGATCAGCGCCCTGTTTCTGGTCGGCATAATGTTTGGACGAGCGCTGGGGGCTTGGTTGCTCAGCAGAGTGAATAACTTGTATGCCCTGCATATTTGTATGGTACTGCTTGTTATCACGACATTTCTGTATGGATTTGTCGGACAAGCTGCTGTCGTCATCACGCTTCGTTGGGTCCAAGGATTGGTTCAAGGAGTAACGCTATCCTTGAGTGATATCATGGTGACACGAGTTTTGAACAGTCCACCACCAGGTAAATCAGATGTACCACAACAGCAATATGCCAAAGGAATGGGGTATTACTCTGTTGCGGGAACCATCAGCATGTTCCTCTTTGGCACTAGTGGCCTGTATCTGATGCAAGATTACTCGTCTCCCATTGTTTTTGGGATAGTGGCGATTCTCACCTCGCTTATTTATATTTGGATGACTCGATTCATGTCGAAGAATCCCGCATTTATCGCAGCCCAAGAGAAACAAGAAAAGGGCTGGAGCTTTTTTGTCCTAGCAGCAATTCCGTTTGGATTTTCAGCAGGCGGAGTATCAGCTGTTTTTACTGCACTCAACTCTTATAGCCAGCCGATTGCGGAAGTGAAAGGCTTGGCGCTGGGTACGGTTACAGGTGGGATCACACTTGCCATTCTGTTTGGACGAGCACTAGCAGGATGGTTTGCTAGACGCCTTCAAGCGAGCATTGTCCTTGGAATTTGTGTCATCTGGCTTGGGAGCGTGTTGCTGTGGAGGACAGAGGGCATTATTTCCTGTATGGGAATTTTGGAGATTGGGTTTGGATTTGGGATCACCATCATCTTGTTCTTTGATGTTCTTCAGCGTCAAATGAATCCTCAGACGATCGGTGCAGCTTTTTCCACCTTTTCGATCATTTGCTTTGACCTTATGCCAGCTTTCGCCAAATGGCAATATGGGAAAGCATCTGTGGAACAGGGGTATGAAAATGCTCTGGGGCTTCTAGTTTGGTACCCAGTGGGCTCTCTTGTCCTGTTTTTGCTGTATATAGGGATCAGAAAACAAAAATAGTATCCCTTAATTGGCTGGTGCAGATGTGCCAGCCACCCACATTATAAATTCATTTGAAAATAGATAATACAAATCGAAAGGAGAGAGTTAGATGAATATTCAATTGATTCGCCATGCGACATTATGGATTGAATATGCTGGGAAGAAATTACTGGTAGACCCAATGTTTAGTAAGCAAGGTGAACTCCCTGCTGCTCCTAACACACCAAATGAACAACGAAATCCACTAGTAGATTTATCTTTGAAAATCGAATCCTTTTTGCATCCTGATGCAATTTTGCTCACTCACTCCCATCGAGATCACTTGGATGAGGCTGCTGTACAACGTTTATCAAAAAATTTGCGTATCTATTGTCAGCCAGCAGATGAGCAAAAATTAATCGAGCTGTCTTTTACAGATGTCCAAGTAGTAGAAGATCAAGTAAATTGGGATGGTTTAAGTATTATCCGCACGGGTGGTCAGCATGGCAGAGGACAAATCGGCAAACAGATGGGAGCTGTTTCTGGATTTATCCTTCAAGCGGAAGAGGAAGACTGCTTATATATTACAGGTGACACGGTTTGGTGTGAAGAAGTAGAACGAGCGGTAGAAGTATATCGTCCAGAAGTTATCGTTGCGTTTTCAGGTGCAGCTCAATTTCTTACTGGTGGCGCGATTACGATGGATAAAGAAGATTTACGACAATTGCATGCATCATCTCCAGAAAGCAACATTGTGGTGGTTCATCTTGATACATGGAATCACTGTCTACTGACGAGTAAAGCGCTGAGTGATTATTTAGTAGAAACTGATATGTTTGATAGATTTCATATCCCGCAAGATGGAGAAATTGTATTGTTTTAAGAACAAAGCCCAGCTTCTAGCTGGGTTTTTTGACGAGTTCTTCTTCTTTTATCGAAGGAATCTTCATTTCATTGATGTGAGAGAAAGTAAAGACAATGAGAGCTGACCATATGAAGCTAAAGCTGATAAATTCAATTGAGGTAAAAGTTTCATGAAAAAAGAAAATACCTAAAATTAGGTTAATTGTCGGCGCAATATACTGTAAAAAACCCATCGTAAACATGGAGACTCGTTTTTGACCAATACCAAACCAGAGCAAGGGAACCGCAGTGAGTATTCCTGAAAGAATGAGAAGAATGATGACAGAAGTGGAAACATGGTTGAGCGAGCCTGTCCCATTGCTTTCCACAAAAAATAAATAAGCCATTGCAAATGGGGTGAGGAAGATGGTTTCCAATGCAAGGGAGAGGATAGCATCTGCTTGTACTAATTTTTTGAATAGTCCGTATAAAGCGAATGTAAGAGCTAAAGAAATCGAAATCCAAGGAATTTGTCCATAATTAATGGTTAGAATAATCACACTTATCAATGCAAGACATAAGGAGGCAGTCTGCCATTTATTTAACCTTTCTTTTAAAATTAACATCCCAAAAGCGATACTGATCAAAGGGTTAATATAATATCCCAAGCTAGCTTCAATGACATGATCGTTGGTAACAGAATAGATATAAATAAACCAGTTGGCACTCATAAAAATAGATCCAGCTAACACAAGTAATATTGTTTTTTTATTAGATAGGATTTCTTTTAACAAATGCCACTGTTTTCTTATGGTGATAACAATGGCAACAAAGACAAATGACCAGACAAAGCGGTGTGCTAGTATCTGAAGGGAAGGAACTTGTTCCATATACTGCCAATATATAGGCAGTATTCCCCAGGAAATAAAAGCGAAAGAAGCATAAAGCATGCCGGCTTTATCATCTTTTAAATTAGATGACATAATGATAACCTCATTTCTTGAAAGATTATTTATATATTAAAAAGAGAATATTGTAGAAAAAGAATTGAAATTATCTTGCGAGATGGAATTGTTCTGATAATCCTATCATATTTAATAGTTATTATATACTAAATTATAATATTTCATTTTATTATCGAAATAATATAATTCTTTTCGGTTTGAATCTTTTTTTGGTTTCGATCCTTTTATTCATTTTTTTATCATTTATAGAAAAATAGTAATATCTGCTTTTTTTATTACATAACCGAAAGAAACCTCAAAGCTGACTTGTTGAACTGTCAGTTTTGAGGTTTGTTTTCTAAAATGGATTGCAGTTTTTGTTCCTCTGGAGTGACATAGAGGGTTTTTTGATCCACATAGATCACAAATCCAGGCCGTGCTCCAGAAGGTTTTTTTACATGTTTTACCAAGGTATAATCTACAGGAACTTGACTCGATTCTCTTGCTTTGCTGAAGTAAGCTGCAAGCAAAGCCGCTTCTGTAAGGGCAGTTTCGGAAATACGATCTCCGCGTATGACGACATGGGACCCGGGAATATCTTTGGTATGGAGCCATGTATCTGTTTTTTTCGCTATTTGATGGGTGAGTCTTTCATTTTGTTTGTTGTTTTTACCTACTAAGATAGTGGTGCCATCACTAGCTTTATAGGAAGCAGGAGTGGGGGAAGAAGATTTTTGACGACCCTTCTTTACCTGCTTCTTGATCCATCCTTCTTCGGTTAATTCCTCGCGAATTTGTTCTACTTCTGCTAGATTTGCAATAGCGATCTGTGCGAGAACGGATTCTAAGTATTCGTTTTCTTCTTGGGCGATTTGAATTTGTTCTTCATTATATTTTTTACCGGCTTTTAGCTTCTGGTATTTTTTAAAATACCGCTGTGCGTTTTCATTAGGAGTAAGTGCTTCATTAAGCGGGATCGTAACTTCTCCAGCAGATTCATCATAGTAATTAACAACGGTAATCGACTTATCACCGCGATTTATTTGGTGCAAATAAGTAGTGAGCAGCTCTCCAGACAACCGAAAGGTTTCGGCCTTGGATGAGTTTGCGATTTCTTTTTGCAATACTTTGATCTTTCGTTTGTTCTTCTCGACATCACGTGTCAATTTTTGAACCAAAGCTTGTGTTTGTTGGGCGACTCGATCTCGTTCAGCTTTATTTCCATAAAAGGCATTTAAACATGTACTCATCGTAGCGAAAGAGCGATGTTCTCCTTTTTTATGGGATAAGGAGCTAGAGGAGAAAAAGGTGCGGTTTTGGTCGATGACAATCTCAGGTTCATAACGATGAGCCAACATATTTTGCTGCCATATAAAAAATGATTCCCAAAGAGATTCTCGATCTCCTAACGTTGCTCTGTAGAGTATTTCTTCCGCTGGCAAAGGCCCTAATCCCATAAAGTGATTAACCATTTGTTTCGCCAACTGTCCTGCATTGTAATCCAAACTTGAAATAAAAGTATCCTGCTGAACAGTTAGTGGATTTATTTTCCCTTGATCAGGAGGGGAAACATATTCCACTCCTGGTAGTACTTGTCGATACTGGCTTGTTTGAAATCCGACACGACGCATTGTGTCAACAATCTTGTTTGTTTCTGGATTTAATAAAATCACATTACTATGACGTCCCATGATTTCGATGATAAGCTTTCTTTCCACCATATCCCCGAGCTCATTTTTTCCTTTTATCCAAAAGTGAATGATTCTTTCCATTTCCACTTGTTCAATTTTCTCGATCATGCTTCCTTCTAATTGTTTGCGCAGCAACATGCAGAACATCGGAGGTTCCGCTGGATTTTCATACGCAGCTGTAGTCAAGTGACATCTAGCATAAACCGGATGACATGAAAGCATTAATTTATGGTTTTTTCCTTTTGCCCGGATGGTGAAAACGATCTCCCATTGGCTAGGTTGATAGATTTTCGTGATGCGAGCCTTCGTTAATTCTGTATGTAATTCATGAGCAACCGCACGAGTAACGGTTCCATCAAATGACATAAAACTCCACTCCCTTATCTTACTCATTGTACATGATCATCGATTTGAACACCATTCCTACTTCTAACCTGACTTGTCCTGCATAAGATGAAAAGAGAAGGTTGTGGGACAAGGGGGAAAGTCATGACGGATACATCACGTTTTGTTGGATGGACAGCTCAGAAAGTTACCGAGTACTTTGGTGTAAAGCAATCAGCTGGCTTATCAGAAAAAGAAGTGAAGAGCCGACTTGCAAAAGTAGGAAATAATCAACTTTCTGAAGGGGAGAAAGTCTCTTTATTTGCTTTGTTTTTTAGCCAGTTCCAAGACTTTATGGTCTTAATTTTACTTGTGGCTACCTTGATTTCAGGCCTTTTAGGAGAATATGTGGATGCCATTGCCATTTTGAGTATCATTGTGCTCAATTCGATTCTTGGCTTTGTGCAAGAAGTGAAGGCAGAACGTTCATTGTCAGCATTGAAAAAGTTGTCTGCACCTATGGCAAAAGTATATCGTGATGGTGAGTGGAAGCAGATCGATGCATCCTTACTTGTACCAGGAGATGTCGTAACGCTCGTGACTGGAGATCGGATTCCGGCAGATATACGTTGGCTGGAAACTACTGGACTAATGGTGGAAGAATCCGCATTAACAGGCGAATCATTACCGATTGAAAAGATAGTAGAACCGTTGACACAAGCTGATCTGACCTTAGCAGATTTTCGCAATATGAGCTTTATGGGAACAATGGTGGTCAAAGGTTCTGGATTGGGAGTAATTGTAAACACAGGAATGAAAACGGAAATGGGACGCATTGCTCATTTGATTCAAAGTACAGAGCAACATACAACTCCATTGCAAAGACGACTAGAACAATTAGGAAAGATATTGATCATTGTCGCGCTTTTTTTGACTGCTTTGGTGGTGGTCACAGGTGTTATGCATGGGCAAGATATGTATAAGATGTTTCTTGCTGGAGTCAGCTTAGCAGTTGCTGCTATTCCTGAGGGTCTACCAGCGATAGTGACGATAGCATTAGCGCTTGGCGTGCAAAGAATGATTAAACGAAAAGCAATCGTAAGAAAGCTGCCATCCGTGGAAACGCTCGGCTGTGCATCTGTCATATGTTCAGATAAAACCGGTACGCTGACAGAAAATAAAATGACTGTCACTCATGTTTATACCAATCAGCAACTTTTAACGCTTGAAAATGATGACTTAGCTGGGCAAAATCCAACTTTACGGCAACTTTTACAAATTGCTGTACTCTGTAATAATGCGGCTTTGGTACGGAAAGGAAAAAAAGTCAGCTACGAAGGTGATCCGACTGAAGGAGCACTGATGGTGATGGGAGCACAAGGAGGTGTTACCCGTGAGGTTTTGGATGATAGTTGGGCAAAAATAAAAGAACACCCATTTGATTCAGTACGGAAAATGATGTCCGTGGTGGTCGAAAATAAGCAAAAACAAAAAAAGCTACTTGTCAAAGGTGCACCAGATGTACTGATTCGCGACTGTACCCATATTTTACAAAATGGAAGAGTAGAGCCCATAACAGCAAAAGTCCGACATCAATTGCTTGAGAAAAACGAAGAATTAGCTTCCGATGCTCTGCGAAATCTCGCATTTGCTTACCGTGAAGTGAGTGGCTCTGTTCTTACTCAATCTGAATCTCAATTAGAGCGAAATCTTATTTTTGTTGGTCTAGCAGGGATGATCGATCCCCCGCGTAAAGAAGTGCGGGAAGCGATACGTCTATGCCGCAAAGCAGGTATTCGTACGGTGATGATTACAGGCGATCATCAAGCGACTGCGGAAGCTATCGCTGTTCAGCTAGGTATCAAACGGCAAAATGGTTTGACAGTGACTGGGCGGGATATCTACAATATGAAAGACAGTGAGTTTGAGCAACAAGTAGAAAATATTGATGTGTATGCACGCGTTTCCCCTGAACACAAACTTAAAATTGTTTCTGCTCTCCAACAAAAAGGACATGTTGTCGCGATGACAGGGGATGGGGTTAACGATGCGCCTGCGATCAAAGCGGCAGATATCGGGATTTCAATGGGGAAATCTGGTACAGATGTATCCAAAGAAGCATCGTCGCTTATTCTGGCCAATGATAACTTTGCAACGATTGTGTCTGCTATTGAAGAAGGCCGTCATATCTATGATAATATACAAAAGTTTATCAGTTATTTGCTAGCGAGTAATGTTGGAGAAATTTTGGTTATGTTTTTTGCTATGCTGATGGGATTACCCTTACCACTGATCCCTATCCAAATATTATGGGTAAACTTAGTTACAGATGGATTACCAGCGATGGCTTTAGGAGTGGACCCAGCAGAAGAAGACAGCATGTCAAGGTCGCCGCGAGACAACAAAGAGAGTATCTTCGCTCGTCGTGTCGGTTGGAAAATAGTCACTCGAGGTCTGCTCATCGGACTGTGCTCTCTGCTCGCTTTTTGGGTTACTTATCAAGAAGCTGGTCAATTGGAGTTGGCACAAACGGTAGCGTTTGCCACACTTGTATTTTCCCAGTTAATCTATGTATTTGACTGCCGCTCTACTGGAACGATTTTTGAACGGAATCCATTTTCAAATTTGGCACTTTGTTTTGCCGTTCTCATCTCGATCTTACTGTTAGTTATGGTCATCTACTATCCGGCCTTCCAGCCCATTTTCCATACTGTACCATTACAGTTGCATGAGTGGGTATTGATCACCGTAACTTCAACACTGCCAGTAATTTTGGCGGGTCTAATGGATCAACTGCGCAAACCGATCAGAAAAACAGTTGCACAATAGAAAGGAAAGCACATCATGAAATTCCATAAAATGCATGGGTTGGGAAATGATTTTGTTATCGTTCAAGCAGAGGATCAAATGCCGGATAAAGTGTCTCAGTTAGCAATCCAAGTCTGTGATCGACATACGGGCATTGGTGCAGATGGGCTTGTTTTCATCACCCCTTCCGAAAAAGCAGACTTGCACATGCGGATCTTTAATGCTGATGGCACCGAAGCGCAGCAATGTGGAAATGCTATTCGCTGTGTTTCCAAGTATTATTACGAACGAATGGACAATAGCAAAACGGATATTTTGGTAGAAACCAAAAGAGATATTCAATCGATTGTTTTACAAGTAGAAGCAGGTATTGTGACAAAAGTGCAAGTAGACATGGGAGAACCAATTCTCGTACCTTCCCAGATCCCAGTAAAGTCGCAAACCATTCATGATCAAGTGGTCATAAGAGAACAAGCTTATGCATTTACCGCTGTTTCTATGGGAAACCCTCATGCCGTGATAGAGGTAGAAAGTTTATCAGATGAATTGGTAAAAGAAATCGGACCTCAGATCGAGACAAATGCTATATTTCCAGAGAAAGCAAATATCGAATTTACCACCATCGTATCTCCCGAAGAAATCAAGATGCGAGTATGGGAGCGTGGTGTAGGCGAGACGATGGCTTGTGGTTCAGGTGCCTGTGCAGTACTTGTCGCTAGTCATCTCAATGGAAAAGCAGGTCGCCAGGCAACGGTTCACCTACTGGGTGGAGATTTGCTGATAGATTGGAATGAAACAGACAACCATGTGTATATGACTGGTCCTGCGGAGTTTGTATTTACGGGAGAGTTTTTCACAGTCTAATAAGAGATATTCGTTACCAAGAAATGTTCAGAAACGACAGCCCCCCTCTATCGAATGATAGAGGGGGCTATTCTTACTGTGTCAGAGCACAGTCTTTGGAAAGGCATCGACTCCATCGCTTGGAGTAGAACCTTGTAGTAACAAGAGATCCCCTGAGAACATCAAAGAGAACCTTGGAGATCAAAATAGCGTCCAGTCCCCAGTTTCGCATCATCCACAGAGAAGCAATCCAAAGCGTGGTTACGATGATCACACTGTTTCGGCTGCCTTTTTGATCTTCAACTGCGGAGAGTCCTCCCCTGTACATGACGCAGTAGCAAGTGAAGGGCACAAGGTAGAAGGCTGCCGCAAGAGAAATCTTTTGTGCAGATTGGATTGTCAACGGATCATCTGTATATAGGTGAATGATCCAGTTCTGGACTAAGTATTGGAGAATCGCCAATACTCCCAAAAACAAACAGGTGAGTCCGAGGAAGGTATTGACCGTATGCGCAAGCTCCTTATCTTTTTTTACCAGAGCTCGCACTAGTTCTTGCTCTCGAGAGGATGAGATTGTTTCATGCAATTGATGGTGAAAAGCAGTGCGCTCACCATAGAGTTTACTGACTGTAGGTGTCATGACTGCGATAAAAGCCTCCATCACCACAAAAGTAAACTGGGTGAGGTCAGCATTGATTCGCTGGGCGACATATGCCTCTGTACTGACATAGATCATCACTGTTCCATAGGCGATCAGTGACCCTCTGATAAAAATCCCTTGGACCAACGTATGTTTGGAGAGGATGAACATATCCTTGAGGATAGCCCACTCCCACTTCCAAGGAAACTTTTCGTGGAAAGCTTGTTGCTTAAGGGGACGGATCAGGAGCAATAGTCCAATTACTTGACAGATCATCGTCACCCATGCAACACCCTCAAGCCCAAGATCGGTGAAGTGGACGACAAGAAGTACCAAGAAAATGTGCAAGGCATTCATCCAAGCACTGGCCTTCAAAGGAGACTTGAAGTCTTCCATTCCTTGCAAGGCTGCCGTAGCCAGCAATCGAACGCCCTCGACGAAGTAGAGCCCTCCTAGAATCCTAAGGTAAGGAGTTCCCAAGACTACTGTTTCTTGATTCGAACCACTTGCTTTGAGCATTTGTGGGGCAAAAAAGAAAGTGAGGGAAGAAAGCAGCAGGCACAAAGCCCCGACAAGGTAAAAGCCTTGGACAATGATTTCTCCCCTTCTGGAATGCGTGTTTCCAGAAATCTGATCTTCCCCCAGCGACTTGCCCACTTTCGTGTTGGTAACATTAGTCAAGGAATCGATCAGGAGACTGAAAGTCGAGAGGATCATGTTGGATACGCCAACTGCTGCTACAGCGTTGAGACCAAGTTTATTGGAAACGAGCAGTCCGTTGGAAAAGATAACTAACTGAATTAGACTTTTCTCTGTAACTGTTTTCCACAGATGGTTTTTGTTCTGTTTCAGCAGACGCCAGTACATGCATTCTCTTTCTTAGCGTTGTTCTCTAACAATTACTATCATATAGTAAAAATGAAATATTGGGAATATTTTTATTAGTTCTTTAGTAAGGGTAGTGTATGATTTATATCGTTTTACTTTCCTTATATGTGAAGAAAGTATTTGTAATCATTTCTGGTGATGAATACAGTGCGAAGAAAATTTCGGTGAGCTTAGCAGAAACCATGAGGATATTCAAAACAGCAGCACCTCTTCATCCGCAGATGAAGAGGTGTTTTTTTACTGTGTCAGAGCACAGTCTTTGGAAAGGCATCGACTCCAACGCCTGGAGTAGAACCTTCTTGCAACAAGCGATCCCCTGAGAACATCAAAGAGAACTACTGTGATCAGAAGTGCATTTAGTCCCCAATTTGCTCTTTGCACCACTAGCACAGTTACGATCCAAATAAAGGTAGCGATCATCACGTTGAACATGCTGCCTTGTTGGTCTTCTACCGCAGCAAGTGCGGCTCTGTACGTAATAGAGTAGCAGGTGAAAGGGATAATCCCTAGGAGAAACATGAGAAGCATTTTCTGAACGAGAGGAACAGTCGAAGGATTATCGGTATAAAAATGACGAGTGATCCATTCTCCTGCTGTCATCAGCAAGAATGCCAGCAGAAACATGGAAAAGCTTGCCAATCCTAGCGTCCAACTGACTATCCCGATTAGCTCCTGATCTTTTTTCTCTCTTGCAATTGCTAGATCTCGAATGTTTGCCTGCTTTTGATTCAACTTTGAGAGCTGTGCTTCATGGAGTTGGCGATTTAGAAAGGTCCTTTCTCCATAAAGTTTGCCCGCCAAAGGATTCAAGATCGCAGTGAATGCATCCATCATGACAAACGTGATTTGAGTAATTCCTACTTGAATACCGGAGGCAGCATATGCTGTTGTTCCAAATGAAATCAGCACACTCGCAAAGAACAACAGTGAAAACCTAGTCAAAAGTCCTTGAACCATCGTAAACTTGGACAGCTGGAACATGTCCCATAGAAGGCTTTTGTCCCATTTCAAAGGAATTCCCTTTGGAAAAGCCTGTATTTTAAGGGGACGTACCAAGATGAGCAGTCCAACCACTTGGCTCGTAACTGTCGCCCAACCTACAAATGCAAGGCCGTGATCCAGCCCGTCAATAATGGGAATGGTAAAGGCAAGATGCCAGGCATTCATCCAGAAGCCGGAACGCTTGGGGGAGTGGAAATCTTTCATTCCTTGGAGACTCGCTACGGCTTGCTCCCGAAGTGCTTGCAGGAAGTAGAAACCCCCAATGATTTGCAGATATTCTGTACCAGCCTTTACCGTGTCATCATCTGCTCCACAAAGCGAAAGTAGTTGTGGAGCGAAAACGATGGACAGGAGGCTGAGTGTCAGACTAAGGATACCTACAAGATAAAACCCTTGAACGATTACTGATCCCTTACAGGATTCAGTAGCACCTGACATTCCTTCTTCACCCAATGTCTTCCCTACTTTAGCTGTGGTGACAGATGTGAGTGCCAGCAGCAGGTTAAGGTAAGTGAAAAGGATGAGATTGGAAATACCTACTGCTGCAATGGAAATAAGACCCATTTTCGCAACGATCAAACTATTGGTAATCAATAGGAGTTGATCATAACTTTTCTCAAGAACGGTCTTCCGTAAAGGTTTCAAGATTTGTTTCGGTTGATCCCAATTCATGTTTTTTCTTTCTGATCGAGTTGTGGATATTTCAATTTATTATAGCACCCAAAATGGATTTCTTACTGTTTCCAAACTAATTTATTACAAACTGAATTAGTGCTCCAACCAGGAATAGGGGGAGTATTTGCAGAAGAATATCAATCAAAAACTTAGTAGTAAATAATCCCTAGTACCTGAGAAACTAGAAGAACCGTTTAAAACGGCAGCGCCCCTCCATCGACCGATAGAGGGGCGCTAATTTTTACTGTGTCAGAACACAGTCTTTGGAAAGGCATTGACTCCATCGTTTGGAGTAGAACCTTCCTGTAACAAGTGATCCCCTGAGAACGTCAAAAAGAACCTTGGAGATCAAGATGGCATCCAGTCCCCAGTTCCGCACAAACCAAAGCGAGACAGCCCAAAGCGTGGTTGCGATGATCGTACTGTTTTTGCTGCCCTTACGGTCTTTCACAGCATTAAGACCTCCCCTATACATCAAAACGAAACAAGAGAAGGGTACCATTGCGAACAACGATCCAACGGACATCTTGTGAGCAGCTTGGATTGTCACAGGATCATGTGTATAGAGCTGAATGATCCAGCCTTGAACCAAATATTGGAGGATTGCCAACGCTCCCATTACCAGACAGGTAAGTCCGAGGAAGCCATTTACAGTACGTACTAGCTCCTTGTCTTTTTTTAGTAGAGCTTGAACTCGTTCCTGCTTTTGACCGTACTCCAGTGAGGTGTCATGCAGTCCCTCATGCAGAGCTTTTCGCTCCCCATACAGGATACTGACAGTAGGTATCATGACTGCGATCAAAGCATCCAGCATCACATACATCCACGAAACGATATCAGCATTGATTCGCTGGGAGACATATGCCTCTGTGCCCACATAGATCATCACAGATCCATAGATGAAAAACGAACCTCTGGTGAAAATACCTTGAACCAATGTATCCTTGGATTCCTTGAACATCTCCTTGAAAATCACCCGTTCCAACTTCCAAGAAAACTTTTCATGGAAAGCTTGCTGCTTGAGAGGCTGGATCAGGAGCAATAGTCCGACCACTTGACTGACCAACGTTGCCCAGGCAACACCAACAAGCCCAAGGTTGGTGAAGTAGACGACAAGCAGAACCATGACAATGTGCAAGGCATTCATCCAAGCGCTGGCCTTCAAAGGAGACTTGAAGTCTTTCATCCCTTGCAGCGAAGCTGCACACAGCTTTCGCAGACTCTCGAATAGGTAGAGCCCCCCAAGAATCTTCAGATAAGGAGTTCCTTGTGCTACCGTCGCTTGATTTGCCCCACTAACTGTGAGAATTTGTGGGGCAAAAAAGTAAGTGAGGGAAGAAAGAAGAAGGCTCAAAGCCCCGACAAGGTAAAAGCCTTGGACAATGATCATTCCTGGTGGGAAGCAAGAACTTCCAGAAACTTTCTCTTCTCCCAATGTCTGACCTACTTTTGTGTTGGTAACACTAGTCAAGGAATCGAGCAGGAGACTGAAAGTCAGGAGGATCATACCGGACACGCCAACTGCTGCTACAGCGTTGAGACCGAGTTTGTTGGAAACAAGAATACCATTGGAAAGGATCACCAACTGACCAAGCGTTTTCTCTGCAAATGTTTTCCACAGTTGGTGTTTGATCTTTTTCAGTAGATGCCAGTACATGAGCTCTCTTTCTCAGTGGTTGATTTCTAATTTTTCTAATTACTATCATACAGGATTTAGGTACCAAAAAGAATTCTTTCTTTTTGATGAGATGGTCGCTATGGAACTTATTGGATAAATAAAAGATTCCAAATAGACGACTATCATTTTTTATCATTCATGGATATATTCCCGAAAACATATGCAAGAATTAGAGAAACTAGAAGAGTCGATTAAAACAGCAGCGCCCCTCCATCGACCGATAGAGGGGTGCTAATTTTTACTGTGTCAGCGCACAGTCTTTGGAAAGGCATCGACTCCATCGCTTGGAGTAGTACCTTCTTGTGACGAGCGATCCTCTGAGAACATCGAAGAGAATCTTGGAGATCAAGAAGGCATCCAGTCCCCAGTTCCGCATCATCCACAACGAGGCAGTCCAGAGACAAGTTGCGATGATTACACTATTTCGGCTGCCTTTGCGATCTTCGACCGGAGCGAGTCCACCCCTAGACATGACAAAGTAGCAAGTGAAAGGAACAAGCCAAAAGACAGCAGCTAGAGAGAGCTTGTATGATTCATGGATCGTCGCTGGATCGTTTGTATATAGGTGAATGATCCAGTCCCAAGCCAAATATTGTAGGACTGCTAACGCCCCCATAAACAGACAGGTGAGACCGAGGAAGCTATTGACCGTACGTACAAGCTCCTTATCTTTGTCTATTAGCTCTTGAATCTGTATTTGTTCTTGATCAACTCGCTTCTGGGACGAGAGAGTGTCATGCAATTGGCGGTGCAGAGACGTGCGCTCCCCATACAGGATACTGACAGTAGGAATCATGACTGCAAGAAAAGTTTCCATCAGCACGTAGGTAAACTGCATGATGTCAGCTTGAATTTTCTGGGCGACATATGCCTCTGTACTGACGTAGATGAGCACCGTTTCGTAGACGATCAGAGATGCTCTTGTACAGATCCCCTGAACGAATGTGTGTTTGGAGAGGATGAACATATCCTTCAGGATAGCAGTATTCCACTTCCAAGGGAGCTTTTTTTGGAAAGCTTGCTGTTTGAGGGGACGAATCAGGAGCAGAAGTCCGACCATTTGACTGATCATCGTTCCCCATGCCACACCCACTAGACCCCAGTCGAGGAAGTGGATGGCAAGCATCACCAAGGCAATGTGCAAGATATTCATCCAAGTACTAGACTTCAAGGGTGACTTAAAATCTTTCATACCTTGCAAAGCTGCCGCAGCTAGCACTCGTAGCCCCTCGAAGAGGTAAAGACCTCCCAAGATTTTCAGATAAGGAGTTCCTTGTGCTACCGTTGCTTGATTTGCCCCACTTACTTTGAGCATCTGTGGAGCAAATACGAAGGTAAGGGAAGAAAGCAGAAGACATAGGGACACAACAAGGTAAAAGCCTTGAACAATCACTACCCCTTTTTGGGAGTGAGTGCGACCTGAAACCTGCTCCTCTCCCAATGTCTTGCCAACTTTTGTACTGGTAACACTGGTCAAGGATTCAATCAGGAGAAGCATGGTCCAGAGGACCATGTTGGATACACCTACTGCCGCCACAGCATTAAGGCCTAGCTTGTTGGAAACAAGCAACCCATTGGAAAATACCACCAGCTGACTGAGGGTTTTCTCTGCAAATGTTCTCCACAGATAGTGTTTGTTCTTTTTCAGTAGAAGCCAGTTCATGAGCTCTCTTTCTCAGAATGATGATTTCTA
Source organism: Shimazuella sp. NTD250 (assembly GCF_059510375.1). Classification (NCBI taxonomy): domain Bacteria; kingdom Bacillati; phylum Bacillota; class Bacilli; order Caryophanales; family Thermoactinomycetaceae; genus Shimazuella; species Shimazuella sp. NTD250. The sequence goes on along the minus strand of NZ_JCAJZS010000002.1, from coordinate 258,294 downwards.
ATTTTTCTAACTCCTATCATACAGGATATGGGTGCCAAAGAGAATGCTTTCTTTTTGATAGGATGATCACTATGGGACTTATCGGATAAATAAAAGATCCTAAAATAGGCGAAAGGTTTATATTTTCAATAGAAATTCCAATGAAAGCTTTGTGAATGCAAGAATTGGAGGAACTAGAAGTGTCGTTTAAAACGGCAGCGCCCCTCCATCGACAGATAGAGGGGTGCTAATTTTTACTGCGTCAAAGCACAGTCTTTGGAGGGGCATCTACTCCATCGCTTGGAGTAGAACCTTCTTGTGACGAGAGATCCTCTGAGAACATCGAAGAGAACCCTGGAGATCAAGATGGCATCCAATCCCCAGTTCCGCACGAACCAAAGCGAGACAATCCAGATCGAGGTTGCCATGATCGTACTGTTTCGACTGCCCTTGCGGTCTTTCACAGCATTAAGACCTCCCCTGTACATCAAAACGAAACAAGAGAAGGGCACCATTACGAACAACGATCCAACGGATATCTTGTGTGCAGCTTGGATTGTCACTGGATCATGTGTATAAAGCTGGACGATCCAGCTCTGAGCCAAATATTGGAGGATTGCCAATGCTCCCATTACTAGACAAGTAAGTCCTAGGAAGCCGTTTACAGTACGTACAAGCTCCTTGTCTTTTTCTACTAGAGCTCGAACTCGTTTCTGTTTTTGATCATACTCCAATGAGGTGTCATGCAGTTCCTCATGCAGAGCTTTTCGCTCCCCATACAGCATACTGACTGTAGGTGTCATGACTGCGATCAAAGCATCCAGCATCACATACATCCATTGAACGATACCAGCATTGATTCGCTGGGCGACATATGCCTCTGTGCCCACATAGATCATCACAGATCCATAGATGAAAAACGAGCCTCTGGTGAAAATCCCTTGAACCAATGTATCCTTGGATTCCTTGAACATCTCCTTGAAGATAGTTTTTTCCCACTTCCAAGTAACCTTTTCTTGGAAAGCTTGCTGTTTGAGAGGATGAATCAGGAGCAGAAGTCCAATTACTTGACTGATCATCGTTGCCCAAGCAACACCCTCAAGCCCAAAGTTGGTGAAGTGGACGACAAGCAGCACCAAGACAATGTGCAAGGCATTCATCCAAGCGCTGGCCTTCAAAGGAGACTTGAAGTCTTTCATCCCTTGCAACGAAGCTGCACAAAGCTCTCGCAGACTCTCGAAGAGGTAGAGCCCGCCAAGAATTCTCAAATAAGGAGTTCCTTGTGCTACCGTTGCTTGATTTGCACCACTAACTGTGAGCATTTGTGGGGCCAAAAAGAAAATGAGGGAAGACAGGAGAAGGCTCAAATCCCCGACAAGGTAAAAGCCTTGGACAATGATCACTCCTGGTTGGAAGCGAGTGCTGCCTGAAACTTGCTCTTCTCCCAATGATTGACCTACTTTTGTGTTGGTCACACTAGTCAAGGCATCGAGCAGGAGACTGAAAGTCAGGAGCATCAGACTGGACACGCCAACTGCTGCTACAGCGTTGAGACCGAGCTTGTTGGAAACAAGCAAGCCGTTGGAGAGGATCACCAACTGACCAAGAATTTTTTCTGCGAATGTTTTCCATAGTTGGTGTTTGATCTCTTTCAGTAGAAGCCAGTTCATGAGTTCTCTTTCTCGGAGTGTTGATTTCTAATTTTTCTAATTACTATCATATCGGATATGGGTGCCGAAGAGAATGCTTACTTTTTGATGAGATTATCATTATGGAACTTATCGGATAAATAATAGATCCCAAATAGACAACTATCACTTTGTCTATCATTTAGAGATTATATTTCCAATAGAAATTCCAATGAAAGTTTAAGTGGATGCAAGAATAGAAAAACTAGAAGAGTCGTTTAAAACGGCAGCACCTCTCCATCAACAGATGAAGAGGTGCTATTTTTACTGCGTCAAAGCACAGTCTTTGGAGGGGCATCGACTCCATCGCTTGGAGTAGAACCTTCTCGTTACAAGCGATCCCCTAAGAGTTTCAAAGAGAATTCTAGAGATCAAGATGGCATCCACTCCCCAGTTTCTCATGAGCCACATCGAAACAATCCAGAGAGAGGTTGAGATGATCACGCTGTTTCGGATACCTTTGCGATCTTCAACGGAAGCAAGCCCTCCCCTGTACATGACAAAGTAACAGGTAACGGGGATAATCCAGAAAATAGCAAACAGGGACATCTTGTGTGATTCATGGATGGTTATTGGATCGTTTGTATATAGATGAATAATCCAGTTCCAAGCCAAATACTGGAGAATTGCCAGCCCTCCCATGCATAGACAGGTTAGTTTGAGGAAGCTTTTGACCATGTGCAAAAGCTCCTGATCTTTTTCTACAAGTGCTTGAACTTGTTCCCGGTCCTGACGGTTTATCTTTTTTTCCTTGGCCGAGAGACTGTCATGCAGTTGTCGGTGCAGAGCCGTGCGATGTCCATAAATGGTACTGACAGTAGGCGTCATGACGGCGATAAAAGCACCCATCAACACGAAGGCGAAATTCATGACGCCATCATGGATTAGAGCAGCAACATATGCTTCTGTACTGGCATGGATGAGTGTCGTTCCATAGATGATAATGGATACTCTCGTACAGATCCCTTGAACAAGTGTGTGCTTGGAGAGGATGAGCATATCTTTCAGGATAACACTATCCGGCTTCCAAGGAATCCTCATTGGGAAAGCTTGCTGTTTGAGGGGGCGAATCAGGAGCAGAAGTCCGACCAATTGACTGATCACTGTTCCCCATGCCACACCTACTAGACCCCAGTCGAGGAAGTGGATGGCAAGCATCACTAAGGCAACGTGCAAAATATTCATCCAGGCACTAGACTTCAAGGGGGACTTGAAGTCTTTCATCCCTTGCAATGCCGCCGCAGCCAGCATTCGCAGTCCCTCGCAGAGGAAGAGACTTCCCAAGATTCTCAGATAAGGAGTTCCTTGTGTTACCGTCGCTTGATCTGCGCCACTAACTGTGAGCATTTGTGAGGCAAATACGATGGTCAGGGAAGAAAGCAGCAGGCTCAAGATCCCAACAAGGTAAAAACCTTGAACAATCACAACTCCTTTTTGGGAGTGAATGCGATCGGTGACCTGTTCTTCTCCCAATGTCTTGCCCACTTTGGTGTTAACCACATTGGTCAAAGAATCAATCAGCAATTTGAAGGTCAGGAGGATCAAATTGGAGACACCAACTGCCGCTACAGCGGTAGGGCCTAGATTGTTGGAAACAAGCAAGCTGTTTGAAATGAGTACCAACAGACCAAGGCTGTTTTCTACAAATGTTTTCCACAGTTGATGTTTGATCTTCTTCAGTAGATGCCAGTACATAGACTCTCTTTCTAGAATGTTGATTTCTAATTTTTCTAATTACTATCATACAGGATGTAGGTTAGAAAAAGAATATTTCTTTTTGATGAGTTAATGGTCCTGGCGGTGCTAAAAAAATTTATGTACTTTGGAGATTAGGCTGAGTACTTATTTATCGAATCAAAAAATCCCCTCCTAAGTAGACCAGATAGCTTTCTGGCTATTATTTGGGGATCATTAGATAAATGTTAGATTATTATCCAGTGAACAGTTGTGTCCAGTAGCTGCCATAGCTGCCCCCAGCAACATAACCGACACCGATTTTCGTATACGCAGGATTTAATATATTGGCACGGTGACCGGAGCTGTTCATCCAACCTGTCACAACAGCCTGTGCAGTAGGATAACCAGCTGCGATATTTTCCCCAGCAGTGCGATAGGAGACACCAAATTGTTTTAGCATATCAAATGGAGACCCATAAGTAGGGGACTGGTGAGAAAAGTAGTTTTTGTCTATCATATCTTGAGATTTTTTGCGGGCGATCGAACTCAATTTGCTATCGAGCTCCAATGGTTTCAATCCTTGTTTTGATCGTTCGACATTTACTAGGCGGACTACTTCTTTTTCAATTGGCAGTACACTTGAATCAGATGTAGATGTATTAGTGGTGGATGAACTGCTGTTCGATGATCCACTACTTGAGGTTGAAGGTGTCTGATTGGAAGAAGTGGATGGTTTTATATTCGTTTGATTGGAAGATGAGTTACTTGTTGATGTTGTTTGGTTATGAGATGTGTTTGAATTTGCAGTTTTTTTGGTGGTTGTTTTCTTGGTCGCTTTTGTTTTCTTTGCTTTGACTTTTTCTTGGGCTGCTGTTTTAGGGAAAGAAACTTTAATTACCTTAACAGGTGTAGCTTTAGTTGCTGTATTACAAATATTTGCTGGTGTAGATGATTCTCCTGCTGCTTGTCCAAATGTTGGGAGCAAAAAGAGTGCAGGTATGATCATCACATATATCCACCGCATGATATCCCTCTTTTCTAAAAGATTTTTATGTGTTTACCAGTATATATGATTTTTTTGTGGATAGAGTTGCCAATTTAAGGGAATAGAAAACACACATAAATGATTGGCAAGGAGGAAGTATCCTATAAACGCAATAATATTGCGGAGCGGGAAGAGATGCGATTTCAAATTCTTCTTAAAAACTACTTGTGTTTTGTGGAATTGGAACTCTAAAATAACCTGTTTATACATTCAAATTAAAATTTAAAAATAGAAGAAAAAATGTAATATATTACCTTGTAAAATGTGAATTATGCTTATTTACACTGAATTATGGTTTGTCGTATTATGATAATAATAACAAATATTTGAGATTTACATTTTCTTCTACCTCTTTCTTTTCGCTATAAAAAATAAAGGAGGTCTTTGTCGTGAAACTGTATCGTGTAAGTTTTGCGGTGATGTTCACATTTGCTTTAGTCATCTCTAGTCTTTTTGTCCAAGCAAGAAGAGTGGATGCTCTATCGTATGACGGTACCAATCCCTATACAACTGGTTGTGCTTACAAAAGCTCGTTTGTGTATCAAACCAAGTACATTTATATGACGACGAGAACCGGAGACAAAGTAAAACTTGGTTATTTACAAATGTGGGGAAGCTCTTACTGTCATACAGCTTGGGCTGAAGTGCATTTGTACAGTGCTGCTCCTTACAATGGCTACGCTAATGCATTTATTCACAGAAGTAATGGTACAGAATCGAATTGTTGGAGTTCAGGTGGAAACGGGACTGTGGATGATGGACAACATTCCTGTCATACTGGACAACTATGGGATAAAGATCCATATCAATCTTGGAGTGCTGGGGATATTGGTAATTGGGGTGCCTACACAAGTTGGTTTTAATTTCATGGAATGAATGAAAAGTGCGCACGAATTGAAAGCGCTTACTTTTTGGTTTATTGAAACATAAATACTCCTTCATTCGTAAAATCTTTAGATGAAGGAGTATTTATGTTATTTATTACTCGGATGTAGAGTATAAAAAAATCTTTATGCGGGTATTCGATAATTCGTGAAATGTAGTAGGTTTTAGTTGTTATCTTAAATGATATTATTTTCTTTTAATTGTCATTATATTTATGGAAGTGCTGCTATCTATTGTTTTTAGAAAAAAATATAATAGATATACATTTAGAAATCATATTAAAAGAGGGAGTGGATTAGGTTGTTACATAAATTACGTATCAGTCTGTCCGTCGCTATCATCGCTGCATTAGGATTTGTATTGGGAACTGCTCCAACCTTTGCTGCTAACTACTCTAATGATGGAAAGAGTCCTGTTGCAACTGGCTGTAATAAATCAGGCGTTGTCAAATCGACAAAATATATTAACTCACATAATCTCAAAGGTACAATCCAACTCGTGTACAGTACCAAATGTAAAACAGCTTGGGCATTTGTTAAACTTTCGAAACCTTACTCTTCCAAATACGGTTACGTTAACGCAGTGATCCATCGCAATAACGATAAAAAAACGTATAGCTGCTATTCCAAAGGTGGAAATGGCCGCATTATAAAAGGTCAGAGCACTTGTTACAGCGCAATGGTGTATGACTACCACCTTACTTCTTATGCGGAAGGAGCCTATAGTCCTGGGGAAGCAGATGTCTATAGCCTAGGTAGAACTTCTTCGTATTAAATAACCGAAAGCCCTGCTGGATAAAAGCAGGGCCTTTTTCTTTCTACGAGTTAGTAGATAGAAATGGATCAAAACTTTTTTGAGCGTAATTCATTGCGTCTATAAACTCTTTTTCTTTTGATCGTTTTTCCATTTCTTCTGGACTTACGTCCTCTACATGCGTTTGAAGCCACCATATGTTTCCAAATGGATCTAAAATACGTGAACCTTTATCTCCCCAAAATTGTGTGATCGGTTGGTCATTGATTTTTTAAATATAAAGCTCGTCCTTGCAAAAATCCAACATATTTCTCCTTTGATCTCCTTGTCTCTTTGGCATAAATAACTGAAATTTCAGAAAAAATTCTCGATAGTGATACTCAACCCTCATCTTCAAACAAAGATTCAATGTAATTTGTAGTTCGTTCAATCTCGTACTGCATGATGTAGTAACCAATATAAGCATATAAATTATAAAGGTTTTCATTTGAGCAAACCTCTATGAATCTAATGTAGTTAGTTAGTTTTTCTTGTGTAAGTTCTTCTAGCCTTTGAAAGAAAACCACTAGTTTGTATCTGCTAATCATTTCATCATGCAGAAATTTTGATAACTCTATGTCTGGGTGCTCCATTACAACTTTATAAATAATTTCTTTAATTTTCATGTGCATATATTAAAATTGTACCTGATGGAGTCTGAAAGATAGTAACATTTTGGAGTTGGAGTAAACCTGTTTCAAATCCCTCAATAGGTTCTATAAGTAACTCTAATTGGGGTGAATTAATTTCTAATAAAGGTAGTCCTAATACACTTAACATGTAAAACACTCCTTTTAGTTAATTAAGATGTTAGTAAAATTATAGAATCTAAATAAAAATAATTCAATGTTTATATTTTTTAGATAAATTAGTAATATATTTTTCATAATTGGAAGGATAAAGGGGATTTTCGCTGAATATGTAATGCAAAATAAATTATTGTATTACGGGAGATATAGCTGATGAATAGAAAGCTGTTAGGGGCAAAACTGAAAGAGCGAAGAAGTGAATTAAAAGAGAGTATGGATAGCATTTCTGATGAATTTATTTCAGCTTCTACTGTTGGGAATATTGAACGAGGTTTACCAAATGTAGCACAAGATAAAATTCAATACTATGCAGAAAAGCTTGGACTTGGAAAAGAGCTTTTTGGAATCTTGAGTGATGCAGAGCGAAAAGAAAAAGAGTTAGAAGCAGAGCTTTCTAAACTAGGTGGAGTTTTGACTGCTGACTTTGACGCCTCTGTGAAGAGATTGGAAGAACTTAGTTTTTTAAATAAGGATAGTAGATTATCACCCCAATATCACTATTTATTAGGTCGTTGCCAGTTTTTAAAGAGAACAGTACATGGAGAGAAAATGCTTTATAAAGCACAAAGACATTATAATGCAATTCTCAATTTACTTCTGAAATCGTTAGAGCCTGACGATGCAAACCTCAGAGCAGCTACTTTGAATGAATTAGGTAGAACTTTTTATTATTTGAGAGACTACACCACAGCATTAGAGTATACAGAGCAAGGAATAGAAGCGTATAGTGAAACTGGAAAACGTCAAGCGACGATGTTTTACCTTTTGATAAATAAGGCAATGTATTTGGAGCATTTAAATGAGGATGAAAGAGCTTTACAAACACTGGAAGAACTTTGGGAAAAAATATCTAATTTAAACCCAACAAAACTACTTGCTGTATTGAGGTTAGAGACGTTTTTGCAAATTCATATTAATTTTGCCAAATTACTTAATAAAGTGAAGCATTATCATAGAGCTCTAGAATTTGCAGAGGCTGGTGTTAACATTGCAAGGCAAAATAATAATTATGATAAATTAGCTTTGCTCTGGACCACCATTGGAACCATTTATGAAGAGAGAAATATTGATGAAGCTGTTCAGCATTATCTAAATGCTTTAAGTATCAGAGAAAAGGTAAAAGAGCAAAACATTGTTTATGCTCTTAAAAATCTTGGATTTCTTTATATAAAAATGAAGAGGTTTGAGGAATCGCAGAAAGTCTTAAAGGAAGCTATTGAGATTGCAGGTAAACGAAAAGATGAAGTGACAATCTTAGATACTTTGATGGTACAAGGTGCTTGTTATCGTGAGCAAGGTTTGTATCTAGAGGCGATACCATCATATAAAGGAGCACTAGAATTATCAGTAAAACATAAGCAATTAAAAAAACAGTATGAAAATATTGTGAATCTGTGTTATTGTTATAAAAAAACAAACAATATGGAAACACACCAATATTATTTACAAAAGACATTTGAGCTTCAAGTTAGTATGATGGATTTGGAAGCGACCCATCAATGAGGCTAGGGGGTATCCTTTATGCGTTTTCATGGACCAGACGATACAGTTGGAGATGACTAGATTTTTTCATGAAGAACCTGTAAAAATTGCAGGTTCTTTTTTATGCTTAAAAAATTGAAATGAGGTGTTAATGAATGGATTATAAAAACATTGTAAAAGAGATATTAAGTAACTTTGAGAATGTTAATGAGCATGATTGGAGGTTAAAGGGAATTGCATTGCTTGGAAAGATGCGAAGCGGAAAAGATACAGTAGCTGATTATGCTGTTAGGAGATACGGATTTACTAAATATGCTTTTGGTGATGCACTTAAACAGTACGCTCATATATATTCTGATGTTCCAATTGATGCTGGAGAAAAACCAAGGGAACTATAGCAAGAATTCGGGCAGAAATGCAGAGAGATTGATGAAAACATTTGGATTAAATGTTTGATTGGCACTTTGAATTATGATATGCCAAGCCTTTTTATTATCTCTGATATGAGACAACCGAATGAAAGGATGTTTGTACATGTGAATGTGATACCAGTTATTAAAATTGAGAGTAATTTGTTTGTAAGGCTTGAGTGAATCAGAGGAAAATGACAATTTAATATGAAATCATTAATTCATGAAACGGAAATGCGGGTAGATTTGCTTGCACTTGATTTCAAAATAGAAAACGATTCAACTATTGGGGAAGCAACAAAACAATTGGATAAATTAAGGGGGATTTTTCGATGACACCTGAAAAATTGCATATGGAGCTACTGAAAATTGAAATACAGGACAGCGATTTTCTAATTGATTTAGAGAATGCGCTGTTTATTTTGTCTGATGAGGAAAAACAGGTATTTGATTTATTTTATAATCAGGTCTCATCAACACATGGAATTGTTGATGAGACCAAAATAAATTACATGAAGGTGCGCAGTTTGTTGAAGAGTTCAATTGCTTCATCTTCATAGATTCCATATTTTAAATCGTACACTGTAATTCCCGTTAGTTCTGTTATGAATGGTGTTAATTCTTTTCCAGCTTCCAATTTAACGAAAGTATGAAAAGTTCCTATCTCATTACCTAACAAACAGGGCTGTGTGAGTTGAATAATCTTGTTGATTATCATGTCGAACGTTCAATGAAAGAAGAACGCAATAAAAGATGCAAAGAAAAGGACCAGAGAGGAATGGAAAGAACTCGAACACAGTCTAAAGAACGAGCAAATCACAAAAGAGAAAATACATCAATTGATTGATAGTTATGTTGATGCTGGCCTTCTTGAAGATGATTCACTAAAAGAAAGATTTAAGGAATGCAAAAGTTATAGTTGCGGTAATTTCTTTTACGCGAAAAATAAACGTATTCAATATTGTAGCTATACTTGGTATTACAACCAGCACAACGCAATAAAGAGGAAAAAGAAGAATGGGACATATTTTAAGAAATCGGACTACTTGCCGAAGCTTGAAACATCAAAAAATGTGGAGTGGATTGTAAATCTGATAAGAAGAATGATAAAAGGGTTATAGGACTTGGAAAGATGAATGAGCAGGTAGTAGTGAAGCGGTATTATTTGAATTTAGTTGTATTATCTGTAATTCCTTATTTATACAAATCTTACCCACACTTCATTAACAATTGTTGGATGTTTTTGAATTCATCAGAATTTATAATAAACATAACGCTTAATAGAAGGATAGAGGGATGCTAGTATGAAAATTGGAAAAAGTATATTTACTGTAGTGTTGTGTGCAGGAGCTTTACTCACAGGTTTTGGACAACTAGAAAATGCCCATGCTGCCGGAATTGGATTACTAAATAGTGGACAGAGTGTTGCTGTAGGCGTGGCAGCCGGTGGTAACATAGCAAATTTAAACGTAGACAAGAAGCATGAACATGTCCACGTGATAAGAGAGGCTGAATCTGACCTTGAAACAATAGGAAACTTAGACTTTTGAGAATGGGGGTAACACTATGAAAATGAAAAAAGTATTTCTTTCCACAGCTTTACTATTAGGATTTGCTTTTACAACTCTTACCCCTGTCGCTCACGCTACTGATGTATTGAATTTAGTTAATGCAAAACGTATTCCTGTCTCTGTTCTTAGTGAGGGCAATACTCCAGCAGACAATATTCAGGTAACGAGTGTAGAACAAGAAGTAGTTGGTAGTTGGGTAGGTGCTGATGGGGTTGTTAGGGAGGCGAAACGCCCATATGAAGAAGATGCAGTTGAAGCTATACTGGCAACACTGATAAGTCACGATTATGAGGAATAATGAAAGTGTATCTCTATAGAGCTCAAATAATGGAATGCTGCTCATTTAATTGAAATACTAAAAACAAAAATAAAATTACCAGAAAATTTCGGTATAATTGTAGTTGATTTATTTGAATGATGCCAAAGTGCAAAGTAATCCTTATTAAATCAAGGATAGTTTTCATTTTGGCTCGTTATATTTATACATTGATATGAATATTAATTCCTATGCGATATTCTGTTATACAAGTGAGGGTGTTATTCTTCAAAACGCGATTTCAGAAAAGAATAGGTCAGATTATTCTGAATGATATGTCTTGATTTCGGTTCTAAGGGGGTGTGGTGAGATTTTAAAGGACCTTCCGAGGGGTATTTTTGAGCTTAGAAACGAAATTGAGAGGGCAATTTTGAAAAAGTAGATGAAACTGCATGTGGGAAAGAGCCACGGTATTGTATTATTCGCAAAGGAATCAACGGATGTTTCCTGCTACTCATCTACAAGATATCACAAAGAAGAAAGAGAAGTAAAAGATTTTTTAAAAAATGTCCTTTTCATCATCTCACCATTGTATATATCTTTTAAATAATAAAAGCTGACGTCCTGAAAAGCTTTTATTATTTGTTTTAAATACTCTTAAAGGCTTTTCAGAAAAAGATATAGTTAGTGTATTATAAGATATATTCTACTGAAAAAAAGAACTTAAAAAAGAAAAAGAAAGAGTTCCGCGCCGTCAGGCATTTATGCATGATTTATGCATAAGGTTTTTGGGTTAGATTTTTTTATTTCTATAAAAAAATATCAGAATATTATGTATTTATTAAAAATTGGGGAGCCTGATACTTGGGTAGCACCAGACTCATCCCTAGTTACGGAATAACCACAACCGTTACTCCGATGTCCGGCAACCGGAACTTACTATAAGAAGTAGTCCCAGTATCAGCAACGCCATTCCCGTCCTTGTCATAAATCGAGATAGAGCCACTCGAACAGACAGAGATTCTCGCAATACCATCAACAAGGTACACTTCAACAGAACAGTACTCGTCGCCTACTGTCACGACCCTGTATCGATGAGTGGGAAGGTTCCTCACTCGGACAACGGGATTGAGCTTGGAACGGCGGTAAGGCATAGAAGTCTCCGATGCTAGAAATCACTAACTTATCTTATTAAAAATATCAGAGTTAGGGGTTTAAATCAACAGAGAGGGGGTGTTTTGATGAACGACTTGAAGAAAGACATATGACTACAATGACATTGCTTTTATCTGGAAAGAGCGTAGCTGATACAGCAGAAGAGGTTGGAATTAGCAGAAGGCAGTTATATCGATGGATGGAAAAACCACTGTTTGCTCAAACAATGAATAAGATGATTGTCAATAATACCAAACACAAAGTTTCTGAGGTAATTGATGCAATGATTAAAGCAGCAGTTGAAGATAGAAATGCACAGGCTGGAAGGCTTATATTAGAAACTCATGGACTTTATAAAGGTGCTGATAAGGTTGAAGTGAATGTAAATAACAATGAAATTGACCTTGAGAAAATAAAGGCAGAATTAGAGGGTATGTGACATCTTTTATTTTTAAATAAAAAAGATTATAAAAGTCGAATTTCCTCTATTTAAAGGTAACATGAAAAGATGATTTCTCGAAATCAGACAGTAGATGTCACAAGCCAACTAAAACATATGGTGCGACCTAATAATAAACGAACCAACAAAAATATTTTCAACTTTTCACTTCAACATCGGAACATACTTATATAAATCGTCAACTCAAAATACTTTCTATCAAAAATAACACCCCTACCATATCTAAATTCAATGAATTCATAATAACAGATATTACATTTTATTTCTGAATGTAAATAAAATGTAATATTGCAATATTCAGAATGTAATGTAAACACAATAAAATGTTATTGGTTATGAGGGGGTGAACTTTATGAGTATTTTTAAATGGGTTCGATGGAAGAAGGCTCCAAAACCAAATGCCTGCCCTGTATGTGGTAAGAATGACCAGATGGTTTGGGATAGAGGGGAATGGAAATGTGTTCGTTGTGACCATGTCTGTTAAATTATAGATATCGACAAAACTTGCTCACTTATGACAGACCACTTTCATATAAAATGACTTCAACAAGAAGTTAAAAGATATGGAGTGGTCTTTTTTATGAGAAAAAGGGAACATTATGCCTTTTTGGATGGATACAAACCTTCAATATTGATTGAGCCAACTAACGAACTTTTTAAGCTCATACCAACAAGCTATCCTCACTTGAAATCTTATATAGACCAAGAAAACGTATTTATGTTTTTTCAAACCGAAAAACAAAAAAAAGAATATCAAAAGAGAATGAAAGGTGTAAAATGGGGAACCTATGATTTTCATATGATTATCGGAGAAACACTTGGTTTCCCAAAAAGAAGTATTGAATATTTCGCCGAAATGAGAGCTTTAGAAGACAAACTTGGTCATTATCCAGAGATTGAAAGGCGAGAAAAAATTGGAGTAGAGTGGGCAGGTTTCTTCTTTTCCTCTCACATTGATTTTGTTGTAGAAGAGATTCAATGGCTTTTTAATACATACCAACACGAAAAAGCGGTCGGTTTACCAGTCTGTCTTAGTAGGTTAGCGGAAGGATTAGGTTCCATAGACATACCTTATGGAGACATTGCAAAGCTTCGCTCAATTGTCCATGAGATTAAAGAGGATAGAAGACAAAGAGTAGAAGTAACTATATAGTAATGAAAAAAATCTTGTAAGCTTATACTGTTGTGCACCCCAAAAGTTAGACCAACAAATCTAACTTCACAGGGGGTGCATTTTCTATGAAGAAAACATATGAAGCAACGTTCAAGTTGAAGGTAGTAAACGAATATTTGAAAGGAGTGGAAGGATATACACTGCTAGTCAAAAGATATGGAATTCCAGACAAGTCACAAAAAAGGATCTCTGCTAGGAAGTCATAAAAATAGGAATATGATAAACTATTGGAAAGCCGACCCATGCTAGTGGATAAGGAGCCCCTGCTATGGGGAAGAAGAAGCGGCAACGCGTGGCTGTATGGATCGCGGTCTGTGTGTGGAGGTTTTGGTACTGGTTCTACCTTCCCCGTCATCTCGAAATCCTGATGCTGAAAACGGTCGGGAAGAGGATGGACGATTGGGAATTTCCTGGTGGAGGTGTTGAGCCTGGAGAGACCAAGGTCGAAGCGGGAACCCGTGAAACATGGGAAGAGACAGGACAGCGTGTCTCCAAAGTCTTCTCTACCGAAATCTATCACGAGGTTTTTGGTCGAACAACGGTGATTGGTCTTGCTGGGTTGATCAATCACAGGAAGGTGACACCTCTTGTTCTCAATTCGGATCACCATTCCCAAGGGGGATGGTTTCAGGGACCAGAGACTGTTCCTTGGACGGTGGAAATTCCTCCCACTGTGTATGGGGAAATGGGAAGGGCGCGGTCTGTCATCGCCGCATACCGCAGGAGGACGTTGATGAAGGTGGCTCTCGTGGTCATTCTTCTCTTCCTTCTCTAGAGGAAAACAATGCCAGCCGCTGACCTTCAACAGGATAGCGAGTGATCTTAGGATCTTGCTGTCGCCTCCCTCCCGCTTCGGTGGGAGGGAAAATTATTATAGGAAAATAAAAGTGACAAAAATGTGTCTTTTTTATTTCCTAATAAGAATTTATCTGCTAAAATAATAGTAATTAATTTTGCTAATACTTGTTATTGTTGTATGAATCCGTTTTCAAAGATATGGGGTGTCGAGATGGAAAGAAAAATTGATAAACAACTATCGCGTATATTGCCAAATGGACTTCCAAACTATCCAGGTCTGCCAAATCGTTGGTATTTATACCCATATGGGCTTCTAATCTTTTTACTTGCTGTACCTAGCTGCATTTTCTATATGGCTTACAAAGCAGTTATGGAGTATAGTGAGAACTCTGTCAATGTCTCGATAATTTCTTCTGCTTACTTAGTCATTTTATGTGTAGCATTTTACTACATCCTTCGTTTCAATTATCGTTACTGGTTTAATTCGGTACCAAACCCACGTACTTTTGAGGAATTTGTCGCTTTCGCTCAATTTGTAAAAGAGAAAGGGAACAACTGGCAAGTCATCTTGATCCATGAGTATATTCTGAATAAATTTCCTAATGAGAATGTAAGCGCTGTCGAAGTGGATTTGGGGATCGCGTACCTGAAAAATGCAGGGCAAAAATATTTAGTAAAGAATGTAGATATAGAAAAAGGTATAGAGTATGTAAAGAGAGGTCTTGATGCAAAAGATAATCAAGTGAGACAGCTAGCTTTAGAAACATTGAGAGATCACTATCTATCAATAGCAGAGAAGGAAAGATCTGAAGAAATGAATGATTTACTTAGGAAACTAAAACTAGATCAGGTCGTTTTAGGATAAGTCCATTAAGTAAATGTGGGTACGCCGGTTTTCTGAGAACCGGCGTACTTTTTTTCTCTTTATGAAGAAATGATTTTCCTCCTATGTGGCAAGGTTTATTCATCCCTCATCTTTGTTTCCTCTAGGTTAGTTGCCCATTGATTAATATGCTAACCAATAGTAGGAATATTGGCAGCGATCATACCTGATTTGTCTCCTATTGCAAGGCAGTCTGGAGATTTTGTAGATTGTGCCTTGAAATCGAAAAATAATCTTCTCCCTTTTTCAGTTCATCTGTTGTTAATCCTTCTATAGGGTCTAGTATCAGCGCTTTGGCATGGATTTCATTTGTTACTGTCTGTGCTACTTTTGGATTGACTAATTTTTCAAAAAAGATGTAATGTATCTTCTTTTGTTCTGCATATTGGATAATTTCTTTCAACTTTTTGGGACTTGGCTCTTCATCAGGTGATATGCCAGAAATAGCAATCTGCTTTAGACCATAACGCTCTGTCAAATAGTGAAAAGCAGCATGGGATGTGATTACATTTTTGTTTTTTGCCTGAGCCAAAACAGACTGATAAGACTGATCTAATTGGTCAAAACGTTTAGCGAGTTTCTTATAGTTTTGTTCATACAGTGCTTGATGTTGTGGATCTTTTTGGATCAAAGCCTGCTTGATATTTTCCGCTTGTTTTTTGGCGAGTATGGGGTCTAACCAAACATGAGGGTCCTTGTTTATAGCGTTGCTTTCATGAATGTGACCTTCTTCTTGTTCTGTACTATCATACAGAGCAATATTTTTCGTTGATTCGACGATCATCGTTTGTTGGCTGTCTAAATTGGATCGTACTCGATCAATCCAGCCTTCTAAGCCTGCACCGTTATAGATAAGCATATCAGCTTGATTAAGTTGAATGAGGTCTTTTTGTGTAGGTTCATAATCATGTGGTTCTACCCCTGGCGGTGTGAGGTTGTGAACGGTTACCTGTGTTCCTCCTATTTCTTTTGCGAAGAAAGCTAAAGGATACATACTTGTGTAAATTACTAATTTACGATTCTCTTTTTGCTCGGATTTCGTGGGATGATCAGCATGGCTGTTGGTACAACCAACGAGTGACCCGAGTAGAATGAATAGAAACCCAAAAACAACGCCTTTTCTCAATTTCATGTGCACCTCTCTCGTTAAATCGTAATTATTATTATTTAACTCTCTGCGATTTTCATTATATCGATTTGACTACTTTGTGTCTATTAATATTTATAAAAAATATAAAATCATTTATAATTTCCCGTAGTGATTAGCTTTATGCTTATAATTTAGCTCTTTGGGCATCTTCTATTTTTTCTATTTCAATAGGGTGATCTAGGATGATCACATTTACAAAAAAGAATAATTACGATATAAGTAGTGGGATAGAGAAAATTTTGCATCTTCTTGGTCGTTTGATAGCGGAGAAGAAGGGAATGGAATGAGGAGTGAGTTGGAAATATCATGCTTCGTTTACTTAAAAATTACTATGTAGAGATTTTGCTTGTCTTTGTTTTAGCAAGCTTTCTTCTCTTTTTTAGTTCTGATCAATTTTTAGCTTTTGAATGGGATATCCGATTCTTGACTTCTTTTACAAAAAATCCGCAGTTACTTAGTTTATCTACTATTTTCCTAAGTATTTTTTTAGAAGGATTGCCGTTTATTTTATTTGGCGTGTTTATCTCAAGTTTTATTCATGAATTTGTTAATGAAAACGGATTGTGGAGATGGGTTCCCAAAAATCCATTTCTATCGATTCCGATGGCGATTGTATTAGGTTTTGTGCTGCCGGTCTGTGAGTGTGGAATTGTGCCGATTGCTAGACGTCTAATAGAGAAAAAATTGCCTGTATATACTGCATTTACGTTTTTATTGGCAGCACCCATCGTGAATCCGGTTACGATCTTCTCTACTTATATAGCATTTGGAAACGATTGGAGTATAACGATCGTTCGAGTAGCTATGGGAGCAGGTATTGCGATTGTTATGGGGGGATTGTTTTATTTGTTTTTTCGGAATACTCCTGTTTTAAAGGAAATTCCCAATAGTTGCGACCATATACATGAAGCTTGTTGTACGACTGATCATGAGGGGCATGAGCATTCTTATACGAAGAATTGGAAAGAAAGCGTGGAACATGCCTTACATCACTCCATTTTTGAGTTTTTAAATACGGGGAAGTATTTTGTTTTAGGAGCTTTTTTAGCAGCTTGTTTTCAAACTTTTATTGGCTTTTCTGCCATTCAAGCGGCAGCAAAGTATGAGGGCATATCGATTCTTTTATTGATGGGAATTGCTTTTGGTTTATCCATTTGTTCTTCTTCTGATGCGTTTATCGCTGCTTCTTTTCGTAGTGCGGTCGGTGCTGCACCTCTCTTTGCGTTCCTCGTCTATGGACCGATAATGGATTTGAAAAATCTGTTGATGATGAGCGGTAGTTTTCGACCTGCGGTCATTTGGTTTTTTTGGGGTGGGACTACTTTGTTGACGATTATATCTGTTGTGGTGTTTTTATAGTCGAAAGGAGGGGGAACATGGCAGCATTGTTCCGCATCATTATTTTGTTTGGGTTTGCTTTGGTTTTATCTTACTTGATCATATCTCATGATCTCGATTATTTTATTAATCCTCGTCTGCAATACTTAAGTGTTATCAGTGTTTTATTTTTGCTTACACTTGGTTTGGTTCAACTAAAAAACGTTGGAAAACGAGCAGTCCACCCAGTAGGGATATGGGGTTATGTGATGGTTTGTTTACCCATCCTATTTTTTCTCTTTTTTCCTAGTAAACCAGCCGAAACGAGTTTAGCAGATAACAAAATGTATACATATGTTCCAAACCAAGTGAAAAGGGCGAATCCTTATCCAAATCAGTCCACAGATGCTCCTCAAGAACTAACGGAAGAAGAGTGGGAGCTTCCATATAAAAAGAAAGCTGCTGAATTAAAGAAACTGCCTGTCATCATTTTGACCAGTGAAAATTATATCGATGTGTCCAATGTGTTGATGATGTATCCGGAACAGTTTATCGGGAAAAAGATTCGCACCATTGGCTTTGTATATCGGGAAGAAGGATTGAAAACGGATCAATTTGTGATAGCTCGTTTAGCGATTACTTGCTGTGTGGCAGATGCAGGTGTTGTTGGATTTTTGATTGATACTCCAGAAAGCAATCTGTTTCAAAAAGACCAATGGTTTCAACTCGAAGGGACATTTGAATTAATGAAAAATGAATCTGGGGATGTACCTGGATTGAAAATAAAAAATTATAAAAAAGTACCGGCTTTAAAAGATTCTTATGTTTATCAGCGGTTTTAAGATGAGGGAATAAGCGATTTGCAAAATAATAGAGAACAGAAGAGGATTTAAAAACAATAATGATTACGATTTAATAGAAAAGATTATTTGCTTTTTGACATTTTAATTGCACAAATATACGCTTGAGCGGACATTTAAATCATATTCATTCCTATTTATAGGAATGAAGCGATGCTCTTTGGGTGAAATACAAGCAATAGCCTGCCCAGAGCAAAATGTTGTTCGGTAGAACCTACTAACGGAAGAAAGAATCATGCATAAGCATCTAGTCGAGTCTCGTGACCCACGTCGTAGTCGTAAGATCACAGGAGTTCTCCTCATCCTGTTGCTCATTGGATTTCTGGTCCAATTTGTAGGCAGTATCAGCTCACATTCATCTAGCGTTATGAGTGATGCTATCCATATGTTGGTTGACGGTTCGAGTCAACTAACATATTGGTTGGTACTCTCCATTGCTATTTGGGGTACCCAAACACCGAAGTGGCTTAAGAAGTGTTATCCTTCTGTCACCAGTAGGTTGAAGCAGGCAAATTCTTCCATCCTCTGGATGATCGGGGACTTCGCCAGCGCTCTGTTCCTCTTCGTGGCATCAATCGGTTCCATCTGTCTAGCCTTGCGACGTTTGGCTTATCCACAAGAAGTACATGTGGAAGTATCCTTCAGTGTTGCAGTGATCGGACTGATGGTCAATCTCGTCAGTCTGTTGGTCATCATTGCCACTAAATCGCAAGAGAACCTGAAGGGCGTTTTTCTACATGTGAAGTATGATCTCCAAGACTCTATGTTTGTCATCGTGGGGCAACTGGTGGTATGGAAGTTCGGACATGATTTCCAGTTTGTCCAGTATGTTGACCCGCTTCTCAGCTTGTGGTTGGGAAAGAAAATGATTAAGTCATCATGGGGTCTTCACAAAGCCGCACTTCAAGGAAAGACCTTCCATATGAATGGTATCCGTATTCAGTATCCGGTATATGCCAGTCATGATTGCTCTGGACATGGACACGGATCAGAGGAAAATGAGCATAGGCATCGTTGTAATCATCACTGAGACTTGTATAGAGAAGAGAGGCGTGAAGAGGTTACTTAGGAAGAGATAGAAAACTCAAGTAAACTCGAATGTCTGATAGGAGGTTCTATCTAGTCCCAAACATGCACAGGTGTGCAGTGTTTGGGACTACAATTTTTTCAGGAGAGAAGTTCATATTTAGATCTATATTACAAGTATTCATAAGATAATGGGGCTATCGAAAACAACTGACCATAAGATTTCTCGATAAATGAATGGATAAAACCTGAAGAATATAAGAAAAAAGGATGGCAGGGAAATGATAGTAGGCGATTTTCAAGTGGTAGAGGCAGGAATGAATGTGCAAAATAATATTTTTTTGATATTTTGCACAAGAGAAAATTTAGTTGTTATACTAATAGGAGTTGAACCCATATGAGCTCAACTCCAAGTTGGTTTGCGAGAGAAAAAGAGGAAAACAGATGACCGAATCGCTCACTCCGGCAGAGCGTGAGAATCTGACCCGAGGTCAGATCGATTCTCACGTCGTTCTGGGAAACGAGACCTCCACACCGGACCAGAAGGCTCTGGCTGAGTCGACGTCCGACATGACGCGGACAGTGCTCGGGGAGGACTCGGGCGAGTGATGGTGAGGTAGTTCACTCGTGATCACAGACGTGCTACGGCTCTACATTATGTGGAAAGTCGTAGCGCGTCGTCCATTATGGCATATGATGTTTCAGGATTTCCTCATAAAACTGAGAGTCTTGAATCTTTACTTGATAAATTTGATCAAATCCTTCGGAGTAACTTGGAGGTTCCCATATCTTACAGGTACTTTTGATTGCAACGATCGGGACTTGTTCTGTTTTATCTCTTGCTTGGTTACGAACTATGGATGCTTCGATATCAGGAGGAAAGAAGTAACCGATCACTCGAAAGTCATGTTGTTTTGCTTTTGGAATATAACGGAGCCGATCTTTTACTGTTGGATTGGTATTATCTACAACAAATGGCTGTTTTGCATGTAGACAAGCATCCACTAAGTAATTTTCCCGATATCTCGTTTTCAACATATCTAAATTAATACGAATGTGAGTCCGAAAAAAATAGTCTTTTACAAAAGTTGATTTTCCTGATCCTTGTAATCCCATCAATATAATTGCTTCCATTTGAGTACCTACTCATCCTTTGGATACACATATTGTTCGATATATCCTCTGTCTTGCGAGAAGATCGGTATTTCCTTATCTACCACCCAGCGGTGACGGATAGCATTATCTTTTTGATAAGACTGCTTTGTTATACATACCCCTCGTTTTTGCCAAACCGGCAGGTCATTCCAGTTTATTTCTTTTTCCATCATCAGTTTTTCCTGCATCTGTTTTCCACTGAGACCATGCAGTTGTTTAGCAGAAAAATGACTTTGAGCAACCATGGAAACGCTGTTTTTAGCTGCATCCAATTGTCTCCACAAAAAATAATTGACGACTTCATCTGAAGGCAATATCCAAGCTCTACAATCAAAGGTGGCAAGATTCTGGTCGGCTAAAATCTTCTTGATCACATCATTAAATTTTGCTGTCGCCAGAGATGCGGCAACAGAAGTGATTTTTTGCAGGTTGTTATCAAACCATGCTTCTGTCGTAAGTTTGTCATTGTTTGTCAGGAGGAGGGAGATTTCATCACTTTGGTGATAGATGAGTTTACAACCCATTATTTCACTTGCTAAAAATTGCCCTGTTTCCCAAAATGCTTGGACAAGTCGTTCATCAAATGGCTTGTCTAGTTTTTTGGTATAGCTATGGAAGTGACAGCCATCGATTCGGAGCAATACAGGTAAGCGTTTAGGTAAGTAACTACGATATGCAAATTCATAAGCTTTCATACGATTGCCGAACTCATCGGTTTTTTTCATAGGTTTCCCACTCTTTTTGTATTATAATGAATTGTTAATATTATTCTTATTTTTATAAAGAAAAGGGTGCTTTTTTTGAAAAAAATAACGGTTCCAACTGGTATTTTGATATTATACCATCCAGCGCAAGCTGTTGAACGGATAAAGGAAAATCCGAGTTATAAGTTACCTTTGTTATTTCTGTGTATGTCTATCGTTGTTTTAGGAGCAATTTTTGGATATGCACAGCCCTATTTAGACCCAACTTTACTGGAACCTGGTGATTCGATCGAAGTAGTTTCCGTTTTTTTTGCAGTTTTTTTGAGTGTATTCATGTTGTTCGTAATAACGCTATATCTTCTTATAGAAGCATTTGTTATTTGGGGCATAACAAAACTAGTTAAAAAAACAGTTTCTTTTCGATATGTGTTTATCCTAACTCTTTATATTTCGCTTATTTTAGAACCTATCACTTTTCTAGTCAGTTTGTTAGTAGACCCTCAAATCCAAGGTCCTCAAGTTACTGCATTGAGTTATTGGATTCCTTCATCTGGTGTGGTAACAGCCGTACTGGATCAAATAGAGCTCGCTTTCATCTGGGAAATGATAATTTTATTCTTTGCTTTGCGGCCGCTAGCTAATGTCACCGTGTTACAAGCAAGTATGATAACGGTGATTGTATTCATATGTTCTTGTTTCGTTGATATTGCAACATATATGCTATGATTATCGAATGGATTGGCAGCATCATAATTTTCGCAACAAACCCTTAAAGTTAAGATAAAAGTTGAGGTGTTGAAGTGTCTTTAGATTCCACAGAAAAGAATAAATTATATGATGGGAGTTTGGAAGATAAGAGGAGAGTCTCGCTATTTTCTTCTGTAGTAGCACAGCTTCGGAATGCAGGATGTGTATTTGCAGAGGAAGAAGCTCAGTTGTTACTTGAAACAGCACAGGATGAATCTGGGCTTACCAAAATGGTACAACAGAGAGTTTCTGGATGGCCAATTGAGCATGTTGTTGGATGGAGTGAGTTTTACGGTCATCGAATTGCAGTTGATAATGGTGTTTTTGTACCGCGAAAAAGAACCGAATTTCTGGTAGAACAAGCTGTAAAACTTGCAAAGAGCGGGGATACCATACTAGATTTATGTTGTGGATCAGGTGCATTAGGCATTGCGGTAACTGCGTCTTTAGAGAATTATCAGTTGTACGCTTCAGATTTGGATGCAAAAGCAGTGCAATGTGCTAGGAAAAATATCTCTGCTAGAGGAGGTAAGGTGTATGAAGGCGATCTATTTTCACCACTGCCAGATTATTTACAAGGCAGGGTGAACATTTTGCTCGCCAATACCCCCTATGTGCCGACAAATGCAATTGCGTTTCTACCTACAGAAGCTCGTGAGTATGAAGCACGGATGGCACTCGATGGAGGAAAAGATGGTTTAGATATCCAGCAGCGAGTAGCCTCAGCCGCATCGCTGTGGCTCGCTCCAAATGGATATCTATTCGTTGAAACAAGTGAGCAGCAAGCCTTGAAAACGGCTGAGCTTTTTATACAGAATGGGTTGCTTCCGCAAATCGTAACCAGTGAAGAGTTAGATGCTACTGTTGTTATCGGGATGAAAAAAGAGATTCCATGTAGATAAAGAAACCTACCATGTCCATAAACGACTAGGTAGGTTTTCTTATGCGAAACAGGATACGAATCAAGTAAATGATAATACCAAGGCTTGCTAGGATCAGTAGTATCCACTCTATTGTGAGTGTCCAAAAATCAGGGACATATTGTGTTAAGTTATTACCCGCTGCAAGCAATAAGAGGATAGGTGTTGGAACATCGATACCCAAAACGATAGGGTTGTTTTGTCCAAGTTTGAGATTCCAAGACAATGTTTTTCCATCTTTACTCACCGCATTGGCATTTTGTTTCGTAGGAGCGATTGGTAAAGTCAGGAGAAAACGGAATTTGAGCCGATCCAACAAATCACTCAAATAAGGAGCAAAAGGTCCTAGTAAATTCGAAATGTTTTTCTGCATATTAACTTGTGTTTGATAGAGCAGGGTTGTCTTCCAAAAACTACTTTTAATGCTTAATTCCTTGATCGGTTGAAAGGTAGTTTTTGTGGAAAGAACCGCTTTTGATTGGCCGCCGTTTGGTATTAGCTCTGTGGGGATAGCAGCATTTATTTCTTTGTTTAGTGGTTCTTTTGCAATATTTTTAACTGGTTTTGTGGCTATAAAGCCAACTTGATTTTTTTCGCGTATAAACTTAGCTTCATATCCTTTGCTTGAATAGAGGGTTGTGATATGACGTATATACCTTTGTGCTTTGGCATTTGTTAACACTTTCCACTGATAGATTCCAGAACCATCTTTGTTTATCGTTACATGTAAATTCCCTTGGATGCAGCCGGTGAGAAGCGAGAGGATAACAAATAAGAAAAGCAGTTTCCACTTCTTATTTTGCATTGAGGTACTCCTTTAAATAAGTAGATATATTACTAGTATAGGGAAAATACGAATATTTAGTCCTTCATCGACGAGGTTTGGTAATTTGGGACAAGAAACTGATTCTCTTATATAGAAAAATAGAAATATTCTCTAATCATAAGAGAATAATATTTACTATTATTGTGAAAAATAATAAAATTAGGTTGTAAGGGATTTTACATTTTCAGGAGGGGTATAGTGAAATTTTTGGAGTTTCCAGCTTGCTCTTATGAAAAATATATCGTTAAACTCAATGTAAATCGGGTAAAGAAGGATCAATCCTCTACTATGGATCGTTTTGTCTTTGTGTTTAGTCGGTGTATCGAAGAGAGTTCCACTTATGGAAAAGTGGAGATTGAGTTAGTACCAGAAGGGAACGTTCCAATTTTTCATGATGAATTGAAAAATGCCCAAAAGAAAGAAATCAAAGATCAAGACTTTGAAGATAATGGTTTATCTCTTCAAATTGGGGATGACATCAAAATCATAAAAAATATAAGTGATTTTGCAACCAATTACATTGCAGTGGTGCATGATCCAAACAATGGGCGAGACAGATACCATTGGCTGCTGACAAGAAATCTTGGTCATAAAGGCAAATTGGAGAACCGGCCATCTACTTCCTTTGCTCCTGAATTTCACTTTGAGATGTGTAAGTATCAAGATGAACAAGAAAAATCGGAAATAGAAAATAGTGTGAAGAATATTAAGGATTTAGAAGGACTGGCAGACACCTTTGAAGAGATCGTTTCCCAATTGGAAGCGAGAAGATCGAAAGTGGAAAATCGGACAACAGGTGAGTGCCTTAGATCATACTATCGAGGGAGTGACTGCTAAGGAGAAGATACGACAGATATGGGAGAAAATCGTTTTTTGGTGTCGCTGAAAATATAAGTAATAGTATTGCATCCATTTTTAGTGCCAGTCCTATTATTGCGAAATGTATCTAGTGATGTTGCAGCTACTCCAACTGTTTTTGATGGGTTATTAGAAACTGGAGTTTGGTTAGCGATTGGATTACATGTGATCATCGTTGAATGGTTTATCCTTAAGAAAAAGAAAAAAAATGTACCTGCAAGTGCAGGTTAGGTTTGTTAAGGAACTCGAAGTACAGGAGTTCCTTTTTCATTTAAAATTCTGCTTGATTGCATCACAGATATCCAGCACTTTTTGTTTTGCCTCTTTTTGGTTTTTCCCCACAGCTTCCATATAGATTTTGACCTTTGGTTCTGTGCCCGAAGGACGAATAGCGATCCAACTACCATCAGCCAACCAAACTTTACCAACTTCCGCTTTTGGTAATGGATCTAATCCTGTTCGATAATCAAGTTTTTCCTTTGCATTATTCCAAATGGTGAAGAAATCATCGATAATATCCCCTTTTGTTATGTTTGGAAGAGAGATAACTTTGCTAACATGGTAGCCATATTGTCGATATATGTCATCCAATACATCTAAGAGGGTTTTTCCTTGTTTTTTATAGTGGGCGACAACATGACATAGGTAAAATGATGTTTGAATCCCGTCTTTATCTCGGACAAAATCTGCTAGGAGATACCCATAACTCTCCTCAAATCCAAGCAATAAATCTTGATTTTTTTCAATTTGTTCTGCTATATATTTAAAGCCGGTCAATGTTTGGGCAGCTTTTCTTCCATGGTGATGGGCGATTTTTTGTGTCAAACTTGTGCTGACAATGGTAGAGTAAACAGTGCCTTTTTTTTGCTTTACCGTAAGTAAATAATATAACAATAGAGTACCAATTTGGTTTCCGGTCAGGTGTATGTAATCCTCTTGATATGGTATCATTATGCCGACCCGGTCTGCATCTGGATCTGTTGCCAAGATCACATCGGCATTAACATTTCGGGCAGCTTTTTTTGCCAAGGTAAAAGCGGCTTCATCTTCTGGATTAGGAGAAGAAACAGTAGGGAAGTCGGGGTGGGCTTTTTCTTGTTCGGTTACGAGGTTGGTGGAGATAAATCTTAAGTTTTGGAGTAAGGATGGGAGTGCTATTTGACCAGTTCCATGTAAGGGAGTGTAGACGACGCTCAGATGTTGATCGCTAGAACAACATGATGTGAGGGATTGTACAGCCTGGTAGTATGCTTGATCGATAGCTTTAGGAACTTCTCTTATTTTTCCAATCTGTTGTGCATGCACATAGGATAGGGTGGGAATGGTAAGAACATCTGCTATAGCATCCATGTGTTGCTCGATTAATTTCGCACAAGCTGGTAATAATTGTGCTCCGTCTTTTCCATATACTTTGAAGCCGTTATCAGATGGTGGATTATGACTAGCTGTGATCATAATTCCTCCGATGGCTTGAAGATGACGGATAGCATAGGATAGCATAGGGGTAGGGCATATATGAGAATAGAGATAGACTGGAACCTGATGATAGGCGAATAAACAAGCAGCCTCCTCAGCAAATAGTCTGGAGCAATGTCGATTATCATAAGCTATAGTGATACCTCGGTGCAAATTTGAAGGATGGGTAGCTGCTAAATAACGATAAAATGCTTCCGTTACTTGGCGAATGGTAAATCGGTTTAAGCGATGCGGTCCTATTCCTATTGCGTTTCTTATACCTGCTGTTCCAAAGGAAAGTTTCTTTTTAAATTCGTGTTGTTCTTTAAAGGAATAATTTTGTAATTCAGCTCTTTCCTCTTCGGTGATCACAGTAGAATGCAGCCAGTCAAAATAACGACTCACTTTCTTATTCCTCCTCTAATTTGTATTTGATAAAGTAGGTGAGAAGCATGACGCATCAAGATTTTTTGCAAAAAGCTATTCAATTGGCTGTCGATAATGTCAAAAACAATCAAGGCGGACCATTTGGGGCTATTGTAGTTAAAGATGGAGCGATTATCGGTCAAGGGGTAAATCAAGTAACAACTCATAATGACCCCACTGCGCATGCAGAAATGGGGGCAATTCGCGACGCTTGTAAAAATCTTCAACATTTTCAATTAGAAGATTGTATTATTTATACGAGTTGTGAACCCTGTCCTATGTGCTTTGGGGCAATTTATTGGGCGAGGCCAAAAAAAGTCTACTTTGCTTGTACAAAGCAGGAGGCGGCTACAGCAGGATTTGACGACCAATTTATTTACGATGAATTAGCCATTTCTTATGAGCAAAGAAAAATTAATATGGAGAAGCTATCTCCTCCGGATAAGCTATCCCCATTTCAGATGTGGATGAAATCAATGGAACGAGTTGAGTATTAAAAATATAAAGGGATAAGGTGTGTTTTTAATGGTGACTTCTACTCAGTACGATGTGCTAAAAGAAATCATGGTTAGTCGCGGCAGTGTTAAAAGTTATGATGCTACTCACGTAATGGCGGAAGAGGAAATCAATGAATTATTAACCCTCGCCTCTTCAGCTCCTTCCTCTTGGAATTTGCAACAATGGAGATATCTTGTAATTTCCAAACCTGAACAAAAACAAAAAATGCTTTCTGTTGCCTATGGACAAAAACAAGTAGTAGAAGCATCCATTGTCGTAGCGATTTTAGGAGATTTAGAAGCTTATCGGACTGCCCATCAAATTTATGGAGACGCAGTAGAACAAGGCATTATGACAAGAGAACTCAGGGATAATTTGGTGTCACAAATCGAAGGAGCGTATGCTGATAAAATACGAGCTCAAATGGATTCAACTCTAAACTGTGGATTAACTGCGATGCAATTAATGTTGACCGCTAAATCAATGGGGTATGATTCTTGTCCGATGGGTGGGTTTAATCCAGATAAACTGATACGAGAATTTAACGTGCCTGAACGTTATTTTCCTGTTTTGCTTGTATCCATTGGAAAAGCAGCACAACCTGCAAGACCATCCTCCCGGTTGTCTTTAAATGAATTGGTGATACGTGAATCGTTTTAAATAATAGCGTAACAGCCTTCTCGTCATGGAGAAGGCGTTTTTTCGTGTATAGTGAAAATATGTCATAGAGTGGATGTGAAAACATTGAATTTGCTATATGCACCAGAACCATTTCCAAAGCAAGTAACAAAAAGTATATTTTTAGCCGGTCCCACACCAAGATCTCAAAAAGTTGACTCTTGGAGACCATTGGCTGTAGAAATTTTAAAAAGATTGAAGTTCGATGGATTTGTTTTTATTCCTGAACCACGTAGTGGTGAATTTAAACATGATTATGATGATCAAGTAAACTGGGAGTTAAGCGGCTTAGAAAAAGCAGATTGTATTTTATTTTGGATTCCGAGAAATTTAGTTCATTTACCTGGTTTCACGACAAATGTGGAATTTGGATATTGGATTAAATCCGGAAAAGTCGTATTTGGTTATCCTGAATCTTCTGAAAAGATGCGTTATTTGGATCATTTGGCAAGACTACATGCT
The DNA here is from genome assembly GCF_059510375.1 of Shimazuella sp. NTD250. Classification (NCBI taxonomy): domain Bacteria; kingdom Bacillati; phylum Bacillota; class Bacilli; order Caryophanales; family Thermoactinomycetaceae; genus Shimazuella; species Shimazuella sp. NTD250. The sequence continues at coordinate 230,148 of NZ_JCAJZS010000002.1, read as the reverse complement.
GTAACTCCTCAGCACGATCTAGAAACAACAATCAAAAGTGCATTATATTTTTTAATTTAAAAAAGGATAAATATGTATTAGCTTTTTCTTGTACATCCTTGATACGATATGAATAAAGTCCCTCGCCAAGTGCTGGTGAGGGTGTTCGTGTGTAAATATAAAGAGGTGAATCATTAGATGCAAACAAGTGTTGATAAATGGTCGACAACTCGCTTTTATACTTTTTTATTTCTTGTAATGATTTTTGGAATTACGCAGGGGTTTTTGATTCCAGTTATTTCTACGATGTTGGAGCAAATGCATTTGGCTCCTAGTATTAATGGATTCAGTGCTGCGATGCTCTACGTCGGTATGCTGTTTTCGATGATGTTTTATTCAAAACTGATATCGAGGTGGGGATATCGCAACACCATTGTTGTAGGGACCTCCATTTTATTGATATCTTTTGCTCTCTTTCCTTTTACGTATGGGATTTGGTGGTGGTCAGCCTTACGTTTTTTCGTCGGAATAGGGAACAACATTGCTCTTTTATCTTGTCAAGTGTGGTTGATTGCTACCGTCGATCCGGCACACAAAGGAAAAAGACTTTCCCAATTTGGTTTGATGTATGGACTTGGATTTGGAATCGGTCCATTGGGATTGAACATGACTGCTCATGGTTATTTGATTCCATTCGTCATATTGATCATTATGCTTGTCGTCAGTTTGATTGTCAGCTTTCGTCTGACCAAAGGGTATGCTAACTTTGCTAAAACAAATGATAATCAACAGGAAGTATCTACTTCTTATAAAATTGTCTACAAAATGGGGTTTTTGGCGATGATCCCTATGTTGTTGTATGGGATATTAGAAGTCGCGTTATCAGGTAATTTTCCAGTGTATGGCTTGAAACTAGGGTTGTCAAAAGGTGAAATTTCTCTCTTGATCACTGCTTTTATTTGGGGAAGTCTTGTGTTTCAATTACCATTAGGCATGTTGGGTGATAAGATTGGAAGAAAAAATCTTCTTCGCATTTTATGTTTCTTAGGTGGATTTGGTATGTTATTTGTTCCTTTGGTAGGAGATAGTTTTATTGGTTTATTTTTCATTCTCGGTCTATCAGGGGGTTTTGTAGGGTCGTTATTCTCTTTAGGACTAGCTTTTATGGATGATATTTTGCCCGCTCATTTATTACCAAAGGGCAGTGCATTGTGTTCCATGCATTATAGTGTAGGGAGTATTATCGGGCCATATTTAGGGGGAACCTTGATGCAGTATTTGGGTATATCATCCCTTTTCTATTTCCTCGGATTAGCTTTGCTCGGATTTGTAGCGTTAACCTTTGTATTTCGGTCTTATGGGATTGCGAAAAAGGAAGCCATTATCGAAACGACTTTTTAATAGGTAATTATTTCACACCAGTCCCCTTTGGAGAAATTTCTAAAGGGGATTACTTAGCTTTTATTGTCTTTTTCTCGTGTTTCTACACATTTTCGTGCATGTCGAAAATTTCTTCTTTTTTCTACTTTTATACATAAGATGGTGATAAGACTTTTATGTAGGAGGAGTTGTGTTGACAAAACGCAAACCTAATCCATATCGAGATCAGTACCGAGTATGGTATCCCTGTCATAGTCCAGATGATCCATGTCCCCCCGCTGCAAAGCATTATGTGGTCCCACCCAATCAATTCTTAGGATTCCAACCACCTAATTTGCCGCAGTATTCGAAACATGAGGCATTGATAAAAGGAACTCTATGGCCTATTTTTTATAGTCCATATCCTCCAAAGAATTGGAGGGACAAAGATGGAACATGAAAAACGGAGAGCATTACTTCGAAAATTACAAGAAGTTGATTTTGTCTTAGTAGAGCTAAACCTTTATCTGGATACACATCCAAGTGATCCAGACGCTCTTGCCCAATACAACCATTGCGCATTGGAAAGGGAAGTAATACGCTCTGAATATGAGGAGAGATATGGTCCATTGATGCACTTCGGTCACTCGAGCAATCGTTATCCTTGTGGTTGGAATGAGGGGCCTTGGCCATGGGAAATATGATTTATTTCAAATGATCATTTATTTGGTCGTTTTTATAGCAAAATTCCATAAACACCACCTGGGAGTAAATAGAAATGACAATAATCTCGCTGTGCAGTTCTGGCGAAAGCTTATTGCTAGAAGTTTAATTTATTCCTTATTTTGGAAAATAACTTTGAAGAAGATCATCCCGAGCATTCATATGGAATATGCTTTCTAACAAGTCTGTTTTTCGAGGTGGGGATATTTTTTGTGGATATATGAAAAAAAGTTACAGTATCCAGTAAAAGTGAGCCAATGTAATCCACATTTAGCAAAGTTGCTCATTGAACAATATGGAGGAGCCGATGGGGAATTAGCTGCTGCACTTCGTTACTTAAACCAACGATACACCATTCCAGACAAAGTGAAAGGATTGTTGACAGATATAGGTACGGAGGAGTTTGCCCACTTAGAAATGATCGCAACGATGGTTTATAAGTAAACCATATGATTATAGGTACATTAATTATAACTGAATTTGGTGATAAATGAAACAAATACCTCCAAAAGTAGGAGGTATTTTTAAATTTTTGGATGAATGACAATGGAAAACTCATCGTTCCTTTGATGTTTTTCTTTCGTATAGATGCAGTTGTCGATAATGGTTTTAAGAAGTAGGTTTTTTTCTTTAGCGGTTTCTAAAGTGGTGTATACATCTAAAATGTTTTCAATTTTGGGGATGATATCTAATTTTGCTTTTTGTCTGTCAGTTTCAAGCTCTAGATCAATTTCGGATTGATTCAAGGCATGGTGTAATTCATCCAACCGACTTGTAATCTTTTGAGAGCGACTGATAAAAGTATCTTCATCATAGATTCCACGCTCCAGAAGATCATGCAATCGATCCTGTTGTGTTCGAAGATCATTTATTTCTATTTTTAGATTTTTTATTGTTTGTTCATAAATAGTAGTATGAGTATCTTTTTCAATATACGCTTTTGGATCAATCTTTAATTTGTATTCTTCTAACCAGTCATATAGAGCCTCCAAGATTCTTCTTTCGATATGCTCTAGTCGACTACTTTTATTGCAGTTTCCACCACGTCCTCGATTTGTACAAACAAGATGTGGCCATTTAAACTTTGAATTGGATGCTCTTGCTAGGGTTAGAGTGCCACCACAGACCCCACAAATAATTAATCCTGCTAGAGGATTTTGTAATGATGTAGTTTGTTTCCAACGAGGATTTCTTTTGTTGATTCGAATGTCTTGGGCTTTCTTGAATATTTCTTCAGAGATAATGCCTTCATGTTTCCCATCTACTAATATGATTTCGTCTTCTTTCCTGTTCCTAGCATCCACTCTTTTATTAGGATCAGTGGATTTTACTCGTTCTACTGCTTTCCACCTAATTTTACCAATATATATTGGATTCTTGATAATTTGAAGAATGACGTTATTAGACCATTTTGAGCCAGTATACGATGTGATTCCTAGTTCGTTAAGTTTTTTAGCAATATTAGTAGTACCTAATCTTTCATTTGGATCATCACTTGTATACCATTGAAAGATCATTTTAACGATAGAAGAAGTCTCTGAATCAGGAATTAGGGTTAAATCTCTAGTTTTTTGATAGCCAAATGGAGCACGAGCACCAATGTAGTTCCCTTCCTGAACAGAACGTATCCTTCCATTTTCTAACCGGCGTTTGATGATGTTAAATTCTTTTCTAGCCATAAAGGCTTCGAATTCGCTGTACTCTTCATCAAATTGATCATCTAAATCGTAGATTTTACGTGGTGTAATGATCTTTGTTTTGGATTTTTTAAACGTTTTCAAAATAAAGCCCTGGTCTTGCATATCTCCACGACCCAAGCGATCCATATCCATACAAAGTACTGCACTATACTCATTATTACTTATTTCTTCCATGAGTTTTAGCATCTCAGGTCTATGGATCAAGCTTTCCCCAGAGACGATCTCTTGATATATCTTAATAATGTTTAGCTTTTTCTCTTTAGCTACCTGGAGTAAGGCCTTTTTATGTTTTGCTAAAGTTTCGCCTTCTCCTTTCATTTCCGATTCAAGATCAGCTCGTGATTTTCTTAAATACATTGCTACTCTTTCCATCTATTCACTTCCTAAATTTCAAGGCTAGTCCTATTGCATCTTATGCATATGTATGGAATAAGAGGTGGTAATATGCAAGAGATACAAAAGGAACGATATAAAGACGGTTTTATGTATCACATCGGTAAAACAGATATATATATTGTAACTCCACTGATAACAGAGGAAGAAAGGAATTATCGTTTAGAAGAAGTTAAGAAGTTATTGTTTCACCTATTGTATAATAATAAATCCAGTGGATATATAGAGTTTGAAACATAGTATAACAAAAAAAGCCCCTGATGGGGCTTTCGTTGTTCTTTATACTAAAGGTACAGAAGGATTTGGGGTTTGTGTTTGCCAAGTTTGTGGTTGAGTCATTCCATAAGCTGACCCAGTAGATTGTTGGAATTGTTGAATCGGAGCTTGAGCAAATTGATTACTAACTTGGATACATTGAGCAACTGCTTGTTCTACTTGTTGAGCAAGTTGTCTGCAATGTGCAGCCTCAGCAATTTGTTGTTGTTCCGTTTGTTGACGACGTGCTTCCGCTTGTTCCAGTTGACGAGCCATGGATTGGATATGAGATAACTGGTTGGTTATCTGTGTAGCTTGTTGTTGCTGATACATGTACATCTCTCCTAGAGAATAGTGTTTGATACGCTCAATAGGATGTGTAATTTTCTCTTTGATATTCATGGAAAAAAGCTGAATACAAAAGAAAAGCGATCTAGTTTCCTAGACCGTTATAAAAAGGATTTTCCAATTCATGCAATTTGGTATAAACTGATTATAAGAACAGCAAAGATATACCTTCAAAGAGGAGGGAATTAGGTCACTATTGCTGGTTCGATCACTTTTATTTCTCCATTATATTCAACCTCAACCTCGATTATTGGAGCTTGTACATTCTCCCACAGCCACTCACATATATCATCCACATCATCGATGTTTCCAGCGAATTGATACCCTTGATAACTGAAGCCAGCACGTTTTTTTGAAAGTTTCTCATTTTCGTTTGCATCAGAAAAAAATCGGCAAGCAATAGGTGGAAAACCAAGTGTTACGCCTAACAAGTATGTACTATCCATTGTTTCTCTGGAAGCCTGTAAATAATCTTGTTTCATTTGTTCGTTTTGAAAAAACAATGTCCCCACGTCGTATAGCGTACTTGGATCGTCAAAGTCTTCTAATTCATATTCAATTACAAATGGATAATTTCTATTGTGTAACTGTCGAAGTGCATCCCCTTCAAATCTACGAGAACAGAGGTAAGCCGGTTTGTATCCCCGTAAAAAAGACTCATGTGTTTTCACTCTTTCACCTACTTTTAAGGAGTGGTCAAAAATGGCAAAGAAGTATGTGTGCCCAAAATGTGATCTGGATTATGAGACAAACGAGAGCAATCCCATTTGCCCAGCTTGTACAGCTAAAGAAAAGAAAAAAATTTATCTTAAAGAAAAGTAAATCACAAAGACTGGGTTTGTCCCAGTCTTTTATTTCTATTCGATGTATTTATTTTCCTACTTGATTTGTCTCAAAAAAAGCAAAAAGCGATCTAGTTTCCTAGATCGCTATCGCTAACCATCATGTGGATCTCCCATCAGGATCACTCCTTTCCATCTTCACTACAACGTTTGAAATGTTCGCTTAAGATACGTTTGTATTGGTCATATTCATATTGATTTGCTAATTTTCTTCCTTCTTTGTAGCTGGTATGGGCATCGGATTTATTTTTTTCTTTTTCGTAAATGCCACCCTGAATCATATATGCTTGGATCAAATCATGCATATCTTTCGCTTTTTTAGCACCTTTTATAGCTTTTTCAAGATGTCTTTTTGCTTTTTTCAGTTCGTCTTGAAATAGGTACAAATCACTCATCGCTAGATAGGCACTGGTTGCTGTGGTTTTCTTCAGTTTGTCTTTGATATCGATAGCAGATTGAAAACACCTTTCTGCTTTATCATACAGTTTTAATTCATAAGCTAATTTTCCAGAAGCAACTAAAATATAATAGATTCCATCCGGATCTTCTAGAACAGAAGCTATAAGCATGGATTCTTGGAGGAATGTTATTGCTTCCTCTTTTAATTCTCTTTCTTTTAAAATGGATGCTTTAAGTTCGAAAACCTTTATTTTCAGTAATCCTTCAATTTGTGAGTGTTCTGACCAAATAACGTTTAACCGTTTTTCTGCTTCATCTATATTTCCTAGTTCGAAATAAATGTGAGCTATGTTGTAATGAATGGAGTGCCAAGTATTTCTACGTTCCCCTTCTAGATTAAAAGTTTCTAGTGCCTTATCCAAAAGTTGAAGGGCACTACCATGATCATTTTCTTTTAAGGAAATAAATGCTAGGTCTACATATGCCGTTGGGATTAAATTAGCGTTTGGCCAGTATTCTTCTTCGTTTAAAAGGATAAGGGATTGATAGATTTTGCTAGCATTTTTGTAGTCTTTGCTTACAAAAAATCTTTTTCCTCTCAAATAATGTCTGGCGATTTCATGATTGATGTAAGTAAGTTTTTTATTAAATTGATATGGTGTTAAACCTTCAATCTTAATCTGAGCTTCAATGGATCGGAAAGTAAAAAGTTCAATTTCGTCATCTAAGTGAATGTTCTTTAAGATAAATGGAATATCTTCCCGTTTGATGTTTAAGATATCGAGGAGTAATTCAAGTTTTTTATCCTCCAGACTTAGTTTTCCTCTTTCAAATCTGCTTAGTGTGGGATGTGTACAACCTATTTGTTGAGCGAGAACTTCCAGTTTCAGCTCTTTATTGGTGCGAATCTTGTGTATTACTTTTCCTATATCAACCTGATTCATGAAGAAGATCAACTTTCCAAAAATATTTTACTATAAAGTTAAATTCATAACAAAAAGCTGTTTTTGGTGTTTTGTGCGCACAAAATATCAAAAATAGTGAAGATAAGTAACATTATAAATGAAACTGAAAAATACATAAATACACCATAGAAAGAAATATCTAGCATACTCACAATCTTATTAACAGAAATTGCATTCACAAACATTGCATTCACAAACTTAAAGGGTGAAGAATATGCAAACAGAAACACAGGAAAACAATATGGGGAAAGAACAAGCGAAACAATTCCTACATGATATAAGCAGCTGCTTTATACAGTTCAGTTCCGAAGTTTCCAAAAGAGCTACATTACTTGAACGTGATGAATACAGTTTTAATGGTCGTACAGTGCATGGTAATGATGGAGTGATGCTATTTTTGGAAAGTCTAGGTAATTCATATAAGCTTCTGGAAAGGATGAAAAGCACCACAAAAAGCCATCCAATGAGAGAACCGGATAGCGTAGGTGAGGATACATATAAGAGATTAAATGATACCATACATGGTGTAATCGATTTATACTCTATATTTTTTAAATTAGAGGATGAGTTGAATAAATCAGAGATAACAAGATTAAATAAACTGTGTTTATAAATTTTGTCTTCTTTTTTGGACTGCTTCAATTATGTTTGCTAACATATCTTGATCTTCATCGGAAAGTTCGCGATCACCCCAGCGAGCTTTTTTTTGTTTCAATGCCTCCAAAGTTTTTTCTAAATCCACATCACTCACTTTCTCCTGGACTTCAGTAGTTGGGTCTTCTGTATTTCCTAGTAGATAATCCGTAGAGACTTCAAAGTAATCTGCTATTTGTTTTAAAACAGTAAACTTGGGTTGTCTTGACCCTCTTTCGTAATTAGCAATTCTTCCTCGGGAAAGTCCCAGTCTGTCTGCCAACTCATATTGGCTTAATTTTTTTCTTTCTCTTAGTTCAATCAAGCGATCTTTAAACATACGATTTTCTCCTTTAATCATTTACTTTATTATATGTAACTTATTGTTACCAAAAAAGAGCACGTTTTGTTTCTAGGAAAGTGTTGACAGAAACAAAACGTTACCGGAGGGTGGTGACAAAATGAGACATAAATTAATAGAGATGCGTGGAAAAATGTCTGTAACAAGAGCAGCTCAACACTTTGGTATAACTAGACAGGCGCTTGGTTACATTGAAAAAGGAGAAAGAAATCCATCGCTTTCATTAGCAAAAAAAATTGCTGATTTTTATGGAAGTACTATTGATGACCTTTTTTTTGATCAAAATAGAAACAAATTGTTTCTGGGTGACAAAACAGCATAAGGAGTTGACGAACATTGAAAATTGAAAAATGGCTTGATCATGAAATCCGCTTTGTTGAAATCAAAAACGATTGGTGGGCGGTGGCTGCTGATGTTGCGAAAGTACTTGGTTATCGTGATGCATTCCGTGTGTCTCGTATGTTGGAAGATCACGAAAAGGATACCCACATAGTGGAGACCCTTGGTGGAAACCAAGAGGCTACTGTCATTTCTGAAATTGGTGTTTACAAAGCAATATTTAAATCAAAACGTCCAGAAGCAAAAGATTTTGAGAAATGGGTTTATCAAGTTATCAAACAACTTCGTCAACAAAGCGGTCTAGAAGGCTTCCAAGTATTTCGAATGCTAGACAAGGAGCACCAAAAGCAAGCGATGTTGAAAATTAGTCAAATGAACAATCCTCAGCCAGTCCACTATATGAAAGCAAATAACATTGCTAATAAAGCAGTAGCAAATAAATACGGTCTACCCAAAGCGATCAAGAAAGAGAATATGACTCCTGAAATGTTACAAGATCGCCAGCCCATAGTAGAAGATACTGCTCATCTTATGTTGATGAAAGATAGATTCGAATTGGATATGTCCATTTCGAAGGCAATCTATAAAAAATACAACTGAATTAACAACTCTGTAACATTTTGCATGAAAATGCTACTCTATGCAATCAGAATATTCGTTCTATTGGAGGGGAAGAGATTGGAGAAGATTTATCATCTTGGAAATACAACAGTCACCATAGTTGCTCCTGTAATTACTGAGGAAGAAAGGAAGAAACGTTTACGAAATATTGAGAGCCATATTTATCATTTGCTGAAAAAGAAAGTACAAAAGTCAAATGATTTTGCTAGTTAATTTACGGCATAGGAAGGAGGTGAGCTGACTGTTGGAACGACGAGTCGGCAAGGTGTATAACGGTAAACCGAAAGTCAAAGATCTCAAACGTGGCAACATCACAAATTTGCGTGATGTTGCTGCAAAAGAAGATCAACAGAAGAAAAAGGGGGCGAAGTGATGTACACGAGCTATAACAAGCTTTTGACCACCGATACAGAGGATCGTTATCTGGAAGCTCTGTTGAAACAGGAAATAGATTTTCGATTTGAATCATGGGCACAGTTTCACGAGGGTAACATTTTTGAATTTCGTCAGTTACAAAGAAAGGCAGAACGGCTGAGAAAGGAACGAAAAAATTACAAGGAATACCTGGCGGTCAAGTATCCGCTGTGAGGGGAGGTGAGAACATTGTGGGATGCAAAGCGTAAGCAGCTGAAACATGAGATTGAGATTTTGGAGGATGTACAGAAGAAGATGCTCCAAGAAGGCTGCTGTGTAATGGGGATTGGCAATCAGATTAGCAATCTACAAGGCAAATTAAAAGACTTGGCAGTGCAGCAACACCACCAAGCCTAAGAAAACTTAACAGAGGTCTAGTGTACCACAGTTGGAGCTAGATCGAAAGGGAGAATGAAGATGTACATGGATATCAAAGGGGAAGAAAAATTTTACACCTACATCAAGAAGATCGTGTTTCGTCTGAAGGACGGGACTTTAATGGAAGTCATGGGAGAAGAAGCCACCCACTTATATAACTTTGTTTTGGGTGATGAGGATGTCTCTTATATCGAGTTTGACATGGGTGAGGCACGCCGTATGGTTCCACGATCTGCAATCGCATACTTCGATGTTACGGAGCATGTGGAAGCCAATGAGCTGATCGAGAAGATGAACGATCAGTACACCACGATTTGCACGCTGGGCACATCAAAAAGCATTCTAACGGCTGGGACTACTGGTTTATCGAGAATGGAGAGCTGTTTGAGGAAGGTGGGATTCACTTGGCATCGGAGATCGGCATCGTAAAGCAGGCAGAATTGCTGCTGTATCGGCAGAAGAAATTGAATGAACTCCTTGCACCAGATGATCAGAAGGACATTGTCATATAGGGGCGGTTGCCCCTTTTCTATACAGGAGGTACACATGAGAACACCAATCGATAAAAGCAAGGCTTTAACCATTGCACCGAAGCTGAAGATTGATTATATACCAGAACGAATGATTTTGGGTTTTAAGCACCTAGAGAACAAATCGGATTCGAGCATTATGGCTATATCGCTAGTGGGATACAGTTACTAACATCTTTGCATGAGAAGAAAGGGGATCGCAAATGAAGTTCTCAGAGAGTCTAAAGCACATTGCACCAGCATTAGCGAAGTTTCAAGGAGCATGTCCTTCTCCAAAGAAATCGAAAAAAGTAGATGCTAGAAAAAAAGATGGTTCCTTTGCTTATTCTTACTATTATTCGCCACTGGATGAATGCATTGAAACTGCTCGTCCACATTTATTAAAAAATGGATTGTCTTGCATTCAAGATACAGTAAGGGATCAACAAGGCAAAATATGCGGGGTTTACACCATGATCTTACATGAATCTGGTGAGTATATAGAGTTTGATCCAGTCACTTTTGGAGTGAAGAACTTTGAAAAACCACAAGAAGTAGGAGTGATTATCTCCTACATGAGACGTTATTCGCTCTGTTTGGCATTGGGTCTAGCCTCCAAAGATGATGACGCACAATCAGTTTCACAAGGGCAACAGGAGACAAATTACGGAAAAGGAAGACAACAGCGTACTTCCTCTATTCAAAAAACACATCAGAAGCACAGTCAGACGGAAAAAACAGTATCCCAAACAAAACCTTCAGATGTTGCAAAAATGACAGATCAAACTTTGTTGAATATCAAAAATCTTTGGACTGCTATGAAGCTAGCACCGGAAAAAATCAATATCCAAACCGACAAACTATATGAATTACCTCTGTACGAATTAACAGAGGAACAAGGAAAAGACTTCTTAGAAAAGCTGAAAGCAAATCGGACAACAGCAGATACAAAGACATCGAATGTTACGGAATGGAAAGGGAAAATGTCCACTGAGCAACGGAACAAAATCTTTAAAAGTGGTGGAGATAAGGGATTAAAAACAGATGATGTGAAGAAGGTCGCTTACACCTACACCAAACTAGGCAGCATGACCAGAATGACGAAGCAACAAGCGCATGATGTGATTGAGTTTATCGAAAAGTCAACGTCTGAAGAGTTACAGCATTATATCAAATCGGATGATGAAATGAAGGGTGCAGTATAACACGAGGGAGTTTTTCTCTCTCTTCCAATATAGGAAGAATACGAAATGGAAAAGAGTTTGAGTTTGAAAGAGTACTTAGAAGCAGGGGAAACCAATGGATTTATAGTGGATAACGAGGAAAAGGCCAATTGGGTTTTGCGTAAGATCAAGGCTTTGGAGGATCGTAAGAAAGCGAATATTCAATTAGCTGATGTAGAAGTAGCCAAAATTGATGCTTGGCTGGAGGGTGTAAACGAACAACTAGACAATGAACTGGAGCATTTTCAATCGATGCTAGTAATATATGCGGAACGTCAACGAGAAGAGAATCCAAAGTTCAAGTCTCTGAAATTGCCGAGTGGAAAGATTGGGTTTCGAAAACAACAACCTAAGTGGGTTTATTATGACAATGTTGTTCTGTCTTCTCTAAAGCTACGAGGTTACGAAGATTTAATTCGTATCAAAGAAGAAGTGAACAAATCTGAACTGAAAAAGCGATTCCAAGTAGTAGATGGGAAAGTAGTTAACTCTGAAACGGGAGAAATCATCGAAGGTATTACTGTCGAGGATCGTCCCGATGAATTGAGAATCGAAACCGAATAACAGAGAGGTTTGTCCCCTCTCTAAATATAGGAGGTGTAGCATGACCATTTACAAATTAACACGTGATCCCTATGTAGTAGATTACGATGAATGCCGTTCCTGTGTGGTTCTTGCTCACACCGAGGAAGAAGCGAGAAGGATAGCCTTTGAGCATTCAAGCGAAGAAGCATATGCAAATGATTGGTTGAATGCTCGTAGATGCAAGGTGGAGATAGTGCCTTTTAAAAAAGGCGTGATATTAGAGGATATTCATTACGGCTAAAAGCTGAGGAGGAACATCATGAGAAATCTAAAGCCGAATGAACGCTATTTGATAAATGAGTTATTGCACGAATTGGAGCCAAGGCACATGGATCATTTTCTATCGATGATCGTTCCAGAACGTTTAAATATGGCACTGAAAGTATGGGTGGAACGTCATCAATTACTGGAAGCTACTGGTAGAAGGTATGACAATGCAGACCAGGCCTATTATTACATCCTTCATTATGGATCGGATATTCAATTACCTCCTGCTGGATATGTGAGACACCAATTAAATCAGAGGAGAGGGGAAGCGTCATGAAAGTCATGTTCTGTTTGGAACCAAACAAAATTGCTGCTTTGAAAACACTCGATATTCCAGAAGAAGAGTTGGAAGGCTTGGATTCTATTGAGGTTTAAGAGCTACTTCATCAAAAGTATATGGAATGGGTATTCGATTACATCGAACCAAATTGGAAAGTAGTAGAAACGGGGGAATCAGAGTGAAAATATTGCATGAAATAGATGCAGGTTATTACCAAGTAGAGTTTTGGAATTCGAAAGATGTGGCGGAAAACGGAGTGGATGGTGTGGAGGTCATAGAAATGATGTTGACGTTTGATCAATTTGAACTAGAGAAGATGAAACGTCACGCCAAAATAAACGGTTATGACCGGATCAAAATCACCAAGCACCAAGAAATTACAACGTTGCTTGGTTTGGAGGAAAAAAAGTGATAAAAAAGACGGAAATTTTCAAGTTATGTAGCGGTTGCAAATTCAACATTCCATATGGAAAAAGGGAGTCCGTTTGTGAGCTTCAAGAGATGATGCTCAAAGGTGTGCAAGAAGTAAAAGAGAGTTGCAAAGAAAAACAGAAAAGGGTGCATACAGCATGATTAACTCAGTTGTCTTAGTTGGAAGATTAACTCGTGATCCTGAGCTTCGATATACCACTAATGGGGGAACAGCAATCACCAAATTTACACTTGCAGTGGATCGGAACTATACCAATCAGAATGGAGAGCGGGAAGCAGACTTTATCTTCATCTCCGTATGGAGTGGATTAGCAGAAAACGTGGCTAAATATTGCGTGAAAGGCTCGCTAGTGGCTTTGGGAGGGCGTTTGCAGGTTCGGAGTTATGAGAACGATGAAGGGCGGACCATGTGGCATACAGAGGTTGTAGCGGATCAAGTGAAGTTCTTGGATTTCAAGAACAAGGAGCAGCAACAGCAAACAGACAATAGCAATTCAACCTATTCTCATCCATTCCAGCAAGTAGGGAAGCCGATAGACTTGTCAGATGATGATTTGCCTTTTTGAGTGCTTTCTATAGATGAATGGGTGGCTTCGGTCACCCACCCACAACAAGGAGGGAGAAATCTTGGCAGTATACAGACAAGTACATGTTTCATTTTGGCAGGATGGATTTGTTTTAGACCTAACACCAGAGGAAAAATACTTCTTTCTCTATCTCATGACAAATAGCAAAACGACACAATGTGGAGTCTATGAATTACCGAAAAGAGTAATGGAATATGAAACGGATTATAACCGAGAGATCATAGAGAAGTTACTTCAAAGATTTGAAGATTACGGAAAGATAAAATACAACAATGCAACGAAAGAGATCATTATTTGCAACTGGATCAAGTACAACAAAATCAATAGCCCAAAAGTAAAAGCTTGTATTTTGAAAGAGCTGAAATCCGTTAAGTATCAAGGGTTTATCGATGAATTCTATAGGATGTGTAAACGATATTCATACCCTATCGATACAGTATCTAAAGACTATGGGGAAGAAGAAGAAAAAGAAGAAGAAAAAGAAAAAGAAAGAGAAGAAGAACCACAAAAAAAAGTAAGTCGTCCAAAGGAAAATCTTTGCTCCATAGAAGATATTGAATCCTTTGCCGAAAAGCAGGAGCTTTTCAACCTCTTAGGTGTGAATAAAAAGATTCTAGTTAATTATCTTGATTGCTTACGGCTTTACAGGAAAACAGCTCGTATTTCAATCACACTCATACAAAAAGAAATAGAGAAGTGGAAGAAACATCCTGCATCTGTTCTTACTTATGCAATGTGGACTCATATAGATCGGCATCACGATAAAAATGAAAAGTACACTCTGGCGATTATGAGGGGTACCGATGAACATAAAGCCAATCAAGGCATCATTCGACTGAAAAACAAAGCCAATCAGGGGGAGAACAACCATGCAAAAAGTAACAGCGTTTATGGCGGATATTCGAGCGAGATCGGAACAGATGAAAGCTCATCTGAGGGAACAGGCTACTACGACCAATTCGACGGACTCTTTGCAAACTAACTTTGATTGCCTGAAATGCAAGGATGTTGGTTATCTTCTCGATGGATGGACAGCAACGGAATGTACTTGCTTGGTAAAGAAACGCTATCAAACAAGGTTAAAAGGGGCGATGATCCCTGAAGAGTTTGAAGAAGATACCTTTGATAGTTACAACGTCACTTCTCCAACACAAAAGATATTGCTGGATGCTGCTAGGCAGTATCTAGCAGAATACGAGGAAATAAAAGATAGCACAAGCAATGGACTTGGTTTTTTAGCTACATATGGAGAACAGAAGCTAAATGCAATCCGAGATTTAGATAAAAAGAATATGGTCAAACAAAAACACAACAGTTATGGATTGGGGAAAACGCATCTCCAAGTAGCAATTGCAAAAGAGTTACTAAAACGAGATGTAGCGGTGTTGATCGTATCGGATGCGATCATCATGGATGAGATGATGGCCTATAAGTCGGATAACGAGAACAAAGATCTGTACTATCGAAAATTTGATGCCCTGGTGAATGTACCTGTTCTGATTTGGGATGACATTGGAAAATCCAATTCCAGCGAAGCCAAACGGACCATGTATTTTAACATCATCAACGAGCGATACAAAAAGAAAAAAGCCATCATCTACAGCTCGAATGAAGATCGATATACATTAGAAAGTCGAATAGGAGATGCAGCTGCTTCCAGATTGTTCAGCATGTCAAAGGGTCGCATTTATCGAGTAGAGGGACAAGATTACCGATTAATTGGAAAGAAGGCTGTCTAATGGCGAAGGTGCTGCCACTGGTACAACATCGGTATGAGTACACAGCTCTCCACAATTACAACTTCATCTGGAATGATCGACAGCTGCGTGAGTTTCGCAAATTGTGGAAGAAAGGATTCGGGATTGATTTCATCGGGAGGGAGTTGGACAGGCATCCAATAGAGATTATGTGCCTAGTCATCGATCAAGCGGAAAAAGGATACATCAATCAACGTGAAGGAGGAATCATGGGGAACCGAGGACAAAAATAAAAAGCCAACCTTTGCATGTGGTTAGCTGGACACAGAATTTAGAAGATTCAATTATCATTGATCATTGTAACGCGAAACAGTGGTCAAATCAAGGGGGAAGCATCGTGGAACGAACGATAGATACACAGAAATTGCTGGAATGGTTAAAAAGCGAAGAAAAGCGATTACTTGAAGAATCAAGGGCATGTTCCGGTAGTCAATCTACCATGTTGTATGGGATACACAAAGGAATCAATTGGGTAAAACAAAACATTTGTGCAGGAAATTTCGATATGGAGGATGATGAGCAATGTTTTGATTCAATGATACGGCGTGAGCCGGAAGGACAATATTGGATTCTCAAGCGAGGGGCTACGGGATGGGTTAGACTGGATCGTTTTATCGAGGACGACGCATCATGACGTGGATTGATATAGCTGGTAAATGGTTGATCATTGGCTTAGGTTCAGCAATGGGATTTGCTGCATTGATTGTTGCATGGGCATATTGCCTCATTTGGTTCTTTAATCAATATACAGAAACCAAATATTTGATAGAGTACGTGACTTACAAAGATGAATTTCGTGAGTGGAAGAAACGAAGAAGAAAGGCCTACAGGTTAAGCCCAAAAGAGGAAGAAGAGTTTAGGAGGATGCATGTGGATACATTGACCGATG
Source organism: Shimazuella sp. NTD250 (assembly GCF_059510375.1). Taxonomy (NCBI): domain Bacteria; kingdom Bacillati; phylum Bacillota; class Bacilli; order Caryophanales; family Thermoactinomycetaceae; genus Shimazuella; species Shimazuella sp. NTD250. The sequence goes on along the minus strand of NZ_JCAJZS010000002.1, from coordinate 213,910 downwards.
AAGAAAAGAAGCAGCTGCGAGATCTAGGTACAAAAAAAGAGGAGGGCGACGAGTGAACGATATTCGAAAGCTCATAGATGATATACGTAGTTTTGGGTTCTAGGTAGATTAAAATCTGGGGTGTATGAGGAGAATTACGAGTGATAAACATTTTTTATGTGGTAGAAATAGGCAACCAAAAGAGAAAGATGTTAAAGGCGTATTTACAGAAATAGGGGAAGCAAGAAGTAAGGCTGTGGAACTACTAGGTGGATTCTACCCTGTTTGGATATCACGATATGAAGTGGGGGTATCGAGTAAGAGACAATACGTATGTGATAGTAAAGAAAACATTGAATGCTGTTTTAAGGAGGATGACGAGTGAGAGAAAACGTTTTAAGCCTTCCAAAGTATCCATGTACCTTCTGCAAAAAGAACGAAGCTACTCAGTTATGTGATTTTGTAATTGGTTACTACTGGACAAGTGCTAAGGATCGTCGAGGAAGAATATTAGGTGGTCAACATCAGACATGCGACAACCAGATATGTAAAGAATGTGCTGTAAATGTTAATAGCTTTGGGTTTTGTCCCTCCTGTAATGATTTATACAAAATGGTTCGAGAGAAGCAGGATAAACGTAAAGGCAGATTGATTTTTGATATAGAGATGGGAATGGAATGAACGGATATAAATAAGAAAAATCCCACGATCAGCGACAACTGGTCTTGGGATTCCCTCATTTGGATGGATGGAACTAACATACCATCATTATATCAAAGAGGTGGAAAGCATGGAATTGTATCATGATCTCTGCATTGAAATAGATATTATTACGATAAGAATTAAGAACTTGGAAAATGAACATAAATACTGGTTAAAAGCATGTCATGAATCCACGATAAACAGAGCTTTTCCACTTGATACTTGCTTGAATCGGATGAAGAAGATATGTGATCTAGTAGAAGAATACACAATTCTACTTGAGGGGAAAGAGAGTACCAAAATAGAAATTGAAAAGCGTATGTCTGAATTTGAAACACTAGAATCAAAAGTGGCTTATATGCGTGATGCATTAAGGATGACATTACCAGAAATTGCAGCAGAACTGGGCTATAGTCTCATTTGGATAAAAAAGATAAGCCAACGACTAAGAAAGAGTATACCAAAGAGTATACCGTCCTATCGATTAATCCATGTTATGATGATAGTGAGTGAGTTATAGTTACTTAGCTATATATAGTCAGCATCTGGTAAGTCGACGATCATCCATCACCTCGGAGAAAATTCACTTATCAGATGCTTATAAATCGACAATAGCCACTCAAATGGGTGGTGATTTTTTGTGAAAAGATAATATCAAATGGTGATTTTCGATTCTATTTCTTTATTTGAAATAAAAAATACTTATATTCATAATTATTATGATACAATTTGAATTGTAAATAATATGACGACGGTATCACAATTTAATTTTTAAAAGCGGAGGTCATCATTTGAAAAAATTCACAGTTAGTTTGTCCATGTTTTTTGCGGTTTTCATGACTTTATTGCCATATTCTGCTTTTGCTGCGACTAATTTAGGAAGTTTTGACCTTGGTGGGTCTTCCCATTGGGGAAGTGCACCTTGCAGTACCAGTTATCCAAGAATGCAGTTAAAGGTAGTTAGTACAGATAGTTGGCTCGATTGGGATGCTGAATACTCAAGCGCAAATGTTCATTTACAATATAAAAGTTATGCAACAGGTGAATGGACAAGTATGTTCCCACCAGACTATCCATGGGTAGATATTTCTAATGGGCAGTCAATGACTTGGGAAATTAGCCCTTCAAGTTCATCAGCACAATATCGCGTTTATGTTGATGTAGCGCCTAATTTTCACCAAAGTGGGTATGTAACATGTGCAGGAGTAAATTAATATAAGGAATCTTTTACCACTCTCTCGAGTGGTTTTTTTATGCTCAAAATTCGAAAGGATGATGTAATATGAAACCAACAGTAGGTAGAATCGTGTATTACAAGTCTTATGGTACACCTAATGGAGAATACAATAGCGAGGAGCGTGCTGCTATTATCACAGGTGTAGTAGACGATACAACCGTTCATTTGGCTGTATTAAATCCAACAGGGCTGTTCTTTAATCAAAACGTGAAGCAAGGCGACAGCGGTGGCTGCTGGGATTGGATACCTTATCTAAAAGCAAGGGACGATTAGGATGAAGCCTAGTCTCTCTTGCTATTTATAATGTAAAACGAAATTTGAGAGGACATATTGAAACGAACTCTGAACAAACATTTGAGTTAAAATTTATAACTAGTGAATTTATTTCTTGTATACTATAATTTATATATCCGATCCTCTAGTAGCAGGAGAAAGCAAACGATGACTGTGCGTATGATCCGTATCAGCTGCGCTGGGTTCGTCGTCCTTCAGGATGAGGATAGTCGATACTGCTTGTTGATCAACAAGAACCAGCTTGACCGTCACGGGAAGCGTGTTCTGACTCCGATCGGAGGTGGAATCGCTGCTTTTCCGATGGGTCTGGAGTACCTCCGTACCATCGGTGCGGTTGGCTTCGAGAAGGGTGATGACCTTCGTTTCCGGTTGCCCACAAGCGCTCTTGGGAAGCTGAAAGAGTGGTTTTCCAAGGGAATCGATCGTGAACTCTCGCCGGAGCGTGAAATCGTGGAGGAACTCGTCGAGGAGACGGACGTCCTCACGAAGGCCGATCTGGTCGGGATGACGATCGACTTCAGCGGGTACGGAGTGCAGCGAGGTGGGAGCACTCACTACAGCGAGACCAATCCCATCGATACACTGCGTTTGGCGGAGATGTTCACCGTCAAGCTCAGCAAGGAAACGATGGAGAAGCTGGCAGCATCCACTCAGGGATGGGTTTACTTCGTCTCTGAGGAAGAGATCGAAGCTGGTATCACGCTGGACGGTGTGAAGATCGCCGATGTGTGCAAGACCATCATCCGTCCCAAGCTCAACATCATGATTTGCTGAAGCTGCCCCTGAGGGATCAATTGGTTGAGTTTCCACAAAGCAACAAAGGAGATTCATCCACCGGATAGTAACTCTAGTTCCCTAACTAGACTTGCTATCCGGAGTCGCAAACCTAATCTTTTTCTATAGATCAAAAGACATCATATTAAATATGTGATGTCTTTTTTATATGAGTCTACAAAAGTGAACGGTCTGTATTTGATTGAGTGTTTATTTATGTTTTTGAAAGGATGATATAAATGCTGGGACCAGCGATATTCTTTATACCTCATCAAGATGACGAAACCCTACAAGCAGCCATTGATATTTTGAATCACTTAGCAGCAGGAAGAGAAGTTATCATTGTTCTCTATACCACTGGGAAAGGTTCATTTGTACAAGATGTATTGAATGGTGACGGAACATCCGCATATTGGGGAACTGCTCATAATCCATATTTAGAAGGTTATGAGCCTCTAACGGATGATGATTTTTCTACAGCTCGTAACCGTGAATTTTGTTCCGCCTTAGGGCAATTAGGGGTATCACCTGAGAGTATTCATATACAGCCAGTAGATTTAGAAAAGGGACCAGTTAATAAGGATACAATCAAAGCCCTCATGCTGGAATATGTAGATACTTATGGACCAACAGCTTCCTATAAAACAATGAGCTACTATGATACCAGCGAAAGCCATCGATACAGCGGACAGGCTTTATTAGAGCTTTATAACGAGGGAATTGTGACCGATGCAAGATTCTATATTGCTCGCTCAGATTGGGCATTGAGTCGTCCAGGTACAACATACACGGCTACTACAGTACAAAGGGATAAGATCAAAAAGGCGGCACGATGTTATGAAGCTTGGAATCCGGTTAGTGGAGCCTTCGCCATTGGATACCACAGTGTATATGCACAGTTCAATGCGTATTTAGTGAATCCGCAAAATAAGATTCATAAGCCGAATGAATAACTACATTTTTATACTCGGAAAGGACGAACAACAGCATGATCATACATGGAGATTGTCTGGAAGAGTTGAAGAAGTTAGAAGATAACAGCATAGACAGCGTGGTTACTGACCCTCCATATTGTAGCGGTGGATTTACAGAAGTAGGGAAAAAGAGTGCGCCTAATCAAGGAATACCAAATGAGGGAGAAACTTTCAAACGCTTTGGATGGTTTAGCAACGATAATATTACAACAATGGGTTTGATCTTTTTATTAAGATCCGTTTGTGTCGAGCTTTTTCGTATATTAAAACCTAGTAGTAGTGCCTTGATCTTTTGCGATTGGAGAATGTATCCACATTTAGCCCCTGCACTAGAATCATCTGGATTACAACATCGAAATTTGATTGTATGGGATAAGGGTCATTTTGGAATGGGCTTTGGATTCAAACCACAACATGAATTAATCATGGAATTTGTAAAGGGAAAACCAAAATATCATATCAACAATGGACGAAATGTTATCAGTGGTAAACGGGTTGCGCCAAATAAAAAATTACACCCAACACAGAAACCTGTGGAACTGATTGAGGAATTAATCAAAGTGATTACTCCAGAAGGGGGCACAGTTCTAGATCCGTTTTCAGGTAGTGGGACAACGCTTGTAGCTGCAGATAACCTTGGTATGAATTGTATAGGGATCGAAAAAGAGGAACGCTATGTCAAAACAATGGAAGAACGACTGATGAAAACAAGCCTTACTTAGAAAAGGTTTGTTTTTTGTGTAGTGGAGGTGTAGGTGATATGTGATGGCGAAGAGAGGACAAAAGCTGGATGATGGATTAAGGGAAGAGATTAGGGCGCATTATGCTAGTTGTGGGAATCTAAGTGAGACAGCTCGTAAGTTCGAGATATCGCCAAACACAGTGAAAAATGTAATTAGAGCGGATAAAGATGAATTTGCAAAAGTAAGGAAACAAAAAAAGAGTGAGCATATTGAAAAAGCATGGTCTACTGTTAATGCTTATCTCCTTCGTGTAAATGATCCTGAGTTAATCCAAAAACGAATGCGAGGGATTCTGCTATCGTTATAGGTACACTCTGGGACAAAGTGAACAAAGAAAAAGAATTGGATATCAAGAGAGCAGAGTTAGAACAACGCAAGAAAGAAAATGAACTTAGCGAACTAGATCGAGAAGAGAAACAACTTAAGATTGAGAAGTTGAAAACAGAGATCGAGAAGATCAAGAACTTAGACGAAACAGAACCAATTGAAATCATTATCAAACGAAAAGGTGAGGACTATGGAGAAGGAAGTTAATCCTCACTTTGATGATTTTCTATTTGATTGGCGGTACAAGTTTTATTTCTTGGTCGGAGGCTATGGAAGCTCGATCGAAAAGTTACCACATGGCTCTGAAATTAGTAATGAAGCTGATCAACGAGAAACGGACGGCATTGGTAGTACGCGAAGTATATGACACTATGCGAGATAGCTGTTTAGCTCTGTTGGAAGAAATCATTATTGAGTTAGACCTAGAGGATAAGATCAAGATCAATCGCCAACCTATGCAAATTCGTTTCCCTAATGGTTCCAAGATCATATTCAAAGGAATGGATAAACCTGCTAAATTGAAGTCCATTCACAACGTTACTATCGTATGGATCGAAGAATGTAGCGAATTGAAATATGAGGGATATAAGGAGTTACTTGGACGTTTGCGACATCCAACACTATCACTTCACTTTCTTTTATCTACGAATCCAGTAGGAAAAGGAAATTGGACCTATAAACATTTCTTCAAAGCAATGAACATCAATGATGAGCAGCTATATCAAAGTAGAATATTGATACGGGACAACGCCTATTATCATCACTCTGTTGCTGATGATAATTTATTTTTGCCTGAAAGCTACATTGAACAGCTGGAGGAAATGAAGTTATATGATCCTGATCTGTATCGAGTGGCGCGCAAGGGTAGATTTGGTGTGAATGGGGTTCGCGTGTTGCCACAGTTTGAAGTGAGATCACATAATGAAGTGATAGCAGCAGTTGATGAGATTCCAAAACGAATGAAGCGAGCAGGCTTTGATTTTGGATTTGAAACCTCCTATAATGCTTTGTTACGTGTCGCAATCGATCATGATAGGAAATACTTGTACATCTATTGGGAGTACTACAAGAACAAAATGACAGATGATAAAACAGCCATAGAACTTGCCGAATTTAAGCAAACGAAGGAACTCATACGAGCAGATTCAGCGGAACCAAAGACGATCCGTTATTTTCAGCAACAAGGTTTCCACATGAAAGGTGCGAAGAAGTTTCAAGGATCTAGGCTCCAAAATACCAAGAAGATCAAACGGTTTAAGAAAATCATTTGTTCGGATGAATGCAAACACACCATTGAGGAATTAGCCGAACTCACATACAAGGTAGATAAAGACGGTAACATCATCGAGGACGAATTTAATATTGATCCGCATACCTTCAGTGCCATCTGGTACGCTTTAGATGGTTATGAGGTATCCGATATGAAAGGCGCATTTAAGGCAGCACAACGAATATAGGGGGGTGAAGCGATGCAGACAATGGATGATATTCTACTCCATATCAAGCTGCTAAATGGACAGGTGACAAGCGAGATTATAACGGATTTGATTGAATCTCATACAGCAGACAGAATACGAATGATCCAACTGTATGAGCGATACAAAGCATCTGCTATAGGTGTACCAATTCTTACAAGGAAAGTTCCAGACTATGAGAAAGTAAATAATAAACTCAATAACGATTTCTTCTCAGAGATTATTGATACAAAAGTGGGATATTTCGCTGGCAAGCCTATTGTCTATGCGGTAGATCGTGAATTATCGGTTCATGATACAGCAGATGAAGTATTACAGGATTTCAATATACGGAACAATATAGAAGACATAGACAGCGAAACTGCAAAGAATGCAGCTATAACAGGACTTGCAGCACGTCTGCTATATATCGATAGTGAAGGTAACGAACGTATTATGAATGTTGATCCTTGGGAATGCATCTTTGTCTATGATAGATCGATTAACGAATCACAGTATGGAATGAGATATTACCCAATTACAATTAAACAAGGGACAGAAACCGAAGAACGGACCAGAGTAGAATGGTACGATTCCCAGCAGGTTTCTTTTTTTGTGGAGGAAAACGGAGTTTATGTACTGGACGAAACAGAACCAATGAATCCACGTCCGCACATGTACGATGGGATACCACTTATTGCGTTCCTAAATAACGAAGAACGTCAGGGAGATTGTGAGAAAGTTCTTTCTCTAATCGATGCTTATGACCGTTCTTTGTCTGATGTCAATTCAGAAATTGAAGCCTTTCGTCTTGCCTATATGCTCTTTTATGGTTTTGCTCCTGATGAGGAAACAATGGAACTCGCAAAACAAACAGGAGCATTTGGAATTGATTCACCGGAAGATGGTAGTAAAATTGAGTTTCTCACTAAGGAAATGAATGACAATATGCTGGAGAATCACTTGGATCGACTAGAACAAAACATATTGAGATTCGCCAAGTCGGTTAATTTCGGTGATGAAGCATTCGCAGGGAATCAATCAGGGGTTAGCCTCAAATTTAAACTATTCGCTTTAGAATCGAAATGCATCACAGCGGAACGAAAGTTTACTGCAGCTTTACGGCAACAATTTAAAATCTTATCTAGTGCGTGGGCAAAAAAGGGAATCGTGATCAACTACATTCATATCTGGTTCCAGTTCAAACGTAACTTCCCATTGAATCTATTGGATGAAGCACAAAGCAGTGCCACGCTCAAAGGATTGGTAAGTGAGCAAACGCGATTATCCCAATTATCCTTTGTCGACGATGTGCAGTGGGAAATAGATGAAATGTCAAAAGAAGCGATGGAGCTTGATTCTATGATGGGAGGTTTTGCTGGTGACCCAACAAGAGAACCAAACACAGGAGGAACAGATACAAGCAGAACAGGAAGCGGAAAACAACCTGAATGACCTTATTCTGCTTCTGTTGTTGGCTTATAGCCTGTCGTTAAAGCGTATTCGGTCGATATTGTCACAGGTATTCGGACGATTTGGTGCTCAAACACCATTGGAGTTGATGAAATACAACCGATTGAAGAATGTCACCCAATTGATTATGGATGATGTGAACGAAGCACATAAGAAGAATAAGAAAGCTCTAAAGAGTGGTCTGTTTGATCTCTATCAAAAGGTATACCAAGACACAGCTGCTATCTTACATGTGAATGCTTTGGACATCGGCAAGAAAGAGATAAACGAAATCATTCAATCCAAAATAAATGATTTATCCTTAAATGCACGACTGGAACGAATGAGAAGACGGTCTTTGTTATCCATCAAACAACAAATGATAAAAGGAATGAAAGCAGGAGATACATTCGAAAAGCTTTCACAGAGAATAAAACAGTCCATTGATCAAGATGCAAGAAAAATGAGAACCATTGCTCGAACGGAAGCACACAGGTTAATCAATCAAGCCAAAATGGATGCCGCCAATCAATCCTTTGATCCTAGATTGCGAAAGATATGGGATGGGACGTTAGATAACCGAATCAGACCAGCCCATAAACATCTGGATGGTACAGCAATACCCGCATATGCGAATTTTAGTAGCTTAAATGGTGGTTATGGGCCTGCACCTGGCATGATGAATAACCCCAGTGATGATATCAATTGTAGATGTGTATTAAAGTTTGCACTTGCAGGGCAATGAACTGGAAGGGCACAAGGAGAGAAGAAACATGAATGAAGAAAATAACAATGTTGAGGGTACACAAGTAAACTCAGCAGAAATTAGTTTTACACTAGATGATGTAAAAAGTTACTTAGAGAACAACGAAGATGCAAAAAAATATTTATCCACTGAGAAAGACAAACACTTTTCACGCTCGTTGGAAACGTGGAAACAAAATAATTTATCTTCTTTGATTGAAGAAGAAGTGAAAAAACGTTATCCAGAAGAAACACCGGAACAAATCAAAATCAAAGAACTAGAATCTCGATTGAATCAAACCGAACAAGAACGACAAAAAGAAACGATACGAAATCAAGCGTATAAACAGGCTACCGAAAAAGGGTTACCTGTGGAATTGCTTGATTTTTTTGTGGGTGGCGATGCGGAATCCACACAAGCGAATTTAACCACATTGGAAAAAGTGTGGAGTGAAGCACTAAAAGCGGCAGTTGGGGAAACCTTCAAAGCCAATGGGCGAGAGCCGCACAAGAATACACAAACTGCTACATCTGTTGTGAATCCTTGGAAGAAAGAAACTTTCAACTTAACCAAGCAAGCCCAAATCTTAAAAGAAAACCCTGAGTTAGCGAAATCGCTATAATCTCAGGCGAAATAGGAGTGTTATAGATGCCGAAGACTCAGATCAGTGACGTTATAGTCCCTTCTGTCTTTAACCCTTATGTAATCCAACGTACCGCAGAGTTATCTGCTTTGTACCAAAGCGGTATTGTAGTTCCTAACCCGGAATTAGATCGATTGGCTTCTGCTGGTGGCAAACTGATCAATATGCCCTTCTGGAATGATTTAACGGGTACTGATGAAGTATTGTCCGATAGTGGAGCATTGACCCCAGAGAAAATTACAGCGTCCCAAGACGTTGCTGTATTACTCATGAGAGGTAAGGAATGGAGTGCGAATGATCTCGCAGCTGCTCTATCCGGTGATGATCCAATGGGTGCAATTGGTGATCTTGTTGCTTCCTTCTGGGCGCGAAAACGTCAAGCAGTGCTTATATCTATCTTGAAAGGTGTGTTTGCCGCTGCTTCAATGGCAGGGAACAAATATGATATTTCTGGGGGTACTGGCTCGGCTGCTGTTATCAGTGGAACCGAATTTATCAACGCCAAAAATAAACTGGGTGATGCATCTGATCAACTAACAGCGGTTGTCATGCACAGTGCAACCTTTACCAAGCTTGAACAAGATAACCTTATTTCCTATATTCCAAATTCTCAGGGTGTTGTAGAGTTCCCAACTTACATGAATAAACGTGTTATCGTGGATGATGGTTGCCCAGTAAGTTCTGGAGTATATACCACATATCTCTTTGGTGCTGGTGCTATCGGTCTAGGGAATGGCGGTGCTCCTGTTCCAACAGAAACGGATCGTGACAGCCTTGCGGGTGATGATATCCTTATCAACCGTCAACACTTCTTATTACATCCTAGAGGTGTGAAATTCACGAATTCTTCTGTTGCTGGATCCAGCCCAACCAATGCCGAACTAGAAACTGCTGCTAACTGGACCAGAGTGTATGACAATAAAAACATTCGTATTGTAGCGTTTGTACACAAATTAGCATAGGGAGGCGAATCGCTTCCCTTTTCTCATGAAAGGGTGATTATTATATCTGCAACAGCTTTCCAGCGTAGACGAAGAGAATTAGTCAAACAAAAGGAATTAGAAGAAAAGAGAAAATCCAAGGAAGAGGATCAAGATCAGGAAGAACCGAAAAAGATAGTTAAAAAAGGAGAGACAAAGAAGAAATAGTTATAGATACTAATGTCTGTTGTTAATGGGTGCCAGAACCCAATATATGAGTTCTGGCTTTTGTCCATCCAATCCCAGAAGCTACTGCTTCATGCGTTGACGAACTCCTCAAGAAGCCTGAGAGCTTCGGGGGCATTCCAACTTGCAGGACCGTCATACACGAACCTCGTGAGCTCAGTCAGTGCCTCAGAGATATTCCGATTCTTGAGAAGATCGTGGATGTTGTTCAGTTCCAGTACACGCACGTCGTCGTCTCCCCACCCGTCTTGCTTGAGTTGGGTGACATCTTCCCGGAGGGCGGACATGATGTCGTACAGTTGCTGAAGTTCGATGGTCGGTCCACCGGAGGTGGTTGATGCGACGAGTTCGCTACTCATGTGAGTTTCCTTCCAGAGGAGGGGCATTCTTATCTTTTATTATAGTGAATAAAAAAATAAATGTCAGTATTAGAAGGAATGATTTTATGACTGTTGATGAAGTAAAAGCACTCCTGAGAATCGAACCATCTAATACCAAAAATGATGCTTACTTAACTGCAATTTTGCCGCTCGTTGAAGATTATGTAAAAGGCTACTGCAATCAAGATTTTAAGAATGACCTTGGGGAAACGGTTTATCCGGGCTCGGTTCAACTTGCGATAGCTCAACTTTGTCGATGGCATATGCGAGCAGGTCAGGTACAAGTAGAGAACATGAGAAGCAATTCAAGTTTAAGCTTAGAACAATATCCAGCCGATTTATTACGATCACTAAGACAGCATAAAAGACCTATCTTTGTTCCTTCTCCTACAGGTGATAACAAATGATTAATATCGAGATCCAGAATGACAAACGGATCAAGGAATTATCATCAAAAGTTGCTGATGCGATCCGTCAAGGCGTGAAAGATGTAGCGAGGAGACAAACAAAGCTGCTAAAGATAATTCGCCTGTAGGGAAAACAGGGAAATTATCAAAGTCGTGGCAACGAAAACAACTTGGAGAACTAAAACACAGCATTTTCAACAATACCAAATATGCCGCATGGGTGAATGACGGGACTGGAATCTATGGTAGTGGTCGACCTATCACACCTAAGCGAGCGAAGTTTTTACGCTTTGAGTGGCATGGGCGTATTGTTTATGCTCGTTCTGTTCGAGGGCAGAAAGGGCAAAAGTATGTGGAGGAAACCGTTACACAAATGAATGCTAGAGCAGGCAAGATTGTAGAAGCCGCGCTAAAAAGGGCTGGTATCTCATGAGTTACAACATTGATTCTCGTAATCTAGCAACGATCAGGAAAGAAATAAAAGATTCTATTATAGAGAAGCTAGAAGGGGCGAGAGTAGATATATTATTTGCTATCGCTTCTATTGTTTATGGGGATCGTGCAGACATAGGTGACATGGATAATATGCCTGTGATTTGGGTATTACCTGCTCCGCATCAACCAGATTTGATAAGTGGCCACACAGCCATACATGATTTTTTGTTTAACTTCATCGTTATGGTACATGACTTTGACAATGAAAACGGCAAGGATACAGCCGAAGATATAGTTGCACGAGTATATGATGTTATCATTTCAGATCGAACTTTAGGCGGTAAGGTTTACGATGTAAGACCACAAAACATTGATCCATCGTATGAAGCTACACAAAATAGTGACATCTATTGGGCATCATGTCAGTTTGCTTTTCGTATTCAAAGGAGGGAATAAAACATGGGAATTACTAGATATTTTTCGTTTGGAGAAGAAACAACCTTTGGTACTCCTGCTACCCCAGCAGATACCATCGATCCAGCAAGTGCGGAGCTAGATCCATCCGGTGATCAAGCATTGATTTATGAAGGAATTTCAAGACAGGACAGAACAGTAGCAGCTGGACAATACACCAGTGAGGGAAGTATTGAAACCCCATTTGATTTAGAGGCATTTCCCCGTTTTCTAAAATGGGCATTAGGTGGACATTCTGTAACTGGAACAGAAGCACCATATGTACACAGATTTTTCCCACAAGACGCAGCATTGATGAAGAGCTTCACCGCACGAGTGGGAAAAGATGTGTTTGAACACATTTTTACAGGTTGTGTAGTAGATACCTTAACGATTGAGCTAGATGATGATTTCTTGACTGCTTCCGTTGATGTATTAGGCGGAGCAGACCAAAAAGGAACGTTGAATTCCAATCCTATCTTCACAGAAGGAGCCGTATATGCTCCTCATCAGGTTACTGCTACGATTTCTGGAACAGATGAATCTGCTTATATCGAGAATTTCTCTATCAAGATTGAAACAGGAGCAAATAATGAAGATGGAGTTACAATTGGTTCTCGTTTCCCTAGAAGGGCATTCCGTGGGGCATTATCGGTCGAGATTGAACTAGGTTTATCTTTTTTCTCCACTGTTCAATTAGAAAAATTTTGGGGTACATCTACAGGCCCGACAAGTACCACGCTTTCAGAGTTTGATTTGACTATTAACGTTGGAACAGACATTGTGATTCATATTCCGCGGGCGGTTTACACATCAATGGAACAGCCAATGAGTGGGCGTGACCGAGTGGAACAAAAAGCAACACTGAGAGCATTGGTGGCTGAGGATGAAAGTGGACCAATCGAATTCACTGTAACAAATACAATTGCTACTTATTAAGGAGAATGGAACAAATGGGAAAATTAACGTTAGCCCTTGCAAAAGGCATTAAACATATCGAGACAGTAACAGTGGAGCATGATGGAGAATCCTATGAGATTGATGTCCGACCACTACGTCATTCTGAATCGAAAGAAGTGCAGTCCATCCTATCTCGTGGTGTAAAGGTCAATCAAAAAATGATAGGAAAAAGCCAATCGAAGGAAGTTCTGGTGGACACGGCAATCTTAACCGAAGCACAATATGACGCATGGATGAAGGCGGCAGCCCTTGGAACAATTGATTCAGAGTGGACAACAGATAGTATTGATAAAACATGGAATCCCAAATGGATTGAACTGGTTGGGGAAAAGATCATGGAACTATCTGGTATCGAATCGATGAAAAAACAAGCGGAAAAAGCTGAGGCAGAAGATATAGATTCCTTTCGTAAAGAGTGAAGAAGCGGAGGAGTTTTATTTTTTTGTCCGACATTTAAAAATGTCTCTGTGTGACTATAACAATCTCACTCTATTACAAAAGAAAGTACTAGTAGAGTATTGGAATCAAGAACAAAAAGAACAGGAAAAGCAGATAAAGAAGGGAGATAGAAGATAATAGCTAATGTAATTGACATCATTGTCAACGGAATAGACAATGCCTCTGATGAATTTAAACACATAGGAGACACAGCAGAAAATGCATTCAAACAAGCAGAAAGAGCAAGTGCTAGACTATCCAACAATTTAAGTAATACAGGAGATCAGGTCTATCAACATTGGAGTCGAATGGGAGCTGCTAGCGATCAAGCAGTTCAACAGTTTAGTCGAATGTCTTCTGTAATACAATCGACACAAAGCAACATTGATAATGCAACTAATCAAATGGCGAATAAATGGGATTTTTTGAGAGATAAAATGGTAGCCTCCAATCAGAAAATGATGACCGAAGCTACCAAATCCCAAAAGGTAATTGATAACCTAACAAGAATGAACGTCCGAGGTTTGGATCAACAATTTCTTAAAATTAGTCATAGTTTGGAGCTAATGGCAAGGCAGGGAAGCGTTACAAACGTAGCATTGAAAGAATTAGGGCCTAATGCTTCCTTCTTGGATTTAAAAAATCAAATCAAGTTAATAAATACAGGTTTAGCACGAATGCAAATGTTGCAAATAGGATTAGGGATTGCGTTTCTTGGGATGAATGTAGGATTAGCGCAGATGTCCAGTATCGTAGATGGTCGCTTATCCCCAGCTTTTGATCGATTCAAATCGACATGGTTAAGTGCCTTAACTCCATTCATCAAAGTTTGGACAACAGTGGTCTTAGCAATTCTTAATTTTGGTACCTCAATTGGAAAAGCTTTTGATGCATTAGCTAAATTGTCGCCTCTCCTATCACAGGTGACATTTGGCTTTATTTATCTCACAGTAGCTCTGACATTATTATTAGCACCGTTAGCGATTGGTGTTAGTACGACGGGAAGTTTTGCTCTTGCTTTCAATGCTTTATGGGCTGCTATATCACCATTCGTAATCGGATTGATGACGGTGATTGGAACTGCAATGGCATGGGCGGCAGCAATCGTTTTGGTTATCGCTGCTATATACTTACTTTGGACTAGGTGCGAAGCCTTTCGAAGTGTTATTCTCAGCGTTTGGGATGCCATAAAAACGGGATTTCAAGCGGTTGTAACCTTTATCATGCCAGCTGTACAAGCAGTTACCGCTTTTTTTATGGCTCAATGGAATAGAGTGGTTCAATGGTGGAATAGTATTCTGCCTACCCTCGTTTCTGCATTCCAAAATATTTGGACTGTGATCTCCGCTATTCTGTCCGTAGCGATGGCTGTCATTCTGGGGATTATTACGGCGGTATGGCCTATTGCCCTAGTCGTAATACAGACCGCTTGGTCTATCATCCAAACAATTATCAGCACGGCGATAACAATTGTCATGAACATCATCAACATTTTTGCTGCTCTTTTCACAGGAAATTGGAGCATGTTGTGGGCTAGTGTGTTAAATATAGTTACAGCTTTGTCAAGTATGCTTGTTGCTTATCTTTCAGCCCTGTGGACAGGGATCATTTCTCTAGCAAGGATTATTTTCACACCTATTATTTCATTCTTTTCTATGGTTCTATCAACAGTGTATAACGTTTTCTCAAGTATATTTTCAGCTATCACTCAAACAGTGTCATCATGGATAACTGCCATTCAATCCATGATTTCTACAGGATGGAATTTTTTGGTTAATTTAGCTGTTGCAATATGGACATCCCTTAAAAACTTCGTAGTCGAGGCATTTCTATGGATGTACAATCACAACTATTATTTTAAAGCTCTTGTCGATTTCATTGTAAACTGCTGGAATACCGCAAAAACATGGACTTTATCCGTGTGGAATACTTTAAAGTCTTTTCTTAGTGGAGTTTTTTCAGGAATCAAATCCGTAGCGACAACAGCCTTCAATGCTTTGAAATCAGTAATTTCCGTTATTTGGGATTTTTTGAAATCAAAAACGTTATCAATTTGGTCTGGTATAAAAAGTGCTATTTCAACTGCTGCTAATTTTTGTAAAAATATCGTGACTTCTGCATGGAATTTTTTGAGGAATGCAACTTCCTCTACTTTCAATTCTGTTAGAAGTACTGTGTCGAGCGTTTGGCACAGTATTGTTTCTACTTTAAGCGGATTAGCAAGTAAAGCATCTTCTTGGGGAAGCAATTTGATGAACATGTTTATCTCAGGGATAAAATCAAAAATTAGTGCCTTGACCTCCATGGTTTCTGGAGTGGCGAAACAAGTAGCAGGGTTTTTGGGTTTTCACTCTCCGACGAAATGGGGACCAGCCTCCGATTCGGATGAATGGGCACCTAATTTTATGCAAATGTTTAGCGATGGCATCGAATCAGGTATACCAAAAATCAGAATGGCAGCAACAAACGCTGTTGATGCTACTTCACAAATCCAGAAACCTACCAATACAACAAGCAGTGCTAGTGACTCAAGACAACAACCAATAATAAGCATCTATGAAGCACAACGCACAACTGATAAAGAAATTTTAGCTGCTTTGAGAAAGGCGGCGTACTTATATGGCTGATCAAGAACAGATATCTTGGATATCTCCTGACAATCAGGAAACCATTTTCACAGTACAAGATTGGATTGACGTGTCAGGGTGGTCTGGTTTCAATGCTCCAGATTTTCAGCATGTCGAAGACCCTATCCCGTTTGAGGATGGGTCTTTTTATCGTCGATCAAAAACACTCCCACGAGAATTGGAACTCGATTTGATTGTATGGGGTGTGAATCGTTCAGACTTATTTCAACGAATTCGAACACTTACCCGCTCTTTGAATGTCTACAAGGGGATTGGAAAGATTCGAGTGATTTCCCCAGATGGAATGGATCGCTCCATCTCTTGTTTATATAAACAGGGATTAGAAGGCAAAGAAGGCAAAGAAGGCAAAGAAGGTGGGATGTCTTGGAGAAAGATGACGCTAACCTTTCGGGCTTTCGATCCCTATTTTTATGGAGGGGAAACATCAGAAGTATTTCAACTCGATCAAAATCCGCCGAAATGGTTTCCATTTTTCCCTTTAAACTTAGGCGGTGATGCAGTTAGTTCTCAAATCGATATTGATTATGACGGGGATGTAGAAACTTTCCCCATGTGGACGATACATGGACCAGGCAACAATCCAAAAATGACTAATCAAACAACAGGAAAAGTATTAACCATAAACAATATAAGTTTGACTAGCTCACAGATAATCACCATTGATACAAAACGTAGAAAAATTATATTAGATGAAAACATCAACATCCTACCATCGCTAGATTATGGTTCTACGTTCTGGACAATAGAATCAGGACAGAACAGTGTAAAAATCGAGATGGCAAACGCTACATCCTTATCATCGATCCAACTTGCCTATAGTACGCGTTATTTGGGGGTTTAGCTTATGTATGAGATATGGATACGTGATAGTTTTTTAGATCGAATAGCACCAATCATCAACTTTACTAAGTTGACTCTCAATATGAATTTTAACGATGTTGGCAAGTGGATATTGGAACTCCCACCAGAGGAAACCGAATCTATCAATACCCTATTAGAAGTGAGACAAGAAGGGGATGGACTTGGAGGAATCATTGTAACTCGTGATGGGGATATCATTTTCTCTGGTCCGATCAGAAACATTGAAATGAATGAAGATTGGTCAAAAGATGGAGATCAAGGCTCCTTTACCGTCATGGGAATCGATGACACAGGACTTTTAGCAACAAGAATGGCTGTTCCTCCAAATCCTAGTGGAGTATACAATTTTTCTCGTGGTACAGGGATCGATTACGATGTTTTCACAGGGAAAGCTGAATCGGCAATGCTTCACCTTGTAGAAAACAACTGTGGTTACTTAGCCGTAGATTCAAGAGCGATTCCCTTGCTTGCTACCACTACCGATGGATTAAAAGGACCAACAATAACCGTCCGAAGCAGATATGATAATTTAATTGATCAACTAAAAACATGTGCGCTGTCAGGAAACTTGGGATTCCGAGTCATTCAATCGTATGATGACTTTTTTGGAATCCCTATTTTATTGTTTGAAGTATTTCAACCGGAAGATGTGACGGGAACCGTTGTATTTTCTAAGGAACGCCGAAATTTATCGGGGTTTCGGTACAATGTGGAAGCACCAGAGGGGAATTACATCTTGTGTGCTGGCGGAGGGGAAGGGACAGCGAGGTATTTTGTAGGCACGGGTGATGAACCATCTAGGCTGTTGTATGGGACAATAGAATATTTCCTTGACCAACGACAGACAACAGTAGAATCCGAATTGCTTCAAGCCTTGTATAACGAACTAGAGGAGCGCACTGAACAGACAGGACTTGAAATATATCCCCTAGATGTTGATGGTACAAGATTTATGGAGGATTACGATTTAGGCTATAAGGCTTCTGTGGAGGTTCGAGGAGAGACAATACAAGATGTTATTCGTTCTGTACAGCTGATATTAGACAAAGATGGAGAAGTAATCACACCGACGGTAGGGACACCGGGTTCAGCGGTAGGAACTACTTTTCGTTTGTTTGATCAGTATAGACGTTTACAAGGAAGAGTTGGGAAAATAGAAAGAAGGTGAAAAGATGCCAACCTATGATTATTTCCCTTTTGATTCTGGAATTGGTGCGAATAGTACCGAATCCAGATGGCGAACGATGTTCCAGAAGTTCAAAACCGATGGAATCATAGTAGAAGGTACATCAATGGATATATCCGCAAATAACTGTGCTGTCTCTGCTGGTTCTGGAATGACAGTCACGATAGTACCAGGGAAGGTTTTTGTTAAAGGACACTTTTTTTCTCACTCTGGTACAAATGAAACGTTGGCTATTGGTTCCAATACCAGCGGATCAACAAGAACTGACCTTGTGGTGTTGCGGTGCGATTTCGTCAATAACACCATGGGATATTTAGTTTTGCAGGGTACGATAACACCCGTACAAAATGCCAATCAATGGGATATCCCACTCTGTAACGTGGCCGTCCCGAATAGCGCAAGTAGTGCATCCAGTTTTACTTTTACGGATCGAAGAAAATTTGCAATTGGGAGTGGTTTAGTTCCTACTATTCGCCGTTCTGGTGCGACTTTTTCTTTGGCTCATAATGCATCTGTCTACACAGCTGTAAATCTCTCTAGCAGTGCGGATTGGGTATCAGATTATCGGATGTACCCAGGGACAGACAATACAAGAGTTTATGTTACACAAGATGGATTCTATAACTTGTATATCACTGCTACTTTCGGAGCTTTGACAGCTGGAACACTTACCGGAAACCCTAGACGAATTATGCGAGCGCGAATAAACGGTTCTGCTGTTACTGCTATTCAACAAATCTATGCACCCAATACAGGCGTTGCGATGTCTGGTAATTCTGTAGAAAGACTCTTAGAAGGCGATTATATACAGTTGGAAGTATTGCAGGACTGTGGATCAGGTACAACATTGAACGTTTCTAGTGCGCAATTAGGATTACATTATTTAAATCCGATATCAGTTTCATAAACGATAGTCACAATAAAATTTGAGGTGATTACAAATGGGAGCAAATACTTATATCGTTAAACAATACGGTGTTTATGTGGATATTGGCTCAGTTGTAGTGTATACGGCTGGACCAAATGATGTTATTAATCATGGTCTAGATTTGGAAAGAGATATGCTGGAATTGTAGTGGGATGGGATGGATTTATCAATGATCCTGATCATGGAAATCTGTATGATAAATACAAAATCAGGTTGTTTCTAGATGATGGGAACGATCTAACGATTACAAGATCGAAACTGCATTACTACACAGCAAAAGTCACACTGAGCTATGCTCCTATGTTACCAACGAATGATGGTACCTTTCGATTGGCAAACGAAGAATTTTTATATGTTAAATAGAAAAAAGCAGTAGAGAGTTTAAACAAAAAGCGCATAGGCGTTTTTATTTTGGCTAAAAAAGGAGCTTTTCCATGGAAATATATTTTAAAACTATCTTAGCAAGTGGAGGAGCCATTGCATCCTATTTGTTCGGAGGTTGGACAATGGCAATTCAGACGTTATTAGTGTTTGTGGTGATCGATTTTATTACAGGCTTCGTGGCAGATGTTGGGTGATGGTCATGTCATTCGTGATGCGACCATCACTTTTTATTTAGCAAATGAAGGATTAAGCATTATAGAAAACAGCGGAAAAATGGGACTACCTGTTCCCTCGGTGATCACACAAGCAATTGAGATATTGAAAGGGAAAGACAAAGAGGAGGACAATAAGTAATGGAAATTAAACAGATGTTGATACCAGCGACAAACACGAAGACAAGGCCAAAGATACCTATGAGTCCTAGCTGGATTACCATCCATGAGACCGATAATTCGAATGCTGGAGCTGATGCAGAGGCACACGCACGATTACAATATAACGGGAATGATAGAACTGCTAGTTGGCATTTTACTTGCGACGACAAAGAAATATGGCAGTCTATCCCCACAAATGAGGTTGCATGGGCATGTGGAGATGGATCAAAGGGCACAGGAAATAGAGAAAGTATATCTGTCGAGCTGTGTGTAAATTCTGATGGTAACTTTGATAAAACAAAACAGAACGCTGTTTGGTTGGTGCAATTTTTAATGAAGAAATACAGCATTCCAATTAGCAATGTGGTTCAGCACAACAAATGGTCGGGTAAAAATTGCCCCAGAAGCCTTCGGAAAAGCGGATGGAATGAATTCATTAATCAAATTAAATCTGGAGGTGCTACAGCTGTGGCAGCATCAAAAACAGTAGAGAGTATGTATGATCTCTCTATTGCTTCTGAATATAAATTGGTTGGAAAGAAAAGCAGCAAGCATACAGATGAGATATGTGAAACGGTAGCGAAGATGATGGAGGGGAATGCAAACTTTATTGTCATTGCAAAGCGTGGTGTAGATATGGAAGTGTTACGGAAGACATTGAAATGAGATGTTTCCGGAGATAAATGAAAACAAAAACATAAAAAGCCGGGGATTTAATTCTCCGACTTTTAATTATACATCTATATCTATACATTGATAGACATGAGTTAGAAATTCGATATAACGTATATTTAGGTAACTAAGTCTGGTAAGTCTTTGGTATTACTACAAATTTTAAGGATCCGGCGACTCGATACCCCATGGAAGAAACAATTCTTCCAACTCAGCTACGCGTTTTTCTTTCGGCCACTTCACATTCAATTCGTTAAAGCTATGAACAAGTTTGTCAAAATAAAGTCGTGACCCAAGATTTTTTGCAAGTGTTGCTGCCTCGGTCAAAATGATAATACTCTGATCCATTTCCCTCTTTTGAAGTTGCACTTCTGCTTGATAATAGAGCAAATCCAATTTCGTGATAGGCTCTATTTCAGGATCGTTGGTTTCTGTCTGCATGGCAATCAATGCTTCATTTGCTTCTTTTGGCTGATTCAGGAAGAGACGAGATTGAGCATCTCCAAAGACGTAGAGTGCGTATCGGGATGCGCGCAAGTATGGATATGCAGGATCTTTCTCAGGTTCGAGGGGGAAATACTTATAGGCCAGTCCCAATGCTCGCATGGTCTCCTGGAATTGTCCACGCATTGCATATACTTCTGCAATACCAGCATATGTTCTTCCTTTCAGCAGTGATGTCGCATGATCCATCAATGATATCGCTTTTTGAAATACATGCAATGCAATACTGCTCCACTTCCGATGAAAAGCGATATTCCCTAACCCAATGAGTGATGCAACTTGTAAATTTACGTCATCAGCGATTTGTCCATACATAAATGCAGATTTTCCAGCTTGTTCTGCTGCATCGAAATTTTCTCGATCAGCAAATAATTCACAGGCCAATAGATGAGCCAACGAAGCGAGTTTGGCAGCTTCCTTCTGAATTGGTGACGATTGACGAGAAAGTGATGCCGTTTGACTGCAATAAAGGGGCAAAATAGCCTCGACCTGATGGGGTTGACCATTGAAGTATAAATCTTGGCAAGCAGCTATTCCTTGTGAAAGCAGATCATTATGCCACAGTTCCTTCGTATTCATTGTGCTGGTGTTGAATAGGGATGTGATGTCATGAATATGAGGCTGATTAATATTTTCTTGTTCTTGACTTTTACTTTTTATCAAGCCAAGTTCTTCAGGTGTCCGCCCGAGACATTTACATAATTGTTGAATACTGTCCATTCTGATCTGCTTTCCACATTCTGCACGTTCAATTGTCGAGAGTGAAAGCTGAGCGAAGTCAGCCAGTTGTTGCTGGTTCCAACCCATTTGAAGCCTTGCTGTTCGTAACAACGTATTTTTCACCATCGTTTCTCCTTTTCTTGTATAAAAACATTAAGATGCCATCACAACTGAAGGATAAATGACGGGTTTCTGACGGATTGAAATACAAAAATTGGTTTATTATCATATTAGAAATATACAAAATGATCTGCTATTTCCTAGTTACGGATATTTTAACATTGGTGATTTAGTAAATGAAAGCTGAGGTCATGATAAAAACGCCACAAGGAGCATCGGTATCTCACAATCAACCAGCTTTCTAGCATTTGTTGGATTAGGTTTTAACCAACAGCAGAAAGATGGGGGGAGAAACGAGATTCTATGAAAATTGAATTTAGATTGGACTATCGATAATAAAACAGTCCCCCATGAAGTTACAAAGGCTTTACAGGTGATTGCAGATAAACATCATCTCTCGGCTGATATGATGCATCAACAGAAGGCGCGAATTATCGAAGAGCTCCATTCCATGGGAAAAAGTTATCTTGTAAAGTTTCTATTCCCAAATAGTATGAATGATGACGAAAGGTGGCTTCATGCTTTGATAAGGATGGAGATCAGGCGATTAGAAGAATTATCTTATTCAGAAATACAGAGAAAGTAAGGTTATTTATTGAGATCAGTTCCCTTTCGAAATGGTGATGAAGGAGGAAAAGGATGGTTATAAAAGGAGAACATGTGCTATCTATTGATGATGAATTGAAACGAGTACTTACTTTAGCGCTTAAAAAATATCAAAAAGATATTGATGAAAAACTAGTGATACAAAAAAGTTAGCTGATGATTGCTTTGTTTCAAATGGAAAAAGGTTTAATCCAGAGAACATTAAGAAGAATGAACCCAGTAAATAAAGATTTATTACCAACTATTGCACCGTCTAACAAGTAGAACAAGATAGATGTATCACCCTAAGTGCTAAGATGTTAATAAATTGCTGAATATTCATACCATTGAAAGGAGGTGTATCACTTGAAAATTAAAAAGATCAAAAAAAACTCACCAAATTTGTCAGATGTTAAACGTTGCTAATCCTACACATAAGAAAATAAAACAAGGGGACCAGCCCAATAAATGGTCCCTTTAAATATTTTTAAGCAGGTGAATAATGTGCTAATAAGATTAGCTGATCATGTTCATGTTGTGGGTTCATCCCAAAGAGGATTTCTATTAAGTGAAGACATTTATAAACTGGAAGATGTGGATCAGTGTCTAATGGAAGGATTACATCTTTTAAAAAGAGGATGCACCAGAGAAGAATTAAATCAAGTTTTAGGAACAGTACGCAGTAAAGAGGTAATAAATACCCTTCAAGAATTGGATTTTATTAAACATGATCAGAACCCTTCCATAAATACAATAACGGAAAAACAATGGTATTATCTTGAGTCACTTGGTTTATCTGCAACAAAAACTCAAGATAATCTCACTCATTCAACGGTAGCTATTATCGGTTTAGGTGGAGTGGGATCAGTTGTTTTTCAACATCTTATTGCAGCAGGGATCAGGTCATTTATTTTGATTGACTATGATCAAGTAGACATCAGTAATTTGAATAGACAGTTTGTCTATAATCGAAGTTCTATAGGCTTTCAAAAGATTGAAGAATGCAAACGGTATGCCAGTAGTATTGATCCAAATATAGAGATTAGTCATTTTGTTGAAAAAATCGATTCCCAAGAGAAATTGCAAATATTTGATTCTCATTCTATTAATCTACTTGTCAATGCTGCGGATTCACCATCCAATTTGACAAAAATCCTCAATCAATACAGTATTATTCAAGGGATACCTTTAATAGATGTGGGTGTAGGACTAAATAGAGGGACTTGGGGCCCATTAATTATTCCCCAAAAAACGCTCTGTATGGAATGTTTTATCAAGCTAGAGATTGGAAAAATGAATGAAGATGAAAAACTTGTGTACTCATTGATGGAAGGGGTTACACAATCGGCATCTTTTGGACCTACAAACACAATCGTATCAACTTTTTTGTCAAAAGATATTATCTTGTTTCTTGCTGGTTTGCACGTTCCATCGATTGGAAAACGTTGGTCTATTGATTTTCAAATGATGGATTTCAGTAATGTTTCATTTTCTGATCAAACGGTGTGTAACTGTTGGAGGTACAAAAATGAAATGGGATAGTCCAAAGATAGTAAAAATACACATTGATACTGACCCATTGAGTATAGAACCTCTTCATTGCTTTGATTATATTGGGCAAGTAATATGCCAGGCTCTGTATGAGCCTTTGTTTACTAGAAATAGGAAAACAGGAGATTGGCAATTAACTGGTGCGAATGATTACATCGTTTCACAAGAAGGATTAAAACATAAATTTTATTTAAATGGTTCACAGAAATGGTCAAACGGAAAGTCTGTAGAAGCTACTGACTATGTGCGTACATTTCATAGACTTTTTCATGAGAAAAGTTCATTAATGCATTATCTTGGTTGCCTTAAAGGTGCGGAGCAAGTGATAGACGGACAATTAGATATCAAAGATCTTGGGATTAGGGCATTGAATCCATTTGTTTTGGAAATTGATTTGGAATACTTTTGTCCCTACTTAGTAGAACTTCTAGGATCGATTTATATTTGTCCGTCTCCACCTAGTGATGAGCTATATAATGGTCCTTTTGTTATCAAAGAATATGTAATAGGGCAGTATATATATTTAGAATCTAATCCATTTTACTCATTAAATTATTCAAAAAAAATCGAAGGTTTGGTATTCTATATCCACAATAACTTGATACAACCTATAGAAGACTTTGAATCAAAGGAACTTGATATAACCTGTAATACCTATTTTCCTTTTGATGAAATTCAAAGATTTAAACAATCAAAGAACTTTCATATGATACCCTCAAGTATTCTCTTTTCACTTCAGTTTGGTTCCTGTGTTGATTTGAAGACAAAAAAATCTCTTTATGATGTAATTGATAAACAAAATCTTGCTGATCAATTACATGAGGGAATAATTTCTTGGGATTCATTTATTCCAAAAGGAATTATCCCAAACGATTATCTGGATTTCTTCCCAACCTGTACAATCATATCTCATTTGCAATCTTCTATTCTACCTATTAAGTCTATTAAATTACTCTATGCTGATTATTACCCAAATAAAGAGGTTTGCCAACAAATTAAATTAACATGGGAAAATGAATACGGTATAAGTGTTGAACTGCTTGGGACTACTTTTGCAGATTTCGTTAATCGAGTAGACAATAACGATTTTGAAGTTTGTTTGTCGCTAACCAGCTCATTATTTTCTGATCCAATTTGTTTCTATTTAAATTACCTATCTCGGATCTCGTCTTTAAATGAGGATATATATATTGAAACATTGGAATCTGCATTAGAACAAACGAATCAGAGAGATAGATGGAAAAGTTATGCAAATGTTAATAAGATATTAGCTGAAGATTTACCCATACTTCCTTTATTCACGGGAAAAAGTATATTTTTGACCAGTTCCAGAGTTAACGGATATACTGTTTTTCCTGATGGAAGTATCTCGTTTCGATCAATAGATATTAAAGAGGCCTAGGTGGATATTATGAGTGAAGCAACTGTAGTAAATCAAAGTAAAGAGCCTTTGACAATGCAAGCTATTGCAGATCATTTTCGAAAACTAGGTTTAAGCCCAAGAATGACAGTCATTGTGCATTCCTCTTTGAGTTCGTTTGGATATGTAATTGGAGGACCAATAACAATTGTACAAGCCTTGATGGATGTAGTAACGGATCAAGGAACGATTATTATGCCGACTCATACCAGTGACTATTCCGATCCTTCTATATGGGGATGTCCTCCTGTGCCAGAGGAATGGTGGGAAACGATCCGGCAAGATATGCCAGCTTTTGATCCTATCTATACACCAACACGTGAGATGGGAAAAGTGGTGGAAGTATTTCGCACAATGCCGAAAGTAATCCGTAGTAATCACCCAACCTATTCATTTGCTGCATGGGGGAGAAATGCAGAAGAGATAGTAAAGGATCAACCAATTGATTACCCTATGGGAGAAAATTCTCCTCTTTCTCGTATTTATGATTTAGATGGTTATGTATTGTTACTAGGAGTTGGTTACGATACCAATACTTCTTTTCATTTGGGCGAATATCGGCAGAACAATATTACACAGACAATGGAAGGTGCCCCTATCATGGAAGGGGATAAAAAAGTCTGGAAGGTATATAAGAATATCGAATTTGAAACGGATGACTTTCCTTCTATCGGAAATGAGTTTGAAGAAAAGATAATAATACAGAAGAAAAGAGTAGGGAATAGCATCTGTAAATTATTTTCTCAGAGGCAGGCAGTTGATTTCACTGTTGAGTGGTTAAACAATAAGAACAAGAGCTGATCACAGTATTAGTCCTTGTTTAATTCAACTTAATCCCTCCTCCCAACCGTCTACCGAAAGCCGAAAAAACACCGAAACGTTTCGGTAAAATCGGTATATTCGAGAGTGGGGGAGAGGGGGTTATTTGTTTTCTAATTCTATCGACTCACGTGAGAATCCGAGTTGAATCATCACATATAAACAGAAAATTGCTATAATAAGAATGTTAATAAAATGTATCAAGGAGTGTTTATATTCTTGAATAAGAAGATAATGTGGTGGGTATTTGGTTTAGTGGTATTTGGAATTGTTTGCTTCTTTATTATCAAATGGTGTTGGGAGCAAAAATTCAGTTCGGAAGTTAATGCAGCAATTATTACCGCACTAGTTACTGTATTTGTTTCAGTTTTTTCTATTATGGTTACTGTAGGTGTGACAATGTATTATAATAGAAAGAATTTAGAATTAAGTAAGAATTATAATGATAAGATTGTTGAAATTTCGTATCTTTCACAACGCTCAGCAACAAGAGATAAGTTGCTCGAAAAAAGATTTGTGAGTTACCAATTATTATTTTCTATTGTAATGAGATTAAAATTGTGTAATCGTGATTTTGTATATGATATTAATCTTGAAACTAATCAAAAACTCAAGGAAATAAATGAAGAACTTGATGATTTTTTTGATAATAATATTTATATCATTAGTAAACCTATCAGAATGGTTCTAGGTTTATTTTTAATTAGTATTAATTTTAAAGAAAACAAATTTGTAAATCAAAACAGATTAGTAGAAAACTATAAAAAAGTTGTTAGTTCACTAGAAGAAAATGATGAATTATTTAAATTGATTAAAGATAAACAAAAAGAAATTACCCATGAAAAAATTCTAGAATGTATAGAAGATCATGATTATATCTTCATTGCAAACAATTTGCCGGTGGAGTGGTCTAAGGACCAGCTCGGAATTAATACCAGTAACCAAAAGCAAAAAAATAAGTTGATTACAGAACTATATGCTGGGTATCTCTTAAAGACAGGGAGTGAGATTGTGATACCTGCAAGGAAATACGTAGAAAGAGCTTCTATAACATCTAATCTTTTGCAATACTTTATGTCAGAAGAGTTAGATATACAACTTGTAGAAGATGATCTAATAGAATTAACTAAAGAAAAACAAATGTACTGAATCTTAAGGATTATAATAATGATTGATATTTTACGTTATACTTTTATTTTATTTGGGAAAACTTTTCTCTTTATTTTAATTTAGATATTAAAAATAAAACGGCAGGGAATTATTCTTGCCGTTTTTACAACATTTCTTCTTCTTTCATTTCTTTTGTGTTTTTAAACATGAGGGGGCTGACTTGTTTTCTGATTCTGTTTTAACTTTGCTTGAGAGTTGGGATGCATACCTCTTTTGTATTTTTTCTCTGGGAAAGTTCTATCAAGGTCTATGTCGTTATGTTGTGGTTGATCCCATGAATCTATATCTGGTGGCTCATACCGAAATACCTTCAATTTCGCTTTCTCGGTTTTTTTTTCGAGTTCTTTGTTATAATTAATCTTTAATTTTTTTCCGCCTTGTTTTGCTTGTTCGATCTGATGCTTGGGAAGTTCCCAAGCAATGATCCAATCATGAATAGCATCATTCATTTGTATTTCGTCAGGAACGAGAGTGCGTGGGAGAATGGGATGGTTTGTTTTCAATATGCTCCACAATTTTCTCCAGAAGCTTTTTTCCTCTTCTTCATCCTCACCCGCATCTTCCATCTCATATATGGTTATATATTTCTTTCTTGATATTCGACTTGGAAATACCATTGTTTCTACAGCTACAACTGCAAGATAATTTCCATAGTCTGTGTCCAACTCAATTTCTTCTTCCTCTACTAAGGTATGTTGGTCTTTGTAGTATCTCATGCCATTTGTTCAGCCTTCACTCTTTTGATGGCCTTTTCTGCTCAGTTCTTTTTTACGCCTGCAATATCCATTAGACCTCGGATGGAAGGATGTTTGCCTTTTGTTTTTATATATTGAATAGCTGTTTGGTAAGTATGTTCGTCAATGTCTAAGAAGTCTTCTGTGGTGTCTTCTTCATCAAGTAAGTAATTAATTCGATTTGCTATTTTTGTCCGAGGTGTCCGGTGTCCGTTTTCTGTCTGGAGTGTCTGTCCGTTGATGGTGTCCGGAGTGTCCGGAATTTTTAAAGTGTCCGTTTTGTTCTCTGTTTGCTCCAGTGTCTGAGTGTCCGAAACTGTCTGGAATTTATTTTTGTCCGAACTGTCCGGATCAAGATTAATGCCCGTTTCTAGTGTTCGTCCGCTGCTGTCCGAACTGTCTGTTTTTGTTTGTCCGAGTGTCCGAAGGCTTATATTTTCTACTATCTGGCTGTCTGTATGATTAGTGTCCGTTTCCAAGTGTCCGAGGTGTCCGTCCGCATCTTCTGTGCTGTCCGGACTGGTCTGTCCGAGAAAGTGTCCGTTAAAATAATAGCGTCTGGTTGTCCGTCTGGACACTTTCTTTTTTACTGTCCGGACTGTCCGAAGTGGACTGTCTGAGTGTCCGAAATAGTTTCTTGTTTGATAGTCCATGATGTTCGAGTCGGTCAGTGTCCGAGTGTCCGTTATGATGTCTGTGTCCGAAAGTGTCTGAGTGTCTGAACTGTCCGTAGGTGTCCGTTTTTCGTTTAATCCGACTTGTAAAGAATGACTCACAACCGCTTCTGCAATTAGCATTAAAATTGGAATTGCGATACCTATACCAATTGCTTCATTTCCTTTCCCGAATCCACTCGATACATTTGAATATCCCACGATTAACACACCTGCATATAACGCAATCCGAGGAGCAGAATACCATTTCACCTCAATTCGTTTTATTTTGGAGTGGAAAATATTAATGGTGCCCAAGGCAAATATTCCTTCACCCAAAAAGGTTCCCACATGGGCGGAATAACTTAAATATGATCCTCTTTCGAGTAGATCATATGTATGCCAATAGGATAAGTAGATGGCTGCTGCAAAGAGCAGGGCACCAAATATGAAATTGAATATACGCATTAAATTTTAGTCTCCTTTTTCTTACGAAGGGAATGTTGAAGCATATAAAAATGAGCTAAAAGATCAAGTGAAAAAACGTAGATTAAATACCATAGAGTTAAACGGTTGTGGTAGAAATAAGGTATAATGTTATGGATAGCTTGCCGCCGATTGTCTAAGAGAAAGGAACCCTTGTGGATTACCGTGATGCCTCATGGGATATCGAAAGGTATCGGAACGATGCTGGTGCGTTTCTGAATCTCCTTGAAGATGCTTCTTGGGATGATTCAAGTATCATGCCGATGAATGCATGCTTCTTCGTCTGGGGACTGGGCTCCATCCTCAATGACCAGAAAGTTATCCGATTGAGCAGTACTGTCATGAAGCTACTTGCGGAATGCTTTGCTGGTAAAGAGCTTCCACTTCCATATACTGATATGGAAGTGTCTCAGGATGAGCTGAACGAGATCTTGTCCAAGGTAATTAACCTTCGAGATGATCTGGACGAGTACCCAGAACCTGAAGACATCATGATCTATCCGACAGGACTCGTGATCCGAAGCATCATTCGTGAACTCAGGGATGCTCATTCTTAGTGCAGTTGGAGGGCTAGACAGATCGAGAGGAAAGCAACTCGATCTGTCACCTAATAAAATGAATCCTAGTTGAAGAGATCGGTTTTCATAACAGGGGAATCAGTCCGAGAAAATAACAACAATGATATAGATGTTTCAAACCTCCCTTTCCATCGATAGAAGGGAGGTTGTTGAAGTTAATTACTTTCATAAAAATCCTCCGTTACATTGATGCAATTACCCAGCATATAGTTATAAGCATTCAAATAACTTCTATGTAAAGGCTTAAAAAGTGTACCTATAATGTAATGGTTAATAAATTAACAAAAGATGCGACAAAAGAGCAGATCAAGGCAGCAGGATTAGAAGAACATTATGTCAATCATGATTTATCATTGTTTTATCAAAGTGCTGCTGGAAATCCGTTTACTGCTACATACATACAATCCAAAGGCGATCCGATCGCAGATCTGTATGAAGATATTGCCGCAGAAGAGAAGGCGAGAGCTACATACCAATGGTTAATTGATTTATCCGATGACCCTGATATCAATGATGCACTCAAGTTTTTGAGGGAAAGAGAAATCGTACATGCACAACGATTTCGTGAGGCAGTGGAGTTGGTAAAGGAGTATCAGGGGCAAAAGAAGTTTTTTTAGATGGGTCATTTGGTTGGTCAAATTCTATATCTTAAAAAAGCTATTGTTGGGTCAGGATACGGACAATAGTTTTTTTAATGTTCCCGAATCTGGCTTAAGGTGTTTGGTTCAGATTCGCCAACATTCCCAAATGATGGAGGTCAGATCGAACAGACGGAAATTGATTATAACCAGTATCTAGAGCTTATTTAGTCCAGCACAGAATAAAATTGGAGTAAAAAAATATGCCAAAGCGCCCTCTAAAGTAAGCGTCAGATAATCCCCACCTGTTAATCTGTAATAGCAGGGGTTTTTTTATTTTTACAGGTACTAGTCCATGTCTTGTTAAAAATCTTTTAATTCGTCTTCGATTCATTTTTCTGGAATTTTGTATTATAATTTTCTTAAATTCATCGTTACGCCTCCTGGAGAGAACATTCATATGTACACCGGTTTTGTCGTCATGAAGAAGAACGCTGTCGTCACTTCGAAGCGTCGCGGAAACCGTTCGCACGTCTTCCTTCTGACGCTGGCATCTTCGGCACCGCTTCAGAAGGTGTTCGAAAACCTCCCCACGTGGGGCAAGATCGCGAGTCTTCCGCACTCGGATTTTCGTGGTGAACTGCTGAAGACGATCAGCTACATGGACAACCTCAAGCAGGATCTGTCCACCCTCACTCCTCTGGAGCTCACCCCCAAGGAGTTCGAGATCTTCCAGCGACTGCGGAAGAATCTCCCCGAGTCGGCTGTAACCTCATCCGAACTTTCCCGTGTGGTTGGGGAGTACTTCACCGGCGAGAAGAAGCAGCAGGTTGCCATGTTCCTGTGGGACTTCTACGCCCTCAACCACAATGCGTGGAGCCGTACCTACGATGTCCGTTCGGACATCAAGTGTGAGGAGGATGGGATGGACATGTCGACCCCAGCACTCATGTCTGCTCTCAGCGTCCTCCTTCCTTCACGGGAGGAGATGGAGCAGGTGGCGTAACGCAACCCGTGTGGGTGAGTGAATCTTCGGATTCGCTCCTCACACGGCCACAAAATGAAACGGATACGATTCATATAAATTTAGAAAAAACTCCCTTGTTTTGTAAAAGGGAGTTTTTCGTATGACGGATTGTAGTATGAAGTGAGACACCTAAAGAAGGAACTAAAAGCAAGACTTATTCTGTAACGATCCACTAGTTATTCTCATCTGGAACACGGCACTGATCCGGGATGAATGGAGACCAAGGGAGGATAACATCTAACTTACTTGGATCTTGGATATCTAGTTGTGGGAGTTCCTCAAATAAATAGGTCAAATAGGCGAAAGGATGGAGTCCATTTTCTTTTGCTGTTTCGATGATGCTATAGACAATGGCACTGGCGTTTGCTCCAATATCTACCATCTAAAAATCCCCTTCATCGCTGATGTTAGGGAGATTCTCTCATGCTATTGGCAGTGTGGGAAGGTGGGTAATATTGATCGCTTACCCCGAATCTGGCTTAAGGTGTTTGGTTCAGATTCGCCAACATTCCCAAATGATGGAGGTCAGATCGAACAGACGGAAATTGATTATAACCAGTATCTAGAGCTTATTCAGTCCAGCACAGAATAAAATTGGAGTAAAAAAATATGCCAAAGCGCCCTCTAAAACCATGTAGTAAAGCGGGATGTAATGAGCTGACACATAACAGGTACTGCAATGACAACCAAGTATCAGAGTCACAGAGGCACGAACGTGATCGAGTTCGATAGTATGGAATTGTATCATGATCTCTGCATGGAGATAGATATTATAACGATAAGAATTAAAAACTTAGAAAATGAGTATAAATACTGGTTGAAGGTTGCTATGAAATCCAAACCACCATATACACCGTTGGATAATTGTTTACGTAGGATCGATGAGATACGAGAAAAGATTCAGAAGTATAATGAACTGTTACAGGAGAAAGAAAGAGCAAAAAAAGCCATTGAAAGATGCATGTCTGAGTTTGAAACATTGGAGTCAAAAGTGGCTTATTTAAGGGATGTAAAAAGGATTACACTTCCTGAGATCGCTTCTGATTTAAATTTTAGTTATAGCTGAATTAAGAAATTGAGTATGAAAACAACTACAAGAAAAAGACAGAAAATGAAAGTGACATAACCAAAGGGTATAAGGAGTAATATGATTCAGTTCTTTTTGAGTCCTTGAAGAAAAAGAAAAAGTTCAATTGCCCAGTACTTAAAATAGGGTAACTGAACTTTTTTTCGAAACTTCCGAATGCTTGCTAGTATAGCATTTTAGATATTTTTTGGGCTAAGTGATTAATTCTAGGCATTACAAGAGAATCATCTACAGTAGAAAGTTTTTCTGGTTTAAAGAGTTGTAATTTTTTCATCTCATAAAAATCGAAAAGCATTTGTTCAATTGTCAATTGGTTTTTCATCAAATATTTGATGTCAAGCAATGTATGTAACATTTCATCCTGTAAAATCAAGAGTTTTCCATTGATATTCTTATTGAAGACACCATGTTCCTTTCCTGCTTTAAAAAAAGCTAATAACTGCTTTTCGCGATTTTGGATGGTGTCCCAAAGTTTATCGTACATGAATGGATAAGTGTTCTGTAGGTCTTTCAGAAAATTATCCGTGATAAAAAGTGCAAGTGAGACAGATTGCTCGAACAATTCTTGAAATTTTGTTGCATATAGAGATTCCTCTTTAGGGAGGTCTGTAGGCATATCTTCAATATACTGCACGAATCCGTTAGTGATTTTATGGAATACATCCTCTTTCGTAGGAAAATACTTATATAGTGTTGCTCTACTAATATCCATAATTTCCGCGAATTCGTCCATACGTAATGTCTGAAATCCATATTTTCTTACACTTTGCATTAGCTTTAAAATAAGTTCATCTTGTTTTTTTGTGAATTTGTCATTGGAAGTACCTTTATCAGCCACCGTGTTTCCTCCTTATTTTCTATATTATATCAAAAATCACTATTAGCTAATACGAAACATATAAAATAGACTAGAAAGATATTTTTTGTATTTTTTATTATAAAAACATGATACACTATCCATGTAGTTAAATCGTCTATCTTTAAAGGAGAGGTTACAAAATGAAGACTAGAAAACTAGGTAATAGTAATATAGAGGTTTCATCTATTGGATTAGGACTCATGGGAATGTCTCCAGGAATTTATGGAAGCATTAATGATGAAGAATCAATTAAAACGATACATTGTGCAATGGAACTTGGAGTTACTTTACTAGATACAGCTGACACTTATGGCAATGGACATAATGAGGAACTTCTAGGTAAGGCTTTAGCAGGTCATCGGGAAAAGGCCATTGTTGCTACCAAGTTTACGTTTGGACCGAATTGGGAGTTCATCGGTGGTCATCCAGATTACGTAAAAAAAGCAATTGATGCAAGTTTGCGACGCTTAGGTCTTGATTATATTGATTTGTATTATCAGCATCGTGTAGATCCTAATGTTCCGATCGAGGAAACAGTTGGAGCAATGGCTGATTTAGTTCAAGCAGGGAAAGTTCGTTATCTGGGTCTTTCTGAAGCAGGGGCAGCCACCATTCGCCGAGCACATGCGGTTCATCCTATTTCCGCACTACAAACGGAATACTCTATTTGGAGCAGGGATATAGAAGAGGGGATTCTTCCTGTCTTAAGAGAACTTGGCATTACTCCTGTGGCATATAGTCCTCTGAGCAGAGGTTTTATTTCAGGGGAATTACGCAAGTTTGAAGATCTAGAACCGAATGACATGCGTAGATATTTGCCACGTTTCCAAGGCGAAAATTTCCAAAAAAATGTGGACATAGTGGATAAGCTTCAGGAAATAGCAAAGGAAAAAAACTGCACGGTTCCGCAGCTTGCATTAGCTTGGACAATAACGAAAGGTGCGTTGCCAATTCCAGGTACGAAACGGATAAAATATCTGGAAGAAAATGTTGGAGCTATAGATATCGATTTTACTCAAGAAGAGCTTAAACAAATTGAAGCAGTTAGTCCAGAGAACGCTGTACATGGTGGACGTTATGAAGATATGAGCACAGTTAATCTATAAGAATTAATAGAAATGAGAGTTTTGTAGGATTTAAAGCAATGAGACCTTCGTTATGTAAACTAAACTTAGAGTATAACGTTTTCGGAAAGAGTGAACCAAAAAGGAACTAATGGGTTGATTTATCCGTGTTATTATAGGAGTAACAAATTTTAACATACAACTCCTCGGTATAGCAGGTGCGATTAGGGAATGCCTAGTCGCTCTTGTTATTTTAATTTATAGGAGTGATAGGCTTATAAATATAGAGAGTAACTATAGACAATGTGAATGTAAGTATGTAAGAGGTATTAACTGAACATGAGATTTTCTTCCAAAAATTCTTATTATATATTATAGTTAAACCAGTAGGATTATTTTGACCCTGCAACCTTGAAGGAGAGCCTTGTCTAGGGCTAAAGGTGTACAGATCAAGATCATCTCATTTGGCTTCCTCCACGGCGAGGAGCCTGATGGACATCTGAAGTACGACTTGCGCCACCACTTTCGCGACCCGCATGTCAACCGTGAGCTACGTTACATGACTGCTCACGATGCTCCGGTTCGTGCAGCAGTGATGAGTACGCCTGGTATCAAGCAGCTTCTTGCTGCGATGGCTGCTTCGATCGAGTCCTTCATCTCAGGACCGAGTAGTGAGCACCAGCCGATCCTCGTTTCAATCGGGTGCGCGGGTGGGCGTCATCGCGCAGCAACAACTGCGTTGGCACTCAAGGCGATCATGAGTGGTGATGTGCTGGGAGCGGCTGAGCTTGGTATTGCTGAGCTCGCTGAGCAGTACGTTGATCGTGGTCTGAGCGTCGAGTTGACACACCGTGATCTGACCAAGGACGTTGTCGAACGCTGATCGAATTCTCTACAGAGAAAGATTTCAGCAAGCAGAATCGATGAAGTCAATTAGGGTCATCCTCCCATTGTAGGTAAAACACTTTTCGTGTCAGCATACTTCTAGTGTGCGCCTATGATGGGAGACTCGTAAATTATATCCCAACAATATATAAAACCATTGTGATAGAGTTTAAAGATTTAATCACTTGCGAGAAAAAAATAAATTTTATGCCACTCATTTGAGTGGTATTTTTTGTACCTTTTAAAGGGCGAAGTTATATGAAACCAACAGTAGGTAGAATCGTATACTACAAATCTTATGGAACACCTAATGGGAAGTATAGAAGCGAGGATCGTGCAGCTATAGTCACAGGAGTAGTGGATGATACAACCGTTCATTTAGCAGTATTAAATCTAACAGGGATGTTCTTTAATCAAAATGTGAAGCAAGGTAATAGCGGAGGTTGCTGGGATTGGATGCCTTATCTAAAAGCAAGGGGCGATTAGGATGAAGCCTAGTCGCTCTTGCAATTTGTTTATTTATTTTTTGATACAGAATGTACAACAGAAGATATTACTAGCTTTAAAAGCAGTCTGATGGGATGTCAAAGGACACCCCGCCAGAGAGCGGATGACTGATCAGATCAGGCAAAGAGAGTGGAATGCATTTCCTCAGCGAACCCGATGACCTTCAAGGATTCCGGGGAAGAAATGTCATCGTCTTGTAGCTGCTTAAGGGCCTAGAATCAGCATCTGGCGACTGAGGAGCAGCGCACCCATATATGTAATATCAATGGAAAGATACAAAGCATATACTGACAAGTGACTATTGATTACAGAGTGGAGGAACTCAACATGTATGATGTTCATGTTGACCAAGAAATGAAGTCTCATCCTGTTATTATTAAGGTTAAACAAGTTGCCCCAAATCAGATTTCTATCAAATATGATCAACCCACTGATTTAAAATCTGCAACAACGATATCAAATTATTGGATTAGAAGTAATGGAGGTCCTGATGGCATTGCAAGTTTGGGGATGTCTGAAACACTTATGAAATCAAATGCAATACGATTGGATATGGGAAGGATAGCACCTGTTGGCAATTCAAAAAGAAGATTTATCATGACGTTTAGATCGAGTGCTATGTCAGGAGTTTTATATGTAGTGCTTCCGTGTTTTGTGAACTTAGAAGGAAGAACAGGTTATGGAGGAGCAAATTGGGATGCCTATAGTAGGAATATGTTTATTGGAATGTAGTTCAGAGTAACCTTGTCATTCATCTAAACAAATGGACTGCTCACATCATTTTATCGTGGTTCTAGGTCTTAAGGGAGGTTAAACCTTTTTAGGTGATAGCAATGTTTAACTTCGAGATTCATAATGACAGGCGAATTCAAGAGCTGTCTTCAAGAGTTGCTGATGCGATCCGTCAAGGTGTGAAAGATGTAGCTGATGAGACACATGATAAAGCTGGACCAAATTCACCTGTAGAACCGCTGCTAGTCAAAAAAACGGAGAAGATAGAGTTGAATATAAGAGGATAAAATCAAGTGACCGATTGGTTTCATCTAAAGACAAAACCAATCGGTCTTTGTTCCAAGAATAGATGTTAGGTGTTCTACCTGCCAGCCATTCCCGGACAGTTGATGTCAGTGTGGCCACCGTTGGTTCCACCACACTGATCGCATGTACCACCAGGCATGTTCTCTCTTTTCTCGATGTCTACAATTAGTACAATTGTAAATTACCATTATATTTGATTAAAATCAACAAAATAAAAAAGCGAAGGTTTCCCCTCTTTTGATTCTTTTCATAAGGAGTAAATAACCCATTGTTAATTTACAACTTGGAAACAACTTGTATATTTTTTTGAAAAAAACGATCAGTAGAATAAACATGAATCAGAAGTGGGGATATTGATTCCCATCCAACTATCTTGGAGAAGATATGTCGGGTACGGATGGTCATGTAGGACGTCATGTAACCGAGAAGACTGACTGCCCTGAGGAAGTAACCGGGAAAGAGGAGAGGAACCTTGAAACCCTGAGGGAAGCGAGGAAGGACCTGAACCATCCTCTTCTGCGGGCAGCTCTCGGAAAGAAACCCGCATCCGACAACTGATTTCTAGCTCCTGAGGGAGCACTGTGACCTGCTGATATCTTCCGGATGTCGGCAGGTCGCTCTACTTTTACACACCCAAGATACTAAAATTTATAAATATGTTTCTATATATTGTGTAGTAAAATGAAATTCAAAGAAGTAGTAAGCCTAGGAGGTTTAGGTGAAATTTCGTCCTTTCGAAGGCAAGAAAGATGATACGACGCAAGATGATGAGGCGTTCCAAGAAAGTGCTACAGCCGTGGCAACATCAACACTAGTAGAGAGTATGTACGATTTATCCATTGCATCTGAGTATAATTTAGTAGGTAAACGTAGTAGCAAACACACGGATGCAATATGTGAAACGATAGCAAAATTGATGGAGCAGAATGTAAATTTTGTCATCCTTGCAAAAAGTGGTGTGGATATGAAAATATTACGGAAGACGTTGAATGATGTGTTATCTGAGGATAAATAAAAAAGAGAGGCATATAAGAAGTGGTGTAATTAGGATGATTGATTTATAATAAAAAGGCGATCTTGTGCGGATCGCCTAACAAATATTGATGATGTTTACTTTTAATCACCTAATGGATCACCATTACCACCATAAAAGCGATTATTCATGTGAGACACCCTCCTTTATTTTATGGTAAAGGAAGAAATGATAATACTTGAATTTTTCTTCGTTTCTACTTTCATAAAAATCACATAGTTTAATTAGGTTGTCAACTGAAACCGCATTATTATCATTTATATTTGATATGATTTCATCGGCAGTTTGGAAGAGTTCATTTGATTTTTTCAATTTCCCAAGTGTAATCAAAGCATCGATGTGATAACTTTTGTCTTTGTTATGAATTGATTGAAATATTTCAACAGCAGAAGACAGTTGTTCCTCTGCTTTTTTTGTTTTCCCCAGTGAAATCAATAGTTTCCCGTAATGCAAGCGTGTTATTCCAACCCTCTCAGGATTGTTGGAAACATACTCTCTGAATGCAAAAGATTTCCTATATCGGGTTTCCGTTTCCTCTGGTTGATTTAGAGCGAAATGTATTTAATTTTGGGCAAAAAGATCCATTTAATATGCTTTTGTAACTAAATCATGCCTTTTCAGAATCATTTCTTTATAAGAAGTAATTTTATGTTCTAACATTTTATTTGTTTCTTCCAGTATCTTTAACTGGGTTTCGATCAAACTTTTATGATCTTCTAATAGTTTTAATCGGTTTAATACTGTATGTTCCCCATCTTTATACAAGTAGGCATATTCTTTTATTTTTGTGATTGGCATTTTCGTCTCTTTTAATTTTAAAACAAATTTTAGCCATTGAAGGTGTGCTTCCGTATATTTTCTTTCTCCGCGTTCATTCCGATTTGGAAGAATGATATTTTCTTTTTCATAGTAACGTAATGTATGTGTACTTAATCCTATTAGTTGTGCCACTTCACCAATGGTATACATAAAAACCTCCATATTTTGCCGATAATACTCAGTGTGAAAAATGCTTGACTTAGAGTTTACTTTAACCAGTATGATAATCCACATCAACGAACAATCAATTTCTGTTAGTATACACAAAATATTAGGAGGAAATAAATTGAAAAAATATACGGTTATTACAGGTGCAAGTTCAGGGATAGGTTATGAAACAGCGCTTGCTTTTGCTGCTCGTGGAAAAAATTTAGTTATTGCGGCACGTAGAACGAATGAACTTGAAAAACTAAGGTCAGAAATCTCGAAAGTAAATGCTGAATTAGATGTCGTTATAAAAACAGTTGATTTATCTAATACGAAAAATGCTTATACATTGTATGAAGATTTAAAAGAATACGAAATAGAAACTTGGATTAATAATGCAGGGTTTGGCAATTTTGCAACAGTGGAAGATCAAAATTTAACTAAAATTGAGACAATGCTTAATTTAAATATTGAAACCCTAACTATTTTAACTTCTCTTTATGTGCGTGACTATTCAACAGTCGAAGGAACTCAATTAATTAACATTTCATCAGGTGGAGGATACACGATTATTGGAAATGCAATCACATACTGTGCTTCTAAATTTTATGTAAGTGCCTTTACTGAAGGACTCGCACATGAATTAAAAGAAAAAGGTGCAAGCATGCAAGCAAAAGTATTAGCTCCTGCTGCAACTGAAACTGAATTTGCGAAAGTATCGAGAGACTTGAAAGAAAATGTTAAACTTGAAGGACTACTTCCAAAATATCATACCGCTAGGGAAATGGCTGGATTTATGCTTGATCTTTACGATAGTGAAAAAGTAGTAGGGATTGTCGATGGTCTTACCTATGAATTTCATTTGAAAGATCCAATTTATCCTTATGCAGTGAGAATATAATAAGGTTGATTAAAAACTGACATCAGAAAGTTAGATGATGTCAGTTTTTGATTCAATTCAATCATTTTATAACTTGTCCTACAGCTTGAAATAGTATCCTCCGAACAAATGAAGTAATTTGGAGCACCTTTTTTTAATTATTTTGATGGCAAGTCTCTTATATAACTTCTATTTTTAAAAGCAAATGACACCAAGAACATAA
Organism: Shimazuella sp. NTD250; assembly: GCF_059510375.1. Taxonomy (NCBI): domain Bacteria; kingdom Bacillati; phylum Bacillota; class Bacilli; order Caryophanales; family Thermoactinomycetaceae; genus Shimazuella; species Shimazuella sp. NTD250. The sequence goes on along the minus strand of NZ_JCAJZS010000002.1, from coordinate 173,807 downwards.
ATGTAGAAAAGTCATGCTTTTGAAAGTTAGCCAGATTGTTCAGCATTTTTCACTTCTCTAATATGGTGTTTCTTTTGTTGAGCTCGCATTAAGAATATTCCTAGTACTAATGAAATGCCTAGGAATATCGCGAAAAAATGAAATCCCATATTGGTAGCATAAATAAATATGCTTTTGGATTTGGCATCTAATATTTTTCCTGATTCAGAAAACATTTTCGAAACATCGATCGACGAGCTGACCAATTGTACAATCAAGAGTGCAAGTGATTGACTGATTGCTCGACACATGTTGTAGATGGTCCAAAACATGCCTGAAGCGGAACCTATTTGCTCGGGAGGAGCAGCTGATAATACCGCTTTCGCAAGGGACGGCCATGAAAGACCTGTCGCAGCAGATATGATCAAAAGAGGGATAATGACAGCTGCGTTTGACAACTGGGTGCCAAGTTGTCCTAATAATAACAAAGAAATGCCAATTAGGGATGATCCTAACAGAATCATACTCACTGTGCCAAATCGGTCAGCCAGTTTACCACCTATTGGACCTGTAAAAAGTTGAGGAGCAGATAATGGTATTAATAATAACCCTGTTTCCAATGCACTGAGGTGCTGCGCTCCTTGTAAATACAAGGTAAGCAAAATAGTGACAGAGAAATAACCGATACAGTAGCTCATTGTGATACCAAGTCCAAGAGTATATTTTCGATTACTTAAGAGACTTAAATGGAACAAAGGATGCTTAGAATGTAGTTCAATGTATACAAAAAGAGCCCAAGAAATTAGCGTTCCTATGAACAAGTCTAGAATACTTCCTGATGTCCAGCCCCAAGTTGATCCTTCTGACAAAGTAACAAGAAAAGCAACCAATCCAGAACCGAAAGTCATAATACCCAGCCAATCAGTCTTCTCTCTCGCCTCCTTTGAAGTATTTTCTAAAATGAAAATAGCTGCGATCAAGCAGATGATCCCAATCGGTACGATAACGAAGAAAATGGAGCGCCATCCAAACTCGCCTATCAGTGCTCCACCGAGTACTGGTCCAATGAGTGATCCAGTCACCCATGAAAGATTATTGATGCCTAGAGCAAATCCAAGTTGATTTGGTTGAAAAGTACGTATAAGAATTGGAGTGGCTGTTGCCATTGCCATTGCGGCACCTGTCCCTTGGAAAAGTCGAGCAGCAATTAATGTTGAACCAGAAGTCGCCAGCCCACAAAAAACAGTAGCGAGGGTAAACAAGGTGAACCCCCATAAAAAAATACGTTTGGTGCCAAACATGTCCGACCATCGCCCGGATGGAAGTAAAAATACGGTATTGGTTATAAAGAATGAAGTAATCGTCCACATACCTGTATCAATTGAGACTTGCAAATCTTTTACGATCGGTTGCAGACCAATTACCACGATAGTTGCATCTAAGTTTGTGATAAAAGAAACGAAGGTAATGACAGATAAAATAGCCCATTTATTGGGTTGTTCAAGAGACATTTTGCTTCCTCCAATGATATTCAAACTTCTATAGACAATATACAGCCGTTTGAATATCATGTAAAATGATTAAAAATAATATAAAAAATCATTTTTAGTGATTTAATAGAGAGGAGAAGAAACTTTGGAGAATAATGATTTGCGAATTTTTCGTGCAGTCGCCCATGAAGGAAGCATAACCAAAGCTGCACAAACGCTGGGTTATGTTCAATCAAATGTAACTGCCAGAATGCAGCAGCTGGAGGCGGAATTAAAAACCCCACTTTTTTATCGGAAACGAGGGGTGGTGTTGACGCCGTCAGGAGAGAAACTATTGATCTATGCTGAGCGTATTTTGCAATTACTAGATGAAGCTCATAAAGCGCTAAATGATGATTTAGAACCGTCAGGTCGATTGGCGATTGGTGCATATTACACGGTATCTGCTATCCACCTTCCAAACATTTTAATGAACTTTCATACCATCTATCCTCAGGTGGAACTTTCACTCGCAACCGATATTTCCATGATACTCATAGAAAAGATAAACCACTTTCAACTAGATTGTGCATTTGTCGCATCTTCAGTAAAGGATGATCATATTGTGGAGGAACTTGTTCATGAGGATGAACTTTTGTTAATTTCAAATCCTGCAAATGAAGACATCAAAGATATATGCAAGCAACCCTTTCTCATGAATACCAAAGGGTGTTTTCACCGTGAACGATTGGAGAGCTGGTTAAATTTGAATGGAATTACTTCTATTCGATACATGGAATTCAATCAAATGGAAGCTATCCTAGGTGGAGTGATGGCTGGACTTGGTTCCTCACTCGTTCCAAAGTCTGCCGTTGAATCATACCTAAAAAAAGGAGAACTGCGATCTTTTCCCCTTCCTCGAGAATATGGTCTCGCAAGAACATATCTCATTCGTCATAAAGACAGTATTGTTACAAGCGCTTTTTCAAAATTTATGGAGTTACTCAAAAGAAGCCAGCTTTATAATCAACCTAACACAATTTCTAAATAAAGGGTTCATTTGTATCTTTTAGATAGGTCATTATCTTAAAAAAGCTATTGTTGGGTCAGGATGTGGACAATAGCTTTTTGTGATTTTTTGTTAAAAATCAATCGATAAATACAGTCTTGAATCAAATGATACGATGATCCAAAAAGTGTTGATAGTATCGAGCTCCGCATCAAGTTTATTTATCGTAACATTCCACCTTGACACGCACTTACATATAAAATAGACTGGAACCAAACCGATTTACTAAACCGATTTAGTAAATCGGTTTATAAAAAAAGATGGAGAGGAAGAACGGGATAGCTAAAGTGAAAAAGTCTGAAGAATGGAGAGAATTAATTTGAGCAGTTTGGATGTCATCACATTCGGTGAAGCAATGGCTATGTTTATTGCAGATGAACCTGGTCCCTTACACGAAGTTGCTCAATTTTCGAGAGATCTGGCTGGTGCCGAAGTGAATGTAGCAATTGGACTTAGCAGATTAGGTTTAAAGACAGGATGGGTTAGTAAAGTGGGAGCTGACTCTTTTGGGGATTTTATTTTAAAACGGCTCAAAGATGAAAGCGTTGACACGAATCAAGTAACCGTAGATGATCGTTACCCCACTGGATTTCAAATCAAATCACAAGTCTTGGCAGGTGATCCTGAGATTGAGTATTTTCGGAAAGGATCAGCAGCGTGTTATATGGGATCAGGGGATTTTCCGGAAGACTATTTTATTAATGCAAGACATGTTCATATGACTGGGATTCCGTTAGCTATCTCGGAAGATATGAGAGAATTCTCCTATAAAGCATTGGAGTTTATAGAGAATAACGGGAAATCGATATCCTTTGATCCAAATTTACGTCCTGCTCTTTGGAAATCGAGAAAAGAAATGATTCATGTGGTGAATGAGTTTGCGGTTAGATCTAATTATGTTCTTCCTGGAATAGAAGAAGGAAAAATATTGACTGGCTATCAAGAGCCTCGTGATATCGCTTCCTTCTATTTAGCAAAAGGAGTACAGCTTGTAATGGTAAAACTCGGGAAAGAAGGTTCCTATTATAAGTCATTAAAAGAAGAAGGAATGATTTGTTCGTTTCCTGTAAATAAAGTAGTTGACACAGTTGGTGCCGGGGATGGATTTGCTGTAGGGGTAATCAGTTCCTTACTAGAAAAGCGTTCCATTGAAGAAGCTGTAAAACGGGGAAATGCGATGGGGGCTTTAGCAGTGCAATCGATTGGAGATCATGCTGGTTATCCAACAAAGCTGCAACTACAGGAATTTATGGAAAAACATAATGTTGGATAGAATCTGATTTCTAGTGATTTGGCACTAGAATTGTTGTACAAAAAGCAAAGGGAGGGATCGTTTTGAGAGAGCAAAAAGTCGCTGATGAAATTTTGAAGAGTATTGGTGGAAAAGATAATGTGAAATCTGTAGAGCATTGTGCAACACGGTTACGATTAGTTCTAGTTGATAAATCAATTATTGATGATAAGGCTATTGAAAATATTGATGGTGTGAAAGGACAATTTTTTGCAGCAGGACAGTATCAAATTATTCTTGGAACTGGCTTCGTAAATAAGGTGTATGATGCATTTGTAAACGGAGATACAAGTCTGGAAAAGGACAATAAAGAAGAAGTTTATAAGGAAATGAATGTATTAGAAAAGATCTCCAGAGTCTTAGGGGATGTATTTATACCTATTATCCCGGTACTGGTGGCAACTGGATTATTTATGGGGTTGAGGGGATTTATTACAAGTCTAGGGATTGAGCTGAATCCTACATTTTTAACTTTTACTCAAGTTTTAACTGACACTGCTTTTGCATTCTTACCAGTTCTTGTTTGTTATTCGGTTATGAAGAAATTTGGCGGTTCCCCGGTTATCGGTATTATCATTGGACTGATGTTGGTTGCTCCACAACTTCCGAGTGCTAACGACGTTGCAAAAGGGACAGCAGAACCTATCTTATTATCGATTTTAGGTATGCATATTCCCGTGACGGGATATCAAGGTTCTGTATTGCCAGCTCTATTAATTGCGATATTAGCAGCAAAACTTGAAAGACGATTGAGGAAAATCATTCCAGATACTTTGGATTTAATTGTTACACCATTTTTGACACTTTTGATAAGTATTGTAAGTGGTTTACTGATTATTGGGCCCCTCATGCATGGTGTAGAAGCTTTTATCCTATATGTTTTTAAATTATTACTCACTCTTCCATTTGGCATAGGTGGAGCGATAATAGGTTCCTTGGATCAAGTTATTGTAACTACAGGAGTACATCATGTGTTTAAAGCCTTGGAGATAGAACTATTAGCAAAAACAGGTGCAAATCCATTTAATCCACTTGTATCAGGTGCTATTGCTGCTCAAGCTGGAGCTGCATTAGCCGTAGTATTTAAGACCAAAGATAAAAAGAAAAAGTCTCTCTATATGTCTTCAACCATTCCAGCGTTTTTAGGTATTACAGAGCCAGCAATTTTTGGTATTAACTTGAGGCTTATTAAACCATTTTTCTTTGGTTGCATTGGTGGTGGTGTTGCAGGGGTGTTTTCGTCAATCGTAGGTTTGAAAGCAACAGGATTGGCTATAACGGTTATTCCAGGAGCCCTGTTGTATTTAAATGGTCAACTTCCCATGTATATCGTTGCCGTCTTGATTGGTTTGGTCGTTGCATTTACTTTGACTTTCCTTTTCTTTAAGTCTAAAGAGTAGTAATTTCCGTTAAAGATGCAGTTTGCTTCTATTGGAAGGGAGATAACGATGGATCGTTTGTATAACAATATAAAATTGCCAGCGCCTTGGCCTCCAAAATACAAGGAACAGACACTAGACCAACCTCTGGAAGTTCCATATTTGAAGCGAAAACCAGCAGTGATAAACATTGATATTGGTAGACAGTTATTTGTAGATGATTTTCTGATTGAGGAAAATAATTTGACAAGAGAATTCCACCAACCCAAGGTATCGAATAAACCCATTTTCGAACCCAAAACACCTCTAGAAATGAATGATGGCTATTATCCTTGTGCTTGTCCGTTTAACGACGGGATCTTTTACGATGATGAGGATCAGAAATTTAAAATGTGGTATCACGCGGGTTGGTTTAATGGTGTAGGATATGCGGAAAGTGAAGACGGAATAAATTGGATTCGACTAAAAGAGTTATATCCCGATAGAGAATCTGAGAGCGTAATCCCTCACGAATTCGGGACAATTAGAGATGGAGCAGCAGTCTGGATTGATTATGATGCTAAAGATTTTAATGAAAGATACAAGATGTTGGTCTTTTTTCGCAAGTATGATTTTGAGATAAAGTACTATCACCAAAAACCAAAACATGCTCATGATGTTCCAGGATCTGTCCCGCCAAAGGAAGAAGCAGTTTTGTTTAAATCTGCAAATGGCATTGATTGGGAAAAAGCAGGGACCGTTGGGCCTTGTGGTGATAATACAGCTTTTTATCACAATGCCTTCACAAAGAAATGGACTTTCAGTTTGCGAACATTCTCATCTCTTGATAGTAGAATTCGAACGAGAGGGTTGTATGAAACGGATGATTTCTTTGGAGGTACAAACTGGACTCCAGACGATATTCAATTCTGGGCTAGAACGGACATTTATGATTCACCTGATCCAGAGATGGGATATTACACACAACTTTATGATGTAAGTGCTACTCCATATGAAAGTCTGATGCTGGGTGTCTTCTCTGTTTTTATGGGACCACCAAACAATATCAGCGGGCAAAAAGGTACACCAAAAATCAATGATTTGAAATTAGCTTATAGTAGAGATGGATTTCATTGGGATAGACCTTCTTATGACAATTTTATAGCTTCATCACGAAAAAAAGGTAGTTGGAATTATGGTTATTTGCATGCAGTGAATGGTGTTTCTTTAGTAGTTGGAGATCAGATATATTTCTATTTCTCCAGCTTCTCAGGCAATTCTCCTAAGTTAGGTTCACACAAGTATGCTGGGGGAAATCTTGGTCTTGCAACTCTAAGAAGAGATGGTTTTGCTTCTTTGACTGACCATGGAGAGGGTGGAGAAGTTCTAACAACGAAATTAGAATTTAATGGGAAACATCTATTTGTTAATGCTTCTTGTGAATCGGGAAGTATTCATGCAGAAATATTGGATGAGAACTCAAATGTCATCGATGGTTTTGGTAAATCTGATTGTGTTCCTATCTCTACAGACAGTACAAAGGTTGAAATCGTATGGAAGAAAAGAAAATTAGAAGAATTGAATAACCAAGTAATAAAAATCCGATTTCATCTAAATGAAGCAAGCATGTATTCTTTTTGGATAGCTTCTGATAAAGATGGTCATAGTAATGGATTCATGGCAGCTGGAGGTCCTGGATTTTGTAAAGGACGCGATGTGGCTGAACCAAAATAAGATAAAAAATGGAGGAAGTTTACTTCATTCATACTGATCAATGGAGGGGCAATATGTTTAAAAAGCTTTTTGGTTTTCAATCAGAAGGTAATCAGGAAGAAGTATTGTATTCACCAATACTAGGACGTTTACTAAAAATAGAAGAAGTTCCAGATCCGACATTTTCCAAAAAAATGCTGGGAGAAGGATTAGCTATTGAACCAACAGAAGGAAAAGTAACTGCTCCTGTTGATGGAGAAATCATACAAATATTCCCAACTAAACATGCGATAGGCATCCGATCACAAACCGGCTTGGAAATCTTAATTCATATTGGCTTGGAAACGGTAAATATGAAAGGCGAAGGTTTCATTGTATTTGTTAAAGAAGGAGATCAAGTGAAGGTCGGTGATAACTTGATCAATTTCTCATTAGATTTAGTGAAAGAACAGGCAGAAAGCTGCATTACACCGATGGTTATTACAAATTCGGAAAAAATTGAAGCGATAGAACCTTATTCAAAGGAACATAATGGGAAAAAGGCTTTATGGAAGGTGAAAGTAAAAAGATAAGCAGTCTTTACTTGATATTTTGGTTGACAGAGTACTACAAAAGGACTATTGAAAAGCACCTCTTCAATCGACCATAAGATTAAGAGAATAGGAGGTGTTTTTCTTTAGAACTATCATTCCGATCAATTGGAAGACTGATTCCCAAATAATCTTTTTCTTAATTAACTGAATCACCAAAGACTGCAAGTTTTTCAATACTGGATTTGACCAAAAATAATAGATACAATTAATGTAGTAATTAAGAAAAAGAGGTAGATTTAATGGGAAAGGTAACAATGGCAGATGTAGCAAAAAAAGCTGGGGTATCAAAAAGTACAGTTTCCCAGTTTTTAAATAAACGCTTTGAATATATGAGTGAAGAAACAAAGCATAAAATTAATGAAGCTATTGAGGAACTTAGATATCAACCGAACTATATTGCTAGGAGCTTAAAACAAAAACGAACATCCATGATAGGGATTATTGTTGCAAATATTATGCACCATTTCTCTACAGAAGTCAGCAGAGCTATAGAGGATTATTTCATTAAACGTGATATTCATGCAATAATATGTAATGCTGACAATGACCCGGAAAAAGAAAAAAAGTATATTGAAATGCTTCGAGCAAAACAAGTAGATGGACTTATCATTTTTCCGACAGAAAAAAATATAGAGTTGTATAGCAATATGGTTCAAGTTGGTTATCCAGTTGTATTTATGGATAGAAAAGTAAGAGACATTCCTATACCATCGGTCAAAGTAAATAACTATGAAGTAACACAGAGTATTATTCAACATTTTATTGACACAGGTCATAAAAGGATTGCTATTGTAACCCAACCATTGGAAATCTCTACTCGGGTTGATCGAGTGAAAGGTTATAAAAGGGCACTCCTTGATAATGGTATCAAGTTAAACTCAGATTATATCGTTTGTGCAGATACGAAAGAACTCAATCAAAAGCTTAAGAGGCTATTTAGTGAGGAAACAAAACCTACAGCGTTGCTTGCAGGTAATGATTTAGTTTTTTTAGAAGTACTTGATTTTGCTAAAGAAAATGAATTAGAGATGGGTAGAGATTTTTCTTTAGCTGTTTTTGATAATATACCTTTTGCACACTTGGTGACTCCACCTGTAACAACAATTGCACAACCTTCTTATGTAATGGGAGAAAAGGCTGCCGAAATGCTATATAAACTCATTAAGAAAGAGGAATCAGACCTAGACGATATCATTTACCAATGCCAGCTTTTGATTAGAGACTCCTCGAAAAAATTTACATTTTCTCCTGATTAAGTACTGTGTTCATTCATTTTTAACTGGGTAGGATGAGCATTTTAACTAAATCGATTTATCTAATAGGAGGAGACCTATTATGAAAATTCAATTGGCACTCGATCGTCTTACTATAGATGAAGCAATAAAAATAGCGAAGATGACAGAACCATACATTGACTGGATTGAAGTTGGTACATCATTGATAAAAAAATATGGGATTATAAGTGTAAAAAGAATGAAAGAAGCATTTCCAACAAAATTAGTCGTTGCAGATATAAAAACAATGGATAATGCAGCATACGAATTTGAAATTTGTTTTGAAGCTGGGGCTGATTTGGCGACTGTTATGGGTGTCTCACCTATGGCAACAATAAAAAAATGCATAGATGTTGCTAAGAAGTATAAGAAAGGAATTATCATAGATTTATTAAATACAAGTGAAAATCAAAAAAGACCATTATTCTCGTTAGCTCACGATAAGGTAATATACTGTGAACATGTCAGTAAAGATGAGCAAGAGCTGTCTGGAAAAAGAAATGAATCATCAAACCTAAGGTATGATTCATCTATCAATTTCGCTATTGCGGGTGGCATTGATATAGATTTCATACCTACTGTTATGAGGAAAAGGCCTAAAGTTGTTATCATCGGTTCAGCAATTACTCAGGCAAGTAACCCAAGCAGAGCGGCAAGAGAGTTAAAGACTGAAATTTGTAAAGAGGATAACGAATTATGCAAACAGTAGAGCTTATCATGGATGAAATTCAAAGAGTAGTCCATAAAATAGAGGAGCAATTGTTAGAGAACTTTTGTTCAGCGCTGTTGAACAGTAAAAGAATATTCGTAGTTGGTGAAGGACGGTCAGGGCTAATGGCAAAGTCCCTTGCCATGCGATTAATGCATCTGGGAGCCACCACATATGTTGTGGGTGAAACGATTACACCTTCGATTGAAGAAGGTGATGTGTTAGTTGCTGTTTCGGGTTCAGGTAAGACTAAATTGGTTGTTTGGACTTCAGAAAAGGCCAGATCCATACAATGCGATGTAGTGGTGGTCACCACAGATCCTACGTCTGAGCTTGCATCACATGGCAATTTGATTATTCCTATACAAGCTGCAACCAAATATCGCAATAAAAACGAAGCAGAATCGATTCAACCACTCGGATCTTTATTTGATCAAAGTATTCATATCTTATTCGATGCTGTTTGCCTTCTCTATTCAGAAGCAACAAGTGTTGATAATGAAAAGGCATTTCAGCGTCATAGTAATCTTGAATAGTACTAGTATATTGTCCAGAGTGAATACTTCTGTATGGAAGCATGTTTGGAACATTTGACCGAAGGTGCGAGCGTACTATATGTTTTCTTATCTAAAAATAGAAGGTTGGATAACAAACCTTCTATTTTTGTTATTTTTTTAATATCTATAAATTAGCCTTTTATAAATCAAAACAGAGAAAGAATTATTAATTAATTATATTTCCACACTAAAATAGTATAGATCGGAATTTCCTCTGCTATTATTTCAAAGAGAAATGAACTTTTTTGTTCCTTTTTCCGTCTTTGGATAAAGAAGATGAAAACGTCATAGATTGAAAAGATGGGTAATAAAAAGCAAATGTAAGGAGAAAGAAAAATGGGAAAATGGATTATGCGCATGTTAATATTCACTTCCGTTTTTGTTATTTGTCTTTTTATCACCAGTTATTTAGATATCGGTCATGGAGGAAAGGGACATGTATCAGCTAAAAGTAGTTCACAGAAAATACTTTCAAATGAAATAGATAGTAGTCTCAAAAAAATTCGACTTGACGCAAAAACACTAAAACATAAACAAATTTCTGTCTATTATGTTCCTCATCCAGATGACGAACTTTTGACTTATGGAGTTCCTATCCGTAACGATTTGCATGCTGGGAAAATTGTTTACCTTGTGTTATTTACCCATGGAGAAACATCTTCCATTATAAAAAAATTAAATCGCATGGTTTATCCAAAATTAACTCCATATGAGCTTGGCTTGGCTCGGGTGAAAGAGTTTAATCGTTCCAGCCAAGATCTAGGAATAGACAGTGCCCATAAAGATATCTATGACCCACAGAAAGAGAAAGCAAGAATGGAATTGATTCGTAAAATAGCGCTCTTTTTTGAACAAACTTTTCCTCATGTTACGCAAAATGGCCTTAGTAGGTATGATGTTATACCTGATCATGCCATCACTGGTATGGTATTGGATCAATTGTATAAGGAAGGTGAAATCAAGCATAAGAAAATATATGCTTCCATTTACATGTCACGTTTTGCTAAACATCGACTAACAGGGAAACGGATTTTCCCTGAAAATGCAAAAGATAATCGTATCTTTAATAAAGCGATTCGCGATTATGATCGTTGGGACCCAACTCATAAGTGGTACGCATGTGGCTTTATGAGTGTACGCCCCCAATTTAACAGTTTTCATAAGCATAAATATTCTATCTTAGTAAAGGAATAGTAGAAAAATATAGGAGATACCAAATAAAAAGTCTTGGGTTTGATGCCAAGATTTTTTTATTTCAATTTTTACTAGGATCTATATGATATCACTCGCTTTTTAAAAATCCTTCGTTTTGAATGTCTACATTCACATGAAATTTCATATTTAAGTGAGGATAGTATTCTTCTCTCCATTTTTTTAATTTTTCCCGGGGAATATCGTTTCGGAAAAATTGACCTAAACCAAAAATATCAGCTTGCTCTTTTTTCGTTAAAGATAGTATTCGATAAAATCTATTAGTTAGCAGAGTTGCAAGTTCTTTTTTTATTTGCTCAGGAGACGGATTTCCTTTTGTCTCTAAAATCGTCACTTTTAAATGAAGTTGACTTTCGATGTAGGGCTTACCTTGAAGGAACTTATGCTTATTTCTTCGGTTATCACTTACTATCAAAATCGTTGCATGATCCATTACTTCGACTTTTCCATGTAGCCCTTCTCCATTAAATAGATTGAACACAAGCGATTCATTAGGGCTAATTTGGTTGACCATTTTCCCGTTTTTGATAATTGCTGAACCAAGGTATTCAATTCGAGTAAGTTTCCCAGATTGGATAATGGGTACAGCAACATCTCGTGTATAAGAATGAATACTGCGGTACATTTGCCATATACGAGTAAGAGCAATTTCCGGTGTCCAACCAGCATTTTTTTCAAAAAAATCAAGTAAAGTAACACCAGTTGGTGTCTTTGAATTTTTTACATTGTCAAAAAAGTGATCTAGATTCTCGTTACATATTACCATCTGGGTTTTAGGGGATATATCACGTGATCTCATAAATCCAGAGACGATGTCTTTTAAACCCTCTTTCGCAAACTGTTTGTCTATTACGATCACTTTGACATGAAGCAGGTCAACAATTCGTTCCATGTTCATGCTGAGTTTATCCACTGCATCTGCGATTGACTTTCCTGTTCCTTTTATGATGCGAATATCTAATTTATCTTCTTCTAGTACAGGTATTTCAAGAATGATTTTGTATCCTTCTTGTTGCTTGGAGATACCTAGAACTGCTGGTAATAAGCGATGATTAATATCTCTATTGTTCCAACAACCGCATAAGAAGAGTTCCAAGCTTATGATAAGAAATAGTATGAATTTCCTAAGCATGGTTAGATTGTTCTCCTCTTTTAGAGCGAAGTCCTAGCAAAAGAATGGAGATAGGTACGAAAAGTAAACAAAAAAAACGAAATGGACCATTAAACAAGAATAATTTTTCTACATAATTCCAATTCGGGATAAGAAAACAGATCAAATAGGCAATGATCGATATACTAATAGTTAGATAGAAAGGGGAAATAGAAGGGAACACTCTATTAATGATTTGAATAAGCATCCATTCTATTAATGAAAGATAGAGAATACCAAAGGAAATTAGGCTTAATAAAAAAAACAAAGTTACTCGATCAAACATCAGCCAATTCATATAGATAGAGTCGACTGCTTCTACAAAAGGAAAATACATAGTAGAAGCTGTAGCCTCACCAAAAGTTAGGATAGGAATATAAACCGAAATCACAAAAAATGGCAGGAGAGCTAATGCAGAAAGAAAAATCTTTTTCCGGTTAAGTGAGAAATGTGGTTGAACAAAACCGAGAAACAAGAAGATTCCAGCTACTGGAAAAAAACTTGCTAAATAGGAAGATTTATTCAGAAATGAAAAGTTGTTTTCGCCGATGAAAGGGAATGTATAGCGCCAATCAATATTTTGCAAAGAGGATAAACAAGCAAATAGAAATAAGGGAAGAAATAAAATTCCGATTAAGATACCTGAACGTAATATTACTTTTATGCCTTTTAACGAAAGCAAAGTGGAGGTTGTGAGTAACAAGATTTCCATAGCCCAAAGAGGAGTATTAGATAAAAAAATGATGGTAATGATCTCGGAATAGGCACGGATGGCAATAAAAAGACTATTGAAGAAGTAAATAGCAATGGGTAATAAAAATATAATAGAAACGATTTTGTTGGTTTCCAGATAAATATCGATAATATTTTTATTAGGGAAATAGCTTAATCCTTTTATGTAAATAGAAACAAAAATGATATGAATAGCAGCACCAATGAGTATTGCTATCCAATGACTTTCATTCGTACTAGAGATAATATCATTGGGATACATAAAAAATATTAATCCTAAATGGGTAAGGTAATAAGTCGTTATGACAGGTAAATTTTTATTCATAGTTACAATCATCCTTTGAAAATGGTAAATCAACAAATGGAATTCCATATATTTCTATGCTGGCGAAATAAACGCAGATCACTACAATCCCTATTAATAAACCTAATACACCATAAATAGCTGCAAGGATGACAATAAAATATTTCATTAATCGAATCACAAGGTAGTTTTGAATACCAACCACAGTGGAATTTGCAATGATAGAAGTTGCAACTACTATTGTTAAAAGATTACTGACTAATTTAGCAGATATAATAGCTTGTCCCAAGATTATCCCACCAACCATCGTAACAGTTGGTCCAATACTTTTTGGCAATCGAATGCTGGCTTCTAAGATTAATTCAAGGATGATCAGCATAAGTAAGACTTCAATAAGAGCAGGGTAAGGAATCCCTTCTCGACTTTTTGCAATCGAGAGAGCTAGTTCTATTCGTAGAACTTCTGGGTTTATAGATACAAAAGCAACATACAAACCAGGAATTAGTGTTGCAGTTATCGCTCCTACTATTCGAGTCAAACGTATGAAAACCATGATGGGGATGGGGAAATTCCGGTCATTTTCTAGTGCAAACATATCCCATAACGAATTAGGCAGAATAATCCCAGATGAAAATCCATCAACAAGTAAGATTACTTTCCCTTTTTGAATAGCATGTACCATGTCTGTGGGAAGTTCAGTGACTTTATATTTGGATATGATATCCCATTGAGAGAAACCTAATAATTTTATAATATCTTGGGAGTTATACACACTTTTTTTCTTGTTGCTCTGCAACTGGTGTATGACTTTTTGAAGTAGTTCTGGATTCACTTGATTCTCCATAAAAAGCAAAGAAACATTCTTTTTTTGTTCTGTTCCAATGGAAAAATTTTTTATGTGTAAGAATTCTGTTTGAAAATGTTTTCGAATAATCCCCAAGTTTGTTTCCAGATCCTCTATGAAGGAATCATGAGGTCCCTGTATTATGTTTTCATTAGTTGGTAATTCAATGGAACGATTTAATGATTTGGAGATTGGCTCAATAATGAAATAACTTTTATGGAGAAGATGGAACAGAATCAATTTTCCCTCGACGATTGCATCTACAACTTGGCTTTTTTCTGTTGCAATGGTAAGCATGTTTTGGGTTTGTTTTTCTTCGAAATCCCTTGTGAACAATTCAAAAGTTAAGGGATGAATCTCTAGTATTTGTAACGTTTTTGGAAGATCTAATAAAGTTCGAATACCAAATAAAATTACAGGTTGGTTCAGAAGATAGTCTTTTTGCAGAAAGAAATCATCACTTTTCGCAAAGATTTCTTTGATCTCTTTTAGCCAATCATCCATTTCGATAAGTCTCCTCATAATAAAGCCTTTCCTTATCAACTTATCCATAAATAGATGTGCTTTATACTCTTGAAATGAATATATAGAAGAATAGAAATTTCCAACTAATTTATTTAGAATGTGGGGGGAGAATGAGCAATAGATTGGTTTACTTTGAGTGTAGAGGTGAGTTTGAAAAAAAGCTTGTTGACGATGAATACATGTCAACAAGCCTTTGGAGTCTAGTTGTTTTCTTTTGAAATACTTTTGTTTTCATCATTTACTACTTGATAAGTAGGCAGTGCACTTTTGATACCCCAGAAATAAAAGATCAAAGAGCATACAGAAATGAAGAGCATATCCCACCCGTAATGGATGACATTGATTCCGCCAAACTTGTCGCTTCCAAGGTAAGACACTCCAATCATAAAAATCAAGTAAATAAGAAGCCATAAACCCGCTTTGAAATTTTCTCCAAAACCTTGCCAATTGTTTTTGGCTTGATAGTAAAAGTAGATAGGCAAACCGATAATCATGATGAAGGTAACTTCCCCTGTCAATGGCCATTTTGCCCAGTAAAGTATGAGAGAGGCAATGATAAATGCAATTGGAGCAATAATCGACATTCCTTTGATTTTGAGAGGTCGTTTTAATGTATCATCTTTTATCTTGCGAAATGCCATGACAGAAACTGGTCCAGTAACATAAGAAATTAGGGTAGCAACAGAAATGACTTCTGCCAATGTTCCCCAACCTCGGAACATGAACATGAAAATAAAAGAGATGACAAGGTTAAAGCCCATAGCGGCACGAGGTACCCCATATAAGGGATGGAGTTTTCCAAAAATATGTGGAAAATAGCCATTACGTTCCATTCCGTAAATCATTCGTGCTGTTGTTGCGGTGTACGTAATCCCAGTACCAGATGGAGAAATAAAAGCATCTGCAAATAATAAGATCGCTAACCAATTCAAGTTTATTGCTAATGCTAGATCGGCAAATGGAGAACTAAAATTAAGCGCGCTCCAACCGTGGTGGAGCATATCACTTGGAACAGTACCAATATAAGCAACTTGCAGTAAGACATAGATGATTCCTGCGATGAGAATAGCTCCTGTGACAGCCAGCGGGACAGAACGACTTGGATTTTTTGCTTCCCCTGCCATATTGATAGGACTTTGAAAACCATTAAATGCGAATACAATACCAGAAGTAGCAACAGCAGTTAACACGCTTGCCCAACCATTTGGAGCAAATCCACCTGGAGCATGAGTGAAGTTATCTGCATGAAAACCAGTAATGATAAGGCCTAAGATGGTTAGACCAGGGATAAGAAATTTAAAGACGGTAATGGCAGTGTTGACTCTAGCAAATAATTGAACGGTCCAATAGTTGATGAAAAAGTAAATAATAACGAGAATGGCTGCTAGAAATAAACCAGTAGTGGTAAGTACTTCCCCATTATAGAGTTTTTTTGCCCACTCCCAAGGCCAAGAACTCATATACTGGATTGAAGCAATCGCTTCTACAGGAATAACAGATACAATCGCAATCCAGTTTGCCCAACCTGAGATAAAACCGACAAAGCTGCCATGAGAGTAATGACCATAGCGTACCATTCCACCGGATTTTGGAAACATCGCTCCGAGTTCGGCATAGGTTAAGCCGATAAACAAAATAGCGATCATTCCTACGACCCATGCCCACACCGCTGCTGGTCCTGCTACTTTAGCAGCTTTCCAAGCACCAAATAGCCATCCTGATCCGATAATTGATCCAAGACCTGTCATCATAAGAGCAAATGTACCGATATTTCTCTTCATTTGTCCCATCTTTTCAACTCCAATTCTTAGTTGTTTCATTTAAAACACGTTATGACAGCGTTTTCCTTTTAAATGGATTAAAAAATACTTAAATCACACTCACTGACGAGGTGTTCAAGTAACTTTACTCCAGCTACACTATTTCCGAGATCATCTATGGCTGGACCATAGATTCCAATACCACATCCGTCTGGAAATAGAGGTCGTTTCCTAGCTGGCGAAAGTGCCATGATACCACCAGATACTCCACTTTTGGCTGGTATTCCAACAAAAGCTGCAAATTTACCAGAAGCATTATACATGCCACAAGTGAGCATTAAACTTTTTGTCAGTCTAGCTACTTTTTTTGGAATGATTTGTTCGCCTAAAATAGGATTGTATCCATCGTGTGCTAATACTAATCCTATTAAGGAAATATCATCTGCTGTAACTTCTATGGAGCACTGCTTTAAGTAAACCTCTAGTGTCACTTCGACTTCAGATTCCAAATATCCCATTTCTTTTAAGTAATAGGCGAGCGCCCTATTTCGATGAGCTGTATTCCATTCCGATTGAAAAACAGATTCATTTAGGACAGGACGTTTACCAATCACTTTTTCTAGTAATTTATACAAAGATTCTAACTTCATTTGAGGAGAATCTCCGTTGAGAAGGGATGCAACTGTGATGGCTCCAGCGTTTATCATGGGATTAAATGGCTTTCCTGGTTTATGCATTTCTAGACGAATGATAGAGTTAAAGGGGTCACCAGTCGGTTCAACATCTACTCGTTCCATGACATAGGAAATGCCACGTTCGATACATACAGCGATAAAGCTGATGACTTTGGAGATGCTCTGCATCGTAAAAGGAATATTCCAATCCCCTGCTCGTATCTTCCATCCAGCGGGTTCAATGATCGAAATTCCCAAGTGGGATGAATTAGCTTTTTCAAGAGCAGGGATATAGCTGGCACATTGTCCTTTTGAAGTATAGATCTTGAATTGCGTGATTAAGTGATCTAAATTTGGTAAGGTAATTTGGTTAATATTTGCTTTTTCCTCTACAATAATAGGTAGCACCTCCTTTTCACTTGAGATGATTTTTATTTATTTTGTGGTTAGATTCATAAAATGAAAAGGTTTTCAACTTGTTATCTAGAGACACATAGCTTATTCTAAAACATGATCTATGTAATCAGACAAAAACCTACAAAAAACCCCACTGAAAATATTTTGTGAGTCAATGAAAAATAGGAAGTGGACTAGGGTAGTGAAGATGAATATCAGTGGATTATTAAAAAAAGACAATTTTATCCTCATTCTCATGATCGTGACGGTTCCATTAGCCAGCGAATTAAATTTTTATCCATTTAACGAATCATTCCGCATTAGTTTTGCAGCGCCGACCTTTTTCTTCTTTTTGTTATTGTTCCGTAAAATGCCTGTCATCTTACCTGGGTTTTTAACAGCTGTATTAATTGTCGGATTTAGGATTGTTATTGATTTCATGACCCTTCCACACTTTGATTGGATATCATCTTTGCAAAATCAATTCTCTGCTTTTTTCTACTACTTTACTTATTCCTTACTTTTTTATCTGTTTCAGGTAAATCGCTTTTATGAACGTCCCCTGATTGTTGGGATGATGGGATTTTTCATCGAAATTTTTTCTGATTTATTTGAGATGACCGTACAGTATGTTGTACTAGGTACAATGATTAGTTGGATAGCATTTTATCAAGTGATGATTATTGCTATATCTCATAGTTTTATGGTACTTAGCTTTTTTAGTATGTGGAAATTATACGAAGCGCAAGTAAAAGCCAAACAGATTGCAAAACAAAATGAACATATGCTCATGCTTATTTCCAATTTATATGAAGAAGCAATTCATTTGAAAAAAACATTGCAAACAATCGAGAACACAACCAAAAAATCATATGATCTATATAAAAGTCTTCACAATTCGACAGATAAAGGCAATAGAGTCCAAATGGAAGAATGGAGGAGACAAGCTTTAAAAATAGCGGGAGATATACATGAAGTAAAGAAAGATAATCAACGCATTTATGCTGGTCTTGCGAAACTTATTTCTGATGAAGGCATGACCGATTTTATGCATGTTCGTGAACTTCTTGAAATTATTATACGGATTAATAGTAAATATGCAGCGTTGAAAGAAAAAAGCATTCAATTCGATTACCAGATAGAGGGGATACATCCTCGCTATCATGTCTTTACGGTTTTATCGATTATCAATAACCTTGTGGCCAATGCGGTGGAGGCGATGTTTCAAAAAGGGACGATAACCCTTTGTGTAAGCCAAGATGGTGAGTTTGTTGAATTTCAAGTAATCGACAGTGGACCAGGGATAGCTTCAAAGCATTCCAAATTAATTTTTAAGCCAGGGTTTACCACCAAATATGATGATCTAGGAAATTCCTCTACAGGTATTGGATTGTTTTACGTAAAAGAAGTGGTAGAAGAATTAGGTGGTTCGATTGCTGTTCAGTCGGATCAGGGATGTCACTTTCATATAAGATTACCAATACAGCGTTTGATGAAGAAAGGATAATCCGATGCTATTTTATATTGTGGATGATGACGAAGCTATTCGATCCATGTTGGATCAGATTATCGAGGATGGGGATTTAGGGAGATTGGTAGGAGAAGCAGAAGATGGTTCTCAGATTGATGGCCCATCATTAAATGCAAAGAACATTGATATTTTAATTATTGATTTGTTAATGCCAAATCAAGATGGCATACAAACCATTCGAAAAATAAAGCCTTCCTTTAAAGGGAAAATTATTATGCTTTCTCAAGTAGAGTCAAAAGAGTTAGTCGGAGAGGCTTACTCACTAGGACTTGATTATTATATAACGAAACCAATCAACAAAATGGAAGTTGTTTCCGTCATTCAAAAAGTGATGGAGCGTATTCGACTGGAAAAGTCCATCCAAGATATCCGTAAATCCCTTGGTGTTCTCGGTATGGAGCAAGTCCAAGTTCCAAAAGCCGATTTGAGAGTTTCTGGGAATATCCTTTTATCCGAATTGGGATTAGCGGGTAAAAGCGGCAGTACTGATTTACTCGATATTATCGATTATCTCTATTACAACCACAAGGATGAATCATTGAAACAAGGGTTTCCAGCTCTTAAAGAAATTTTTCTTCATGTAGCAAAACAGAAGTTAGGGGACGCTATTTCGGACCAAGCTGTCAAAAAGGAAGTCAAAGCGTCTGAACAAAGGGTGCGCCGGGCAATTTATCAATCTTTAAAGCATATAGCATCTTTAGGTCTTACTGACTTTTCCAATTGGACATTTGAAAACTATGCTTCCAAGTTTTTTGATTTTGCTAGTGTACGTGAGATGATGACAGCTGAGCAAAAAGGGCAGACGTTATCGAATTCAATCGTTCGAGTGAACACCAAAAAATTCATTCAAGTTTTTTATTTCGAAGCGGTTCGCTTACACACGGAGAGTTGATTAACTTTGCTTAGAGTTAAGTTTGACTAAGGTTAGAAAAATCAGGGGTAAATGTTATGATGGTTTCCTGCATAGAATCAGGGAGCAAGGCAACAGGATATAAGTGACCATCGACCGCAAAGGTAATTTTTCCTGTTTCTTCCGATACAACTAGAACGAGAGCATCACTCTTTTCTGTCAAACCTAGAGCAGCTCGATGACGGGTTCCGAGTTTTTTCCATTTCCCTTCCTTCCGGATAGAGGTAAAACATTTGCCGCAGACACAATTTGATCAGACTGGACTAGGATTGCACCATCATGAAGAGGGTTCCCTGGGTAGAAAATAGATTCAATCAAAGTATGGTGCACAGATGCACCAACATGGATGCCAGGTCGGATGAGAGGTGTAAGAGAATCTTGGCGTTCGATAACAATCAGAGCCCCATGTCTTCGTTTTGCAAGATTTTGAATGGATTGAGATATATCTTTGTAATTTTTTGTATAGGGTGACAGATAGCAATTCAAATAAAAAGTAGCGGCTAATGTTTCAATTTGTAAGAACCGTTCCCGTAAACCCTCAAGATGCCCCAAAAGACAATAATTATCTGCATCCAGAAAATGGATGCCTTTCTGTATGTCTACCATAATATTTTGTAATTCATTGGATAACTGATTTTTTAACGGAGAAAAATCACAGTTTGTCTCTTGCATGAAAGGCTCCCTCTTTCAGTAAGATATTCCTTTTTCTATATTGTTTCCGAGAATAGATGGATGAATTCTACTTTTTTGATTTGTGAATGGAAAGCCGAAAAAGGAAAGAAATTTGTAGGAAAAGATGAGAATCATCTGGAGGAAATAATCCCTCTGTTTGAAAAAATCTTAATCTTTCTTATTGTGAGTACTGTGTAAATTTGTAATATTTTTCTTGTATCTTCTTCATAGTGGGAAGATATATAATTATTCTAATCGGAAGTAATAACAAAATCATATGAATATTTTACTTCTGAGAAAAAATCATATGGTAGTGGAGGGGTAGAAATGAATCTAAAGAAATTAGGTGCTTCTCTTTTGGTTTCTACTGTTGCTCTTGTAATGCCATTTTCATCCGTATTTGCAGGGTCGTGGGAGTATAAGGGTAATAAGTCTTTTTATTCTCATGCAAATGGTTGGACGACAGATTACGTATACTCTACTGGAGGATATTTTAAATTTTGCGTAAGTCAATGGGGTACTTCAGTAAAAAATTATACTTTGTGGGAGTATGACCCAGACAATCCTGACGATAAAATAGCTAGTTTTAGCTTCATGTCTAACGGTGATTGTAAGACTGTTTATGTTCAGCCTTATGTAGATGGAGACAATGGTAAAGCAGAAATTTATGTTCAGACAGACAGTTACCTAGCGAGTACGGCTACTGTTGATTTATGGGATTGATAGTACTATTTTCTTATTTTATAAATGATGACAGCGCTCTCATGAGCCTGTCTTTTTGATTTTTTGTTATAATTTCCTTCATTTAATAAGAGTAATAAGGACTACGAAAGTTTAGATCGAAGAGTCGCAGATGCTATTATCGGAGAAGAAATATTTAGGATGAAATAGAAGTTAAAAGAAAAAGGCCTGCTTTTTTGCAAGGCCTTTCCTTCTACAAACTTTCCACTTGTTTTAGCAATTTTATTTTTTGAAAAAACCGAACCAATTTATTGCCCATCGGCAGCATTCGCAGTTCATTATCGCTGACGGTTTTGGTTAAGAGTAACAAAATAAAGTAGATGATAATTGCGATTATAATGTAGATGAAACTAATCCACAAATAACCCCAACGATCAAAGTGCTCTGCTATAAACCAACCTCTCATAGCCTGATAAGATACATATAAGACGCCCGCCATCAAAACCGAGGCAAACAATGGTTTCATAAATACATTTTTTATCGAAACCTTGATATTGGTTTTGCGGAAAACCATCCATATGTTGAGCATACAAACCACAGTGTAAGCAATAACCATAGCAATTGCAGATCCAGCGATTCCATAGAAGGGGACAAAAATGAAGTTACAAATAAACTTGACTGCTGCTCCGATTAACAAGTGACGAACAGGCAGTTTGTTGTATCCTAAACCTTGAAGGATGCCTGAACTTGTAACGGCTAGCGTGCTGAAGACCGATGAAAAAGATAGAATAGCTAAAGTAGAAGTACCTTTTGCATCCAAATACATCGCGATATTAAAGGGTTCTGCTAAAATACTTAAGCCCAGACACGCTGGTAGACTAATGACAAGGGTCATCATCCAAGCTTGAGAAATCTTGTTATTGACAGCTTCCATATTATTTTTCGCAACATAAGCACCGATTGCTGGAATCAATGCTAGAGTTAGAGAGGATGAAAAAGTAGAAATGATATTTACAAAAGGTTCTCCCCTTGCATATATTCCATACAGGGTACCTGTCATGGACGCATTATAGCCCATTTCCATTAATATTCTTGGGATTGTGAGAGAGTCTACTAATCCGATTAACGGAAGGACAAGTGTTGCTAGTGAAATAGGAATGGCATAAACAATGATAGATTTCGATAAATCCCATATGGATTCTTTCGATGTAGGTGATACTTGTATAGCTGGTTTTTTTTCTTTCACATTGTACCAAAGTACTACGATCAATCCGGCAATTGCACCAAATACCGCTCCAGCAGTTGCTCCAGCAGCTATTATCTCAGCTCCAAAGCCAGAAACTTTTAGCCAATAAACTAATCCGATAACTGTGACAACGCGCACAATCTGTTCGATTACTTGGGAAATACCAGTGGGCATCATTTGCTGATGGCCTTGAAAATAACCACGGTAAGCCCCCATTACCGGAACAAAAAGAATAGCGACAGCCAATACTTGAATAGGCAGTGTATTTTGTGGACTCTCCAGCATTACATTTGCGACAAAATGTGCACCAAAAAATAAAATAAGTCCAGAGACAATCCCTGTTAGCGATAATATGATTGCAGCAGCTTTCTTTACTTTTTGGGCGCCTTCATAATCATCTCGTGCAAGTCGTTCTGCTACAAATTTGGAAACAGTAATTGGTATACCAGCAGATGCGATCATCAGAAGGATGGAGTAAAAAGGAAAAGAAATCCGATATATCCCCACGATCTTATCGCCCGCAATGTTTTGTAAGGGAGCCCAGAACAGACTACCCAGTATTTTGGTGAGTAGTGTTGCAACACTGAGTATCAGGGTTCCTTTGACGATTTTGTTTGACATGAATCAAGCTTCCTTTAACCCGTTTTTACAATATCGTATTTATTCTAACAGGAATGAGTAGAAAAAACGACCTGACAACGTGAGGAATTCATGACACTAAACGAAACGGGGACATAAAATCTTTGTTAACTGCATTCGTTTTGTTGCGTCTTCCTGAAAAACAAACTACAATAGCATAGAGAGATTTATAAGCGATATTCCCAGCATGGGTGAGGAGGAGCAATATTTTGGGCATTAAATTAATTAATATAGGTTTTGGTAACATCGTTTCAGCAAATCGTATCGTGTCGATTGTTAGTCCTGATTCAGCACCAATCAAAAGAATCATACAAGAAGCACGAGATCGAGGCGTATTGATCGATGCTACATATGGAAGACGAACCCGTGCAGTAATCATAACAGATAGTGATCATGTTATTCTTTCCGCTGTACAACCTGAAACAGTAGCACAGCGTCTAGCAAATGTCAGCAAAGAAAGTACAGAAGAATTAGTAGATTAGCTCAGGTATAAATTGGTAATAACTACTAAAAGATGTTAGAGTAGGAAGGTATACGATACATGACAAATGCCAGTTATCAAGAACGAGGTCTTCTTATTGTCGTATCCGGTCCTTCAGGTGTGGGAAAAGGAACGGTGTGCGGGTTATTACGTAAACGTAACCCGAATCTGATCTACTCCGTTTCTGCTACTACGCGTTCCCCTAGACAAGGTGAAATCCATGGAGTAAACTATTTCTTCCATACAAGAGATGAATTTTCCGCCATGATTGAACAAGGAGAACTAATTGAGTGGGCAGAATACGTGGGAAATTATTATGGGACGCCCCGCCAGTTTGTAGAGGATAAATTGAATGCAGGCGAAGACGTTATTTTGGAAATTGAAGTTCAAGGAGCAAAGCAAGTAAAAGAACAATTCCCTGAAGGGATTTTTATTTTTCTATTACCGCCATCGATGGATGAATTGAAGCGGAGGATCATGGGCCGTGGTACAGAAACGGTATCCACGATTCAACGTCGTCTTCATGTGGCTTCGAGTGAGTGTAGAGAATTAGCAATGTATGATTATGCTGTGATTAACGATAAACTGGAAAATGCTTGTGAAAAGATTGAGGCTATATTGATAGCAGAACATTGTCATACATCGAGAGTTATTATTGAAGATTAACGAGATGGATAGGAGGAATGGATAAGTGCTATATCCATCCATTGATAAATTAATGGCAAAAGTAGACAGCAAATATTCATTAGTGGTACTTGCTGCAAAACGCGCACGCGGACTATTGGAAGGGCAGAATGCCCATATCAAACCAAAATCACACAAGCATGTTGGTGTGGCATTAGAAGAAATTTCTGCCGATATTGTCGTTACACCTGTTCGTGCAAGACGACAAGGATAAAGTCTGTAAGATTTCAAAATAAACAACCTGGTATAAGGTTGTTATTTTTTTAGTGAGATATACCATAAATTGCGAACAAACCTGTGTTTAGTGAGGGATAAAGATGGAGAGAAAACGCATCTTATTGGGGATTACTGGAGGAATTGCAGCATATAAAGCAGCAACGATTGCGAGTAAACTTACGCAGCTAGGTATGGATGTACGCACGATTATGACCAAGTCAGCTACCGAATTTATTACTCCTCTAACTTTACAAACACTCACCCGTAATCCAGTAGCGGTTGACACCTTTGATGAACGTGATCCCTCTCGTGTCATGCATATTGATTTGGCAGATCACGCTGATTTGGTACTTATTGCACCAGCGACAGCGAATCTAATCGGGAAAATAGCAAATGGTATAGCAGATGATATGTTATCCACAACTATATTGGCAACCCAGGCGCCTATTGTGCTGGCACCAGCGATGAATGTACATATGTACCAAAATAAAATCGTCCAAGAAAATATGCAGAAACTCTCATCCTATGGTGTGACATACATTGAACCTGATGAAGGTCAATTGGCCTGTGGTTATGTAGGAAAGGGTCGACTCGCAGAACCAGAAGAGATTATCGCATGGGTTCAGGCTTTTTTTGCTCCAAAACGTTTGTTAGAAGGAAAGACAGTCCTACTCACAGCTGGACCAACTGTGGAAGCCATTGATCCTGTTCGTTATTTGTCGAATCACTCATCGGGAAAAATGGGATATGCACTAGCAACAGCTGCACTACAAGCAGGCGCAAAAGTGATCTTAGTCAGTGGACCAGTTTCTTTGACATCTCCTGATGGAGCAGAAGTTATTGCCGTAACAGGAGCACAAGAGATGCACGATACAGTTCTCGCAAATCTAGATAGAGCAGATATTGTAATCAAAGCGGCGGCAGTCTCCGATTATAGACCGAAGGAAGTATTGTCACAAAAACGGAAAAAGCAGACAGACAGCTGGGAATTAGAATTGATAAAGAATCCCGATATTGCATATGAAGTAGGCAAACGTAAACGAGAAAATCAACTTTTAATTGGCTTTGCTGCTGAAACAGAAAATATCGAAAAGTATGCAAGGGAGAAGTTGGAGAAGAAAAATATGGATTTTATTATCGCCAACGATGTGCTTCAAGCAGGAGCAGGATTTTCTGTTGATACAAATGCAGTAAAAGTTTATGGAAGACAAGGATTTATCCACTCTTACCCAGTGATGCCTAAGCGTCAATTGGCAGAAAAATTGATTCGGTGGATCGGGGAACAGCTATGATCCAAGTAGCAAAAGTAGTGGTGGATGTTCCGAGCAAAGGAACAAATCGACCTTTTGATTACTTGGTACCCGAAGAATTAATCGGTGAGATTCAAATAGGGAGCCGAGTGGAAGTTCCTTTTGGACCAAGAAAAATACTAGGATATGTGATTGGGCTAACCCTCTCCTCTCCCACCCAAAAACTAAAGAATATTTTAGATGTGAAAGATATTTTACCACCGCTTACTCAAGAATTAGTTCAACTGGGACAAGCGATGGCGGAAGAATATTTTTGTCATACCATTACCGCATTTCAATCGATGATTCCCGCAGTGCTCAAGGGAAAATATCATAAGAAAGTTTATTTGAGTTCAGAAGGTAAAACCTTTGATAAACAGCTGGAGCCTTTGCGCCAACTGCTCGAGAAGAAGATATCGTGCAGCTTTGAAGAAGCGGAGCGACTTGTTGGCAGACAAGCATTGCGAAAATCGATTCAAGATGGAGCTATTAGGCTGGAAGAGCATGTGGGTGACCGAGTGACCAAAGAACGAATATCTTGGGTGAAAGTGAAAAGCACAGATTTGCAAGAAATTCCCAAAAGGGCAAAAAAGCAAGTCGAGGTGATGCAATTTTTACTCCAAGATCATGCCGAGTTACCACTTTCCACGTTATTGGCTCATACCGGAGCAAATAGGCAAACGGTCAAAGCACTAGCTGAACGTGGATTGGTACAGATCGAAGACAGGGAACAATATCGTGATCCATATCGAGATACCACCTTCGAACCTACTGTGCCCTTAGAACTGACAGCAGAACAACAACAAGCATTTGACACGATAAATAGACCTATTAAAGAAGAGCAGTATGAGACAATTCTTTTACATGGTGTGACAGGCAGCGGAAAAACTGAAATTTATTTGCAATCGATTGAAGAGGTATTACAGCGAGGAAAAGAAGCAATAGTGCTTGTTCCAGAAATTTCGCTAACCCCGCAGATGGTAGATCGATTTAAAGGGCGATTTGGAGATAAAGTAGCAGTACTCCACAGTAGACTTTCAGCTGGAGAACGATATGATGAATGGCGAAAAATTCGTCGAGGTGAGGTTCAAGTGGCAATTGGTGCACGTTCCGCTATCTTTGCTCCTTTTACCAAACTGGGATTGGTCATTATTGACGAAGAACATGAGTCATCCTACAAACAAGAAGAAAGCCCACGTTACCATGCGAGAGAAATTGCCAGATGGCGAGCACAATTTCACCAAGCTGCCGTAGTGCTGGGGTCTGCCACGCCTTCACTGGAAAGTTATTTTCATGCTCGAACCAATGCTTATGCTTGGGTAACATTAAAAGAGAGAGTAAAAGGCAGACCTTTTCCAACAGTAGAGACAGTAGATATGAGAGAAGAACTGAAACAAGGCAATCGGACGATGTTTAGCAGAGCACTTACCACATCGATTCAGGAAACCATTGCTCGTGGAGAGCAGGTTGTTTTGTTTTTAAATCGCCGGGGATATGCTACGTTTGTGCTATGTCGTTCATGCGGAGAAGTAGCCAATTGTGAGCATTGTGATATTGCATTAACTTATCACCATACCAATCGAACCGTGCGTTGCCATTACTGCGGCTATACGGAAAAAGTGCCCACTACTTGCCCAAAATGCCAGAGTGAACATATTCGCCATTTTGGTACCGGAACGCAAAAGGTCGAGGAAGAGTTGACGAAGCATTTTCCTGGAGTTCGTGTCATACGGATGGATATGGATACAACAAGTAAAAAAGGTTCTCATGAACGGCTATTGCGTTCCTTTGGGGAAGAAAAAGCAGATATTTTACTCGGTACACAAATGATTGCCAAAGGGCTGGATTTTCCGAAAGTTACATTAGTAGGGGTTATTGCAGCAGATACCATGTTGAATCTTCCAGATTTTCGAGCGGTCGAACGAACGTACCAATTGCTGACACAAGTGAGCGGCCGTGCTGGCCGTCATGAACAGCCTGGGAAAGTGATCATCCAAACCTATCAAGAAGATCACTATAGTATTCAAATGGTTTCTCAGCATGAATCAGAGGCATTTTATCGCAAAGAATTATTATTGCGGAAACAACATCACTATCCCCCGTTTTGTGGATTGTTTACGATAACAGTCAGTCATATCGATCGTGTTTTAGCCATGAAACGGGCAGTGGAAATCGCCGATGTTTTGAAAGGAAATCCAAATTATGAGGTGCTGGGTCCAGTAGCACCATCTGTATCGAAAATAAAGGATCGCCACCGCATTCAAGTAATGGTGAAATATCCGAACGACCATAAAATTATCCAAGAAATTCAATCAAAGTGGAAAATTGTTGAAGATTGGTCCAGAGATAAAGAATTACGCATACAAATTGATCGTGATGGTGAAATAGGAGTGAGCACAAATGACTATACGCAACATCGTGAAGTATCCCGATCCCATTCTTAAGGAAAGGGCAGTAGAAGTGACAAGATTTAATGACAGGTTGGGCAAACTGCTCGATGATATGGCTGAAACCATGTATGATGCTCATGGTGTTGGATTGGCAGCCCCTCAAGTTGGGATTGGAAAAAGAATCATCGTGGTAGATGTTGGAGAAGAATTAATCGAAATGGTAAACCCAGAGATTGTGGAAAAATCAGGGGAACAGATAGAACCGCCAGAAGGCTGCCTCAGTATTCCTGGATTACTCGGTTATGTGAAAAGAGCAAATGTAATTCGGGTGAAAGGGCAAGATCGAAACGGAAATACAGTGGAGATGGAAGCAGAAGGCTTTTTAGCCCGGGCATTCCAACATGAGATCGATCACCTAAATGGTGTATTATTTATTGACATAGCAGAGAAAGTGTTCCGTCCGGAGGAGGAAGAGAACCGATGAGAGTGATTTTTATGGGCACCCCAGCTTTTGCGGTGCCTTCTTTGTTAACGTTGATAGAAGAGGGGTACAATATTGTTTCCGTCATTACACAACCAGATCGTCCAGTTGGCAGAAAACGTATTTTAACCCCGCCTCCAGTCAAAGAAGTGGCGGTTGAACACAACATTCCAGTTTACCAGCCAGAAAAGATCAGACTGGAAGAAGAAATCAACTATGTGAGATCGATGGAACCTGATCTGATTGTCACGGCTGCTTTTGGTCAAATCTTGCCAATCGAAATTTTGGAGATACCGAAATTTGGCTGTATCAATGTCCATGCCTCTTTGTTGCCCAAATATCGAGGAGGAGCCCCCATACACCAAGCTCTGATCGATGGAGAAACAGAGACTGGTGTGACACTAATGTATATGGTCGAAGCTTTGGATGCTGGGGATATGATCAACAGCAGAAGTATTCCGATTGCAGAAGATGATCATGTAGGGAGCTTATTTGAAAAGCTATCTCATGTAGGAGCTGAATTAGTAAAAGAGACACTGCCTGCGCTGATTCAAGGGAAGATTACTCCAGTTCCGCAAAATGAAGAGCAAGCTACTTTTGCCCCAAATATCAAACGAAAGCAAGAAGAAATTGATTGGAGCCGTTCCGCTGTAGAGATTCGCAATCAAATCAGAGGACTGCATCCTTGGCCAGTTGCGTTTACATATTGGCGAGGACAAGCATTTAAAGTCTGGTGGGCAGAACTGGTAGAACATACTCCAGAAGGGAAGAAACCGGGTGAAATATGGGATTTAACAACAGAAGGTATTTTTGTTGCCACAGGTTCTGCTTCCCTCCGCTTGACGGATATCCAACCAGCAGGGAAAAAACGACTAGCAGCCAGTGATTTTGTCCGAGGACGACAAATGAATAGTGGTGAATTTTTGGGTGAAAATAATTTGGAGTCTAGCACACTTGTATGAGTGTTTGCTAGACTCTCTGTTTAGGAAAGGGATGGGATAGAATGGAGAGAAAAGTCATCTTATATATCGCCATGTCGATTGATGGGCATATTGCTGATGATGAGGGTGGATTGGATTGGCTACATACTACCCAAGGAGAAGGTGACAATGGGTATAGTGAGTTTATCGAGCGGATCGATACTGTTGTCATGGGAAATACAACCTACAAAGAAATTCAGACGTTTGATGTCCCGTTTCCATATGCTGATAAAGAATGTTTTGTCTTTTCTAATCAAGCGGCAGGATCAGATGAGTATGTCCAATATACAAATGAAAATGTAGTAGATTTTGTCGAAAGGCTGAATCAGAAAGAAAAGAAAGATATTTGGATAGTTGGCGGAGGGAGTTTAATCAAACATTTTATGCAGCATCAGTTGATTGATGAATTGATACTGACCATTGCTCCGGTTACTTTAGGGAAGGGTATTCGACTCTTTCAAGGGGAGAGTATTGAGACACGATACCATTTGCAGAGTATTCAACGTATCAACGAATTTGCTCAGTTGAATTACATCAAAAAGAGGTAGTTTTATACTTTTATAAGATGAAAACATCCTTTCTTTTGTATTAGAAAAGGATGTTCAGTCATTTATATTTAGCGTTTCATTATTTTCGCTGGGTTGGTTCAACTTGGCAAGAACCGACCCTCCTTCCCTCAGGAAGGGGATTGGATCAGGAGTTCTCTTCCTGTTCCTTGAGACCGAGCAGGAGGATGACGCCCTTCCTCATCTCTGGAGTCAGTTCCAGTCCTCCCTGTTCGAGGAGCGGGCAGATCTGATTGATCTGGTCGTCCGTGAACGGCGTCGCACCTGCCATCTTGCGGAAGGGCTCCACCGCCTTCACTGTCTTGACAATGAAGTGGCCGAGGAGCCCGAACTTGGGGTTGTCCAAGATTTCGGGTACGCGTTGTGCGATCTGGTCGATTCCTGCCCGTCCTGTTTCACCAGACAAAAGTGCTCTCCTTAGTTGGAGTTCCTGATTTGTACCTACATATCATATTAATATTGATTAGATTTGTAAATTTCTTTTAATTTAATAGCTGTGGGAGAAGAAAGCATTGAAAAGTACTTTATAATGCGAATCAATTTTTTTATTTGATAGTAATATTATAAATATAGGATAAGGACGCAGTGAAGAAAATACTACATATGGATTTAGATGCTTTTAATTAGAGAAAGTTTTATTGATGAAAAAATCCCTTTATCCTATAAAAATAGGTAAAAAGGGATATATCCTATTTATGGAGGATCACTTTCAAATCTCATCGTAAGTCACCCCCTTTTCATGTCTGCTATTTATTTGTGTCTATTAAAAAGTAGGGAATCATAACTCCTATCCTACACTTGATGACTATTCTCTCTTATATGATTTTGGAATTCATCAAGGGATGCATAGTAATTTTCTTTGTATCCCGCCCGTTTCCAACATTCCGAAATATCCACTAATATGCTTTGCAATTTATTACGTAGATTGTATTGATTTGCTATTCTTTTGGCTGTTTTATAGTGTTCTATAGCATTTATGTACGATTTTTGATCTAGATAAAACCGAGCCAAAGACATGAGGGCATAACAATACCTTTGTGCATCTTTTGCTTGAGATCCTTCTTCAACTGCTATTTTCAAATATCGTTCTGATTCGTCGAATTGTTTCATTTTTTTATAAAGAAGACCAAGTTCAGTATATGTGGAGACAAGAAGATCTTTACCTGTTTTTTGCACAAATGTTAAAGCTTCTTTGTAGCAATTCTCAGCACTCGAATGATCTTTTAGGTTCACATAAATGTTTCCTAAAATAGTTAATAATTCTTGAGAACGACGATATTTTTGATTTCTTACAGCGATAGAGAAGCCATGTTTTGCATAAGAAAGAGCTTCGGTAAACCGATTTTTTTTATTTAGTAAAGCAGCCATGATTTCATACATATTCAATCGAATCTCAACATCGGTTATTTCTGGCAAAGAAGCCCACATTTCTTTTAAGAGGTGAAGAGCCTCATCTGTTTGATTTAATTTTTCCAGATAGGAAACTTTCCCGATTAGTAGATAATATCGGATCTCATTTTTTTCTTTATCAGGATCATAGTATCGTAATCCTTCATCAACTAAAATAAGTGAGTTTTGAATATCATTTCGTTCGTAAAAGCTTATTCTTGCAAGTTCTTTATAGGAAGTAGCAATGAGATTAAAGCTGCTATTGTTATTTTTTTTGCAGATTTCAATTACCTTTTCAAAGTGGGGTTTTGCTTGGCCCCATTTTCTTTTTTTCAAATACAATTTTCCCTTTAAATATTGGCTATATTCTTTAGGGACTTCTTTCTTATTCTCCATTTCTCTGATTTCTGACATAACTTGTGAAAGCAAATTTAATTCAATTTTAGACTCTAAGAGCATTAAGGTTAGTTTTAATTGTTCAGAGAGCTTTCTTTCTTTTTTGACAAGATCCAATAACGAGTTTCTTTTTAATCCTAGAACTTCTAATTTTGAGAAGTAAGCCTCCAATGTTCCTTCACGTACACGGTTGCCTTTTTCGATGTTGCTTATACTGGATATAGAAAGATTATCATCGGCCAAATCTTCTAGTCTCAGACCATTATTCCTTCGAAACGACCGTAAGGCTTGCCGTTCTTCCTCCTGTAACTGCAAATCACTCTACCTCCTCTTAACAAATATATTATATTTTTTTTCTAAAAAAAAGTCATCATAATAAACGAAATAAGCAAAAAATACAAATTATTTAAGAATGAACGTAGAAAAGAAAAGATAATGCGGCGAGATATGGTGTAAAGATAATATTTTTTTAAGACCAAAGAAATTAATTCTGAAAAAAACGCAAATTTGTCAGTAAATTCTTAGAAATATATAATCAAAAAAAAGAAGTTTGATAGGTTCTTGAAAAATATTAATGAATTGGTTTTTTATCTATTTTAATCCTGAATTGTTATTTGTTTCAAATGGGTAGAAAAATGTTTTCTTATTTCTGCTAAAAGAATAGGAGACTAAACCTTGTTAAACAATGGATTTACTATGGATCATTGATAACAGAACAATTCCTCATGAAGTCACGAGAGCTTTACAAGAATTAGCAGACAAGTACCATTACTCTGTTGATCTCATGAATCAGCATAAGTCACAGATTATAACTGATCTTCAACTCTCAGGAAAAGGGTATATCATTCGCTTTTTGTTTCCTAATGGTATGAGTGACACAGAAAGATGGATTCACGCTCTAATTCGCATGGAAGTAAGGAGATTACATGATTTAAAGAAAGGATGAAACAAAATGTTGAAAATTAGTTTGGAAGGAAATAGGGATAAAGTTAAGGAGTTCTTAGAATTTCTTAAAATAAGCCCACAATGGCGGTGCTATAGCCAATCTAGGCTATCAATGGGGGGAGATGAATTAAGAATGGATTATTTGTATGATGAAAATCCGTATGTGAAACCAACAATTTCTAACAAGAAAATAAGTAAAGTAACCATTACCAGTGAGGATAGAAAAACAATTGAATTTACCTTATTGAACGCTGAGATCACAGATATGGCGAATGGAACAACTTATATACATGGTAGGAATTATGACGTTTTCACTACCCCAAAACACATCAGTTAATAGATTGTAATTGTTTCCATGTAACACACAAAATAATCAATGATAGATGAAAGGAAACAAAATGAAAGCTTTTATGGTATATAGTGCTGAAAATTCTTTTGTTGCTCCTGCTTATGGTGAAAATTGGTGTGATTACATCCGCGATCCTGTAACCGGATTCATTTCCTTTCCTAGTTTCTTCAAAAGTTATACTCAGGAATTCCCTGATCTCTTAAAAAACTATGGAGCAGTAGGAATCGCAGTAGGAGATGTAGATAATCTAAAATCTTATTTTCAATCGATGAATGAAACAAATCCTTGGTCTTTTGGTCATCTAGCTGGAAATGCGTTCATGTCTCAATTGGGAAAAATCAGTTTATCTGCATTTAAAAAACTAGAGTACCCTTGGAGTGCATTATCTACTTTCGGTGGGGATGAAATGATTCTCGTCTGTGCAGGAAAAACACAAGCTGATTTTTACCTCTCTGTTGAAGGTTTCCATCATGAATTAGCTGATCGATTACCATTAACTGTTTCCTTTGCAGTGGGGTGGTTTGCAGTAGATAAAAACACTAAGCTTCCCACCCAACAGGATTTCACCTACTTAAGTGCCTCTGCTCTTTCTCTCGTGGATCGTGCGTTATTAGATGGAAAAAAACATATCAAGGAGATCAATGCCACTAGTAATTGTACTTTTATCAAAAAAATGCAGACAAAATGGCTGAAAGAGCAAGAATGGTGGAGTTGCCACTAGCAGCTCCAATTTATTTATCTTGTTATGTCTAAATCAGTGAGGTGATCGAATGAAAATTCTTCTGACTAGTGAAACACGCGTTAATCCAATAATTGAGTATGGAGAAAACATGGGGCATGAATTTCACTTAGTGAAAAATACAGAAACCATCTCAACTACATATCCTGGAATCCAACTTCACTCCTATGACGATTGGGGAAGTATTATTTCATATCTTCAAAGTACTCCAATTGATGCTGTTATCTCGATTTGTGGAAATACCCCTGAACAAATTGCCTTAACAAGAGATGGAATGATCAAGCATTACTCCGAAAGCGTGTTAGGAATTCCAACGATTGGCCATCCTCTGCAGTCAGCAATGATTGGAATTGACAAAGGACTCATGCGACAAGTGTTGTGTGAACATAGTGCAATTACAGTTGCACCTGGAGATGTTGTAACCAATAAGAGCGAGGCAACAAAATTAGCGGATCAAGTTGGGTATCCCATCATCTTAAAAGATCCTACCGGAAGTGCTGGTGCTAAAACCGCTTATTGTGTAACCCATAAGGAGATAGATCGTTATTTTGAAATGTATCGACCTTCCAAAGTTTTGATAGAAAAACACATTGAAGGGATCGAAATATCCATTGAGACGTTGAGCTACAAAGGGATAACTGTTCCTTTCGTTCCGATTTACAAAGGATCAACGCAATCAGGTGGACATCCCACCGAACGACTTAAAATCGCACCCTATCACTTACCAGAATCACGATTACCGGAATTACATGATGTCGTTCAAACGCTAGGGAAGTTGTTTCAATGGGAAGGGATTACCGACATTGACCTGATCATTCCTCAAAAAGGACCGATCACAGTGCTAGAAGTAAATACTCGATTTGGTGGAAGCACGGCTCTCACAACATTAACAGGAGTACCAAACACTTATCATGAGCTAGTGAAGATGGCTTTAAACAACTGGAAGCCACCAGAGATTCATACCAAATATCTGTCTTTGCAGATACCCGTTTTTCAACACTTTACACTTCAACAAAGCCAGCGAATCTTGGATGAATTTGCAACGGTACGACGGATCGCAAATAAGATTTTGCCTAGTCCAGTCAAATCGATTCTCACTATGTCTGGACCCACGAACCAGGTCATCCAAGATATAGACAAGCTTGTTTCGTTGATTTCCATAAAAGAAGCTTGGAAAGAATTCCATGAGGTAATTCAGTCATCGGCATACTATAAAGAATTGAGGGGATGAAAGTGGACTTTCAAACTACTGTTTCTTCCTTTGGAGATCTTTTAATTATTCGATTACCACGTGAGATCTGTGTAGATTTTCGTAGTCGCAAATGCAAGGGAACAATCAATGAATCTCCTTTTTCTGGAGTGATCTTACGGACAGATGAACAACCTCCATACATTCCATTATCAAAGAAAACGGAATTGAAATGGGGAGATGAGGTTCAAGTTCAGTTAAGCCTTGTTAATATTGGGCTTCCAAAAATGAATGTCCCTGATCAACTTCAGAAATTATTAGACGAAGCTGAAACAACCATTGATCAACTTCCGATTTACGAACAACAACAACTTTTAAGTACAATCTATGAAGCAAAAACCGATGAGATCCGTCTCATTCGAATGAAAGCGATTGTACAAGCATGTTTGGATAAGGAATAGATTGGTTTCTTTCAAAATAACTAAAGGGATGTGTACGAATATGAAAAGCAATCTACTTGCTCATGTAGATGAGAAATGTGTGTTGGAGTTAGAACAAAAATATAGTATTTGTGCAGAAGATATCATGATGATTGCCTTAAACACTTTAGGGGTTAATTCGGATTTTGATTCACCAAGAATGAGAATGAAAATACGTCTGAAGAGTCGCCCAGAATACTTGCTTCGATTAATTGTACCTCCTAACCGAAAAAAATCACCATTTTTCCTTACTCCTACTCAACTATTATTTCATGGAAAACCTTTTGCAGATGTATGTGAACTTGAAAATGATGATGTTGTGATGGGCTATTTCCGAAAAGGTGGGAATGTCCTTACGATGAACTCCAATGCTCGTAGTGTCTGTACAGGATGTGTCTTCTGTTATAATAGCTTGGAAGTTGCAGAGGACCCCAGGTTAAAAGTGTTAGATGATCTTGATCAATACTTTCACATCTTGGCCAATCAACAAGGTTGGAAAGATCTATCTTCTTTGGAGCAAGTTTGCCTTTCTACTGGTTGTTTTCTTTATGAACATCTCGCCATTCAACACTTAAAAAACGTGCGTCATACCCTGAATAATCATAATTTTAAAGGTCAACTGAATTTTCTGGGTTCCGTTATTCGCACCAATGAAGGATTCCAAGAACTGAATCAATACACCGCACCTTTTAAATTAACGTTAACCATTGAGTGTTTCACCAAAAGAGATGTCATATTGAAGAGTTCGAAAGCTGATCTCTTACCTGAACAGATGCCTGATTTATTAGCTCGTGCAAAATCCCAAGGATTGGATACGACATGGACCTACATTGTAGGTTTGGATGATCTTGAATCAGCAATGGAAGGGATAAAATCGATACTTCCACATACAACTAA
Source organism: Shimazuella sp. NTD250 (assembly GCF_059510375.1). Classification (NCBI taxonomy): domain Bacteria; kingdom Bacillati; phylum Bacillota; class Bacilli; order Caryophanales; family Thermoactinomycetaceae; genus Shimazuella; species Shimazuella sp. NTD250. The sequence goes on along the minus strand of NZ_JCAJZS010000002.1, from coordinate 137,049 downwards.
AATGCCCTCCATTAATCTGTTTCAGTCCCATAATGAGTTCATGCAAGTGTTTGCTAGTGGTGAAGTAACCAATCTAGAATGGTACTTAAAATTCCGTAAGGAAATAGAAAAACTCCTTATTCCTACCACCCTTCGTCCCACAACCTGGGAATGTTATCGTACACTCTGGTACTTCACTTTTGATGGAAAACCAATGAATGAGATAGGATGGTAAAAAATGAACAAAGACATGGGGAATTCTTCCGTTGTTTTTACAGGTTTGGCAGATGAATATGTACAATTTCGTCCGAGATACCCGAAAGCATTTTTGAATCAGTTATTAGATTTCTTTCATGTAGACGGCTCTGGTAGACTGCTTGATTTGGGTTGTGGACCAGGTACGGTTACGATAGATATAAGGGATCGTTTTCAAGAAGTAATTGGATTAGATCCAAACGAAGACATGTTCCAAGCAGCATGTCTTCAGAAGGACAGGGAGAAGGCTGATAATGTTCAGTTTCAATTGATGAGAGCAGAAGATATCAGTGAAAAATTAGGATCGTTTCAACTTGTTACCTGTGTTTCCTCCTTTCACTGGATGGATCGTAGACTAGTATTACAAAAAGCTCATCAGCTCTTAACCGATGGTGGAGGAATTGCCATCTGGGGAATGGGAAGCTTCTGGGCGAGAAGAGAAAAATGGCAAGAAATCATGATCGATATCGTAAAAAAATATTTGGGACCAGAACGACGAGGATCAGAAGCAATGAATCGAAAACCTTCTCATCAAATTGTGGTAAAAGAAGAAGGCTTTAAAAATGTAGAGATGTTAAAGTATCCCATTGTTCAGACCTGGGATCTAGAAAGAATAATGGGATATTTGTATTCCTCATCGTTTGCTGCAAAAGAATTATTTGGTGACCGATTACCCGAATTCGATCGTGAAGTAAGAGAAGCATTGCAGACATTTAGTCCAGAAAATCATTTTGAAGATCATATCACAATCAAGGTGATTGTTGGATGGAAGTAAACAGTGTAAGAATTACTGATTTGTCCGTTGATTATGTAACGGTACCGTATGGGAATCAGTTTGTATCAGCATATTTTCTTGAAGTGTCTACGAATAAAGGGATATCGGGATTCTATGGACCCATACGACAATCCACTGTTGCGGTCCAACTAGCGACCATGAGAGAGACAATCAAAGGGTTGAATCCCCTTGCTACGGAACAGATTTGGAATAAAGTATTTTCTTCAACTCAATTTGGCGGAAGAACAGGAATATGGATGATGGCTTTAGGGGCGCTTGATTGCGCCCTTTGGGATATAAAAGGCAAAATATTGCAAATTCCTGTATTCGAACTGTTAGGTGGACCATGCCGAAACGAAATCCCTTGTTATGCGAGTTGTATGGGGTTTGATGAAGAAGGGGAAGAGGTTCCCAAGATAGTCAAACAGATAGAGACTGAAGGTTATCTTGCCCAAAAATGGGCACTTCGCAAGAGGGAATCTGAAAACGCGGATATCCTTTCCAGAAACATACAAAGTGCAAAACGGATTTGCAACTCATCGAAACAAAAAGTAATGTTCGAAATCCTCGGAGCTTGGAGCATCTCCCAAACAAAAGATTTTTGCAGTCAAATGAAGTCATACTCTATTGGTTGGATCGAGGAGCCGATTCCATCTGAAATGTTACTTACAAATTCGATAGATTTAAAGGACATACCAATTTCTATAGCAGCAGGAGAACATATTTACAATCGCTTTGAAGCATATTCTCTGCTGACATCAAAATTAATCGATTATTTTCAATTGGATATTGGATGGTGTGGAGGCATTACCGAAAGCATTCGTATTGTGGCTATGTCGTCTACATTGGGTATACCCATGATACCGCATGGCCATAATTTCCTTCCAGGACTTCATCTTGCGTTTGCATATGCTCCTGAAACCATTCCCATGTTGGAATATCACATTACTTTAGAGCCAAAAAGACAGATTTTTTATAAACATCCTGTTAAACCGAAAAACGGCAGTATTTCTCTTCCTGAGCAACCTGGTTTAGGAACAGAATTAACTCCTCATTTTCTAAAAAGAGAAAAACTCATAGAACCGAAAGCTTCTGTGTAGGAACAAGGAGCGGGTAATTTGAATGATAGAAAAATGGAAATAAGATATGAAGTCGATTCTTATGTGCGAGCTGCTAATTACTTAACTGTAGCTCAGTTATATTTATGTGATAATTTTCTACTTACGGAACAGCTGCAAAAAAATCATATAAAAGCTCGATCTTTTGGGCATTGGGGCAATGCTCCAGCAATTAATTTTATTTTTGCCCATTTGAATTATTTGCTCACTCGTATTCCAGAATTGAACATACTTCCAGTAGTAGGAACAGGGCACTCCGGGCCTTCGATCTTGGCCAATCTGTTTTTAGAAGGTACTCTTAGTGAATTTGATCCTTTTTGTACACCAGATATACAAGGAATCGCTTATCTATCTCGATCGTTTGCCACACCTAATGGATACCCTACTGAGTTATCTAGCAAAATTCCTGGGTGTATTCATCCTGGGGGTGAGCTAGGACATGCACTTAGTGTTGCATTTGGAGCGATATTGGATAATCCAGAAACGTTGGCGGTATGTATTTTAGGGGATGGGGAATGTGAAACAGGGCCAACGGCTGCTGCATGGCATGGAGCCAAATTCCTTAGTCCAACACACTCTGGAGCAGTTTTACCCATTATCAATTTAAATGGTTATAAAATGTCTAGTCAAAGCCTGCTAAGTATGATGTCAGAAACGGAAATAGAGTCTTATTTTTTTGGGTTAGGCTATGAGGTGCAATTTGTTAGTGGGACGCATACATCGATGGAAGAGGCTTTAGATTGGGCTGTTACTCAAATAGCTTATAAAAGGAAAAACCAAAGTAGGAGTAGGTGGCCACTTCTGATATTACGCACACCCAAAGGTTGGACAGGTCCAAAATCAGTTGATGGAAGGCAAATTGTGGGGACAGTCAAAGCACACAAAGCCCCACTTCAACCATCGGATAATTACAAAGATTCCATAGCTTTAGAAAAATGGTTACAAAGCTATTTGCCTCATGAATTATTCGATGAATGGGGACAAGCTAAAAATCTAAAAAAGATTGTTCCTCCACAAGAGAGAAGATTAGGAAAAACGCTGGATACCATTCGAAAGGCTAACCAAAAGATACAAATACATTTTCCTGATCCCATTTCATTATTAGAGAATGCAAAAACATCTAGAAGTCCAGCAAAGCATTTTGGACAGTTTTTATCCAAAGTATTAGAGACAAACGAAACAAAAAGAGCGATAAAAGTGTTCAGTCCAGACGAATTAAATTCAAACCAGCTACACTCTTTATTGGATGCAACCATCCGTAATAATGGATTTTCACAGAATAGGGATGGGTCTGTTCTAGAAATTTTAAGTGAACATGTTTGCCAGGGATGGTCACAAGGTTATGTTTTGAGTGGAAAACAGGCATGGTTTACTTCCTATGAGTGCTTTATACCTACTATTACCAGTGCATTGAGCCAATATATGAAATACTTATTGGAAGCCCCTGATTGGCAAGGAAGTTGGCCATCTTTAAATTATTTTCTTACGAGTTTAGCTTGGCAAAATAATTATTCGCATCAAAATCCTGAGTTTACCCAATCACTAATCGCAAAACATGGATCGAAGGTTCGATTATACTTTCCTCCTGATGCTCTTACTTTACTAGAATGTACAAAAGTTTGTATGCAATCGAATAATCTAGTGAATGTAGTGACTGCTGGTAAAACCGCATTACCAAGTTGGATAACTCCTACACAAGCCAAGATGTTAGCAGATAAAGGTGTGACTATTTTAACGGAAATCAGTGATCCTGAAACCCCTGATCTTATTTTTGCTGCTAGTGGTGACTATGTAACAAATGAAACGATTGAGGCAATCCGGTTCTTAAAAGAATACCTGCCAGATATTCGCATTCGTTTTGTATCGGTGTGTGAAATTACTTGTTTGGGTTCTTCGGATCAGTTTAGTCATGCACTAGTTCCCAGTGAATTTGAGAATATATTTACAGAACAGATGCCTGTAATATTTGCATTTAATGGCTATCCAGCAACCATCCAGACGCTTTTGTTTGAAAGGCCTAATCCGTCCAGATTTGCAGTACTTGGATACAAAGACGAAGGAACCACTACTTCTTTTTTGGGGATGTGTATTCGTAACGGAGTAAGCCGACATCATTTAGTCATAAAGGGGATGGATAACTTGGCTAACAGGGGAATCATCACCACCAGTATCAAAGAAATGATTCAAGAGGAATGTCATCGACGGATTCAAGAACATCTTTCCTTGAATTTATGACCGAATATTCCGTTAATTAATAGGAGGGTATTTGGATGGATAGTGGAGGAATACAACCCTTTTTAAATATCAACACCTGTCATTGTCCAAGTTTCTCACATGATGGTAAGCAGGTTGCTTATTTGTCTAATCAAACGGAAACCAATCAGATTTGGGTGATGAATGTAGAAGATCAATCCACAAAACAGGCAACTTCTCTTACCAATGCGGTTAAAAAGGTTTCTTATTCTCCTACTGATCCTATTTTGGCTTTTACGATGGATCAGGAGGGAGATGAAAAGTACCAAATTTATTTATTAAAGGATCAAGGAGAGCATCAACTACTTACAGACGGAAAATCGGTTAACTTTTTTGGTGGTTGGTCACCAGATGGCAATTACATTTTATATTCGAGTAATCGAAGAAACCCAAAGTATTTTGACATGTATATTCAATCGATAAAAAATACCAAGAAAAAATCAATAATATTGCAGTCTAATGAGTATTGGACTCCTCTTCAATGGAATCCAAATGGTAAAAGTATATTGCTTATGCGTCGATCAGAAGGAACCATGAATAATGATTTATTTTTGTTTCATTTAGAACGGAGAGAATTGGAACACCTTACTCCACACAAAGGACAAGCCTATCATTGGAGTTGGGATTTTCATGGGAGTGGAGAGAAATTACTGATTGTTACGGATGAAAAGACAGATTATGCCGAACTTATTTGGTTGGATCTGAAAAAGAAAACTCGCACTAGAATTGCATCTTTTCAAGATAAAGGAATTGATCTTTGTAGATTAAGTTCTAATGGAAGATATTTATTATATGGTATTCGGAAAGATGGCCGATCTATCCTTCGTCTTATAGAGATAGAAAAAAACAGAGTGATCTCACTTCCTTCTTTACCATTAGGTTATGTTTGGGATGCGACATGGGCAAATGACAAATATCTCGCGATCTCATTAGATGGTTCACAACATCCCACCAATCTATGGATATTAGATATAGAACAAAGTACCTGGATTACTTCTCACTTACCTAAATCTACTTATGTTCAGCCTCAATTAATTCACTGTACTAGTTTTGACGGTTTAAATGTTCCTGGATGGTTGTATCTTCCTACAAATGCAAAAACAAATAAGTTATTACCTGCTCTTATTCATGTTCATGGAGGACCCGAAGATCAAGCCAGACCTATATTTAATCCAGTTATTCAGTACTTTGTAAGTAATGGATTTGTTGTACTGACACCCAATATTAGAGGGTCGACAGGTTACGGAAAATCATATACGAAGCTAGATGATGGTAGAAAGCGTTGGGATGCTGTTGCAGATCTACATGCATGTTATCAATATTTAGCCAAGTCAAAATGGATAGATCCACGTCATGTTTCTATTATGGGTCATTCCTATGGAGGTTTTATGGTTCTAGCAGCTATGACTACTTATCCTGAAATTTGGGCCAAGGGTGTTGCTATTGCACCTATTTCTAATTTAGAAAGCTATTTAGAAAATACAAGCATACACCGAAGACGTTTTCGTGAGTTTGAGTATGGTTCTTTGAAATTGGACAGAAAATGGTTTCGTGAGGTTTCTCCTATTTATCATATAGATAAGTTGACATCACCACTTTTGCTAATTCATGGGGAAAATGACACTCGTATTCCCTATCAAGAAACTCTTACTTTTTTTAACAAACTTAAAAATGTACAGTCAAAAGTTAATTGTATTATTCTATCTAACGAAGGACATGAGATAACGAAAACAAAAAATCAAATCAATATATACAAGGAAATTGCATCGTTCCTAAAAAATAATTAAATCAGTAAGAACTCGTTAGATATGACTTGAAATTGTAAATGGAAAAAAAGATCGTGAAAGATCAAAAGGCTACAAACGAAATATTCGAGAGGGTACATTCCTTTTTTTAAGTCCATTTATCATATCTATGTGATCTATTTAGGGAGATTTCGGTAGTGCCTAAACTTTCCAAACGCATTATTTAATTGTCATTTCTCTGCATCGGTCTTCTATGTGCTTTTCACACTGAGTAATTCGTCTATTGTTATTTTTTCTCTTATCTAAATCAATTTGTCTATTTTACTTTTTTTGCCTGTGAACTGTATCAGGTAAAAAAAGAAACTAGAAGCAATTCAAAAAATATCGATTCTAGTATCAATTAATTTTTTCAATTGAGCTTCGTTTCATAGCTATTAGTTCTAACAGGGAGGACTCTCCTAATTGAATCAATCATGTCTAAACATTAAACGAATAATAACTTACCGACAAAAAAAGGATTATGTATTATTCAAATGGAAAATGTTAAAAGTCATATTCAGAAGGCGTTTTATCATGTTTATTGTTTTAAAGAAATTGATTCCATACAAATCAAATCGTTATTGTTTTCACTGTTCATTTCTTCACTGAATTATCCATAATCTGGAGCATATCTAGTTTCTTTGATATCTTCATATAAAAAGGGGGGTCCTTAAAAAATTATAAGATCTTTAAGTCCATTTTAGAAAAACTTATCTCAAGGAGGTTGAATTGATTGAAAGAAGGCTTTTTTTTAAAAGACACAGCATTGACGGACAAATCAAACGATGCGTTCCACCATGAGGACTATGCAAAAAATCTGAAAAAAATAATTGAGGAACATGAACCGCCTTTTAATATCGCCTTAATTGGGAAATGGGGGGTGGGGAAATCCTCCATCATTAACTTATTAAAACGAGAATTAAAGGGAAAACCAGAAGTACTAACTCATGAAATCAATGCATGGAAATATGAAAACGATTCCTTAAAGAAAGCTTTTTTAAAGCACCTCTGGCAAACATTTAATCGAGATATAGATATTAGTTATATGAAACTATTTGCAGAAAGCTTTAGAAAGAGTAGTGTGACCGCTACCATTAATGATAAAATCGTTACACCATGGCAATTGACTAAAGACATGATTCAGCTAATAGTAGTGATGGTAGCACTATTTTTGTTATCTTCAGTATCTGTTCTTATTTGTTTATATATTTGGGATGCCCTTAATGCGTGGTTTACTTCTAACACATTTATGGAAAATGCAAAGGATACATTTAAAACATTTGAACAAAATATCTGGGTGGTTGTTATCATTGCACCTCTCGCTAAGATATTAGAGGATCTTGTAAAGTCCTCCTTGCAGACGAAAATGGCAGATGTGAAGTTAGTTAAGCCAGTTGAGACTGCAGATGAGTACGAAGAACTGTTTAAAGAAGAAATTAGAAAATATAAGCTGAAAAATCCAGATTTTAAAAAGTTAGTGGTCATCGTGGACGACCTAGATAGGCTCAGTACAAAAAAAGTAGTTGCTGCTCTAGATGCAATTAAAGCGTTCGTAGAAATAAACGAATGTATCTTTATTGTAACTTGTGATGAAAATATATTAATTAACGCCTTAGAGAAAGAAAAACTGAGTGAATCTAGTGATATAGACGGCGAGCTGTTTCTAGATAAATTATTTCATTTTAGAATACCTTTACCTCCGATCATCGAAAATGATATGAGCGAATTTGCTACTAATATAACAAAACAAGAAGCACCAGGGCTTGTTAAACTATGTAATGGTCAATTTGAAGAAATTATTGATATTCTCATTCATTCGGAGGTAAGTACACCAAGACAAGTAAAAAAGTTGTTAAACACTTTTTCTAATAATTTATTGATAGCCCATTCAAGGGAAGCTAAGAAAAGAAAATTAGAACAGCAATTATTAACGGGAGAAAATGGAATCAAGTTCCTTGCAAAGCTTTCAGTTATCCAATCAGATTACAATGATATATATATGAAGGTCGTCCAGGACTTTAGCTACTTAGAAGACTTAATAAAATTTTATCAAGAGGAAAATCCTGATGACGAGGAAACTAAAACTTCCATAAAGATACTTTTTAATCAAAAGGATGCCACTTATAGAATCAAACCACATTATGAAGGATTAATAAATTTTCTGTCTCGGACCCAACATATTACAGTGGAAAACTTAGCTCCATACATCTATCTAGCTCAAGATACAATTGGGTTGAAAGCTGGAGATGAAAAACAGCGTGCAATTCGAAAGAATTTAGTAAGTGGAAATGAAAAAGGTATTGTAACTTTATTGACTAAAGAATCAAATCCTGAAAATCTTGCCTTTGCTATCATCGAAGAAGTAAAACGTTCATCAAGAAAAGAATTACCTTCTACCGTTAAAGCCGCAATTCAATTAATAAATTACGTTTCAGAAGGGAAAAAAGGACTTGCCAATGCTATTTCCTATCGATTATCCAATATAGAAATATCTCAAATTCGTTTCTGGCAGATAGATCCAAAAAATGTACTAGCAGTTTATCATTCAGCTGAAAACAATAAAGGTATTGAAAAAGCACTTTTGTTCCTAATGGAAGAGCTCTTTTTGAGAAGCGAAAACTGGAGGACCAATCTAGGGAAAGAAATGAATAATGAAAACTTCATTAGTGAGATATCAAGTCTTCTTAATATATTATTAGATGACAATGAACATTTACCAACAAGTGTTTGTCAGAAAATTAAAGTATTTCTAGCTGCTGAACACAATGACTATTCCTTCTTTCCTTTTGAAGAAATACACTCCCTTTATAGGAAACATAGTGACTTATTTTGGGAATATTTCGATTTTTGGTTTTATGAGCAATTAGTGGATGATTTGAAAAATATACAAGGAGATCGATTGAAGCAAGAAATAGAAACATTTCTTGGGGTCGCTCCATTAATTAGAGACCGCTATACGATTGAATTTATAGAGTCAATACCATTAGTCATCACATCAGTGCATACAAATCACGTGGTAGATACGGTAAGATTGTTAATTCCAGTTTTAAAAAATATTGATTCGAAATCAGGCTCCAAGATTGTAGCTGCTGTAACTGAATGTACGTTCAAAGAACGACAAGACATTATGGGAATTATGCAAATCATTCAGAAAATCCCTTTTAGTATAGAAAATAACGAGGATTTTGCAGAGCGATTGGATGTGTTTATTTCAAAACATCTTCCAGAAAATAACGACAACATCATAGAAGAGATAATAGGTGTAATAGAGTATGTTTTGACAAGTAATGATACGAATTTTGAAAGTTTTACAAAAACATTTGACTCTCTATTAAACAATGTATTAGAAACATCCATTAATGATAGGCTATTTGAAACAGTTAATGTATCCTTTACTGAAACGCAAAGAACAACATTATTTAGAAAAATAAATCTTCCTGCACAAGCTCGGTCTTATGATGTTTCTTTTTTCGATAGAGTGTATTCACTATATGCACTTCTTGGAAAAGAATCAGAAAATGATTACTTTATCCGCACATTTATGAAAGACGGTATATCATTCTTTCAAGGTGATGAATGGATCAACTATCTAAACTGGGCGAATGATTTTGTGAAGTTCTTTTCTATAGTCGCTAAAAAGTTAGATGAATCAGATATCACTAACTATATCAATGGGTTGTTTAGCTATGTAACAAACCAAGGACATCAAGAACTTGTTATTAAGGCACTGATGCATATTGGAAATCTAATGCCTGAATCAAAGGCTGTAGAATCCATTTTATATGCGATTAACAATGCAAGTACAGACTCCTCTAAAATCGATGCATTTCAGTTTTTGAAGTCATGTAATGAATATATTACAGAGAAAAATAATAACTTGGACCTTTATGTTGATTATTTATTAGACAATTTCCATCTAAAAGTTGAGAGTTTCTTGAAAGAGCTTTATTCAGAGTTTACTATGATTTCTGCAAAAAAAGTGTTAAAGCTAATAAAAAATGCAGCTTTTTTAGATGTGAATAAACTTAAAGCTAATTTAGTTACAATTCAAAACACTACAGGAAGATTTTTCTTAGCACTTGAAACAAACGAAGATAAAGAGGATATTTTTTATCAATTGCTACAGGACGACATTGAGGTGAAGGATATTGATAGTATTTTGCTTGCTTCATTAGAAACAAGCAATGTTACTTCTTTGCTAAACGGAGCAATGAGATCGGATGTTGAAAAAGATAAACACTATAGAGGCAAACTATTAAAATTATACATACCTTACTTTGACTCATTGAATAAGGCTTGTATGACCAATCTAATTGTTGATATTTTACGAGAAAGTGATGATGACTATATCAACGAAATGTGTGATATCCTTCTGACCGAGTATAACAACTTTAGGTTTGCACATGAAAAGAAACATATTTCAGCTCAAATTGTAGCTACGTTTAGAAATGTAAACATGGAGGCAAAAGAAAAAGTGTTGGATGTTGCTAAGATGTTTAAACTTGATAAAGAATTTGAAGTAGCATTAAAAGATGATATTCTATCTAATGATGAAAAAAATTTGGTATTTGATAAATTTAGTTTTAGACGGAATAGGTTATTGTTTCCTAAATAAGATAACCAAACAAAAGTTATATAACCTTTTGCTTTTAAACCGATGGTGAAGGACCACATTTGATATAAAATTTAAAGTTATGGAAGCTAATCCTAAGTTGATTGGCTTTTCTTTTTTCGGTATAGCTGGCAGTGATGAAGCAAATTAAAAGCAGTAATGGAAGTCCTGGTACGTTTACCTTGCACCCTTCTGAATTTTTTTTCTAATGTAAAGGGCACTATAGATTAGATTATCTGAGGTTTATCCAATGTTTATTTTATGGGTGCACTTTATAAGATAAAAGGGCATTTTTTATTTTGAACAAGTTTAGATGGTGCTGTTGATTGTCATTCAGAATAACCTCATAATATATATGCAAATGTATGTTTGATGAGGAGGTTTTGCGCAGTGAGGAAAATACTACATATGGATTTGGATGCTTTTTTTGCCAGCGTAGAGCAATTGGACAATCCTTCACTGCGGGGCAAACCGGTAATTGTAGGGGGAAGAGAGAACCGTGGGGTAGTTTCGACCTGTAGCTATGAAGCTAGGGCTTTTGGGGTGCATTCTGCGATGCCTGGGGTGGTTGCGAGAAGAAAGTGTCCCCAAGGGATATTCGTTCCTCCTAGATATGATCGCTATAGGGAAAAATCAGCAGAAGTGCGGAATGTTTATACCAGCTATACGGATCGTTATGAAACGATCAGTTTGGACGAAGCTTATCTCGATGTCTCTCACTATCCGGATGCTGTTCCGATTGCGAGAGAAATCAAACAGCGAATAAAAGAGGAAACCGGGTTAACGTGTAGCATCGGGCTTTCCTATAACAAATCATTAGCAAAAATAGCAAGCGATCTTAGGAAGCCAGATGCACTCGTGATTATTCGTCCAGAAGATGCTTTATCCATCTTGGAAAACCTCCCTATAGGTACTATTCATGGAATCGGAAAACGATCGAAAGAACGTTTAGCACAAAAAGAAATTTATACAATTAAAGACTTTTGGCAGCTGGCTCGTGAAGAAGTAGTCGAGATGTTTGGGAAATTTGGCTATGATCTCTATGATCGAGCGAGAGGAAGAGATGATAGAGAGATTGTCATGAATCGAGCTACGCAGTCTGTCAGCAGAGAAACTACTATGCCTGTTGATTTGTATGAAAGAGATGAAATAGCTCCCGTTGCAAGAGAACTTTTAGATGAAGTTATCGAAGTAGTGAAAAAGAAAAAATTATATCCCCAAACATTGTCTTTAAAAATCAGATATGCAGATTTTACAACCCATTCTAAACAACAAACCGTGACTTCGAACATAGATTGGTATTTTTTACTGGAAGAATTAATAGATACTTTTGACTATACAGGAGGGGTTCGTCTCGTATCAGTGCGTTTTTCTAATTTTAGCTTAAATCCGATAGGTCAAGGTTTTGAGCAGCTCTCTCTTGACTGGGATGAGAATATTACGAAAGGTATATGAAAAAACAGAAGAACTCCCATCGTATTTTTTTATGAATACGGTGGGAGTCTTTATTGTATCATTCACTATTTTCAGCAGCGTGCTCCCGGAAGGAAGCACGCTTTTGAGTGTCAGGTTTGACCCCTGTCACTCATTAACTACTAACAAAGGCTGTTAGGGTTTCGGCATCCCTGTCGAGCCACATGTAGTAGAAATCCTGCGACTCCCCGTTTTTTTCCATGAAGAAGTTGAGTGTTCCTTCGATGGTGGAGAAATTGATCATCACATCTTCATGAATCGAAGAAATGTCCAGGATGACCCCTTCCCCTTTTTTGATTTGAATACGCTGGATGTGACTGACTTTCACAGAGTCCTCCGAAGAGGAATATCCATCTTCGGATGTCTAGATGAAGAGTGTGAAATCTCCATAAGAGATTGTGAGCGGGTTTCCTTCTCCGGAAAATCGAGCACTGTCACTGAGACGCATTCGTTCTCCTAAGTGTGTTGAGCGGGTGCGTGATCATATTATCACAGCGAGATGATATCAGTTTTTTCTTAATATTAAGCTTTTGTAAATGATTTTTAATGTTATCCTATTTTTTCTATTTATGAGAATTTTATTTTTTTATGAGATTTATAATAATATTATTTACAAACAAAATATTAAACGTTTATGCTAAAGAATATAAAGTTCCTAACTGTAAAATATCTCAGAATGGGATGAAAGAAAAAACAAAAATTTCATTTTTACTAAATGCAAAAGGAGCGAAAATATGAAAAAGATTCTGTCTATTGTGATAGCGCTCTCATTGATTTTGACTCTTACCGCATGTGGATCGAAAAAAGATACCAAAAAGATCGCGATCCTCACCCCTTATCTTTCCTCCGTGACAACAAACCAAATGGTGAATTCACTTAAGAAGGAATCCAAGGCAAAAGGCTGGGAAGCCAATGTTGTGGATACCAAAGGGGATGTTGGTCAGCTTGCTAGTAGAATGGAAGATGTGATTGCTGCGAATGTGGATGCAATCGTATTGGTGAGCACAGATCCAAACCAATTAAAAGCGCAGATTCAAGCAGCAAAAGAAAAAAATATTCCTGTCTTTGGCTGTGATTCGGCTTATATTGATGGAATGGCTATGAATGCAACAAGTGATAATACAGCAATGTCCAAATTGATCACAGAGCATTTGTTTCAACAACTCGGAAACAAACCAATTAATCTAGTTGTTTTAACCTATCGTCCGCATCCGGGTGTATTGAAAAGAACATTGGAGTTAGACAAACTTCGCAAACAAAATCCATATGTGAAAAAAGTGATTGAACAGCAGGTTAATGTGCCTGGACCGATTGAAAATGCACGAAAACAAATGGAAAATATACTACTTGCCAATAAAGAAGATGGATCGATAACAGCAGTATGGGCAGGGTGGGATGAACCAGCAATTGGTGCAACTCAAGCAATTCAAGCTGCCGGCCGCAAAGGAATCATTGTAACAGGTATCGATGGAAACAGCCAAGCAGTTGATTTGATTAAAAAAGGTTCGCCATTAGTAGCAACCGTAAAACAAAACTTCACTGGTATGGCGGAACTGGTCACCAAACAAATCGAGCAAGTTTTCCAAGGAAAGGCAGTAACCGAAAAAGAACAATATGCTCCAGCTACTCTCATCACCAAAGAAAATGCTGGAAAATAAATAGGATGCAGCATTTGCCTGCATCCTCCTTCACATATTAGGAGGGGGATGAATCTTGTTACAAGTTAGACAGCTGGACAAACGATTTGGACATCACTACGCTCTTTCAAGTGTGTCCCTTGATATAAAGGCTGGAGAAATTCATGCGTTAGTCGGAGAAAACGGTGCAGGTAAATCTACGCTCATCAAAATATTGACTGGAATATATTCATCAGATGGTGGAAGCATTTTGTGGCAAGATAAAAAAATAGAAATCACGGAACCTAAAATAGCCAGGAAAATCGGCATACAAGTGGTGCACCAAGATCGCCAATTGATCAATAGCTTTACCGGTTATGAAAATCTATTTTTAGGTTTGACTTATCCAACATATCCATTAGGTTTTAAGATTCGTTGGAAAGCAATGAAACAAAAAGCGGAGCAATTAAAATCGAATCTTGGAATATCGTTAGACTTAGGAAAAATAGCAGAGAACATGACTCCATCGGAGAAAACGATGCTTGAAATCATGCGTGCAGCCATGCTCGATTGCAGGTTACTTATATTGGATGAACCGACAGCAGCATTAAATGATGAAGAATCAGAACTCCTATTTGATTTGATCGATAAACTTGCGGCTAAAGGTACATCCATCCTGTATGTTTCTCATCGGATGAACGAAATTTTACGTTTGTCCCAACGCGTTACCGTGATGCGAAATGGAAAAGTAGCAGGAACATTTGTTACGAAAGACATGAATAAAGAAAAATTGGTGCAATTGATGACGGATCAGACTACAGCAGCGGACAAACAGATCAAAAGATCAGTAAATACCAGCAAATTGGATGTTCTTCAATTGGAAAGAGTCTCTTCTGTCGATCAGAAAGTACAAGATGTTTCCTTGCATGTAGAACAAGGAGAGATAGTAGGAATTTTTGGGTTAGCTGGTTCTGGCCGTACAGAATTGCTAGAAACCATTTACGGCACAAGGAAGATGCGTCATGGGAGACTTGTGATGAAGGGAAGAAACATCACTTCTTTTTCTCCTAAAAACTCTCTTAGACGTGGTGTGATTCTCATACCTGAAGACCGAAGAGCAGATGGATTGGTGTTAAATATGTCGGTAAAAGAGAACATGACACTATCTACCTTACCCAAATTTTCTTCCATTCTCCGAATAAGAAGGAAAAAAGAAAAGGCAGAAGTCCATACTTGGATGGAGAAATTGCAAGTTAAGGCAGTTAGTATAGAACAACCAATAAAGGAATTGAGCGGGGGAAATCAACAGAAAGTCGTGTTTGCGAAAGCATTGTTGTCTGATCCCAAACTATTTTTATGTGATGAACCTACTCAAGCAGTCGATGTTATGACAAGAGAAGAGATTCATCGCTTATTGATAGAACAAGCAGAGAAAGATGCTGCTATTTTATTTGTATCTTCTGATGTACAAGAAGTACTGGATATTGCGGATCGAATATATGTCCTGCACGAGGGTAGAACAGTAGCTGAATTTCCAAATAATGCTGTCACTGCGGAGCAGATTTTGCAAGTATGTTACAACCAGAGAAAGCAGAGTGATGTCATAAATGAATAGGGTGCAAACAACATACGCTGTTTCTTTGCAGAAATGGTTTCGGGTATACGGGACACTTTTTGCAGGGGTACTAATCATTTTATGTTTCAGCCTTCTTAGTCCAGATTCGTTTGCAACAGTGGATAATGTAATCAATATCAGCAGACAAATCTCTTTCTTGGTGATTATATCGCTCGGTGCTACATTAGTCATGGCAGTTGGGGAATTTGATCTTTCCATTGGAGCGATGGCGAGCTTAGGAGGAGTAATAGCTGCAAAGTTAGCGGTAGCAGGGCAGTCAATGTGGCTCTGTGTTTTGATTCCTTTGGTGATTTCTATTGTTATTGGTTATATAAATGGTTGGATTATCACCAAATTTAAAGTTTTATCTTTTATCACAACATTAGGGATGGGGACCGTTCTTGGTGGGATCACCTTTTGGCTCACTGATGGAGCTACCATTTTTGAAAACATACCAGAGTCATTTCGTTATCTAGGACAGAAGATGTGGTTTACAGTCCCTGTTTTATCGTTTATCATGCTATTTTTAACGATTGTGTTTTGGTATATCATGTCACATACGGCATTTGGCAGAAAGCTGTACGCCATCGGGGGTAACGAATCTGCTTCCCGAAATGCAGGTGTATCAGTGGCACAAAATAAAAATCTTGCATTTGCCTTTTGTGCGCTGCTAGCTGCACTCGCAGGGATACTTATGGCTTCTCGACTAGGGTCTGCACAACCAACGAGTGGAGATGGATTATTTTTACCTGCTTATGCTGCGGCTTTTCTAGGAATGACGTCTTTTAAAGAAGGTGTTCCTAATATTTGGGGTACTTTTGTTGGGGCAGCCATAATTGGGATACTAGCAAATGGTTTGACCATGTTGGAGGTTCCCTCTTTTTTGCAAGATGTAGTAACAGGTTGCATTGTAATCGTTGCAGTGATTTTGCAAAAAATAGGGCGTGATTCCTCATGATATTTAATAGCCAGCGAAATCAAAAAACATGGCAGCATATGAAAGAACAGCACGAAGCACTACTAATAGGTTATTTGATAGCAGGGCATCCAAATTCGATGCAATCGACGAGGATCATTGAAAATGCCCTTTTAGCTGGTTTGGATATTTTGGAATTAGGTATACCAAGTAAAAATCCTCATCTAGACGGTCCTGTTATTCAAGAGGGACATGCGAAAGTACGGGAAAATGTAGACCAATGGTTCATACCCTTTGTGAAAGATATTCGTCGAAGAGTACAGAAACCAATTTGGGTGATGAGTTATCAATCTGATTTGTTTCAATCTGATATATTTGAACAATTAGTTCGAAATCAGCTGATAGATGCTTTGCTGATCCCAGATTGTTCGATAGAGGAAAGAGAGGAAATAGCACGAGATATAAGGGATTATGGAATAGATATGGTGCATTTTGTGCAGCCGCATATGACAGATCAAGAAATTGCCACTATCGCTAGTAAGTCTTCCATCGTTTATGCACAAACCTACTCGGGAAGGACTGGATCACCAACTGTTACTTTTGAAAATCTACCAGTCTATCATGAGAGGATAAAAAGGCATGCTCCTCCTTTAGTTGTTGCGGGATTTGGGATAAAAACATCTGATAATGTAAAAACGGTAGTGGAGAGCCATTTTGATGGAGCTGTAGTGGGTTCAGCTTTGGTAGAGTGTTGCAATGAGCATCGATGGGACAAGCTCTATGATTTGATCACAGAGATGAAAAGTAAGACAAGTCTTTATGAGATTAAAGGATGATATGCCATGAGTTTTATTGCTTCCTTTGACATAGGAACAACACAAGCCAAAGGTATCCTTGTTTCAAAAGATGCCAGACCTTATTTGGAAAAAGATATATCCATCAGGACAGATTATCAAAATGGGAAAATGGAGCAAAATGCAGATCATTGGTATCAAGCAGTCATATCGATTTTAGCTTATTGGTCTGCCCAAGGGATTAGAGCTAAAGATATAGAACTCATCACTTTTAGCGGGCAAATGCAAGATTGCATACCAGTGGATAAGGAAGGTGTGTCTTTAAGACCTGCGATTTTATATGGAGACAGCCGGGCAGCAGACCAAGCTGCTATGTTAGAAGAGAAGCTTCCTATACAAGCGATTACAGGCAATCACATGGATGGAAGCCTAACATTTCCCAAAATACTATGGTTGAAAGAGCAAGAAACCGAAGTCTATCAAAATACTGCCTGTTTTTTGATGGGTTCTAAAGATTATGTGATCCGGCATTTGACAGGCAAGTGTGTAATAGACCCAACAACAGCAGCTACAACTGGGATGATGAACATCCAAACTAAAAAATGGCAACGTCAGTGGTTAGAGGCTTTTGGGATAGACCCAAATAAACTCCCACAAATCATATCTTCTGATCAAATAGTAGGAACGGTAACAAATCAAGCATCAAAAACAACTGGACTTCTTACTGGCACCCCAGTTTTATGTGGAATCGGTGACGGCGGCTCCGCTTCTATCGGTGCAGGAGTATCTCGACCAGGAGAAATCTATGGTTATATTGGTACAACAGGCTGGATGGCTACACCTGTTCCTACGATTTTGCAGAGTTCAAAAGGTTTGTTTCACCTTCCTTATATAGAAGACAATCAGTTTCTCGCGATTGCTCCATTGATGAATGCCGGCAATGTCCATCAATGGGCAGCCCATACATTTGATAACTCATATGAGGGTTTTGAACAGTCTGTATCAAGTACTGATCGATCCAACAATGAACTTTTGTTTTTACCTTATTTAAATGGAGAAAGATTTCCTATACAAGATGCTGCCGCTTCAGGCTGTATGATAGGAATCCGCTCTAATACTACACGAGCTGATATGGGATGTGCTGTTTTAGAAGGTGTAGCAATGGCGATGAGGCAAGTAATGGAAGTTGTTGAAGATGAAAATACTGGAAACCTCTCTCTTATTGGTGGCGGAACCAAAAGTAAAGTTTGGAATCAGATCATGGCAGATGTGTTAAATAGAGAAGTGATAGTTCCAGCAGAATCGCAGTTTTTCCCAGCTATGGGAGCAGCAGCACTTGGAGCAAAAATTTTTGGTTGGGGGATAGATGCTGCCGAATTTGCTAAAGGTACTTCTTTTGAAAGATATACGCCAAGTGATATTATGTCAGAGCACTATAATAAGAAATATAAAAAGTTCAAGCATTTTTATGGGCAGCTAAAGTCTATCTTTTAAAGCCATCTACACAAAGAGACCAGAGATATTCTGGTTTTTTTTTATTCTTATCCAATTAACTCTACCAATCTAATCTGATCATCCTATCACATAATATTTGTCATCATACCGATGAATACTGTATCATATGTGCAAACACAGAAGTAAGAAGGTAAAAAAATGCATATCAGTAAGACTGCTCGCGCTTGGGCTTTGGATACATTGCAGAAATGGCAGCAAGAAAGTGCTTTTAGTAATCTTCTCTTGCATCAGCAACTACAAAAAAGCAGTTTAGATAGTCGAGATAAACGCTTAGTTACAGAACTTGTATATGGGACGATCCAACGACTGAATACACTGGATTATATCATCGATCAATTTGTAAAAAAGAAAACATTGGATGCATGGGTAAGGCAATTGTTACAACTCAGTCTCTATCAGTTTTTGTATTTGGACAAAATACCGGAGAGAGCAGTTGTACATGAAGCAGTAGAACTCGCGAAATGGCGAGGAAATATAGGGATAAGTAAGTTCGTAAATGGAGTATTGCGCTCTTTTTTGCGAAAACAAAAAGAGTTTATTTTTTCCAAAGATGCTGCGACATTAAAACAGCGAGCGTTGACCTATTCTTTTCCAGAGTGGATCGTAACAAGTCTATCCGATGCATATGGAAAAAATACGGCAAATCTCGTAATGGAAGCTTGTAATCTCCCGCCCAAAGTCAGTATTCGAGTAAATACAATACACGCGGATCGAGAAACTTTTTTGGCAAATTGGGGCTCATCGGAGTCTACTGATGCCAAATCCTCCAAACTAAGTGAAGATGGGGTAATCCTCTCGGGTGTCGGCAATGCTGCAAATCTAGCAGGATTTGAGGAAGGAACTTATACGATTCAAGATGAGAGTTCGATGTTAGTGGCGACATTGTTCAATCCAGAGCCTGGTATGCATATATTAGATGCATGTGCTGCTCCGGGAGGAAAAACAACCCATCTTGCTGAAAAAATGAAAAATAAAGGAAAGATAACTGCACTTGATATCCATAAACACAAAGTAAGATTAATTGATTCCAACGCAAAAAGACTAGGGATCTCTATTATCTCTACGAGAGCACTAGATGTTCGCAAGTTAGAGGATCAAGTGCAGTATGATGGAGTATTGCTCGACGCTCCGTGTTCAGGTCTTGGAGTAATTCCTCGTAAACCAGATATCAAATGGCGAAAATCAGCTGAAGAAGTTGGACAACTTGTGATCATTCAGCAACAACTATTAGAATCCATAGCAGCAAAAGTTAAACCAGGTGGTATACTGATGTATAGCACTTGTACATGGACACAGGAAGAAAATCAGCAGCAGTTGGCTCATTTTTTAGCAAATCACCCGGAATTTGTTCCAGATGAAGAGTTTTTGTCCCTTTTACCAGAGCATGTGAAACAAACAGCTATGATAGGAAAGGCTTGGGTACAGATTTTACCCCATCATTTCCGAAGTGATGGTTTTTTTATCGCAAAGTTGAGAAGAAAATAAATCACTCTTGAATCTCTGAAAGATAAGATACATTTGGTTAATGAAATCTGTATGGAAATGCCTATTGTCCCAGAAAAATGGGGAAAATCCTTGGAAGTACGGAGATTTTTCGAAAGCATGAACGGATACTTCCCATCTAGCTTTTTTCTTTGATATAATAGGAAATGTTTTTCGTTTGATAAAGTTGCGGTTTGTTGGAGCGATAGATATGAAATCATTTGTATACGACTATGGAACAGAAGATTGGACGAAATGGATAAAGAGTCAAGGCTATCCTGCCTTTCGATCAAAACAAATAATGGAATGGATTTATTCCAAACGTGTTACTTCTTTTGACGAGATGACCAACTTACCTAAAACACTCCGAGAAGAACTAACAACATACTTTGAATTCGAAACTCTGGAAACCATCACAACACAAACATCGCAGGACGGAACGGTTAAATTTTTATTTGGTCTTCATGATAAAAACGCGATTGAAACCGTTATAATGCGTCACCAATATGGAATAAGTGTCTGTGTAACTACACAAGTAGGTTGTCGAATCGGTTGTACGTTTTGTGCTTCTACTCTTGGAGGATTAAAACGAAATTTGACAACTGGGGAGATCGTCGCCCAAGTGTTAAAAGCACAACAGCACTTGGATCAAACAGGAGAACGTGTGAAATCTGTTGTCATCATGGGATCAGGTGAACCATTTGAAAATTATGACGCTACTATTAAGTTTATGCGCATCATCAATGAGGAAAATGGTCTTCATATTGGTCAACGACACATCACAGTTTCTACAAGTGGAGTAGTACCAAATATTTATCGATTTGCGGATGAAGATTGGCAAGTGCGTTTAGCTATATCCTTACATGCCCCAAATCAAGATTTACGTTCACGGCTTATGCCCATTAACCGCCGTTACCCTTTAAAAGATTTAATGACGGCATGCTGGTATTACCTTCAAAAGACAGGTCGAAGGCTTACGTTCGAATATGCATTGATCGGTGAAAAAAATGATCACGATGAACAGGCTCATGAATTAGGTAAGCTTTTGTCTGGAATGAACTGCTTGGTCAATCTCATTCCTGTCAATTTTGTCCCTGAGCGAAATTTCGTTCGTACTCCAAGGAAGCAAATTTTTGCTTTTCAACGTATTTTAGAGTCTTATCATGTCTCAACGACTATTAGAAGAGAACAGGGTCATGATATTGATGCAGCCTGTGGGCAACTTCGAGCTAAGCAACAAGGTTTACTAGAGAAATAAAGAAAGTATGGAGAAAGGGGTAAGCCGGCATGGAGATAGCACATCGGACTCACATTGGCCTTGTTCGTGATCTCAATGAAGATAGCATTCATCTATTCCGTTCCAAATGTAGACGAGTGGTAGCCATAGTCGCAGATGGAATGGGTGGACACCAAGCAGGTGATGTTGCTAGCCAGCAAACAGTTAAGATCATGGAACGTTACTTAGCACCAATTCAGTTTCAGCATACGACAGAAGATAAGAGCAATCACTTATTGCAAGCTGTTGGAAAAGCAAATGAACAAGTTTTTTCACTTGCCATGCGCAATAACCAATACCAAGGAATGGGAACAACAGTAGTTGGTGCTGTAATTGATCTAAAAGAAGTGGTTTTGGCACATGTTGGAGATAGTAGAGCATATATGTTACATGATGGAGGTTTGTACCAACTCACAGAAGATCATTCCTATGTAAACATGCTTCAAAAACATGGGCAAATCACAGCGGAAGAGGCAAAAAATCATCCACAACGCAATATGATTGTACGCGCGGTAGGTACAAGTGATGAAGTGGAAGTAGATTTGATCACAACACCATGGGAAAAAGACGATATTTTGCTTTTATGTTCTGATGGTTTGACCACGATGGTAAGTGAGAGAGAAATAGGCGAAGTGCTGTCTCAAGCAGGAGAGACAATGGATGAAAAAGCAGATCGTCTCTTGCAGATGGCATTAAATGCTGGTGGAAAAGACAATGTTTCTCTGATTTTGTTGAAACATAGAGGAGCGTCTAGCCCATCTTAAGTGGGACTTAAGGAGGAGCGAGGTGACCATGCAGATGGAAGGGAAGAAACTTGGGGGACGTTACGAGATCATTAGTCGAATCGGCGGCGGCGGTATGGCTGTTGTATATAAAGCAAAAGATATATTATTGCATCGAAACGTAGCGATTAAAGTTTTAAGTGAATCCCTAAGTAATGATCAAGAATTTGTTCGTAGGTTTGATCGCGAAGCACAGGCAGCTGCTAGTTTATCTCACCCGAACATAGTCAATGTATATGATGTTGGGCAAGATGGTTACATTCATTATATAGTGATGGAACTAGTGGAAGGTCCAACATTAAAACAAATGATATTAGAGCGAGGACAGTTAACAACAGCAGAAGCAGGTGATATCGCTGCTCAAATCTGCGATGGTCTCCAACATGCACACGATAATCAAATTGTGCACCGAGATATAAAACCACATAATATCTTGATTGGAACAAATGGCCGAGCAAAAGTAACCGATTTTGGGATTGCCAGAGCCGCGAGTTCTTCGACGATAACCCAGACTGGTTCTGTAATGGGATCTGTTCATTATTTTTCTCCAGAGCAAGCTCGTGGAGGACAGATAGGCTCAAAAGCTGATATCTACTCTCTTGGTGTTGTTTTATACGAAATGCTGACAGGTGAATTACCATTTGATGGAGATTCAGCAATCAGTATTGCTTTAAAACACTTACAAGAGCCAGTGATTGACCCAAGAGAATTAAACGAAAAAATACCTGAAAGTATGGTTAATATCGTTATGCGTGCTTTGGAAAAAGATCCAGAGATGCGTTATACATCGGTAAAAGCGATGATGCAAGATATCAATTATGCGTTGCAATTTGATAGTCGTCGTGAAAATCGGTGGGAAAGACCTACGAAAACGAGTGATATATTTCAAACCATTCCGATTTCAGCAGATGAAGAGACGGAAGTTCATAACGTTTTTCAGCCAAGGAACAATACAACATCCAATTATCAGTCGCCTGTACAACGCGAAGAAGTTCGTTCACCAAGACGATCCGATACAAAACATGCGACTAAAGTAGGACAGGAAACCATGGCAGGTTTGGAACGTTTCCGTAACGTCCCCAATGATAAAGATAAAACTGTTTTTCAACGGACTGTCATTTGGCTTGATAATGTGCAGGCAAAGTTACCATGGTGGCAAAAAGTATTGTTTAGTTTACTTACGGTTGGCATCATCGTATTTTTAGCGATCTATGGATTTAGTCTTGTTTGGGGTCTGATGTCTGGTACAGGTGATGATCCAACTCAGCAAACACAAAATGTTAGCATGATTAATCTTACTGGTAAGACACAAGATGAAGCTAAACAATGGTTTGAGACTCATGGTCTCAAGGAACCGAGTTTTGTCTATGGTGAAAGCTCAGATGAGAATAAAAATAAAGTGGTTAGTCAAACGCCCGAAGCAGGTGCGGAAATAAACTCGGATACCGCTACTAAACTCACATTAGGTGTGGGTGGTGCAAGTGATAAATTAAAAGTAATGGATTTTACTGGCATGTATGAAAGTAACCTAGCTCAATATACCAATTCTGATGAACTGGGTTACAAAGTAGATTACTCGAGAAGTCGTTGTTATAATAAAAATACAACGGATAAGGATTTGAAACAGGGTCAAATTCTAGAACAGACACCAAAAGCAGGAGAGAATATCGAAAAAGGTGGAACAGTATACCTATGGATATATGCTCCTAAGAGCGGTGGATGTAATGACATGCCTCCTTCGATGGGTGGGAATGCAAAAAATAAGGACAACAAGTTATTGGCTTACGGAAATCTAGATAAAGCTAGATTAGAAGATACGAAGGTACTAGCATAATAAAAAGAAAGGAGGATGTTTGGATGCCAAGTGGGCAGATCATCAAAGCAATAAGTGGTTTTTACTATGTGCGAGCAGATGAAGGGGAAGTCATTCAGTGTCGTGCCCGCGGCATATTTAAATTCGAAAAGAGAAAAATAAAACCATTAGTTGGTGACATGGTAGAGTGGGAAAGTACGGGGTTGGATCAAGGAGTAATTACTTCTGTCCAGCCCCGCTCTACTGAGCTCCTGCGCCCGCCAATTGCCAATGTCGAACAAGCAGTCGTAGTCTGTTCCCTCCGAGAGCCAAAGTTTCAATCTCTTCCATTGGATCGATTTTTGGTTCATGCGGAGAAAGAAAAGCTACGAATTGTAATTTGTTTAACAAAAAAAGATCTTGTGGAAGAAACTGAAGATATTGAGGCTGTTCGAGAAATGTATCGAAAAGCGGCTTATCCGATTGTAACTACTAGTATTCGTACAGGAGAAGGTATAGCAGAACTATTGGATTTGTTACGGGAAGAAACCACTGTATTTGCAGGTCTTTCTGGTGTTGGAAAGTCATCTTTGCTCAATCAGATTTTGCCAGAGAGTACCCAGCAAGTAGGTAGTGTTAGTGAAAAAATCGGGCGCGGCCGACACACTACCAGACAAGTAGAATTGCTATCTTTGATAGATGGCGGACAAATAGCGGATACCCCCGGTTTTAGTCAACTAGGACTCAAAGGCATGACAGCGGAAGAATTGACTTATGCATTTCCAGAGTACCATTCTTATCTCGAATCATGCCGTTTTCGTGGATGTTATCATCAAAATGAACCAGGATGTGCAGTGAAAGAAGGCGTAAAATCTGGAGAACTCAATGCAACAAGGTATGAACACTATTTACTCTTTCTCCATGAAATTCAGCAAGAAAAGAGGTATTGATCCACATGGTTAAAATAGCGCCATCTCTTCTTTCTGCCGATTTTTCTCGATTAAAGGAAGAAGTACGGGAAATTGAGCAAGCAGGAGCAGATTGGTTGCATCTGGATGTGATGGATGGCCATTTTGTCCCTAATATTACGTTTGGTCCGCTTGTAGTGGAGGCAATTCGTCCACATACGCTTCTTCCCTTTGATGTCCATCTGATGATAGAAAAGCCAGATACATATATCGATGCGTTTGCAAAAAGCGGTGCAGATTATATTACGGTGCATCAAGAAACATGTCCTCATCTTCATCGGACGGTTCATCATATCAAAGGTTTAGGTCTCAAAGCTGGTGTTTCTATTAATCCTGCTACTCCGATTTCCGTGATCGAACCTATTTTACCTGATGTTGACCTTGTATTATTGATGACCGTAAATCCTGGTTTTGGAGGGCAGTCGTTTATTACAAACGTACTTTCGAAGATAGCTGATTTACGGACTCTTATCGATCGACAAGGTCTTCAAGTGGAGATAGAAGTAGATGGTGGAATTGCGCCAGGAACAGCAAAACAGGTAGTCGAAAGTGGAGCAACTGTTTTGGTTGCAGGATCAGCTGTTTTTGGTCAAACCGATCGAAAAAAAGCGATTGACTTGATTCGATATGATTACCGTATAAAACAAGTATAAAAAATTCATTTGATTTAGCCATGTGTTTGATGGATATCCTTGAAATATAGGTACTTCCATCCATCCATGGTTTTTTGTTTAAAAAACCATAAAATTTGGTTTTGCTCGAGCTATTTTGATAAAATGATAGAGAATTATGTATATATGAAAGATGTGAATTTGAGGAGGAAGAAGTTTGAATCAACGCACGAAAGTCATCACACTAGTAGAAACAGCAATTGTAGCTGCATTAGCCATCGTGTTTAATATACTCACCCCTTTTCCATTATGGCCAAATGGAGGTTCCGTTACGTTAACGATGGTACCTATTGCGATTTTGGCATTTCGAAGAGGAGTCATTCCTGGGATTACAGCAGGTTTGATTACTGGACTCATACTTCTTGTTTTACCGGGAGCTTTTTATGCGCACCCTATTCAAGTTATTTTAGATTACCCATTAGCGTTTGCTCTTTTGGGATTTTCTGGTTGGTTGTCGATTAAGAACACCACGAAGCAGAGCAGTAAAATAATAAGAGTGGTGATAGGGCTATTTAGTGGTGGAATTTTAAGGTTTGTATCCCATTTTCTCTCGGGTGTGATCTTTTTTGCCGATTATGCTCCAAAAGGACAGTCTGTTTATGTTTATTCGCTTATTTACAACGCCAGCTATATTTTACCGGAAATTATCATTTCTATTATTGTAGTAATCGTACTGTTGTACGCTGCTCCAAAATTATTTCGCCCTTAAATGACAAAAAAGCGTGTGATAGTCGTTGCTGGTGGGACTGTTACAAAGAAATTTTTACAAGCTAATATCAAGGAAACAGATATTGTAATTGGTGCAGATCATGGTGTGATCGCTTTACTAGAAGCAGGAATCACTCCTCATGTAGCGATAGGAGATTTTGATACAACAGGACAAGAAAACATTCAGGAATGGAAATCGAAAGGAATGAGAGTTGTACCTCTCTCCGTGATGAAAAATGTGACAGACACTCATGCAGCACTAGAAGAAGCCATGACTTATGAACCTGATGAGGTTTATCTTTTTGGTGCATTTGGTGGAGGCAGGATGGATCACACGCTTGCTAATATAGGACTACTGGAGTGGTTAGCTTCTCATGGAGTACATGGGATTATACAAGATGAGACCAATCGCTTAAGTTTGTTGGTTGGTTCAGGTGAGCTCCAGCTCATCCACTCAGGTTATACCTATGTATCCTTAATTCCTGTAAGTGAAAAGGTGGTCGGTATATCGACCAATGGATTGACTTATCCATTGAAAGACGAGACTTTGATCCGAGGAGAGACAAGAGGAATCAGCAATGAAATGAAAGGGAAAATGGCAACTGTTTCGATTAGCAGTGGTAAATGTTTGGTGTCTTTGAGTAAAGATAAATGACTAAGGCACGCTTGAGGGGAAGGAATTTACTTTACCCAGTAAGTTTGGCTGTGTCAAAGTATCAAAAATAGATAAATTTTGTTCCCCGTTCTAGGTACAAATACCTATGGGTAGAATATATATAGGATGACAAACAGGAAATGTACCGAAGAAGAAGGAGGGAACTCGGTTGCGTTTTTATACATTGAAACTTCCTAAGTTCCTTGGTGGAATGGTCAAAGCAATCTTACATGTCTTTAAAAAAGAATAAAAAAAGCGACTCCAATATTTGGGTCGCTTTTTTTTGAACAAGACTAGTGAGACATTGTATAACGTTTTACGGGAAGCTGAGGAAGGAATTTCTATTTTTTTCGATTTTGCAACAGATCGACGAGAAATGGGGATTTCTTCTTCGTTTTGAAGATCGGCTAGTTTCTGATCGAATAATGGTGATGTCTTTGCTTGATGTTGTGATTAATGGTTAATTGTTGCAATTTATTTTTTGGGTTTCCTAATATTCAGTGACAGTAGATCAATTAGCACTTAGATCATCTACATTAGGGGCATGGTAAAAAGAAGCAGCTAAATTCAACTGGCTTAGGGTAGAACTTGAGTTATTTTGAAATTATTCCTTAATGTACTTTTTCGGGGATTGTGCAAAAATAGCTAGGTTGTTGAACTGGCTAGAAAAAATAATTTAATAAAAAGAACCTTGTCGATTTTTTATAGATGCTTCCGGCCGAACCATAACACTTGCTTACGACGGCAATAATCATGTACAAATCGTTACTGATTTTGCAAATCGATCCATCACATATGGATATGATGCAAATGGAAATTTACAGACGGTTACTCATAAAGATACCGATGGAAGTACCTTATCGGTGGATCAGTATGACTATGATACTGCTCATCAGTTAACGAATATTACTGATCCTAACAACAACAAAGAAACCATTGCCTATACGGCCAATAAAGTTATCTCGATGAGTCATCCCATTACCGTTGGAGGGACAGTAAAAACCGCAACTACCACGATTGCTTATGATATTGCTAACAACGTTACCACCGTTACCACCGTTACCGATCCCAAAAATCATATAAGCAAGTATACGAACAATGACAATGGGAATGTCGTGACCATGGTACAAGATTCTGGGGGATTAAATTATACAACGACGTATACGTACGATGGAAACAACAATTTAACCGATACCAAGGATGCGAATACCAATGCAGCAAGTGGTACTGCTACTACACACTATACGTATGACAACAAAGGAAACGTTCTATCGAAAACCAATCCGTTGAATGAGACAACGCAAACTACCTACGATTCCAACAATAATCCCATAACGGAAACCAATCCAAAAGGGAATCAGACCACCAATGAGTTTGATGATGAAGGAAATGAAACAGCAACTACCGATGCTGCTGACAAATCTGCTGCTACGAAATACGACACATATGGAAATGTAACCGAAGAAACAGAAGAAATGAGTGTTGGAAAAAACCTTGCCATCAATGGCAGCATGGAAATCGACCGGGATAGTGATGGTTGGCCAGATAACTGGAGCAAAACACCAACAGGAGCTACAACAATCAGTGTAGATTCAACAGGTTTAACGACCGATGGGATTACTCTTGGGAAAAAGAGCTTGAAAATCACCAATCCAACCAGCACAACAGCAGTGGACAGTGATCGGATTGCCTATGATGCTACCAAAACATATGTGTTTAGTGGTTATGCCAAGACATCAGGTGCAACAGGTCGAGCCATGATTTATGCATTTGGATTTAATACGACCAATGGAACTTATGTAGCTATTCCCAGTAGTTATATTACTGGGACACAAGACACCACTCGTTTACATGTTGTAATCAATCCAGGGGATTTACCTGCAGGTACCAACCAATTGGAGATTCGAGGATATACCACTTGGTTTGATGCAGCAAAAATTATGGTTGGTTCCATTCGAACCCAGCACACCTATGATGCGAATGGAAATTACGAAACCAAGACGACAGACGCTTTAGGGAACACCGTAGATAAAACTTATGATGCAGTTGGGAATGTGAAAACAGAGAAAATGGGTAGTGATACTTCCCAATCAATTAATCCAAGTCACCGATGCCAAAAACAATATCACCAAGTATCAATATGATAACAATGGAAATAAAACAAAAGTAATAGACGCAAAAAATCACGAGACTACCTATGATTATAATGAGTTAAATTTGGTGAAAAAGGCAACAGATGCATTAAATCGTTTTACCCAATTTGACTACGATTTGAATGGAAATGTAACCAAAGTAACCAAACCCGATAACCACACCGTTGAATTTGGTTATAATTCAGTGGATAGACAAACTTCCATTCTTTACGATGGGACGGAACGATACACCTTTGAGTACGATCCAAACGGTAACCTTACCAAGGAAACAGATAAATCCAACAATCAAGTCAGTACCTTCACCTATGACGCAGATAGCAAGCTAAAAACCAAGGATGAGGGAAATAATAACACTGTCACGTATACGTATGACAAAAATGGAAATGTACAACAACGAAAATACGTAGCAGGAAGCACGATACTTACACAGGATAACACTTTTGATGTTCTCGATCAGTTAACCAAAATTCAAGAAAACAGTAGTACACGTGCTGCTTTTACGTATGATGAAGCTAATCGTGTGGCGAGTAAAAAAAATGCAGATGGTACCGTTTCTTTGTACAAATATGATGGAGTAGGCAACTTAATCCAACAGACCAATTACAATACAAACGGAACAATATTAGATAACTTTCGCTATGTCTACGATAATAAAGGAAGAATTACTTCCGTTATCTCTAGCGCTGGTACTACCAGTTATGTATATGATGAGTTGGATCAATTGAAGCAGGAAAAGCGCCCAGATGGAACTACCTATGATTATACGTACGACGAAGTAGGGAATCGACTCACCATGACGGTCACTCCAAGTGGAGGTAGTGCAACTACAACAACCTACCACTACGATAATGCAAATCAAATCACAGATGTTAATGAGACAAGCTATACCTATGATAGTAATGGAAACCTCACTAGCGATGGAAATAAAACATATGTGTATGATAACGGAGACAGGCTTACAGCTGTAAAAGATAACAGTGGAAATACCCTTGCATCGTTTACCTATGATTCGAAAGGTATGCGCAAAACGATGACGACTGCCTCTGGCACTATCACCTTCCACTATGATGAGAATAACAACGTAGCTTATGAGACAGATGGTAGTAATAATGTGGTTGCGAGTTATACTTGGAATGGGATTCAGCCTGTAAGTATGACTCGTGGAGGTCAAACATATTACTATCAATTAAATGGACATGGAGATGTTGTCGCTCTTTCAGATTCTACAGGTGCTGTTGTGAACACGTATGATTATGATGCATATCGTAGGACTCTTATTTAAGAAAAAAGATACAAAGAATTCCTCTATCTATATTCAAGGTGATTTTATTGTTGCTTTGATTTTAAGTATATTGACATGGTATGTATATAAAGTTCTATTCATTGCTATTGGTATTGTTTTATTTATTTCTGGCTTTTACACCTAACACTAACGCCAATGTACCTTTCCTGAGGATATGCAAATTTACCCAACATCGTCAAACCATGTGATGGTTGTGGCATCCTG
The DNA here is from genome assembly GCF_059510375.1 of Shimazuella sp. NTD250. Lineage (NCBI taxonomy): Bacteria > Bacillati > Bacillota > Bacilli > Caryophanales > Thermoactinomycetaceae > Shimazuella > Shimazuella sp. NTD250. Next base: position 106,350 of record NZ_JCAJZS010000002.1, on the reverse strand, counting down.
TTTGTCGGGTGATCTTTGTTTACAAACAGGACAAATAGCAGGAGAGGAATAAATCTCTGATATCATGAAACTCTAAAGAGAGAATATCTTTTTTCTAATGTTTTGGATATTCTATTTCCCTAGTTTGATGGGTATGTACGGTGACTCATTCTTGCACCAAATCCAAAAACATAAATATGTCTCACTTCTGATCAAGAATATCTTTGATAAACTTGGTTGGTGACTTATATGAATAGTTGCTTTTGTGATATGATTTTTGTGCATTTTTAAAATCAAAGATTTTTTCATGTCCTAAAAATACATTAAAGTCACCAGGCGCTTTTTGTTCGATTAATTCCATAAGCTTTTGAGCCTCGGGAAGAGTAAAAACATTATACATTGCCTCTTCAGATGTATAATTCCCTTCCATAACTAGTTGAATTTCTCTATTATCTTGTGTAATGCCTTCACTTTTAATAGCTTTAGTTATATTTAAACTACTAACTCCAGGAAAAGTAATAAAAATAGGGAAGACTTCGCTTAAATAAAATTCTTGGAAAGCATACGGATTCCTAATATTCGTGCAAATACCAATTGATTTGACTTTAATTCGGTTGGAATCATTTTCATTTAAGGTTGTTAAGTGGTTTTGCGATCTGGAGTCAAATCTTTTTTCCATACCCAACATGTGACATGTTCCATCAAGGGAATATTCTTGGATTAGCTTCATAAGTTCTTGCCCCTCGGATGAGGACACAAATTTACTCATTGTTTTTGTAGACTCAAAATAAAATTCCATCATAAATTGGAGTCCTTCAAGATTTGACGGAATTTTTTCACTTACCTGTTGTGATACAGTGGTTAATTTTGCAAAAATAATAGCTGGTATCCTTTGAGTTCGAGGAAAGATATTCTCCCAAAAAAAATTTTGGAGATTAGCTGCATTTTCTACATCCCTATAAATAGTGATTGACTTTATCATAGGCAGTAATTTCCTTTCTTTGTTGTAGGATGAATTAGAGTGAATCATTAATAACAATATTCAAAAATATTATAATAGTTTATTTTACTTTCTGCACCTTTTTTGTTTACTTCTGATTTTGATAATAGAGCCCTCTCCGATTACACAGGAAGGGGCTATTTGACGCTTACCGAAAGGAGCCGACCTACCCGACCTCCTAATGAAATCAAATTATTTTTTTTCTTTCGATGTAAATTGAACGAAGATCCGTTACTCTTCGGTCTATAGGTGAAGTGGGCCTAGTAGCAAAATTTTGGCCGTTTACCTAGGGCAAACGGCTAGAATGGAGGGTGTTATTTTTTTCTTCTCATCCATTTCCAGAAAATCGGAGCCGCAAAAGAGCCCAAGGCCAAGATCCAAAAGGCATGACCAAAACCCCAATTTTCTCCAATTATTCCGCTGAACTGAACTGCGATACTGGTGGTCAGCATGTTAGCAACGATTAGAGCACTCAGGGCTGCTCCAGTATTACGGTCTTTCACGCTCTGGTCGTAAACCGATTGTCCCATGCACAGGTCGATGGAACGGGAAAACAACCCGATGAGAATTGCTCCTGCGAACAATACACCAGAAACTGGCCAAAAAGCCAATATTCCAGTGATAGAGGCAATGAGGATCACACTCGTCCAAATGACAAACGGATTCCCTTTCTTTGTCGCTACCCAAGCAGGGATAAAACCGGAAAGTCCATTGATCAGGCTCGCCAGAAGCAGATATTTTCCTGCATTGTCCGCCCCGATATAGAGTGGAAGATAGCTGTTGAAAACAGCATAAATTGCCACTACTGGACCAGCTAGAAGGGTAACATAAATAGCTGTGTGCCATGCGATACTGGTTGATCGTTGAGGCATGGATAGCTCTGCTTGGTCACCAACCTTATTTTTCTGTAGTTTTGGGTAAAGTGTTACCAAAGCGATCGCTCCAATTAGATTTGCTACTCCTACATAAAAGCAAATCCAATTCCATGCTTCAGGATTGGATGTCACAAACCAAAGCGCCAGTCCAGCTAGACCAAAATCAACCGCAGCGGTGAATGAACTCATCCACAGTTGAAACCTCTTAGGCACAGACTGACGGGGCAAAATTCCAGCAGGACTTCCACCCATGCCAACAGTAAATCCAGAGATAAGCCGAATCGCAATGTACAGCCAAATTTGTTGACAGTACATGTAGGCTATCAAAGCAGCAGAAGTGATCGAAAGCGCCCAAAATGAAACCCACTCAGGTTTATATTTATCGCACAAATGTCCACCCAACAATGCTCCAGGAATTGCAGCGATAAAGTAGGCCATCATGACGGTTCCGATAAATGCTCCAAGACCTTCTTCTTTTAGCACAAGAGGAAGACCTGCCAGCTGGATTCGGTCACTAATCGTTAGCATTACTCCAGCGATCATACTAACGAAAAGCTTTGTGTTCATCCACTCACTTGTGTGCGCAACCATTCTACGCAATTTCATTGTTTCTCCTTGATCGATGACAGTTATTTATTTGAATAGTCTATCTATTCTTCATTTTAATGCAAAAGAACAAATTAAAGTAGTTGTGAATTACGAATAAAGTTTGGTATCAGATTTGTCTGATCGGTATGATGTTTGTCCAGAAAGTAACAACTACCTTTTCGATCTTCTAAGTGGATTATTCTCTTAAAGATGTGGTAAAACAAGTATGTAGGATTTTTCCTATCATCAATAGAAAATAACGATAGAACGATAACGATTTTTAATAGATCAGAGAATCTGAAAGCATAGCGGTCGTTATACAAGATAAAAGGAGTTTTTTGCATGTTAAAAATAGGGTCACATGTATCATTTTCTGGTAAAGGGCTTTTAAATGCAGCAGAAGAAGCGGTTTCATATGATTCAAGTACATTTATGATCTACACTGGTGCGCCTCAAAATACAAGACGAAAAGCGATTGAAAAGCAATTTGTCGAAGAAGGAAAAGCAGTAATGGCTGATCATGGCATTGAAGAAATTATAGTCCATGCTCCTTATATCATCAACTTAGGAACCTATAAAGATGATAAATTTGAGTTTGCCGTTCGGTTTTTGCAAGAGGAAATTCGCCGAACAAATTATTTAGGGGTAAAAAATATCGTTCTTCACCCAGGAGCTTTCACGGAAAAAGATGTGGAGTATGGAATCGCCCGCATAGCTGAAGGTTTAAATCTGGTGTTAGATGGGGTGAAAGATACTGAAGTAAATATAGCGTTGGAAACAATGGCAGGGAAGGGAACGGAAGTTGGCCGTAATTTTGAGGAAATCGCTCAGATTATGGAGAGAGTGGAAGACAATCGAAGATTAACTGTCTGCATGGATACTTGCCACTTGCATGAATCCGGTTATGATATTGTTCATGATTTTGATGGGGTACTGGAGCTGTTTAATAAAACGATTGGCCTTGACCGCCTCGCGGTCGTCCATCTCAATGACAGCAAAAATTTCCGTGGAGCTGGAAAAGACCGGCATGCACCAGTTGGTGCGGGAATGATTGGATTTGATGCGATGAATTATATCGTACATCATGAAAAAATCCGACATCTTCCTTTAGTACTTGAGACACCATGGATAGGCAAAGAAAAAGGGAAAGAACGTCCTATGTACAAAGCAGAGATTGCCTTATTGCAGGGAGAGGTAGAAACTCGATTTGGAGCGGATTACCTCGATCATGTGGAACGTTTGGAATTTTTCTTCCGCAAACATGAGGTAGAACCCAGAGATTTTGTTGTACAGACATGGGAATTATTAAAGACAGATGCCAAAGCAAAGAAAGCAGATGGCAGGGAGCCAATTACACGTTTATACGATATGGTAAAAGAAGAGCGGTTATTTCCAGAACTCAGTGAAGAAGAAATCAATCATCGTATTATGGGTTGGTTTGCCGGAAAACATGTCTTCCGATCAGCATAAAAAATGGAACTCCAGTGGGAACTGGAGTTTTTTGTGATGGATAAGATCCATCACAAACCTACATATTAGCTAAAATGTTATAAAATAAAAAAGTAAGTTGATTTTTAAATGCTCAGAAAAGAAAAAAACATTTAACAGCGCAAGGAAAGGATGAAGAACGCACTATTTTTAATCCACAAACGAGTATAGTGCTTTCAAAAATGAAGTATCATTATTCATACCTTTCATGCCACGAAAAATGAGAGAAGGGAGATTAATCATTTGTTATTGGAATGTTATATTGAGCGTATCGAAGATGAAGAACCTCTAGATGATATAGAAATATCCAATTCCCTTGTTACAGTAGATAAATCCAATTATGTTGTATCAGGAGAAAAAGGAGCGATTGTCTTTACCTTTAATACTTTCATCCATCGAGGAAGTATGATGAAATACTTTAATGTGACGATTCATTCTTTGCGTTCCAATGGTGGATATAACGAAATAGAAGCAGAGAATTGTCATTACATCAATGGGCCATTGTGTTACGAGGTTCAATCGGAAGAGCTGGCTCTGCGTATAGTAGAGAGACTGGAAAAAGAAAATCAATTTGATCAAGAACATCTCTTCGAAGAGCTTATCACGCTTTACGGATATCTTTTTCAAGGCAAATAAAGAAGTGTTGCGTGTGACCTTTCCAGTATTTATTTTCCTATAGCCAAAAGCGGTGACTGAAATCAAAGGAGTTTTTATATGACGAAAGAACAATGGGAACACCTATCATTGGATGAACTGAAAGAACTATCTTTAGCGATAGATTTATTATATTCTGCTTCGAAAGATTTGGAAGCTCCGACAGAGAGAGTAGATACCATTATTCAGCTGCGTGAAAAAATTAGAAAGTCCTATAAACAACGATTAGAAGGGGAATTAGACAAAGAGTTGCAATTCATCCAAGGATTAGCAGATGAATCAGCGTGGTCAGCTGAGGAACAGTAGATTTTCAAATACAAGCGAAAAATGCTGAAGAAGAAATCGTCTTACAAAAAACACGAACAGCCCTCTCTCTATTTCATGTATAGCAGGGAGAGGGCGTTCATGCATGAGGTGCAGATCAGATGTTGTGCGTAATCCTTTTAGTCAAAATCCGTATGACGCAGATGGTTCGCCTCATACTAAACATTACTGCCAACTGTGTAGTCTCCAAGTGTGCCGTCGTGATTAATCACCTGTCCATTGTGATTTTCATCATCAAAAATAAAGCCCGTGATTAATTCAGCAGCCTGCGCAGGTGTTTTTACAAAATCTCCTGTTATATTCCCGTTCAAATCCGTCGTAACTGCTCCCGGCATCACCGCAAAGATCTCCACGGGTATATTCGCCTGTTCAAAACTCATTCCCCAAGACTTTGTCATAACATTCAAAGGTGCCTTGGCTGTTTGGTAAGCAAATGCATTGAAAATAGGATGGGGCTCAATAGGAATACTGATATTTACAATCGTGCCCTTAGTGGCGATCAATAGTGGCAGCAAGCCTTTTGAAAGTGCAAAAGGACCAATAAAGTCAACTTGATGGGTTGCTTGTAATTCGTTCACTGTAAACTCCCATCCAGGTTTATACAAATCACCTGGAATGCCAGCATTGTTAACCAAGAGCGTCAATTCTGGGTAATTCTGCTTAATCATTGTCACTGCATTATCAATACTCTCTAAGTCAGCAACATCCAACAGCACTAACTCTGCATTACCAAATTCTCGGAGGGCAGTTACTGCTGTTTCTCCGCGATTCTGATCACGTGCCCCAACTAAAACACGAAATCCCGCTTCTAACAAATGCTTTGCAATCTCAAAACCAATGCCTTTATTCGCACCAGTTACAAACGCTGTCTTGGTCATCTTTTTTTCTCCTTTTTATCGACATACTGCTGATAACGGGCAATCTTTCGTTCGACTCCCTGTAAACTTGTTTTACGCAGTTCCAGTTCTTTAAGAATCTCCTGACGATGAGCTTCTAACATAGCCAAACGTTTGGGAATCGTCTCATCGCCTTGCATTATCCAATCTACATACTGCTTTATTTGATTAATGGACATATCAGTATGTTTCAAATGTTGAATGGCCGTCAGCAGTTGAATTTGTGCTTCATTAAAGATACGACGACCTGCTAAATCACGTTCAAGCAAGGTTAGCAGCCCTCTCTTGTCGTAAAAACGCAGGGTCGACTCTGTTATGTGGAACATATCGGCCACTTCACTAATCGTGTAAGTTTTCATTTGGATACCCTCGATTCCTTACTGGGCATAGTATACCTGTTAAACCATGGTTTAAGTCAAGCAATACGTCAAGGGGACGGTTCTTGTGTCGCGCATAAAAGAAGTAAGACGATTGTTCGTTCTGCTTCTTTTATTTTGCGTAGTATCTGGTATTAATTTGTATCAATAGATCATTAAAATTAACAATATCTTTTCGATTATTTAAAAATTAAATCAAAGATTATATAACTGAAATATATTATTATTTAAATAACTCTATTTAGATAAAAAGATAGAACCTTTTATTTTCAATCCATAAGTAGAGTGAACAATAGATGGAGACGAGTGAGGTGTTGAGATGGAAACCATTATTGCCACACAAAATAAGGGAATTGGAACGATTCAATTCAATCGTCCAGCAAATGCAGTAAATGAAAAGATGGTAGAGGAGCTTGAACATGCAATTGCCCGTTTTTGTGACGAAAACGTAAAGGCAATCGTATTTCGCGGAAGTACAGATGTATTTGTCTCTGGAGGGGATATTGCATGGCATCAAACAAAAAACGGAGAACAAGTATATCCTGAAATGTTGCGTGTAGGTGCATTACTTGAAAAAATATCCCAAGTAGATGCGATAACGATTGCGGCAGTTGAAGGAAAAGCAATAGGAGGCGGCTGTGAAATCGTTGCTAGTTGTGATTTATGTTTTGCAGCAGAATCAGCCACGTTTCAATTTATTCAAGCGAGATTGGGTATACCCACTGCTTGGGGTGGAGCAAGTCGTTTGATGAACAAAATCGGTACGAACAAAGCACTTCATTTACTCTTATCAGGAGACGAGATTACTAGTCGTCACGCAGAGCGAATAGGCTTGGTTGATGCAGTTTATGAAAATGATGAATTTGAAAAATACGTAAAGAAGTTCACGAAAAAATTGATCGATATTCCTGAAATTGTAATAAATACCTTTAAAAATGTAGCTCAAAGAGTGGAAAGTGGCATCCCAACTTCGCAAATTTACCCATTAGAGGCGAAAGCCTGTGCTGAAAGCTGGGATCTCGATAAACATCAAAGAGCTGTTAAATTTATTTTGTCTCCATTAATGAAAGCACATCAAAAGTCAGACATCTAAGAAGGGGAAAAAATGGCATCCTTTAAATTCGGTCACTTCCTTGCACCAGAAAATATGTGGAAAGAAGCTAGTTGCTACGATTGGTATAAAAAAATGAGACATACTGCTCCGATTTCCTATGATCCAAAGCGAAGATGCTGGGATGTTTTTCGCTACAAAGATGCCCAGACCGTTTTGAAGAACTATCATGTATTTTCGTCTGAGCGATCCAAAGATAAAGTAGATAGTTTATTGAGTATGGACCCGCCAGAACATAAAAAATATCGCTCCATTTCAAATAAATCGTTTGGTAGTCATTATCGATTGCATATGGAATCATTGATCAGAGAAATAACCGCACAAACGATGGATGATATCAACAACAAAAGTCAGATAGATTTTATACAGGAAGTCGCTTTTTATATTCCGGTAATCATGATGATGCGCTTACTTGGTATAACAGAGAACCATTATCAAGAAGTTATTGACATGAGCATTGGAGGTTTAACAAGAAGCAATTCCGCAAATGAACTGAAAGCGGTATTAAAAAAAGTGAGAAACAGCATACATAATGGGAATCGTTTTTTTGAACGTCTCATAGAAGAGAAACAACGACATCCTCAAGATGATATGACTACTGATCTGCTTATGAGGCATGGAGATATCGAATTATCGAAAATAAGAGATTTCTTATACTCTGTCTTAACTGCTGGAAATGAAACATCCATTAATCTGCTTGGAAATACGATGTATCTTTTCTCCACACAGCCAAATGTATGGGCACTGCTACAAGAAGATCCTACACGAATTCCACAAGCGATTGAAGAGGTTCTTCGATTCCACTCTTCTGTTCATAATATCAATCGGATTGCAACAGAAAACATAGAGCTAAATGGATATACCATAAAGAAAGGGGATGAAGTAGTCGTATGGTTAGCCTCTGCAAATCGAGATGAAGAAGTATTTGCTCAAGCGGATGAGTTCCAAATCAATCGTTCACCAAACCCGCATCTTGCATTTGGGCATGGTATCCATACTTGTATAGGGAGTTCACTAGCGAGACTGGAAGCGAATATTATCTTCACCGCATTTATCACTAATTTTCCGAAAATAAGTATAATTGGGAAACCGATTCGAAATTCAAACTTTGTGTTCCAGGGGTTTGACCATATTTATATGGAATCTAACCAAATATAACCGGATACACCCTAGCTATCGTGCTAGGGTGTATTTGTTACCGAGTGTCCTTATTAAGATAGTGCCGTAATTCCGGTTTTTCGGTTTGCTCATGTTGTTAAAAAAGTGAAATGGGAATAGTTGAACTCATTCATTTGAATAGAAAAAGAAAGAATGATTTAATAAAAATAGAATTGCAATCTTTACTCAATTCAAGGAGTTCTTATGCGAAGTGTGTTTTCTATTTTTCCAAGAATGAGAACATGGTGGAGTCGACAATCCTTGAAACGATTTCCTGAGCCTACGAGGCGAATCATCCGAGGAGGCTCTCTGCTTACTTTTGCGGTGGGTTTTGTCTCTACTTCTCTCCCTCCCTATCTTGTTCAAAAGGGATTGCTAAAGAATGTAGGATACATCATGGCGATGTTCGCCATCTCTGAGTGTTTGACGGCGCTTATGGCAGGGAAGATGACGGATCGATGGGGAGGTTCTCGTGTCGTGCGAATCTTTCTCCCAATACCAGTCACACTTCCGTTTTTCTACCTGATGAGCAGTCGCCCGATAATGTTTATGGGGCTTCAGTTCGTACACGGCATGGTTAACACAATGGTATTGCTGCCATTGACCTCCATGCTGCGGGAACTTCACCCAGACGGGGATGAGTTGCGTAACGTAAACGCCATTGCTTCAGGTAGACAGTTCCTCATGGGGGGTGTAGGCCTGTTGACCGGATTGTGGTGCATGCAACAAGGATATGTCATGCTTTGGTTCTTGATTGGGACTATGGTGTACATGTTCGTTTGGAAAATGCTGAGCGTCCAAATCCCCTATCATCCACAAGAAAGGGAGAAAAATTCCCAACTTGGGCGGAGGATAGTGCCGTATGTGCTCACAACCGTTGGTGTGTTTGCATCATATAGGGTATTTTTGACTTATGTGCCCCTATATGTGACCTACGGGTTTTTCTGCGTTTGGATGGCGACATTTGCCAACTTTATAGGTAGTCTATGGATTCCCGAACTAGCTAAAAAGTTGGGGGACTTGCCTGTAATGGTAGGATCGATTGTTGCATTGGGAGGAAGTATCGCACTAATCCCCTCTGGCATACCTGTATTCCTCATCCTCGCAAGTGCGGGAATCGGCTTGGCCATACGAAGTTACGTAACCACAAGCACTCAGATCATTCTCAGTTTGACCTCCATAAAAGAGACAGGGTCGGCCATGGCACTGAACAATTTGTGCAGAGATATAGGCCAGTCTGCCGGCAACTGGGCTGCTGGAAATGCAGCCAATCTCTGGGGACTTGGAATCGTCTTTTGGACAGTGCAGCCGTGGCTTTTGGGATCACTGCTCATGCCGCTAATCGCCATTGTCTTCAAGAATAGGTGGAAAACACAGGGATAACTTCGCATATGCCACGCTTGCCTCTACAAGAGACAAGCGTGGTGCTGTTTAGAGAGACATTTTTTAAACAGGAGTGGTGTGTAAAAAATGAAGTTTATAGAAAAAATTTTTTAGGTGTGATATCTATTCCGTTGCCAAATTTTCTTCGCATACTCTGCAAACAAAGGTATACAATCAGGATTGCAATCGATTGCCCATCTCAGCTTGTCACATGCATCAAGCAGCAATAAAGAGTCTAAGGTAGGCTGCATGCTTTGAAAATCAGAGGCAGAGATACCATAACCTTGTAGAAAAACATGCATTTGTCCAATATTTGGAGTTCCGATGTCTATTTGAGACTTCAATAATTGCATTAATTCCCAATATGGAATGAGATGTACTTCGGCACATCCCCAATCTAATAGTGTTACAGTCCCTTTGTCATCGACGATCGTATTTTTTAAGGAAAGATCTCCATGTGTAAGGCCAAAAGAAAACGCCATCTGGGAGAGGTCTTCGAATTTTTGTTTTATTATTTTCGTATTTTCTATTGTGAAGACGCCTAATGAGATTAAGGGATCGTTTTCTGTTAAACTATTGATGTTATAATGAACAAAACTACGCCAAGTACCATCAAAGCCTTCATGAGTGGAGGCAGTGAAAGTACGGTTGGTTGGGTTAGATAAGATTTCTCCAAAACCATTTATATGGATAGCGTGAATTTGCTTCGTATACTCCCCTAATTTTCTCCAAATCATTTCTTTGTTCCAAGGGCTGTCTTTGCCATTTTTTCCTGCTATGAATGTCTGAATCATATAGATCACTTGATCCATCTCGCCAACAAAAAGTACTTCTGGTCCAGAGATACCTTTCCGTTTTGCCTGCTCTATACACCATTTTTCTTTTTCATAAATGGCTAATGTGTTTGGAGCTTCATTCATTCTTACAATAAACTCGGAAACATCAGTTTTTACCCGACAAACTCGGTTTACGGTTCCGTATCCGATAATGGGATGAATAGATTGGACTTTGTCTTCTGTGATTTGTCCACTAATCCTCTTGACTAGATCAAAGATATTTTTTGAAGGTAGCATGTCTATCTCCTGAAACACTATTTTCTTTGGGTTTATCCATTGTAGTTGAAAGAATAAACTGATTTATTAAATTCCTATTATATCATCAAATATTTTGATCTGAAGAGTAGGTATTTTTCCGATGGTTCTAATTGAGATTCGAAAATGAAAATGAGAATAAATGAGCACATAAGACAAAGATTGAGAATAAATTGTGATTCATTTGTTACATACTTAACAATTATAGGTATCCAAACAGAAAATAAAATGCATGCAAGCAAAAGAATCTATCGAAATGAGCGGAGTCAATCATTACCAATCATAAATGACTAGAAATAATCAAAAATTATTATATAATGAGCGTAGGTAAGCATTTTATATTAGGAGAGAATTATGTTCACAGAAGAAAGACATCAACAAATTTTATCTTATTTAAATAAGTATCAACGTGCTTCCGTTCCCGAATTAAGCCAAACGTTCCAAGTATCTGAATCTACTATCCGCAGGGATTTAAGTGAATTGGAACAAAAGGAAAAGCTGCGTCGAACACATGGTGGGGCTGTTTTCCTTGATTTTGTTCGCATGGAGCCAACGGTGAAAGAGAAGCAGACAACAAATTTAGCAGAAAAGGAGAGAATAGCGAAAACAGCCAGCGAATGGATTAAGGAAAAAGAAACGATTTTACTTGATTCTGGTACCACAACACTGCAACTTGCGAGACACCTTCATTCTTTAGATCTTACCATTGTCACAAATTCTGTAAGCGTTTTAACGGAACTACAGGATGCGAAAAACATAGAGTTACTCAGTACAGGAGGAACCGTTCGTTCACAGATTGGAGCGATGGTCGGGCCCTACGCAGAGGGTTTTATCAGAAGGATAAAGGTAGATAAATTGTTTTTAGGAATGAATGGTGTGGATGTAAGAAATGGTCTGAGTACTCCCAATGTGCAAGAAGCGCAAATGAAAAAAGAAATGATTTCAGCTGCCAGGCAAGTTATTTTGTTATGTGACCACAGTAAAATCGGTAAAATTACACTTCATCAGGTTGCATCATTATCTGAGATCGATAGGATTATTACCGATAAAAGTGCGCCTTTATCCTTTCTTGAAGACTGTGAGCAGTTAGGCATCGATGTGATAACGGTTTAATTATGTGAAAGAAGGTTCTTTATGATGAGAATCGCAACAGTATCTTTAAATCCCGCAGTTGATCAAACCATTGCGATCGAAAAACTACACATAGGACAAAAAAATGTGGCGATGAATACCCGCTATGACTTTGGAGGAAAAGGCATTAATGTTGCTCGGGTACTAGCTCATTTTGGCATACAGCCTACTGTAACCGGATGGCTTGGAAGAGAGGCTCAGCAGTACGAAAAACAGTTACATGATATGGGAATCCATTCCTCATTTGTATTTACGAATCAACGAATTCGAACAAATATAAAGGTTTTAGAGCAACATTCCGGTAAGATGACGGAATTAAATGAAGCCGGATTTCCCATTAGTGAATTGGAGAAAGACCGCTTTATCGAACACTATACTGGCCTGCTATCCAAGATAGATATGATAATTCTTGCAGGCAGTTTACCTCCAGGCATAGACCCAGCCTTTTATCGCTTTTTAATTGAACAAGCCAATAAACATCAGGTGTTGTCTTTTTTAGATACAAATGGACATTTACTAAAATACGCCTCAAAGTCTTTGCCATATGCAATAAAACCAAATCAAGAAGAATTAGAGGAATATCTAGGTTGCAAAGTACAAAATGAACAAGATGTTGTCGAAGCGGGTCTTGCCCTTATCGATCAAGGAATTTCATTAGTAGCGATTTCTTTAGGGGCAAAAGGAGCGTACTTTTTCAAACAGGGGCAAACAGTGAAGACAAAACCTCCACATATAGAAGTGAAAAGCACTGTAGGTGCAGGGGATTCTATGTTTGCCGGAATGGTTATAAGTGTGATGAACAGCTGGGAGCTAGAAAAGATTGCGAGATTTTCCACTGCATTAGGATCAGCTACTGCTTCGAAAGCCGGTACACAATTAGGCAAGCCGGAAGATGTAGATAAATTACTTGATCTAGTCGAAGTTGAAGGAGTGAATGGGAGATGAAGAAAAAAATACTTGCTGTTACCGCCTGTCCTACTGGTATTGCTCATACCTATATGTCAGCAGAGGCGCTATCGGAGGCTGCAAAACGGAAAGATATTGATTTTAAAGTAGAGACACGGGGAGCTTCCGGAATTGAGAACAAACTGAGCAAAGAGGAAATTGACCAAGCAGATGCAATCATTATCGCAGCTGATGTGGATGTGGACGAAGAGCGTTTTCATCATAAATCAGTTACAAGAGCAAAGTTGAGTGAGGCAATAAAAAAACCCGAGCAAGTGATTGACAGGGCATTGGAGGAAGCTCAGCAGTTTGAACCAAGCAAAATAAAGACGAACGAGGTTTCCTCAAAGGAGACGAATCAAGCAAAAGGTTTGTATAAGCACTTACTCAATGGTGTATCTTACATGTTGCCACTGGTTGTAGTGGGCGGTATTTTGATAGCGATTTCATTTGCCTTTGGGATTAAAGCATTCGAGCAACAAGGAACATTTGCTGCTGCACTGATGGACATTGGAGGAAATAGTGCTTTTGCATTGATGATCCCTATTTTAGCTGGATTTATCGCTTTTTCGATTGCGGAAAAAGCAGGATTAGCCCCTGGTCTTATTGGTGGTATGTTAGCCTCTAAAATTGGAGCAGGATTTCTAGGCGGGATACTTGCAGGTTTTCTAGCTGGATATGTAGCCAAAGCGTTGAAAGATTATATTCGTCTGCCAAAAAGCTTACAAGGTATTCATACGATTGTCATTATCCCTGTCGTTTCTTCTCTTATTGTGGGGTTACTCATGATTTTTGTCATTGGTACACCGATCAAATTGATTATGGATGGATTAGCAGCTTGGCTAAAGACATTAGGGACCACAAATGCTATTTTACTCGGTCTCCTCTTGGGAGCGATGATGGCAAGCGATATGGGTGGTCCGATCAATAAAGCTGCCTACACTTTTGGAGTAGGACTACTTGGAAGCGGAGTATATGGACCGATGGCTGCAATTATGGCTGCTGGAATGACACCACCTCTTGGAATCTGGTTAGCGACGCTGCTAGCTCGCAAAAAATTTTCTACAGACGAACGAGAAGCTGGGAAAGCAGCTGGCATACTAGGCCTATCCTTTATTACGGAAGGTGCGATTCCATTTGCGGCAGCTGATCCTATTCGGGTTATACCCTCTCTCATTGCTGGGTCGGCTATAACAGGCGCTTTGTCGATGGCATTTCATGTGTCATTAAAAGCTCCACACGGTGGAATTTTTGTGCTTGCAATTCCAAATGTAGTTACCAACATAGGGGCATATGTGATTGCAATAGCAGTTGGTATGATTGTGACAGCTGCCTTACTCGCACTATTAAAAAGAAATAAAGAAACGGAGATAGCAAAATGATAGCAGAGTATCTACTTCCAGACTCAGTTCAGTTGGATGTACAGGTAACATCCCGTGAAGAATTGTTGGAATATCTAGTAGAATCAATGGCTTCCAAAGGGTTGGTAACAGATGCCAATGTATATTTAGAAGATCTGTATACGAGGGAGAAACAAGGCTCCACCGCAATTGGTTTTGATGTAGCTACCCCACATGCAAAATCCAAAGGAGTTGCCAAACCAGCAATTTCACTAGCTCGTCTTGTCCAACCAATACAGTGGGATGAAGAGGAAGAGGTATCATTGGTATTTTTAATTGCTGTACCAGAAGCACAAGCTGGAGATATACATCTGAAAATAGTAGCAAATCTTTTCCGCAAATTGATGCATGAAGATTTTCGTCAGTCATTAAAGACAGCAAATACAGCGGAAGAAATCTTAAATGCTATCGAAGATTAAGAGAAATATGAGTAATCGGAAAGGATATAAAGATCAATGATAAAAAAAGAGATAAAAGTAAATCTGGAACACGGTTTGCATATTCGACCTGCGAAAGAGTTTGTGCAGGTAGCAAGCCGTTTTAGTAGTGATATTGATGTGATCAAAAATAGCCAAACTGCAAATGGGAAAAGCATTTTAGGGATCGTATCATTAGGGATTGTAATGGGAGAAACCATTACTTTGGCGGCTGATGGTTCGGATGAAAACGAAGCGATAATTAGTTTGGAGAAGATTTTTATCGAAGGTGAAGCGTAATTCATTTTATTGAATAGTAGACGTATCTTTTGCACAGGCAGAAAATCATGATAGTAAACAAAATCAGGCAGGGGTGAAACCTAATTGGTTTTGTTTTTTTATGCATTTTTCTCGTACATTTATTGAATTTTATGTGTGACAAAAAAGCCGCTTTCTTGTCGCACTAGAAGCTTGCAAATATGAGGTCTGCCCCGAGCAGTACGTTAATAGCACTGATCGGAACAGGGATGGAACCTCACTTTCCTACATGTCGTCACAGGAAGGTTGATCAAGCACCGCTTCCAGTTTTTCTCTCTTCACGGGATTCAGGTACTTCAGTATCACATCACGATCCCAATGACGATAGCGGTAGAGTCGTTCCAACTTTTCCATTGTCAGCTCGTTCACACAAACGGGCAGTGATGGAACAAGTTCATCGTACATGGGAACGAGGGTACAGTTCAGGAGCCAGTAGTGCTGATTTCCCGGACT
Source organism: Shimazuella sp. NTD250 (assembly GCF_059510375.1). Lineage (NCBI taxonomy): Bacteria > Bacillati > Bacillota > Bacilli > Caryophanales > Thermoactinomycetaceae > Shimazuella > Shimazuella sp. NTD250. The sequence continues at coordinate 90,763 of NZ_JCAJZS010000002.1, read as the reverse complement.
CATGACGGAGAAGTAATAGGGAATCTCCTCAGATTTCCCATGAGCGTGGAGAAACAAGAAAATCAGGTCAGAAACAAATCCCAGCTTCTTGACTTTTGATGAATCAACTTTTCTATTCACAAAGAGTCTGACTATTAGCCAAAAGTGCAAAATAGAGGAGTATTATTTCCCCTTTCTCAACTGAGTCTGCATCAAAAATGACGTAAATAATCAGAAAATGCTATGATGGGTGTAACAGAAAGTTGATTCTTTAACGTAGAAAAGAAGAGAGGGTTTTAGGTGGAGATTTCTGTTCCCACTAGTATTTTAATTTTATTTCAACCAACGAAAGCGGCAGAGCGAATTAGACAAAATCCAAGCTATTGGAAACCGCTGCTCTTAGTAAGTTTGTTTATAGCTGTTTATTTTTATATTGCTGATCCAGCAGGCAGCTTCTTGATGTCTGTCGTTGTTCTGGTATCGAAAATTTTATTATATCTCATCGCTGCGAGCATACAGGCGTTAATGATATTTTGTTTGTTAAAACTATTTAAGAAAAGCATCCCTTTTCGACTTGTACTGGCGATGGTAGCATATAGTCTGTTTGTACCTGAATGCGTATACTTTATTTTAAATTACAATTTACCGCTTGATGGGCCACATATAACAGCGTTGAGTTATTGGATAAACTCTTCTGGAATACAGACAGCGATATTGAATCTATTTGATCTCATGATTATCTGGGAAATAATCATAACCTTTTTTTGTTTACGACAACTTGCCTGTGTAACTAATTTACAGACGGGAGTGATAATGGGGGTTTACACACTATGTTATTTCTTATTGGAATTAACAACAAAATGACATGAAGCTATGAATAGGTTTTGTTAGAGGATTAAAGACAAGGGGAGGAAGGATTCCGAAAGATGAATGTTATACAAGCTAAGCATTTATTTAATCGTGATCAGGTAGTTGGAAATTATGATACCTGTAGTATCCACTTGGACTATAACGGTAATCCAATATTGTTTGCTTCCATCAAACATAAGAAAAGAAATATACAAACCATTTTCCATATAACAGATGAAGGGGTGCAGAAAATACTTCTTCCTCCTGTAGATGACGATTATCATACTGTTCAACCGTTAGGGGAGAACTGGCTGCTTGTGAATGCGAGAGTTCGGGATAATCAAACACATAATGCCTTTCTCTTCAATGAGAATCAGGAAATAGTGTCTTCTTTTCATATGGGTGATGGAATAGAAGATGTGCAGACGACCAAAAACGGAGATATTTGGGCGAGTTACTTTGATGAAGGAGTATTTGGAGGTACTATCGGGACAAGCGGTTTACTCTGTTTTGATCAGCAGGGGAGTATCACATTTGATTTTGACTCTTTTATCCAGAAACCAAGTAACAAAACTATTCCCTATATAGCGGATTGTTACGCCTTAAACGTCTCTTCGGATGAAACTGTATATCTATACTATTACACCGATTTTCCCTTGTTGGCTATCCATCATAAGACTAGTTTTGAAGTTTGCCAAGAGAAGGTATTTGATGAGGCTCCGATTGTTGGAAGTCACGCTTTTGCTGTCTGGAATAATAGTGTGTTATTTGCACATGGTTATGATCAAAAAGGAAAACTACATCTCTATTCTAAGTACAGCAAGGAGATTCAAACCTTTCAACCTATGAATGAAAAGAATGAAATTATTCATTATGACTATGCAGTGGCAAGAGCACATAACATGCTTTTAATTTGTAAAAATGATGTTTATTTAGTAGATATAGGAGAGTTGGTTTAGTTTTATGGTGTTTGTTCTTTTCGTATGGCAGGCTTCTCAAAGGTGTTATGCTCCAAAGTGAAGCAAGGATAAATTCGATAAATAGGATGGAGTTATTAGATTGCATGCGACATGTCTACTTATTACAAATAGAATTACTATAAAAATAGTTAGCAAAATGTTATAATAATTACGAATTTGATGTGAGGGGAGAATTGGATGCAGCATTTACGTAAAACATTAGTGACTTTGACACTCGTCTTTGGCCTTTTATTATTTAGCTTTCCAAGTTTAACTCAAGCTCAAGTAAATCATGTAACATCAAATGCGAACTTAGTTCATAAAAAATGGTTGATCGAAACAAAAGTACTAGCATATCAAGGAAAAACATTAAATAGTGGTCGTTTTGGTCTTGGAAGCAAGAAACAATCGATCTTGCATGCTTGGGGTGGACCTGACGTGGACAATGACTATTATATCTACTTCTATGAACGTAGAATTGGTTTTGCATTTGATTTCAACTATTTCGTAAACTACATCGAATCCCAAGACAAGCGGCTCCAATCTATTACGTTGAAAGAAGTAAAATCGACGTACGGTAAAGCCACTCGCGAGTATGACACGGAAGGTGTCCATATATTGCAATATCCAGCTGGAAAGCACCAACTTCGGATCGAGACTGCTATTCCATCCAAATCCAATACCAATCCAACTATTTCTACAGTAACTATAAATTAGCAACAATAGGAGACCAGTTTTGCATAATCTATGCTAGCTGGTCTCTTTTTTGAGGATTTTTATCTGAGTGTAAACACAAAATCTTTTTTAATAAAAACGATCGAATCAATAAAAATGACTTTCAGTGAAAAATTGCTTTAATTAATCTCTATCCTATACTGGGATTTCATTAACTCGATTTTCCGTTTTAGATAGTCTCTCGCTTCTTTTGGTTCTATTATTTTAGCGTCCTCTCCCACTCCCCAAATCATATCGCAAAAAAATGTCAGATTATTTATTGGGACTAACATTTGAATGATTCCACTTCCATCTTTCAGACGTTCCATAGCCTGCCCAAACCAACTGTTTGATTCAAGTGTTCGCACGCCTTTTTGCGTTATCTTGACAACTAGCATAGTTTTCTCTGATTCCTCTATTTCAGGGGTATTCCACTCCGTTACAGATCTTTGGTCCACATCTTCCCGGCAACGGATAGATTCATTCAATTTTGCAGATTGAATACGATCTGCGCGGAATAATCGATATGCTTCCCGCTGAAAACAGTATGCTGGACAATACCAATATCCTTGTGCCGCATAGAGACCGACTGGCTGTATATCTCTTGTGGTTATGCCTTTGCTGGAATTGTACTCGATCGTTACAGCACTTCGAACCATGATTGCTTCTAATAAAGTTCTCAAACACTCGGAAGACATGGATCGATAAGGGTTCCAAATGACCATCTTATCTTTTAATCGGTCAATTTGTTCTTTCACATCTGCTGGTGAGTAATGGTAAAACTTATGAAGTGCTGATGTTGCTCCCTCATCAAAAGGCAGAGAGCCAAAGTACTGTAAGGATTGGCAAGCAAAGAACATTGCGATCGCTTCACTTTCTGTAAATGTAATTGGAGGAAGCATCCTTTCTTGCAGTAACCGATAACCGCCTCCTCTTCCTTGCACAGAATAAATCGGAAACCCTAGTTCGCTCAATTCTTGTAGGTCACGTGTTATTGTGCGAGTAGAAAGCTGAAACTCATCAGCGAGTTCCCGAACCGTAAAAGCTTTTTTGGCATTAATCATCATAATAAGTTGAATTAAACGCTGTGATTTTAGCAAAGCAACCTTATCCTTTACTTTTTTTTTTATTTTAGCATGGAAATAAGACATGATCTGTCCTGTTTTCATGCTAAAGTCATTTTGTAAACCATAAATGAAGAAAGAAGGCTGAAAATAAGATGGATAGTATACAAGATTTTGTGAGTAGATATAACAAAGTTTGGAATGAAGCAAATGTTGATCAACGCAGAAGAAGTATTGAAGAACTTTGGTCCGATGATGCAACTCATTTTACGGAGAACATAGAAGCACATGGACATGAAGCAATAGAGGTTCGAATTCAAGAAGCATATGAAGAGTTTGTTGAAAAAGGTGGATTTACGTTTGAGCTTTTTCAAACGATTTCCAGTCACCACAATGTAGTGGAATTTTATTGGAAGATGGTGCCACAAGATGGGGGTTCAGCAGCAGGTGCAGGTTCTGTCGTTGCTATTTTAGATCAAGATGGTCGAATCATATCTGATTATCAATTTACGGAGCCACTACCAATCACTTTATAAGAATCTTTTAAAATAAGAAAAAAAGTAGGGAATTCGATGAAGAGCTACCATGTAAATTTAGGTGCAGGTCTCGAAGGTCTTTATGTAAAAGAACACGATGTACCCGTTCCTGGTCCTCGTGAAGTACTTGTTCGAGTACGAGCGTGTTCGATCAATTATCGCGAGATGATGATCATTTTTCAAGGAAACTATTCTTTACCTATTTTACCTGATGTTATACCGATATCAGATGGTGCTGGAGAAATTGTGGAGATAGGTAAAGGTGTTACCCGAGTAAAGGTAGGTGATAGGGCAGCAGGAAATATATTTCCAAATTGGATAGATGGCCCCTTTCATTGGGATAATGCTGCTCAGCTAGGTGGATCGCTCAATGGAATGTTGGCGGAATATGTGGTGCTGAGTGAAGAGGGAGTTGTTCAAATTCCAGACCATCTTTCTTATGAGGAAGCAGCAACCTTACCATGTGCTGGTGTTACCGCATGGAATGCATTGACAGGAGGACAATCGTTAAGAGCTGGTAATACGGTGCTTACACTTGGTTCAGGTGGGGTTTCACTTTTTGCTATCCAGTTTGCCAAACTCTTTGGAGTGCGTGTTATTTCCACCACGTCTGATGAAAAAAAAGCAAAACGATTGAGGGAGTTAGGAGCTGATGAAGTAATCAATTACCACACAACACCCGACTGGCATCTTGCTGTGCATGAGTTGACCAATGGACGAGGCGTGGATCGAGTAGTAGAGGTTGGTGGTGCTGGTACCCTCGAAAAATCCATTAAATCAACAACAGGTAGTGGAGAAATTAGTCAAGTTGGATGGTTAGCTAACTGGGATTCGTCTATTCCTATAAGTGCTATTGCTTCCAATGTCTTTACCCTTCGGCGGATCGCCGTCGGAAGCCGTGCCCATTTTACTGCTATGAATCGTGCTATTGCCGTTAACCGATTAAAGCCAGTGATTGATCGTGTATTTACTTTTGAAGAAGCTGGGTCTGCCTTTCAGTATTATAAGGAGCAGTCTCGTTTTGGAAAAGTGGTTATTCGTCTCAATTAGCAAAAGACGGAATATTTATTCTATTGCGGATATTGATAACAAATGAGGAGGCATACAATTATGAGTGAACATTTAAGCAAACAGCTAGAAGCTAGAGAGCAGGAAATGAAAAGCAACACACCTAGAGAGTATCAAATTCTTCAAGAATCAATCGAATACTTGCAACAGACAGGTCTTGTAAGTGGATTAAAGATGGGTGACACAGCACCTGACTTCACCTTGAGCGATGCACTTGGTAATAAGGTTTCTTTAGTAGAAAAAACAACAGATGGGCCAGTAATTTTGACGTTTTATCGTGGAGGATGGTGTCCTTTTTGCAACCTGCAACTAAGGGCTTATCAAGAGGCTTTACCTCAGTTTCAAGAATATGGAGCCACACTAATTGCAGTCTCTCCACAGAGTCCTGATAACACCTTGAGTCAACAAGAAAAAGAACAACTTACTTTTGTGATCGCAAGCGATATAGATGGGTTCGTGGCAAATCAGTATAATGTTCTATATGAAGTCTCAGGTTCTTTAAGAGAAGTATACGAGAAGTTTAACTTGAATTTGGAGGAATATAACGCAACAGACCGTTGGGTATTGCCGATATCTGCAACTTTTGTGATCGATAAGCAAAATATCATCCGGTACGCTCATGTTGATCCAGATTTTATGCGCCGGTTAGAACCAGAAGTGATTTTAGACGTTCTTAGAAAGCTATAAATATTGATATCTAAGACACCCGAAAAATCCGGATAAATAGTAGATTATCCGGATTTTTTTCGTTCTTTTTATTTATTTGAATCCACTCATGCTTGTAGTGGCGGCATACCTCGAGTGTATCCTGTGTACTTCTTTTTCTTTTTTGAGATGTTTGAGAAAAAGAGGTTATTTATATCTTTGCTTTATTCTATTTGATAAACACAAAATTTCATATTTTACAAATAACTACCATTTTGATATTATTTGGAATAGAGGGATAATTATTTCATATCCCTTATTTTTTATGTCTATCAGAGGAGTGAGAGAAATGGCTGTTGGAGGAGAATTAAGTGTTAGCGTTGATGTTTTAGGTATAGCAAATGCAATTGCAGATGCTATCAAAAAAGATACAAATCGTGATGGCTTTGTAAAAAATCTGATGGAACAAACTTTTTATGCTGTAGGTCAGCAGTACAATGTGATGGTTTTTAATTTGAGTCAAGACTATGAAGATCATTTTAATGGGGTTAAGTTTTATGGTTCTGCGACGTATGATGGTGTCGTTTTTGGAATTTGGGCATTTGAAGATGGGGAATTTACCAATAAAGGGGATGGTGGATGGATTAATTGGGCATTTAGAGGCTGGTTTGACCGTGATGGCGGTCATGTAGCTTTTCACCGCCCATAAATATGTGCGATAAGGGGACAGGCTTTTACCTTATAGGAGAGTAAGATGGAAACAATCCAGTCAGGATGAAACCTAGACTGGATTTGTTTGTATTATCTATTAATTTAATAGCGATTAGAACTATATTTATTTATCAAAAAGATCTGTTCTGATGTTCTTTACTAAAATTTAGTTTCAATTATTCAATAGGTGGTTCAGCCTCTAAATATTGAAGTGTTCTAAAACTTTGGTGAAAAATCATTTTCACACTTCCTTTTGATAAATTAAAATTCTGGTGGCTCAGCCTCTAATTGTCGAGGTGTTCCAATATTTTGATGAAAGGTCATACTTTTCTCACCGCCTTTCCATCATTTTAATGATAATTGTTAGAATTGTTCTACATATTATCGTGTTTTCAGTTTGCTGCTCGTTACATATAGTAGGAATGATTAGGGCGACTAAATTGCATTTAATACTAATTGGTGTAATTCCTCCCTGATAAATAAAACCTTAATCCATTGGTGGTTCTGCATCAAGATGGATTCTGGAAACATTTAAATTCTTGCTGAAAGTCATATTGTTCTCACCACCATTAAATAGCAAGGGAATCCGTTTCCAGTATTTCTAAACTTCTGGTGGCTCAGCTTCTAATTGTCGAGGTGTTCCAATATTTTGATGAAAGGTCATACTTTTCTCACCACCTTTCCATAATTCTAATGATAGTTGGTGGAATTGTTCTACATATTTTCCATAGAGATCAGGATTATCCTGCTTGCAGGTTGCCGCCAGTTTCATCAAGATATCCCATTCATGTTGGGAGTAGGAATGACTTTGTGCAATTGAGAGGGCTACTTCATATTGACTTTTTGCATTACTGAGTTGTTTTTGTTGAAAATAACAATCTCCTAAAGCAATTAAAGCACTCATTTGCCGAAGACTATCTTTTGTTTTTTCTCCTAGTATTACTGCTTTTTCCAACATTGTCTGTGATTTCTGAATATCCTTCAATTCTAAGTATAGCAAACCAAATTGTGTGTAGGTAGAGATGGCGAGTGGAAGGTATTGTATTTTCTCTTTCAGTTTTAAAGCAGTTTTAAGACAATGTTTGGCATTAGCAAATGATCCTTTTTTTCGGTAACTTTCCCCTTGGGTTGTCCAAAGTTCCAATGTTCGATCATACAATTTGTCTAAACGTGCTAGTACCACTCCTTCTTCTGCAATTTGAATTGCTTGATCATAGAATCCGAATTTATTTAAAAGAGTTGCATGTAATTGTGCTAGATTTGTCTTTGCTTCGGTACTTGCAACATATAATTGATTATTTATTAATATTTGGGTAATACGAAAAGCCTCTTCGTTTTGATTGAGTTTCTCTAGATAAACTGCTTGACTAAGAAGAAGACTATATTTGAGATAGCTTCTTTCTCCTCTTTCATTAAAGAACTCTTTCCCATTCCTTACAGCTACCAGTGCTTGTTTTAATTTACCTTGTTTTCCATACAAACGTCCTAAAACATAATAACTAATTGCTTTTATATTGGTATTTGTTAACATTGGAAATTGGTCAGCATGACGGAGTGCTTTTTCATAGAATTCTTGTGCTTTTACCCAACCTTTGTTAGCTTCACAAATTCTACCTTGTAAAAGATAATACTCTCCAAGTAGAAGATCGTTAGGTTCAAGTTTCACTTTCTGAAGTTCTTTCAATGCATCATTTGAACCCACGAGATTTATATCATGTTCAATAGTCTTCAATAACAACCGAATATCAACCTGATCATCCTCATTTTCCTTTTTCTTCTCTAAGACTTCCTCAATCTCTAATCCCAAATAATCACAAATTGCCACTAAGTTATCTTCTGCCACTTGATATGCCCCACATTCGATTTTACTCACCAAAGAAGGGGAGATGTCTAAGGATAAGGCTAAGTCTTCTTGGGTAATCTTCTGTTTTCTCCTCGCTTTGCGGATTTTCTCTCCTTGTTCATACGAAACAAATACCGTTGCTTTCATTGGATTTCACTCCTTCAATCACAATAAATTGTAATCAAGTTTCTTTTATTTAAGTAGAAAATGATAATTTCTATAAATAATTATGAATATTGGTAAAAATTATTGTACTACCTTATGCTTATTAAAGAAAGAGGTTTAAATGGGAAAAGGAGGAAAATAAATGGATTTATTGTTGAAAATCGAAGGAAGAGGAGAAGCGGTTCGTGATTTTATTACTTTTATAAAGACCGACGATCGCTATGCCATCTATACGAGTGCTAGGTATACGTTGTCCTTAGAGAAGGATGTCGTTGAGTTTGTGTTTGAAGAGGGGGGAAGCAGTGGGGGAAGTACAGGTTTTTCAAATTGGAAGAGAGGTTGCTAGATTTCTTGTTGCTTATGGTGAGGGAATAGAACTTATTTCTTTAATGAAACAGTTTCGGCAAGCAAAAACACGTAGTATGTTGATTGAAGTTATCCATCAGATTATCTATCTAGGAGAAGCGGTCAAGGTTCAACAGAAGCGATTACAAGTCTCTCCGACGAAATGGGAAACACTCCTCTGTTTTATGGAAAAAGGTAATATCTCAGATGTCCGCAGGCTTCATATATTGATGATCGCAAGTATGGAGAAGTTTCAGGTCGGAAAATTGCTGAAACTAGAGCACCATCTGGAGCAATTAAAAAGGAAATAGGAGAGAAAAGTATGCTAACGATGCATCTAAAAGGCGAGTACCACTACATAGAAGCATTTGTCACCCATCTCAAAACCCAACCCTTTTTTACCTTATTATCAGAAAATCGAATCAAAGCAGGGGAAGTAGAGTTAAACTTTACTACCAATCTATTTAAACCAAGTCTATCACCTCGATCAGTAGTAGAATTAGTAACCGTGGATGAGCAAGTGATTCAAATTGAACTCCTGCACCCCGTAGAAATAAGGGTAGATGAATATATTCGGCAAATTTCCGGTTTTAGCTACGACATATTCGCAGCACCTCAAAGATAAAGAAAAAAGAGTGACCCATCGGTCGCTCTTTCTTGATCTTGATTTCAACCAGTAATGTACACTGGTGTATAGTTTTTTGGTGGTTGCTTTCATAGAAACGTGCTGCCCTTGATAGGCATAGGATTAAGGGATTGGGACTCATTTTTATTGTCCTATATTCACTACATTTATGGGGCTATCTTGCTTTCCACTTGAAAACATAAAATAAACGTAGACAGGTTTCCCTTGATTTTCTCTTTGGACTTTGTATTTGATGATATGACCTTCACCATCATCACCAGAGCCATCATAGTCTGCCTTGCCTAATATCTTTCTCACTTCGGCAAGCGTAATGTCATGGTACTTGTTATCTTGGGTTACGAAACTATCAACTTTATAATTTTTTTCAGCATTTAGGTTAAAAGAAATTTTCCTTTTATTATAGTTTAAATATACTTCCTTAATACTTCCTTGATCAGGTTTTCCCCATTTTTCCACAATAGCATTTGCATCAGAGTCCAGACCAAATTCTTCACTATTAATTGCTTTTCCCTCAGCAGCCAGCACCATCGTTTTCTGTAACAGTTGTGAATGGCTATCTTCATTGGTTGTAGGGGTAGAATTACTTGGATTTGTGTTAGAAGTAGTTTGAGTACTATTGTTATTAGATTGGGTACTGTTATTATTGGATGGAGCATTTGAACTAGATGAAGGTGTGTGGCTTGTACAACCACTTAATAATAGAAGACTAAGAGAGGAAATCGCAAAAAGTTTTGAAAGTTTCAGTAAGATCAACTCCAAATAGTAAATAGTAACGTAAAAATGATAACTTATGATTTATTCATCTTGATTCTTCATTTCAAAGAGAAGAATTCGTTTAATGTGCATCAGGAGGTATAATTTGCAGATAGTCTATTCAATCGTTTTCAAGGATTTCTAGTTTTCTCACCACACTTCATTATCTGTTATTTCTGAATATCTATTCATTTTAAGTATAACAAATCTAGTTGTGAGTAGGAAGGTATGGATTGAACTCCTTCATCCTGTAGAACAGAGGATTTGGGATGAAAATTTTCGAAAAGTCAAATAAAAATGATATACTCGGTACGAAAGAGACAAAAAAACTATCACTAGGAGATACTGGTGAAAAACAGATCCGTAATCGCCTTCGCTATGAGTGTCATGGTAGGGATGATGACAGGGTTCTTCTGGACGCCGTTGGCAAGGGTGTATGAGACAGCAGGATTCGAAGAATTGGTCCCTTATATTTCCCTGGGTTATGGTGTAGGATCATTGTTTTTTATTTGGTTCTATACCAAGAAAGACCTTGACTCTGAGAAATGGATTTTTCTTTCTTCTCTAGGACTAATTGGAATCATGTGGAGTATGGCCGTTACTTTCAAATGGTCATCCTCTCTGCAATCTTTTCTGCTCATTGTCCTTCCAGCATTGTTTGGCGGGGTGTCAGGCATGCTCTTTATGAGCACGAGTACATTCTATCGATCGCAATTGGGCCAACGAGCTAAGGTACACCAGAGGGGAGTAGCCCTTCTATCTACTGCTTTTCCTCTCATTTACCTGATGTTCAGTTCGTTGGGCTTCTGGGTATTGAATAGCATGCATTCCGTCTATGTGTGGGCAGCAATGGCTGCTTGTACACCACTCGTGATTAGTATTCCCGCTTGGTTCGTTTTTCCTAGGAATCCAGTAAGGGGTACTGCTCGTCAACGGCCGAATTCAGTACAGAAAGAGCAAGCAAAGGAGAAGCTGGCAGATAAAAAAACTAAGGAGCCTCTCTTGCCGATCCTTGTACTGGTAATCGGTCCGTATACGTTGGTTGGATATGTTCTAGGATTCGTCTTCCTGCGGAATGTTGTCCTCTGGACATGGTTGGCATCACCAGTAATGATTGTGTTTTGGTACTTCTGGATTCGACTGTTTCGGCAGAAACAACAGATTCAGAATCAAAAGGAGATCGTCATGACTCCTCGGTTGTTTTGGCTTGTGCTATTGAGTAATTTGCCAAATCAGATCCCTTCGAGTGTAGGTTCTCTCTATGTACCATTGCTGCTGAAAAACGTAGCCTCGGTCAGTTCCGTTCTGTCCGGAACAATCATTGGTACTGTCGCAGGGGGGTGGGTTGCCACTCTGATTCCTCCTCAGTATAACCGTCAGACACTCACATTTAGTTATATCCTGACTGGAATAGGATTGACATTGGTTGCGATGCAGACAACAGTCACACCAATCGCTGTCTTCCTGTCCCTGTTTCTGATTGCTGTTGCTAGTTTGCTGTTGAGTACGATTCAATCCCAGCTTCTATTTCGGCATATGAAACAAAAGTCAGGTGCTGTTGGTGTAGGAAAATTGGTTTCTTCCATCGCCTTTATGATGGTGTTTGTTCTTGGATGGATGACGCAGCGATATGGGTTGCCATATAAGGTGATTTGGGGTTTGCAACTGGTGCTGCTCCCTGCTGGTGGTATCGCACAGTACTATCTGGTACAGTATTTCCGAATTCAAGAGGAGCAAACTTGGAAAGAGTGTCGGGATGAGCTGATGCAGCCAGTCGTCAAGGGCATTCGCTCCTTGGTACTCGCCATGGTGATCTACACAAGCCGACCGGTATCTCCGATGAAGAAAATCTAGCTTTACTATCCCTGCTAAGGGAGTACAAATCCCCTGTCCATGTGTTCCAATAGGACAGGGGATGGCTGTTTATTAGGATTCTCTTATATCGGCATCGTTTGTAATCGATAAGAAGAATATCACCCCATACGTTCATATTAATCCAAACGATATGCAGTTTTCCTTCTATCTTACTTTCCTTGGTATGCTTTCTCTAATTCAGCAAGGTCAAACTTTTTCATGTTTAGAAAGGTTTTTGTAACGCGGTTTCGCTTTTCTCTATCATCTGTCCGCATCATTTCATCCATGTTTTTGGGAACAATTTGCCATGAAAGTCCGTATTTATCCTTTAACCATCCACATTGCTCTGCCTCCGGCACTGCCGAGAGTTTCTCCCAATAGTAGTCTATTTCTGCTTGGTCTTCACAATTTACGAGAAACGATATCGCCTCATTAAAGGAAAAGCCATGAGGATAGGAACTGTCCATAGCAGAAAATTTTTGACCTTCCAAGGTGAAGGCAGCAAATTTTAACATCCCCTCTGCATTAGGATCTTCTCCTTTTTCATAATGTGCAAATGCATCAAAATTGGCATGCGGAAATACGGAGGTGTAAAAGTTTATCGCCTCTTCGGCTTTCCCGCAAATATCACCAGTAAACATAAGAGCAGGAGTGATCTTTTGTGTGAACTCCTGAGTATTATACATGATTTGCCATGAAAGTCCGTATTTGTCTTGCAACCATCCATATCGTTCGCTAAAGGGATAGGAGTCAAGCATCATCAAAGCTGTTGCCCCTTCAAACAACTTGTCCCACAACTTATCAACTTCCTCTGTTGTTTGACAATGAACCATAAAAGAAATGGAAGGATTAAACTGAAAATGAGGTCCAGCACTGATCGCCATAAATTCCTGTCCAGTCAACACAAAAGAGACTATATCGCAGTCTTCTGATGGAGTACCTTCAATGGTTGTGATGTTTGTGATCCTTGAGTTCTCCCCAAAAACAGATGTATAAAACTCGGCAGCTTCTTTCGCTTCTTGATCAAACCATAAATTAGGGATGATTTTTTGCATGTTTTCGCTCCTTTCTTTTTCCATATTGTATCCAATAATGAAAGAGATATCGAACGTAATTTCGGGATGAATACATATTGATCAAATCGAGGATTTGAGGCGGAAATTTATGAAAAGTCAAATAAAAATGATATACTCTGTACGAAAGAGAGAAAGAATCAATCACTAGGAGATACTGGTGAAAAACAGATTTGTGATCGCCTTCATTATGAGTATCATGGTAGGAATGATGACAGGATTCTTTTGGTCCCCGCTATCGCGGGTGTACGCTGGAGCAGGATTCGAAGGACTTGTCCCGTTTGTCCCTCTGAGTTATGGTGTAGGATCATTGCCATTCATTTGGTTCTACACCAAAAAAGCTCTTGATCCAGAGAAATGGACTTTTATCTCTGCATTGGGGCTGAGTGGAGTCATGTGGGGGATGGCTGTTATTTTCAAATGGCCCTCTTTCCTAGATCCATTCCTGCTCATTATTTTTCCGGCGGTGTATGGTGGATTTTCAGGTATGCTCTTTATGAGTACGGATACATTCTATCGATCTCAATTGGGCCAACGAGCTAAGGTGCATCAGAGGGGAGTAGCACTTAAGGCTACTGTTTTTCCTCTCGTTTACCTGAGTTTCAGTTCCGTGAGCTTTTTGGTAATGGATAGAATGCTTCCGAACTATGTATGGGCAGCGATGGCTGCTTGTACACCTCTGATGATTAGTATCCCGGCTTGGATCATTTTTCCTAAGCATGCGAATAATGCGAGTCAACGGTCGAAGGCCGTACAGAAGAAACAGGTAAAGGAGAGGTCGGCAGATAAAAAAACAAAGGAACCTCTCTTTCCGCTCCTTGTACTGGTAATCGGTCCGTATACACTAGCTGGATATGTGCTAGGGTTCGTGTTTCTGAATGCTGTTGTCCTCTGGGCATGGTTGGCGACACCCGTGATGATTGCTTTTTGGTGCTTTTGGCTGCGACTGCTTCGGCAGCGACAGCAGATTCAGAACCAAGAGCAGATCGTTTTGACTCCAAGGTTGTTCTGCCTTGTGGTGCTGACTTATTTGCCAAGTCTACTTCCCGTCACCATCGGTCCCCTTTATGTACCACTGCTGCTGAAAAATGTTGCTTTGGTCAGTATCGTTCTATCTGGAACCACGATCGGCGGTGTGGTTGGTGGATGGGTCGCACCTTTGATTCCTCCACAGTATAATCGTCAGACATTGACATGTTCTTATGTCCTGACAGGAACAGGGTTGACATTGGTTGCATGTCAGACAACGGTCACTTCGAGGGTTGTGTTCGTGGCGATGTTTCTCAATGCACTAGCTAATGCACTCTTGTCTACGATCCAGTCCCAGCTCCTGTTTCGGCATATGGAGCAAAAGACAGGTGCTGTAGGTGTGGTGAAATTGATGGTTGCTGTCGATTATTTGATGATGTTTGCTCTCGGATGGATGACACAGCGATTCGATTTGCCATACAAGGCTATTTGGGGTCTGCAACTGGTGCTGCTCCCAGCTGGCGGTATTGCACTGTACTATTTGGTACAGTATTTTCGAATCCAAGAGGAGCAAACTTGGAAAGAGTGTCGAGATGAGTTGATGCAGCCAGTCGTCAAGGGCATTCGATCCTTGGTATTCGCCATGGCGATCTACACAAGTCGACCGGTATCTCTGATGAAGAAAATCTAGCCTTCCTATCCCTATAAGGGAGAACAAATCCCCTGTCATGTGTTCCAACATGACAGGGGATGGCTGTTTATAAGCTACATAGGGATTGTATGTGAAAGGTGAAATAAACTTGGTAGAATATTGCGTATTCAGCTTATAAAGTGAGCAGTACCATAATTACCAATAGTGTGAAAAGTCGATCAGAACTATGAAGCATATATGGATTTATTTTTTATTTAAATATTAAATTTACATTATAATTAGATATGGGAATCTTATGATGAATATGAATATACTTGCTGTTTACTATGTTTAAGTCCGTTATTCTCCTTATTTCAATCTAGTTTAACAATACATTAATATAAATGAAATAATCCTTTAATATTAAATATCAATCGTTTGTTTATAATTTGAATAATCCTATTGATTATATAAATGTAATTAATAGGATAAAAATGGGGAGGTGTATGGAAGTGAAGAGAGGGAAGTTGTTAGGATTGACCTTTATTTTTATGCTTTCTATTTTCGCCTCAGGATTTGCGCTGGAATGGAATAAAGCTTATGCTTTGAGTTATCCCAGTGATACAGATCCTTATACAACTGGTTGTGCGTATAACAAGCCAGTTACGTATGCAACAAAGCATATTTACAAGAACGGAAAAGATATTGGATATGTGCAACTAAAAGGTAGTGCAGGATGCCATACTGCTTGGGGTTATATCTATCTATACAATAGCGCACCGTCTAATGGATATGCGGATGCGTATATTCGCAGAAGTGATGGAGCACAACGCGATTGTGCTGACTCTGGTGGAAACGGAGTAGTAAATAAAAATCAACATTCTTGTTATACTCCACAACTTTGGGATTATAGTCCTTACACTTCATATGCCCAAGGTTTTGCCGATATCTATGGGGATACAGTAAGTGCGAAAACAGGATCATATTAATAATAGTAGAGCTTAAATAGGGTTGAATGAAAACGAATTCAATACGCAAAAGAGCGGCCATTGCCGCTCTTTTGCGTTGTCAGGAAGTGTGAATTTGTTGCAGGAATCATATTTCCTATTAAGAAGGGTTTACTTCGTCATAGGATAGAGTGACAACTTTTGTATAATCTCCTTTCGCGATCTCTTCTTTGGTTGCGTTTTGCTTTAATTCTTCTTGATCATCCATACCATTTGCAATGGTAGGCTCTTTTTGTTTGTCTTTTTTCTTCATAAAATAAATCACTCCTTTTTTGTATTATTACCAGTTGGCGTGATTTATATGGATTTAGAGGATATGCTATTTTTTACAGATATTATGATGCTTAAAAATCAGCTTTCGTACTGTCCCATGGGGAAATCGTTGTATCTACACCTTTGCCAGATTCGATTTGATCTTCTATTCCTTTGCCATCTTGCCATTCGGTGACCTTTTCGCCTCCTGATCCAGCCCAAGGATTTTTCAGCATATCATCAGAACTGCCCATTAGTAAAACCTCCTTTAACTAAGATGTTTTAATATGTGCGGTGAAACCCCGAAAAGGGACTTTTAAAAAGCGGAGATAGCCATTTGAAGAGAGATTCATCGATGATAATTTCGGAAAAAGAATACATGATACTTTTCTAAAAAGCAGCAAGGAAGAGAATATATGAAAATTTTAGTTGCGGATGACGAGAAAAACATTACGGATGCGATTGGATATGCATTGCGTCGAGAAGGATATACGGTCGAAGTGGCATATGATGGGGAGGATGCCGAACAAAAAATTGCTGCTTTCCAGCCTCATATTGTTATCTTAGATATCATGATGCCAAACCGATCAGGCTATGAGATTTGTCGAAGATACGAAAAAAGGGATAAAATGGGAATTATTCTAGTGACAGCTAAAACAGATATCTCGGACAAGGTTCTTGGTTTGGACTTAGGTGCTGATGATTATATTACGAAACCTTTTGATATGCGAGAATTGCTCGCACGAGTGAAATCGTTACTCAGACGATTTCAAAAGTTTGACCAAAATGAAAATGAAATGATCCGAATCCATGATCTACAAATCGAGCAGAAGAAGCGAAGAGCCGAGTTGGAAAAACAACCCCTTGACCTAACCCCCAAAGAATTCGATTTATTAGTTCTAATGACCATGAATTTGGAACGAGTATACACGAGAGAGGAATTGTTAGATCTCGTATGGGGAATGGATTACATCGGTGGGACTCGTACTGTCGATATTCACATTCGTAGATTGCGACAAAAGTTAGGGAGTTATAAGGAGTTAATCCAAAATGTACATCGAGTTGGATATAAGGCAGTAGGGAAAATAAAATGAGAAGCAGTGTTAAAGTAAAATCGAGTATTTTTCTCGCAATCCTCTTGCTGGGAACGATATTTTTTATGAGTTTATTCATCTTAAATGGAATCGAAAAAGATCAAATGAAACGAAACGAAAATAATTTGATCGAACAAAGCAAGGCGGCTAATTTTTATATTCGACAGACGATCAATCAAGATATAAACAGCAACAATCCAAATGATTACGGATTGAATAAAAAAAATGGTCCAGAGCTGGCAGAACAATTAGGAATTATCAGTGGCATGCAGGTGATTTTATATGATGCCAATGGCAAAGTGGTAGGAAATTCTGTTCCTTTTTTATCTAAAACAGATGTACAAAATCAAATTCGCATTGCATTACAAAACAAAATTGTTTCCAAAACGGAAGGGGATACACTTAGTTTTTTTGCTCCATTGTTACAGTTTGGTTACCCTTATGGAGTCATCCAATTTATATATCCGCTAACGGACACCAAATCATTCTACAAAGAAATAGAAATGTTATTTTTCGTTATTGGTGCAATTGCATTTATCAGCAGCTTTTTGTTCGCTTATCTTTATTTTAATCGTTTAACTAGTTCTATTATTAAACTCAAACAAGCAGTGGAGAAAATAAAACAGGGTCAGTTCCAAGCGATTTTTCCTATGAAAAAACAAGATGAAATCGGGGATTTAAGTCGCGGGATTTTTCACATGAGTCAGCAAATTAAACACAATATTGCCGATTTATAATTTAGTTCGTCTAGATCTAAAAACGAATAAAAAACAAATTATTCAGAAGCAGGTACACGAATTTATCTCATCCCATGATCAAAAACAACTAGCGGTTATCCAACCAATGAAAGATAAAGGAATTCTTAATATCATTGATCTAAATGGCAATAAGATCAAAACAGTGGATGAAAACGCTTTTGGGTTCAGCTGGTCACCTGATCAAAGTAAGATGGCTTACTTTAAACCAAACAAATCCATGACATCGTTTACTTTATATGTATCTGATTTGCAGACAAATCGTTCCACTCTCTTAGCGACTGACCTTCCTGCTTTCTTTGATGGTATGCACCCTGTTCTTTGGAGTCCATCGAGTAATAAATTAGAATTTAACACCATACTCACAGGAAATGAAGAGGAAGGATCTATGTATGTGTTTACTTTAAAGCACTAAGCTAATTTACTTCAAACGAAGGAAAGAAAACTCTCTATATGCTCCTTTATTTCATTTATTCATCATCCAAGAACTTAATATTATTGTTAGCGGGCAAAAATTACTTCTTGTATATGGCAATTTCAGATTTCTGAGAACGAATTTAATAATGAAACTCTGATAAGTTTTCTTCATGAAAAAATCACCCCTGTGAAGTTAGATTTGTTGGTCTAACTTTTGGAGTGCACATCAGATGAGGGTTTTATTATATTTCACAAAGTGTTGGTTAAATCCATTCACTAGTATAAATTAATCTTCCCTACAAAATTCATTAATCATTTGTGTCTTTATCTCCTCAATAGGAAACTGCTCAGGATAAGTAGAGATCATCAACATGATACCTTGAAGGGTTGAGGAAAAATATAGTGATCTTTTTCTTGGTTCTGTGGCTCCTAATCTCTCAAATATCTCACATTGGAATTGAAATTGTTTGGAGTATTCGTCGGTCAGCAATTTTCCATATTTGGCTACTGTTTCATCTGACTCGGGGTGAGTTTGCAAATGGAGATAGAACCGAAATATTTCAGGATTTTGATGTACATTATCGAGCGCACCATTGATGATGTGTTTCAATTGGTCAGTGGGTGATGCATAAAGCATTGCTTTTTCCATCACTTGAACCAATTCACCGATCCGATGTTCAATCATGGTAGATAGGAGCTCTTCTTTTCCTTTGTAATAATTGTAAAGGAGTCCTTTGGAGATACCAGCGTGTTTGGCAACGTCGTTAATAGAAGTAGCGTGATATCCTTGCATCATGAATAATTCCATTGCTGCGGTACGGATCTTTTCTATGGATATTTGCCGTATTCGTTCATTTTCTTCCTGCGTTCGTGGCATGAGTTATTCCTCCAAGAAACGGGTAATATGATGAGTCAGTGCTTTAGGATGGGTTAAGGTTACCATATGATCGGCATCAGATAGGAGCACAAAACGTATATTTGGAACCCTTTGGAAGTGTTCTGCCACAAGCTTGTTATCAGGAAGTTCCACTTCACCAATGATAAATAGCGTTTTGACGGATAGGTGCTCCAATCGTTCGATTGCAGGCTTTGGCCAAACGGATTCAAACGTAGTCCATTCCTCGATTTTCTTTAGATGATGACGAAGCATCTCTTCCATTAGTTCACGATGAGGACTAGCCATCGTGATTTGATATAAAGGAGCACTTAGGGAAATCTCTGCAACTTTATCCATATCAGGTAAAGCTGAATTGACTTTTTTCATCCAATTTTTGAATTCTAACGAGCGTTCAAAGCCGGATAATTCAGGTGCAATTAATATAAGTTCTGATACTCTTTCTGGATATTGCAATGCGAAGTCTGTGGCGATCTGCCCCCCCATTGAATGTCCAACTAGGGTAGCTTGAGCGATTTGAAGATGATTAAGCAAATCGAGTAAATCTTGTATATAGTTAGCAGGTTCTACAGGTGATGGAGATCTACCGGCACCACGGCCGTCTACTGCGATCACTTTATAGTTTTTGGCTAAAAGAGGTACAACAAACTTCCAATCACGCAAATCAGCGCCACCACTGTGGAGAAGAATGATTGGTTTTCCAGTACCACTTACTTCATAATATAAATCCATAACAATCCCTCCATTTGATGATTGTTGTAGAGGCTACTTATCATTTTATTATTGGGTGGACATTTGGTCAATGAAAAATCGGAGCGCTTTTAAAAATGCAGAAAGCACTTTCGATCTATATATATTTGTTATTGTCAGCAAAGATGGATCGATTTAATAAAATAACGATAAAACCCCATGAAAGAAGCTCATCATCGCTTATGCTTGATGAGCTTCTTTCATGTATTCCTCCACTTGATCGAAAAACTCTCGAAATTCAAACGCCATTTCATTCCATCCATTCCTTATCATCCATTCGATCATATTTGCCATATGAGGACGTCCGGATGGATAGTCTTCGTGAAAGCCTAATTCCAGTAATGGCTTCATTCGACCGATCATCTGAAACCCTAGCGTGATAAAATCAAACTTACTTTTTGCAAGCGGTATCAAATATTTCAGACTTCTGCATTCTTTTTCCCAAGACTTCAATATACGACGTTTGGTGAATGTTACTTTTTGTGTTTCGTATACCATTTTAAACCTCTTTGTATGTATTTTGGAAAATATTATAGCATTTCGGTTAGTGAAATTGTTCTAGTATCCTGTTTTGTAACAAAAAAATAATTTGAGTATTACAAATTTGTAATTTTTTTATTCCGTGTACTACCCGAGTTTATCATTTTTAGTCAATAAAAGTGAAAGAGTAACAAAATAGGAGTATGTTTCGTATCTTGTAATATATGAAATTTGTGCATATTCTATAAATAGGAATCAACTTCATAACCTACTATAACAAAGAAAATGGATAGGGAAGTTGATGAGAAAGGGTTCCCGACTCGAAGAAAGGCAGATTCATGCGAAAACCGGACCCGGACATCTGGAATAGAAAGACCATCCTCACGGTCTTTGTTCTGTTTATTATTGCACTCAATATCGATATCTATGGTAGTGCTTATACCTTGTGGATGAGCCTCCATAAAATGTCCTCCTTGATCACAGCAATGGTGATTATTACGACACTTGTCGAAGTAATCGGTTGGTCAATCAGTGGGGTATTGATTGATCGATATGGGACAAAGAAAGTGCAGTTTATCTCTTTATTGATTTTGCTCATCACAGGAGCGATAGGGGCGATGCTGGGTGGACTTGTCGTCTTGGGTTGTCTTCTCATGCGATTTATGGTCTGTGGGATTGCGTTGACAGCAAACACGATCCAGATCAGAGATCTGCTACCAAAGGAAAAGCAGGGCAAGGGCTTTGGTCAGCTGTTTATGGTGGGTTTTTTTGGCGGAGTAGTTGGTGCAGCCATCGGGTCTTGGTTGGCGAGTGAATACCAGGCTGTATGGAAATGGGTTGGACCCATTCTGACGATCTTTGGGATCATAGTCTTGATGTATACACAGCAGTCCAATCGAGTACCGGAGAAAGCCTCCATTCGACCTCATCCAGAAGTATTCCGACTGAGCGTTCCAATGATGGGCATCATGGTCATCCAAAGTGTGTTTATCGCTTATGTTGTGATCGATTTGGGTGTCGAAAATGGAACCATCGTCAGAGTGGGCAGCTATGCTGGCAGCGGTTTGGCTGGTTGGATCGTACCTAACCTGCTCAAGAAGATCAAAGAGAATGAGAAGGCATTTATTCGATTTGGTGTGGCTATCGCATCAGTGTCCATGCTCTTCTTTTACTGGCCCAATGTCGTAGGGCTAATGGTAGCTTCCTTTGTTATTGGGGTTATCTTCAGTGGGATTCAAACTCAAATCCTAGGAACAAAGGTATATCTCCTCACTGATCAAAAGGGAAGAGCGGCCTCAACCAGCCGTCTGGTTCAAGGAGGGAGTAGGATTATCGGTATCTATGGTCTTGGAATGATTCGAGACCATGTGGGAGAAACAATGTGGCTCGTTCTGCCGATTATTCTCCTGCTCTCTCTTCCTGTATTTGAGTGGACTTTTCGCCGCTGTTCTGCATGGAAGAAATAGAGTTAGGAAGCCACCTAAAAAACGATCACTTCCAATTCTGAAGAACTGGAAGTGATCGCCCTCAAAATCCTACAAATGATAGTAATAAGTTAAGGTCTTACTTCATTGGTTGTTACAAAAGTGGAAAGTGAACTTTTTATCTATATAAATAAAAACAAAAATCCAGTTCCGGTTGCCCGATCTGGATTCGTTTGCATCTATCCGATTATACACGAGTTACCTTGCCGGATTTGAGTGCTTTTGTGCTCACGTACACACGTTTTGGTTTTCCATCAACCAAAATACGAACTTTTTGTACGTTTACGCCCCATTTTTTGCGGGTTTTGCGATGGGAGTGACTTACATTGTTACCTGCATGTCCTTGTTTTCCTGTGATAAAGCAACGACGAGCCATTGTTACACCTCCTAACACTAACGTTTGCCATTGTAGCATATTCTGGGGGCTTCTTGCAATCCACTTTCCTTCTTTAACTGGTTTATTGTACAATGAACAAAAGCCATTTTAAAATATCATGCCATATAAGGGGAATTGTTTGTAATTTATATCCATTACACAAAGAATACTATTATATCTGAGTCATATAAGGAAGGTTGATGAAATGAGTTTACAATTTTCAAACAAACTCGGTCACATCAATGTTGCAAATGATGTAATCGCAACTTTGGCTGGTGTCGCCGCACTTGAATGTTATGGTTTAGTAGGTATGGCTTCCCGTAGTCAACTAAAAGATGGGATTACGGAATTGCTAAGAAGAGATAATTCTTCTAAAGGAGTAGAAGTACACACGGATAAAGAAAGTGTCACGATCGATATGCATATTATAGTTGGTTATGGTACGAAAATTTCAGAAGTAGCCAAAGGTGTACAATCAAGAGTGAAATATACCTTAAATGAGTTACTGGGCATTCAAGTAGAACATGTGAACATTTTTATTCAAGGCGTACGTCTAGTTAACGAAGATTAAGGAGGTCCTCGGTTGGAAAAAGCAACGATTAATGCACCTCTCTTTCTCTCGATGATGAGAGCTGGAGCGATGGAGTTGACGAATAATGTAGAACGAGTGAATGCGCTCAACGTCTTCCCAGTTCCAGATGGAGATACTGGTACGAACATGAACCTGACGATCACGTCTGGTGTTGCTGAAATGGAAAAAAAAGCGGCAGAGCCAGCAGTAGGTAAATTAGCGGAAGCGCTTTCAAAAGGCCTTTTGATGGGAGCTCGTGGGAATTCTGGAGTGATTTTATCTCAGTTGTTTCGCGGGTTTGCAAAAGCTGTGTCCAAAAGTGAAGTCATCGGTCCAAAAGAACTAGCAGATGCTTTTCAAGCAGGAGTGGATACAGCATACAAAGCAGTGATAAAACCAGTAGAAGGTACGGTTTTAACCGTCGCAAGAGAGGCGGCAGCAGCAGGTGTATTCCAAGCGCGTGTAGCAGATGAAGCTCTCCAAGTAATGGATGCCGTTGTAAAAGAAGCGCGAAAGTCACTGGCTCGAACTCCGGATATATTGCCAGTATTGAAGCAAACGGGTGTAGTAGATGCAGGAGGGCAAGGATTGGTATTTGTTTATGAAGGGATGAGAAAAGTGCTAGCTGGAGAAGAAGTGTCACTTGAAGCAAAACCTACATCCAATTTGCCAAGCTTAAAAGATTTGGAGCACGAAGCACATGCTGGTGCAAATATAGATCCTGTAACGATCATACATGGATACTGTACGGAGTTTATGATTTTACTTTCCACAACGAGACGGAAAACTCGTAAATTTAATGAAGTTCATTTTCGGGAAGAGATTTCTCAGTATGGAGATTCCTTATTGGTTGTTTCTGATGATGAATTGGTCAAAGTACATATACACGCAGAGCATCCTGGTGATGCAATAAACTATGCTTCCACATATGGTGATTTAACCCGGATTAAGATTGATAATATGCGAGAGCAGTTTGAAAACGTTACCGGAGTTGATGCCATTCATCAAGCACCTATCGAAAAAAAGACACCAGAAAAGCCATATGGGATTGTAGCAGTAGCTACAGGACAAGGAATAAGTGACATATTTGAAAGCGTTGGGGTTGACGTCGTGATCACTGGCGGTCAGTCGATGAATCCCAGCACAGAAGACTTAATAAAAGCTGTGGACTCGATATCAGCAGAACATGTATTGATTTTACCAAATAACAAAAATATCATTTTGACAGCAGAGCAAGCAGGCGAGTTAGTAGATGTCGATGTAACCGTAATTCCAACGAAAACCATTCCACAGGGATTGTCTGCTTTGCTAGCATTTGATGAAGAAAAAGAAATACAAGATAATAAAGAAAAGATGAACAGAGCTCTTACTTCTGTTCAATCTGGAGAAGTAACCTATGCAGTTCGTGATACGGTTGTGGATGGGGTTACCATTGAAAAAGACGATTTTCTGGGGATTCGGGAAGGAAAGATTATAACTGCCGGAAAAAATATGTTAGAAACTTCCTGCGAACTCCTGTCTAATATGATGACATCAGAGACGGAAGTAGTTACCGTACTGTTTGGCAGTGATGTATCTGAAGAGGAAACAAATGAATTAGTTGCTCGCTTAACAGAGTCATATCCAGATGTTGAATATGAGGTTTATGAAGGTGGTCAGCCACTTTATTATTTCTTATTTGCAGTGGAGTAGGAGAAGGGGGAATGGTATTGGCGCGTGTTCATGTGTTTACGGATAGTACAGCAGATATTCCCAAAGAACTTCAAGAGGAATTAAATATTCGTGTTATTCCATTGAAGGTACATTTGGATAACCAATCTTATTTAGATGGAAAGACCCTCACACCAGAGGAGTTTTATCGCAGATTGGAAGTAGCAGAACAACTCCCTACTACTTCACAGCCATCACCTATGGATTTTTGTGATGCTTATAAACAAGCAATCGCAGATGGTGCTGAAGAGATCATCTCGATTCATCTTTCCTCTGCATTAAGCGGTACCTATCAGTCAGCTGTGTTAGCAAAAGGAATGTTGGAAGAGGAAGCAAATGTAAAATTAACTGTTGTTGATTCTAAATCTGCTTCTTATGGTATTGGGGTTGTTGTAGTAGCAGCAGCAAGAGCAGCGCTTGCTGCTAAAAGTCTAGAAGAATGCCTGGAGATTGCAAATTATTATATTGAAAATCAACAAATATATTTTTTAGTGGATACATTGGAATACTTGAAAAGAGGCGGTCGGATTGGAAAAGCGGCAGCTGTGGTTGGGTCTCTTTTAAATATTAAACCCATACTTTCCATCAACAAAGAAGGAGAAATCTATTCTTTAGAAAAAGTTCGCGGTAAAAATAAAGCATTTGGTCGTATTTTAGAACTTGTCAAAGAAAAGATCCCGGATGGTGCTTTGTCAGCTACAGTCATTCATGCTGATGCACCTGAAGAAGCCAGTCGATGGATGGAAAAGTTAATGGAACAGCCTGAATACGATATTCGTGAGAAAGTGATTTCTTCGATTGGTCCTGTTGTCGGTACACATACAGGGCCTGCTACCCTTGCTTATATCCTAGTTCCTTTAAAGAAAGAATGATGAGATATGAAATACCGTACTGTATTTGATATTATCGGTCCTGTAATGATTGGTCCATCGAGTTCCCATACAGCAGGTGCAGCAAGAATCGGGCGAACAGCTAGGACGATATTTGGTCGAGTTCCTAAGGAGATTACCATCACTTTGTATGGATCATTTGCCAAGACATATAGGGGGCATGGTACTGATATTGCGTTGGTAGGTGGAATACTGGACTTTGACACTTATGATGAGCGCATGCCACTATCATTACAAATGGCAAAAAAAGCAGGAATAGATGTTCTGTTTGTCGAATCAGAAGAAATAGCAGATCACCCAAATACAGCTCGTATCCTTCTTTCTGATGATCAAGGAAAATTAGAAGTAGTCGGTATTTCCATCGGTGGCGGAAAAATAGAGATTGTAGAGCTAAATGGCTTTGAATTAAAGCTTTCAGGAAATTCTCCCACTCTTCTTGTGCTTCATAAAGATCAATTTGGTGCTGTTGCCGATGTAGCTACTATCTTAGCGAAGCATGAGATTAATATTGGCTATATGCAAGTAGCTCGTAAGGAAAAAGGTTTGGAAGCGCTAATGTCTATTGAAACAGATCAAAGTGTCACACCCGAATTATTAAAAGAAATTCGTCAAAAATCGGGTATGTACTCGGTGACAGTGCTAAATAATTAGAGCCACCGCTAGTCGGTGGTTTCTATTTGATAACAAGCTTTTTGGAATGGTGTTTAGTGAAATAATTGTCATTTTTATTTCGAAAGGAGTAGGACCTGTGAATTTTCGAAGCGTAGCAGAATTAGTGGAACTAGCAGAAACAGAACGGCTGAAAATTTCCGAAGTAATGATTCGACAAGAAGTTGAAGTGATGAATCGATCTCGTGAAGAGATCTGGCAGGAAATGGGGAGAAATTTGGATGTGATGGGACAAGCCATCGAACGAGGTCTATCCCAAGATAGCCGTTCGGCTAGTGGCTTGTCTGGTGGAGATGCGAAACGCATTCAAGCTTATAAAGAAAATGCCCCTGTACTACTCTCAGGAGAAACAGTATTGGATGCAGTAGCAAGTGCAACCGCAGTCTCCGAAGTGAATGCAATGATGGGGATCATCGTGGCTACTCCAACAGCTGGTGCATGTGGTATATTGCCAGGTACAATTTTTACGACAGCGAAGAAGTTTCAGTTGGACCGTGATGCGATGATAGCAGGCTTATTTGTATCTGGCGCCATAGGGTATTGTATTGCCAACAATGCATGTATCTCAGGGGCGACTGGTGGCTGTCAAGCAGAAGTAGGAAGTGCTACCGCAATGGCGGCAGCAGCAGTGGTAGAAATGGCAGGTGGTACTCCTTCGCAAAGTGCAGAAGCAGTTGCCATTGCGTTGAAAAATATGTTAGGACTCGTATGTGATCCTATTGCCGGTTTAGTAGAGGCTCCATGTGTAAAACGAAATGCAATGGGAGCAGCGATCGCAATGGTTGCAGCTGACCTAGCATTGGCAGGGGTGAAAAGTATTATTCCTACTGATGAAGTAATCAGCGCCATGTATAAAATTGGTCGAGATATGCCTGTTGCACTTCGTGAAACGGCACTTGGCGGATTGGCGGCCACTCCTACTGGAAGAGCCTTAGAGAGACAAATTTTTCAAAATACAAAGGAAGACGAATGACAAAACTTACGTATATTCCCGTTACTGAATTGCCCGGAGTGGGACCAGAGAGAGCAATACATTTAGCTGAGCTAGGTATCAAAAGTATGGAAGATCTACTTACTTATTACCCTTTCCGCTATGATAACTTTCAACTAATTAGTCCAGTTGATGCTCCACATGAAGAAAGGGTAACTTTTCGTGGAAGGATAGTCGGCAGTCCCAGCATGCGTTGGTTTGGAAAAAAACAATCTCGTCTGACGGTAAAGATGGAAGTAGATAGTATACCCATTACGGTGATGTGGTTTAATCAGCACTATTTGAAGCCGAAACTTTCATATGGCTCTACGATTATGGTGACAGGAAGATGGGATCGTGAAAAATTATTGATCAATGGGGAGAGAACGTTTTTTAGTCAAAAAGAACAAGAAGCTCAACTTGGTCATTTTGAACCTATTTATTCCGTGACCAGTAAAATAAAAGTGTCTTGGTTAAGAAAACTCATCATGGAAGCCTTTAAGGAATATGGTAGTCAAATTGAAGAAGTGTTACCTGCAAGCTTACGTTCTAAATATCGATTGATACCAAGAGCAAAGGCAATGTACTTTCTTCATTTCCCAAGGGATATAAAAGATAGTCAGCAGGCACGTCGAAGCATTGTTTATGAAGAGTTATTTCTGTATGAATGCCGTTTAATATGGTCCAGGTTACAAAATCGCCGTGAGACAAAAGGGATATCTAGAGAAATCGACGAAGGAAAATTGCAAGAAATGATAGACGATCTAGCATTCCCATTGACTGGTGCACAGCAGAGAGTAGTAGACGAAATTTGTGCTGACCTGAAATCTCCGTTTCAAATGAATCGCTTATTACAAGGAGATGTGGGTTCTGGAAAAACAGTTGTAGCGGCAATCGCTCTCTATGCGAATTACTTATCTGGTTATCAAGGTGCTATGATGGTACCTACTGAAATTTTAGCAGACCAACATGCAACTTCCTTGAAAGCCATTTTGGAGAAATGGGGATTACAAGTAGTAACACTCACGGGAAATATGAAAGCTGCTAGCAGGAGAGAAACGTTAGAGCAGATTCAGCAAGGTTCAGCTGATGTGATAGTTGGAACTCATGCATTGATCCAAGAAGCTGTCGTGTACCAAAAACTAGGTTTGGTCATCACGGATGAACAACATCGATTTGGAGTTAAACAGAGAGGTACACTTCGTGAAAAAGGGGAGTTTCCAGACGTTTTGATGATGACAGCTACCCCAATTCCACGAACGCTGGCCATTTCAGTTTACGGAGAAATGGATGTTTCGATTATTGACGAGATGCCGGCAGGTCGTGAACCTATTGCAACCTATTGGGTGAAAAAAGAAGCATGGAAAAGAATAATCGCGTTTGTGGCAAAAGAATGTCAAGCAGGTAGACAGGCATATATTATCTGTCCATTAATAGAGGAATCTGAAAAGTTAGATTTGGCTAATGCAGTAGAGTTATTTGAACAAGTTACATTGGAATTATCTCCTATTCGTGTCGGTCTATTGCATGGTCGTATGAGTTCTGTTGAAAAAGAGGAAATCATGAGTCTCTATGAACAAAATGATGTTCAAGTTTTAATTTCGACCACCGTAATTGAGGTTGGAGTGAATGTACCCAATGCTACTGTTATGGTCATCTATGATGCGGATCGCTTTGGTTTAGCACAATTGCACCAATTAAGAGGGAGAGTTGGCCGTGGTGGAGGAGCGTCAACTTGTGTGTTAGTTGCAAATCCAAAATCAGAAACAGGAAAAGAACGAATGGAGATTATGACAGAAACTACAGATGGATTTGTGATTTCCGAAAGAGATCTGCAAATGAGAGGGCCAGGCGATTTTTTAGGAGTAAAACAGAGTGGTTTACCAGAATTTCGTCTAGCTGATCTTACCCATGATGAGCGAATTTTAGAAGTGGCCAGAGCAGATGCAAAGGAAATTTTTCAGTCTAAAGCCGGGATAACCTCAGAAGAATACCAAGATTTATGGGAAAGAATGCAAACTGATGAATCCATATTAGACTAAAAGGTAGCAGAGAGCTACCTTTTTTATTTGGGAAAAATTCAAAGCGTTAGAGTTGAGTTACATACGAAATTTTCCCATAATGATTACTGAAAAACTTTTTGTCAAAATAAGTGATTATATATTTAATTGACAAATGAAATATTTTATTTTTAATATAAAAATATGGATTGTAAATTCTTTTCACATTATTAACTGACTAAAAAATGCAGCAATTATTCTAACACAAAAACCAAAGGACAGGGAAAGCAGATGAGCATACTCATTCTTAATCAAAACAGCTATGAGTTTTTTCCTTACAAAAAATGGCTAGAAGATGTACAGGAAGAAATTTTGTTTCTTACCCATTCGTCAGTGGGGGAACAGTTTGAAAGTAACCATTTTTTGTATTTTGAGTCTTTTCCTAATTATGAATCTGGTCTGGTAGATTTTAGAGCCAAACAACTTTTTGAGAAGTATCATTTTGATACCATTATCGCATTACATGAATTTGATCTTTTGCGAGCTGCAAAATTACGAGAGAGCTTGGGAATAAAGGGTCAATCGTATGATAATGCATTTCGCTATCGAAATAAAATAAAGATGAAATCAGTTTTACAACAGAATGATAGAATAGAAATTCCTCACTTTCAAGAAATGAATTATCCTCTAGATGCTGTTCGTTTTATCGATCAATATAACTATCCTGTAGTCATAAAACCTGCTGACAGTGCTGGATCAATGGGGACAAGCGTGATTCATAATGAAAAAGATTTGGAAAAATTAGCATCCGATATGACGATGTATCAGTTTGCTAGTCATCAACCAACAAATAATCTATTGTTGGAAACATATGTACCTGGCGAAATGTATCATGTCGATGGGTATATTCAAGACAATGAGCTGATTCTCATCTGTGCCTCGAAGTATTTAGAAGATTCATTGATATACTTAGATCAAAACGATATAGCTGGTAGTTTTACACTGCCCCCGGACAGTCCACTTAGTAAACGACTCATAGAAGAAACAGAAAAAGTAATTCATACTCTTGGTTCTGCTGATAGTTTTATCTTTCATGCTGAATTCTTTCATACTCCTGACGATCGTTTAGTATTTTGTGAAATTGCTAGTCGACCTGGCGGAGCGAGAATTGTGGATATGATAGATGTCGCGTATGATTTTCATATTACAAAAGCATTAACCCGAGCTTTTTGTGGGAAAGAAAAAACATCATCAGCTGTGAGCTTAAAAAGATTGGCGGGTCATGTTGTGCCTATTCCCCAAAAAGGGACACTGGTAGATGCTCCAATAGAGGCGCCTTTTCCTTGGATCGTCCAATATCGTTTAAATATTAAGTTAGGGACTAATTTTGATGGAGTTGCCTATAGTTCTCAACATATAGCCTATATGATTGTTGAGGCGGATACAGAAGATCAATTAAAAGAAAGGCTGATAGAAGCCAATAATTGGTTCCAACAAGCGTGTGTTTGGGAAAAATCTGAATAATATTGGAGGAAGAGAGTGATGGGCATAAAAAGATTTTTTCCCCCATACCCAGCAGGAGTTTGGTATCTTGCTGGGGTAAACTTTCTTACACGTTTTATTACTTTTATGATGCTTCCTCTGTCCATCATTTATTTGGGGAAGATAGGATATGATGAGTCTGAAGTTGGATGGATTTTAGGAATTGGATGGATTATTGGTGCCTTTGGGGGGCCATTAGTAGGATATTTGGTCGATAAATTTGGTTCAAAGCGTGTATATGTGGTCATTCTCATCCTATGGTCGGTATCGTTTGTTGGATATGGATTTACCCAGTCTTTTTGGATATTGATGTGTTTGGCAATACTCAATGGATTTTGCCGAAGCACGGTTGAGGTTGTCATATTATCTCGAATGTTTGCTTCTGTTCCAACTGATCAGCAAAGTAACATAAATCGCTTCCAATATATTATTTTGAATTGGGGAGCGATTATTGGGACTGCGGCTGGTGCATATACTGGAAAATATGTAGAACAAAATTGGTTTACGTATATGGGACTTGTATTTCTAGTACTAATTGTCGTAGATAGATTTATTCCTCAAGTGAAACAAGAGAAGGAAGAGCAGACAGATCAAACGCAACCTAATCCCTCCTTGGCAGAGGTATTGCGGATTATTTCCAAAGACCGTGTGTTACTACTTCTACTATTTTCAGGTATTTGCTATATGGTAGGATATATTCAATTGGACTCTACCATTCCTATTGCATTAAATGAGCAAAATCAGATGCATACCTATGCATTTTTAAACGTAGAAAATTCCTTGTTAGTTATTGTCCTAGCTGTGCCAATTATGAATTGGGCTTCTAAATGGAGACCTTCTGTCGTTGTGTTTATCATGTGTCTGTTTGTTAGTCTTTCTTTACTCTGCTTTGCATTTCCTTACGAACCTTTATATTATGTAGGTGTCTTGTTTTATACGATTGGAGAAATCGCCTTTTTCCCACTCTGGCGTCAAAAAGTAGCTGATTTAGGCGGTCCTATGAAAGGGACATACCTGGGGTTAACCAATTTTTCTTACTTAGGCTTTTTCTTTGGTAGTTTTTTAGGAGGAACATTTTTTGAGCAAGGTGGGAGTCTGCTTGTTTTCTCGATCATGGCCATAATTGTGCAATTTACTTTTTTGTTCTACATTTTTGCAGTGATGCTTCAAAACAAAAACGAGAAAGAAATGATATCGAGACAGGAAGCATAACAAAGGAGAGAACTTATTGGATTTTTCGTCTTTTTTCGCCTATCCGCTTGCGGATATCCCTTACGTAGTAGTCGCCTTATTGCTGGCATTTACCATACATGAATTAGCTCACGCCTATACTGCTTATCGATTTGGTGACCCAACTGCAAAAAATGAAGGGAGATTAACTTTAAATCCACTTGCACATATTGACCCGGTGGGGACGATTCTGATTTTTTTAATGGGGTTTGGTTGGGCCAAACCAGTTCCGGTTAATCGATTTTATTTTAAGTCTCCAAGGATAGCAGGAGTATGTGTAGCTTTAGCAGGTCCAGTTAGTAATTTGTTACTTGCTTTTGTGTTTATGAGTATTTTAAAAATATTTTTGCTATTGGGAGTATTGGAGAGTAACGTAGCCATTGCAGAGGTATTATTTCGATTGATTGATGTAGTGGTTCAGCTCAACCTCGTATTGTTTCTGTTTAATCTTTTTCCGTTTCCTCCACTGGACGGGTACCGGATCATAGAAGAATTGGTAAGTCCGAGTATCCGATTAAAAATGCAGCAATACGAACATTATGGATTACTTGTCTTCGTTATTCTGTGGATAACGCCACTCGGGGAATTTGTACTCACTCCTGTTTTTCAACATATAAGCCCGATGATATATCATTTTTTTGCAGCTTTATTAGGAATTTCTTTTCCTTAACGAAAACCACCAACTTCTTTATGAGTTGGTGGTTTTCTATATACACAATTCCTCTTTGCGTGAGAGAAGTCCCTTTTTTTGATTTTTTAGTGAATTCGTTTCATTTTGCTTCCAGATGTGATAAATTAACACATGAGTGAATATGTTAATTTAACATATAAGGGGCGTTTGTCATGAGTTCATCAAATCAAACTATTCTTTTACAAGAAATATCAAAGTTTAATTCAAAAGAAGAACAATGGGAACCTTTTGGTTGGTACCAACAGATGAGAGAGAATAATGCCGTTTTTTATGATGCAGAGCAGGATGTTTGGAATGTATTTTTATATGATCATGTGAAGACTGTGCTTTTTGATCACCAGTTATTTTCCAATAAAAAAGTACGAAGTTTAATTCCTATTCCACGGAAGATGGATAACCGAAGTAATATCAACTTAGTAGACCCTCCTGAACATTGGAAACGACGAGCTCTTCAGTCTCAAGCATTTATGCCAAGAAATTTGAAACAATGGGAACCTAGAATACAAGCTATTGTGGATGAGTTAGTCGAAGAGATGGAAGGCGAGTCTACAGTGGATATTGTGCAGAAATTAGCGATTCCTTTACCAGTTACGGTAATCGCAGAATTGTTAGGTGTTCCTTCTAAAGATAGGGGTATAATTAAGGCTTGGTCGGATGTTCTCTTTCTCCCCTATAACAAAGAGGCATACAGTGATATTGCCCAAGAAAAAGGTAAGGCTATGAAGGAATTCCAAGAATACTTGCATCCGATTGTCCAAGAAAAACGAAAACATCCTGTAGATGACATTATCTCGGATTTGACAAAAGCAGAGCTAGAGGGAGAACAACTAACGGTTGAAGAAGTGGTCATGTCGAGCATTGGATTGCTAGGCGCAGGTAATGAAACGACAACTACGCTTATTTCCAATGTATTCTATTCACTATTGTTTGACCAACCAGGCATTTATCAAGAACTGAAAGCTGACCTATCACTGGTTCCTAACATGATTGAAGAAGTGCTCCGCTTCCGTTTTCCAGCTACTATGGATCGAAAGGTAGCGATAGACACGAATGTTTTTGGGCATGAGATGAAGGAAGGACAAGCAATAGTAGCATGGATTGGCTCCGCAAATCGAGACGAAGCTCAATTTGGTCATGCCGAAGAGTTTGATATCCACCGCCAAGGAAACCAACGTCATCTCACATTTGGAGCAGGTCCCCATTTTTGTTTAGGCGCCCCCCTCGCCAGAATGGAAGCCAATATTGCTTTAACGACATTCGTGAAACGGATTGCGAATATACAAAAGGTAGAAGGATTTAAGCTTACAGAGCATTTAACAGATTCAGTAATCGGTCAAGCGTTAAAAAGTTTCCCTATTCGATTAATGAAAGCATAATAGGGAGAATATTACCATAAATACAAAAAAGGCGATCCTCATGGATCGCCTTTAATTATTAATGCATAGCAGGAGTGGCAGGTGCAAATGCATGAACTAATGCATTTGTTGTTTGCTGATCATATTGAGGAACTTGGTAATGTCCATTTTTATTTCTCCAAAGGAAGAGTTCATAGGTCATTTCGATTGCATTTGGAACGCCATCTGCAATGACTCTGCGGACGACAGGGTTGGTTACTTCTGTTGCAGCCATAGCTTTCGAGGAAGCCAACCCTTTTACCAAATTGAGCATAAATCCTGAAATACAAGCATCATCGATGGCATTAGGTTGTTTGGGTTGTTTAGGGGTAGGAGATGGTTTTAATCCATAAACAATAGACTCATTGTTTTGATTAACCATTTGATATCTATTGGTTCCATGAGCTGGATCTTGTCCTGTCGAAAATGCTTGCACAAGCATATTGTATTCATCAAGAATAAATTGATATTGATTGTTGGCGATTTGAACTAATTCTTGATTTTTCAGTTGACCACGGAACATTGCATATTGTTCCAATGCACCGATCATACCGCCTAGTATTTCATGTACATCATTTAGTTCATGACCACCGTGGTTATAGGTAACAGAGCCAGTCTGCATGTTTTGTTGTGGTCTTTCATTTTGGAATCCATTTTGTGGTGTTTGCATCGAACATTCCTCCATCAGATTGATATAATTACTCTCCCCTTAGTCAGGAAAAATATTCATTTTGTTTGATACAAATTTCTCTAAATGAAATCGAAAAAAGACTTGAAATAAATATCATTTTATAATTATTATTATATAGGAAAGATAATCAATTACAGATAGGAGCATCTACTTATATGAGTGAACGCTTAACAACTAATCAAGGTTCTCCAGTAGGAGATAATCAAAATTCACGTACCGCTGGGCAACGAGGTCCTACACTGTTAGAAGATTATCATTTATTAGAAAAGTTGGCACATTTTGATCGAGAAAGAGTACCTGAGCGTGTTGTTCATGCACGAGGTGCAGGGGTGCATGGTGTTTTTACCGTCCATAATAGTATGGAGAAATATACAAAAGCTGCATTTTTACAAAAGAAAGGTAAAGAAACTCCTGTATTTGTTCGTTTTTCTACGGTGATTCATCCAGCTGGTTCTCCAGAAACAGCTCGTGATCCACGGGGATTTGCAACAAAATTTTACACAGAAGAAGGTAACTATGATTTGGTCGGAAACCATTTGCCGGTTTTCTTTATCCGTGATGCGATAAAATTTCCTGACATGGTGCATTCCCTAAAACCCGCACCAGATACCAACATACAAGATCCAGATCGTTACTGGGACTTTATGACTCTATCTCCTGAGTCTACACATATGCTTACATGGGTATTTTCTGACTACGGGACCCCTGCCAACTATCGTCAGATGAATGGCTTTGGTGTCCATACCTTCCAATGGGTAAATACACAAAACGAGCGCTTCTATGTCAAATATCATTGGAAACCTTTACAACAAGTGAGGAATTTGTCTGCGAGTGAAGCTCAAGTAGTTCAAGGTCAGGACTTTAACCATGCCACAAGAGATTTATTTGATCATATTGAAAAGGGCGATTTTCCAGAGTGGGATTTATACGTTCAAGTCTTCCCCATAGTAGACGAAGATGCTTTTATTGATAAATTCGAATTCGATCCCTTAGATCCAACTAAAGTGTGGTCAGAAGAAGAATACCCTCTGCAATTAGTTGGTCGTATGACTCTAAACCGAAATCCAAAAAACTTCTTTGCAGAAGTAGAGCAATCTGCTTTCTCACCTAGTGCATTGGTTCCTGGTATTGAACCCTCTGCAGATAAACTATTGCAAGGTCGATTGTTCTCTTATCCAGATACCCAACGTCATCGGATCGGGCCAAATTATTTGCAACTGCCAATCAATTGCCCATATGCTACAAAAGTGAACAATTACCAGGTAGATGGAAATATGCAAGCACGTACGGATATATCCACCATTAACTATGAACCAAATAGATATGATGATACGCCAAAAGAAACAGGCAGTAATGATGTAGAGAGTGAAACACCACTTACTGGTGCAGCTGGTAGGAAGCCCATATCCCAAACACTTAATTTTCGGCAAGCTGGTGAATTGTATCATTCCTTTTCAGCAGAAGAAAAAAATAATCTGATACACAATTTGACGAATGATTTGTCAGATGTAGATGAACGTACTAAATTACTAGCAATTTGCAATTTTTATCGAGCAGATAAGGAATATGGAGAAAGATTGGCTAAAGCATTGGGTGTTGATATCACACCGTATGTATCGAAAATATAAATAAAAAAACCAGCTTGTAGGCTATCCAGTCGATAAGCTGGTTTTTTACTATTAATACCAAAATCCATTGTAGGGGTTATTTTCATAACTATCCTGCTTGGATCGTTTGTATTTTT
Source organism: Shimazuella sp. NTD250 (assembly GCF_059510375.1). NCBI lineage: Bacteria > Bacillati > Bacillota > Bacilli > Caryophanales > Thermoactinomycetaceae > Shimazuella > Shimazuella sp. NTD250. The sequence goes on along the minus strand of NZ_JCAJZS010000002.1, from coordinate 54,347 downwards.
TTGTTTGTGAAACTTGGGAATTTTGTGTTTCGGAACATGATTCACCTACACACTCATCCGTTGGTCCGATGAGAGGCATTTGATTTTTTAATGGAGCTAGTGCTTTTTTTAGCAGTTTTGGATCTAAACAATACGTATGAGTAAAAACTTCAGTTGGCGTCTTGGTTAAAATATCAGAACCCGCAATATACTCTGGATAAGGTGCATCAAAGATGGCAAGTAGATGAGTTCCGTCTGTTGTGGCTACCTCCCAGTGCCACCAACCTTGAGGAATATTTGCAACTTGACCTGGAGTAATCGGAATGTCTGATTTTTTATTGGTAAAAGGATTGATAAGAGAAACGAGCGCCGAACCTGAAATACAATAGACCAATTCCGCAGCATTTTGATGATAATGTGGTTCTACTACACGGTTTTTGCTTAAAAAAATATCCAGCAAGGAAACATTTCCTAATGTGTTTAATTCATCTCTACCTAATTTATTTATAAAATTGCAATTATTGAGCGTGAAAAATCGATTTTGATTGACATCAGAAAAATATTGTACATCTCGGCTTTTGTAATCCATGTAACGTGTTGTCACAGCGATGTACTCCTTCCTAAATGGTGATTCCCTTGTAACATATGACTAGTCAAGAAATACGTGACAAATATCCCAAACAGCAAAAAAAAGATCCTCCAATTGCAGGAGGGATTAAAATTAGAAAACGACGATATCTTGGACAGTAGTATCTCGAATCGTTGGAAGAAGGTACTTTTTTTTCAATTTCCAATTTGAGATATCATACACTCCAACCAATCCTTGTCCATTTGCTGGGATTTGAGATAGCACATATAATTCATTGGCTTTTTGTTTTAGTTTGAAAACAGGTTGTGGGAGTTCAATTTGTTCGAGGATTCGATATGTTTTCCGATCGATCTTCGTCAATTTTTTACTGTTTTGAAATGAGACGAGCAAGTACCGTGACGTTGTAACAATATATTCGGGTCGTGAGTCAGGCAAAGTTTGATAGGTGATTTTCTTTGTTTTGCAATCGAAAATTGCGATTTGTTTTTGATTGGCGACAGAGGTAATAAATAAGTGATGATCGATGATTTGCATGTCATTTGCTTGGTCAATTTTGATTGGTATCGTCGCAGTGATTTTTGCAGAATCACGGTTTATTACATAAAGGACAGGCTTTCTTTGTTCTATAATCGTAGCAAAGACATAAATATAAGTTTGGTCAAAGGTTGCGATTCGCGGAAAGCCTGATACTATTGTCGATCGGCTTGTTTTTCCTTCCTGCCACTCCACTGTGCCAGCTTGTAGTGCTGAATTAAAAGTGGTGACACGAAAGTTTCCTGTTTGTTTCATATAAATAGGATAAAGGTGACTCTTTGCTTCTTTTAATTCATTATTTGCAAGGGTTAGCGAATAAATTTTATTTTCATATTGAACTGGGAAAAATAAATTTCCTGATCCATTATTTACGATTTGAAAAATGCCCATTGCGGGTATTTCAAATTCATCATCCTTATCTCCATTTTGGTCGAAAAGGACAAAAGCACTGTCAGGTATAGTGGCATTTGTGTAGATGGCCCCGAATGTATGGGTACTTGGCAAGGAGGAAACGGTGCAGCTTGTTATCAGAATGCTGATGCAAAGAAAATGTAGAAAATACCGGAGTCTCACATATCCATCTCCTTCTGTAAAACAGGTTATTTTCTATAAAACATAGAAAATAACCTGATGGCTTAACCTTGTGAGTAGTAGGGGATCGTATAGGGGCTTTTAATGAGATCAACAGGCCAAACGGCATAGCCTCCATAGTTGAGATCCCATCCTCGGTTATACCATGCCCTCCATACCAACTGAGAACAGTAGAATCGCGCTGTAGTGGTAATATTGAAAAAATTGTAATTGTACCCTTTGCCGATTTGTTCTCGGTTGTAGGCAGCTACATACTTGTAATCTTTTGAAGCAGCACCTTCTACCCACAAAGCTTTTACTTTTTTGTATCTTGTTTTCCAATCGTTCACCCAATGCCGTACGCCGTTTAATCCGATGGATTTGTTACCAAAAGATTCAACTACATAGCCAGGTACATCGGATACGATACCTGTGTGCCCACCAGCCCATTCAAATCCTGCGCTTGTGCCATCTAGTGTCACTAAAATATCTCCAGGTTCACCGATGGCATTGCCGGCTACAAATAAGGACTGCATTTGTGCGTCTTTAATTTTTACGTGTTTTACAGCAGCTTCTTTTTGTATGCGTTCGATGGGAAGATTGTTATTCCATTTGTAGACTTGGTTTAATGTTTCCTTTTTAGCTTGAAGGGACATCTTAATTTTGTTAAAGTCAAGGGTGGCTGCATGACTGGTAGAGGGTATTAAAATAGTAAACAAAGCGATGAAAAAGGCGATAATCGAATAAAAAGAAAAGCGCATATTTTCACTCCCTTTTCTTTCTCTTATTGTAATTAAAATTCCATAAAATGTTCAATCTTTATTTTGTATTCGATTTGGTCAATTTGTTTATCCACTTTAACGACATGTGGAATAGACTAGAAAAAGATTGTTTTACTGGAGGTGGACAATTTTTGAGTAGAGAGCGAGAATATCAAGAGATTTCGGATTCCATCAATCACTTGGTTGGTCGAAAGGCAGTAACATCCAAAAAAATAAAAAATGTGGTACAAGAGGCAAAACATCTTCGTAAAACCCAAGGGACGTCTGGTTTAATGCGTTTTGCTTCAGCGTTGCCTTACAAGTTTTTCACGCCAAAAGAGTTGGATTATATACAAACTACTCCACAATATCGAGAACTATCTAATAGATTGATCGATTTGTTAGTTGTTGAAGGGGTCATATCCTCTTTTGAAGCGATGTTTTTACGCAAGCAAGTATAAAAAAAAGGAAGCGTAACTTTTCGTTCGCTTCCTTTTTGTGTATTGTTATTAGTAGATTAGGTCTAAGAAATCTGCTTTGCTGATATTACCAAAGTAATGCTTTACTTCTACATTTTGTAATGCTTGTTCTAAATCAGCACGGTCATATCGGATACCTTCTAATCTTTTTTCTACATCACTTACATCTCCAACACCAAAAAAGTCACCATAGATTTTACAATTTTTTATTACTCCCCGTTCACCGACATTTAAGCGTACATCAATAGAACCGATGGGAAAACGTTTGGATTGTTGAACATTAAATACAGGAGACTCTCCAAAGTTCCAATCCCAATTTTGATAACGGTCTTTAGATATTTGATGGATTTTTGTCCAATCGGAATCTGTGAGGATATATTCTGGTATTGGATAGTTACCTTCGAATATAGAATTTAACAAGGCGTCACGAAATTGTTTCATTGTAAGGGGTCTGTCGAGAAATTCGGAGATATTCGCTACTCGACTACGCACGGATTTGATCCCTTTAGACTGTATTTTGTCTTGTTTTACATGGAGCGCTTTGCTTACTTGGTCTAGGTCGACATCGAGCATTAATGTTCCATGACTAAACATGCGTCCACGCCGAGAGAATTGGGCGTTTCCGGATACTTTTTTGCCCTCCACTATAATATCGTTTCGACCACTTAGTTCTGCATGGACTCCTAATTTTTGAAGTGCTTGTATAACAGGCTCGGTAAATTTACGGAAGTTTGCAAAGCTCTTACCATCATCTTTGGTTAAGAAGCTAAAACTCAAATTTCCTAAATCATGATATACTGCTCCACCACCTGAAAGTCGTCGTACGACATGAATTCCATGTTCTCGTACATAATCGACATGAATTTCTTCGACTGTATTTTGATGTTTTCCGATAATGATGGATGGTTCATTGATATAAAAGAGTAAATAACTTTCCTGATCTATCTTTAAGTGCTCCAATACATATTCTTCAATTGCTAAATTAATTTTTGGGTCAGTAATATTACGATTGTCAATGAATAACATGGAAATTTCCTCCTAAGTTATGATAAACAAGTTCATCATAACGCGATAGAGATTGCATGAGAAGTATAATATTATTTATAATTGAATTGAAAAGGTGTGATTTGTAGTATCTTTTGCAAAAACAGGGGTACTATATTCAAATCTTTGTTAGAAATATGGTTCATGCAACGTTAAAATATGTTAAGTGTACGGATGGAAAAAACATGTTATTCTTATGAATGTATTGCCAGCATAACCATAATGGTAAACATGAAAAACAATACAAGGGTATGATATAAAGGGTTGTTATTGGATGAGCGAAAAGAAAAAAAAGAAAATACCAAATTGGTTTTTACAAATTCCACGTGCAATCCGCTACAATTACCTCAAGTTGTTACGGTCGCCTGAAGGAGGAAAGAAAGTTTCTTTAGGCTTTGCATTGGGATTTGGATTGGAAATGATTGTTTTACCTACCGCTTCCTTGATTTATATTCTGTTTTATCCAATCGTTCGCCTATGCGGAGGATCATTTCCAGCCTCTATCATCGGAAATGTAATTGGTAAATTGTCTTTTTTGCCAGTGATTTTGCTTCCTTTCTCCAAAAAAATAGGAGAGCTTATCTATCCAACCCCATATGAAGACCATGTAGTCAAGTTTCATCATATCTACCACCAGTTATTACAGGGTGATTTTCGTGTGGTCAAGGATATTTTTCGTGGGGGTCTGCACATTTTAATTGGTCAGACTATATTTGGTTGTATCTTGGGTATCGCTTCCTATTTTGTTATTTACTATCTTTATGAACGTCAGAGAAAGAAAAGGATGGCACAGGGAGATTAAGGGGAGATGGTCAACTGCTGAAGGAGTAGTTGATCTTTTTTGTTTATTCCACTTGTGTCTGTTTTCACAAAGCTTATATTTAGTATAATGGAGTAGTAATGCAAAAAAAATGACTCGCGAGCTTTTCGCGAGTCCATGGTATTTTCACCATATGGGAAAATACGAAATGGGAGAGGAGAAACCGGAGGAAGAGCTTATGGGGAAACGTAAGTCTTCTCCGCGGTTAGACAGACCTTAATGGGTACTGTCTTTATTTATTGTTGCCATAGCTTGCTTGTTTATTCAACAATTTGATATTTTTATCAAGAGAAAAAAAGTTGAAGGTGCTAAAGTTATGCGAATTATAGCAGGAAGTGCAAAAGGAATACGATTAAAAATGGTACCTGGAAACCATGTCAGGCCAACGACTGATCGAGTGAAGGAATCGCTCTTTTCGGTAATTGGTCCCTTTTTTGATGGTGGAAAAGGATTAGATTTATTTACTGGGACGGGTTCCCTTGGACTAGAAGCAATAAGCAGGGGTATGGATCAAGTTTATTTTGTAGATCAATCTGACGTTAGTTTACGAATTGCCAGAGAAAATGCGGTGCATTGCGGATTATCCGAACAGGCTGTATTTTTAAGAAGAGATGCGAGAAGTGTTTTAAAGTATTTTGCGACAAAATCATTGCAATTTGATCTGATTTTCTTGGACCCACCTTATCATGAAAAACTTTTGCAACCAGTTCTTTCTTTGATACAAGAAAAATCACTTTTATCGCAGGCAGGATTGTTGGTGGTGGAACATCCGCATACTTTATCGATTCTTTCATCTGATAGTAGCTTTGTTACTTCTAGAGAACTCTCTTATGGAGATACTATTATTACATTGTTGAAACAGAAGGGAGAAACATCAGCGTGAAGGTAGCTGTATATCCAGGTAGTTTTGATCCGATCACTTATGGTCATCTCGATATTTTAAAAAGAGGGGCTAAAATATTTGATAAAGTGATCGTAGCAGTACTGATCAATTCAGCCAAACAACCTCTCTTTAGTGTAGAAGAAAGAAAACAAATGATCACGGAAGCCATCAGTCAAACTGATTATGGTGTACCAGTTGAAGTAGATAGTTTCGAGGGGTTATTGGTAGACTATTTACGAGATAAAGATATTCATGTCATACTTAGAGGTTTACGTGCCATTTCGGATTTTGAGTATGAACTTCAAGTTGCTTCTATCAATCGAAAACTAGCTAATGACGTGGAGACAATTTTTTTGATGACCAATAACATGCACTCCTTCATCAGTTCAGGAAGTGTAAAAGAAATTGCCAAATATGGAGGAGATGTAACGGATTTGGTACCTCCTCATGTAGTAACGGCTTTAAGAGAAAAAGCAGATGTCGTTTAAACCGGAAAATGGTCTTGTTGTTTTCGTATCCGTTTCAGCAAATAGAACAGCCAGAAGGACAAGACAACAAGAGAAAAAACTTGCAAGTAAACCCACCAGTGCATAGGATTGTGAGTGATCCCAGTTGTCCAAGTGGGTGCAATGGCTTGTAATTTGGGTTTGAATAATTTCCAAAAAGCGAAAGTCAAGAAAAAAGCTAGTACAGCATGCAGTATTCTCGCAAAGAAATACGGACGATAGCGAATATCACTTTTACTCAGCACACTTGCAACTTGTGCATGAATAGACAGACCATTCCAGCCGAGAAAAAAACTGACGAGTGCGAGTTGTATAAGCAGTGAAACGTTTGGGCTGTACTCGCTGATCATTTGAGAACCAATGGTCATCTCCAGTATTCCGGCAACTAAGGGAATGGATAGTATATCAGAAAGATGAAGCAATTGAAGGATTGGTTGTAAAATGGAGGCTAATAATGCTGTAATTCCAACATACGTAAAAACATGAATCAAAACAGAAAAGATAATAACAAAACCACCGATCATGAGTAGTGTCTGTACAGCAGAAGTAACTGCCTCACCAAGCATTTGACCAATCGGTCTTCCATCTTCTATTCTAGCATGATGCATGGCGGCAAAAGCTCTGATGAAGCGTTTGCCACCGTGATTAGCTGAGGGTGTAAGCTGTTTTTCTCTTGCGTGAAATCGCATAAGGAAGGCAACAATGAAACAACTTACATAATGAACTACTGCTAGGATCATACCCACTGAAGGATTTTCAAAAAAACCGATTGCAATTGCTCCAAAAATAAATAGTGGTCCTGCGGTACAAGCAAAAGAGACAAGACGTTCTCCTTCTTCTTTTGTGATTAAGTTTTGTTCTCTGAGTCGAGTAGTGAGCTTGGCTCCCATCGGGTTTCCTGAGATGAGGGCAACAGCCATAACAAATCCACCAGAACCAGGTACACGAAATAAGGGACGCATAAAAGGTTCAAAAAATACACCTAACAAGTGGACAACCCCGAATCCCATCATGAGCTCTGCAGTAATAAAGAAGGGTAGCATCGCAGGAAAAACGACATCCCACCATATTTTTAACCCTCGCAAAGAGGCTTTAAATGCAATTTCGGGATAGAATACTAGCGTAACCGCAAACAATAGAGCAAACATACCTAAGAATAAAGTTTTCGATTGACTTTGAAGGCGATGGGAAATCATTGCCATACTGTAGTTCGCTCCTAACTTCAATTGTAACGTTACTTTATCGTACGCGGTTGTCCTACATAATATGAGTTGTTTGAAAACAGTTTCCTGGTTATAGTGAAACTTAAAATTGAATATTTTTCTACAAATTGGCAAATCAACAAAGATAAGCAGCTTACATTTTTCTTATTTTTTATGGAAGTTTTTAAGCGTGGGGTGATGTGGTGGGTAGGCCTAAAGTAGGGATTGCATTAAGTGCCGGAGCAGCGAGAGGATTTGCGCATCTAGGTGTATTGCAAGTTTTAAAAGAAGCAAATGTTACAATTGATTATATTGCAGGAAGCAGTATGGGAAGTTTTGTTGGTGCACTTTATTCCAATGGTTTAGATTTAGAGATGGTGAAACATCTTGCTATTCATTTAAAACGAAAACATTGGGTAGATGTCACACTCCCTGGATTAGGATTTATTACAGGAGATAAGATGCAAGCCTTGACTAGACTCTTAACCCATCATAAAAACTTAGAAGATCTACCAATACCACTTGCAGTAGTAACCACGGATTTAATAAAAGGTGAAAAGTTAGTTTTTCGAACAGGATCGGTAGCTGACGCTGTTCGTGCAAGTATTTCCGTACCTGGTGTTTTTGAACCGGTTCCTTATGGGGATAAGTTGTTAGTCGATGGGGGAGTAGCAGATCGTTTGCCTATTTCCGTTGTTCGTGACATGGGGGCAGACTTTGTTATTGCTGTCGATGTGTTGTCCAAATCATATGATGTGCAAGTTAAAAATATTTTTGATGTGATTACCCAAGCGATTACGATCATGGAGCGCCAAATTTTAGAACAACAGGATCTGGCTGCGGATTTTCTTGTTGCACCAGAGGTGGGCGACATTGCTCCAACTGCTTTTCATCGAGTAGAAGAATGTATACGCCGTGGGGAACGAGCTATTCGTCCTTATTTGACAGATTTACTAGATAAGCTAGCCAATTGGCAAGGGGAGAACAGACATGAGTGAAACATCCAGTAACAAACAAGCGATCCGGTTGTTATGGCTTTCTATATTACTTTTAATCATTGGTATTTGCTTTCTCATACATGTTCCCTACTATGCAATGCAACCTGGAGATGCAATTGATACAGGAACAGTAATTTCAGTTGATGGAGGTTATACGGAAAAAACAGGTGACTTTTTTTTAACAACCGTTGCGATGAAACAAGCTAATGTGTTTGATTATCTGTTAGCAAAAGTGAATAAAAAAATAGAGCTAGTACCCATAAAAGAAGTATTAGCTGAGGATGAAAACGATAAACAGTATGAACAACAACAAGTTGAGAATATGTTAGAATCCCAACATAGTGCTGTTATTGCTGCTTTTCATCAATCTAAAAAGCCCTATCGTGTTACATACAAAGGAGTAGAAGTTCTAGGAGTAACTTCAGGAGCAAAAAATCATCTGAAAAATGGTGATATCATTCAATCCATCGATGGAAAATCCACACTCACAACGTATCAGTTATTGAACTTGTTTAAAACAAAAAAAGCCGGGGACAAGGTGAGCGTAGAAGTACTGAGAGCGAATAAAAAAGTAACAGAACAAGCGACTTTGATTTCATTAGATACTGGCAACAATAAAGAAAAACGAGTTGGACTAGGTTTTCTTCCGATGGATCGTTTGCTTTCTTTGACCTCTAATCCAAAAGTAAATTTCAAAACGAATAATATTGGCGGACCATCTGCAGGTCTCATGTTTACATTGGAAATCTTGAATCAACTGACTTCAAAAGATTTAACCCACGGTTATGAAATTGCTGGAACAGGGACGATTTCCCCAACAGGTGCAGTAGGACAAATCGGTGGTATCCAGCACAAGATTGCCGCAGCGATGGAAAAAAATGCAACAATATTTTTTACCCCAAAAGATATTTATGAGGGTGACGATAATGAAGCGATTGCCAAAAAGACTGCAAAAGAATTAGGGGCAAATATGAAAATCGTTCCTGTAGCTACGCTTCAAGAGGCGATCGATTATTTGAATAAATTGAAGTAGATAATGAAAAAACAACTATCTCATTTGTTTGGTGAAGAATAGTTGTTTTATGTAAAGAGAGAAATCCTTCACCATCTCTTATCGGATCTTTGATATTTCCGGTAGAAAAATACTCTTAAATAGAAGAGATAATGGGTAAGATACAAGTATGTTTTCCACAAGCTAAGATGTGTAAAGATAAATAGGTTGACACCTAAATTTGATATCTCGTATAATTCACCTGTTAGGGAGTGGGCATATTGATCATTACAATAAACCAAATAAATCAAAAAGCTGAAGGTGTCTATCCTTTTCAGGGAAAGGTTTATTTGGAAGATTTAGTGGAAGAAGATCCAAATATTGTGAAATTGGAACCGGTTCAGGTAGAGGGAGAAGCAAGTAAGCTAGACTCCCATCTTTACCAAGTTTCAGCGAAACAAAAATGTGTCGGGAAATTGATATGTTCCAGATGTCTGACGACTTTTCCTACTTCATTGGAATCTTCTTGGTTTGAGAAGTTTACAGATAAGAAGGAATTGACCATAGACACAGAAGAAGAGACCATTCATCTTCTTATAGATGGACAGATTGAGCTTGATCAGTTTGTTAGAGAACAATTGGTGATCCATCTTCCCTATGCCCCGCTGTGTAAACCTGATTGTGCAGGTCTTTGTCCGGAATGTGGGGCAAACAAAAATGAGAACTCTTGTGATTGTAATACCCAGCGGATTGATCCGAGGCTTACGAAGTTACAAGATTTGCTTACAGAAGATAAAGATTCTGTATCCTAGCACTCTTTTTAGATTTGTAGTATAATGTTTCACATTGGAATTTTTTTTAGGAGGTGACTTTCCCATGGCAGTACCTTTTCGTCGTACATCCAAAACACGTAAAAGATTGCGTCGTACACACTTTAAATTAACAGTAGCAGGTATGGCTACTTGTGAAAAGTGTGGATCAGCTAAATTAGCTCACCATGTCTGCAAAGAGTGTGGACATTACAAAGGCGCAGAAGTTGAAGGCGTAGTAAGCCAATAAAAAGTCGGTGATACCGGCTTTTTTTTGTAGGACATCATACATATATTCAAAATAGGAGATGGTTCCCTTTCTTTGTGATTGCCAACTGAAGTCATTTTTTGTATACTAATTTAGTACTTGGTACTAGAATGTGGTCATAAAAAGGGGCTGATTCCGTCATGCGCCTGTCCAAAAAAATGCGTCAATCTCGATTGGTTCAATCATTTCAAGAAAATCCTTTCTTGACGGATGGAGAAGTAGCCAAGCAATGTCAAGTCAGTATTCAAACCATTCGTTTAGACCGTATGGAGCTCGGTATCCCTGAGCTGCGAGAACGATTAAAGCATATGGCAGAAAAAAGTTTTGATGAAGTGAGATCCTTGTCTCCAGAAGAAGTAATTGGAGAAGTGGTTTCGCTTGAGCTGGACCAGAGTGGGGTTTCGGTGTTAGAAATCAGTGAAGACCATGTGTTTGAACGAAATCAAATCGCAAGAGGGCATTATTTATTTGCGCAGGCGAATTCTTTAGCTGTAGCTATTGTAAATGCAGATCTTGTATTAACTCGTTCAGCAGCCATTCGCTTTGTGCGCCCAGTAAAATTAGGAGAAAAATGTATAGCACATGCAAAAGTGGTGCAAAAACAACCATCACGTTTTCAAGTGGATGTTGAAACAAAAGTACTTGATGACATGGTTTTTCAGGGAGTGTTTGATGTATACCGTGCAACCAACTGAAAGGAGTTCGCTATGCGAATCGCATTAGATGCACATGGTGGAGATGATGCACCAAACTCAGTTGTAGAAGGATTAAAGCTCGCTGCAAGAAAGTGGCCTGATATTTCTTTTATTCTTATTGGTACAGATGATTCGTTACTTCTTGGTAACAATCTTCCAAATATACAGTTTCATAAAGTTTCAGAAATAATTTCACCAGAAGATGAACCAGTTAAGTCTGTTCGAAAAAAGCGAGACTCATCGATGGTTGTCGGTTGTCAAATGGTGAAGACAGGTATGGCAGATGCGTTTATCAGCGCTGGCAATACAGGAGCACTCATGGCGGCTGGATTGTTTTATACTGGTCGAATGAAAGGCGTGGATCGTCCAGCGCTTTCTCCGGTATTTCCTACCCTGCAAGATAAGGGTATCCTGGTTTTGGATGTTGGTGCAAATCCCGAAGCTAAAGCAAATCATTTGCACCAATACGCTCTTCTTGGAAGTCTTTATGCCAAACATGTCCAAGGAATAGAAAACCCAAAAGTTGGCTTGTTGAACATAGGGGCTGAGAATGGAAAAGGTACTGCATTGACCAAAGAAGCATTTGATTTGTTGCAAGATGATGATCGTCTTCAGTTTGTAGGAAATGTAGAAGCAAGAGAAGTCCTTTATCGTCCTTGTGATGTGCTAGTCTGTGATGGTTTTAGTGGCAACATCCTTTTAAAGGGTACAGAAGGTGTTGCCAAAGCTTTGTTTGATCGACTAAAAGATGTATTTACTAAAAATATTTTAACGAAATTAGCAGCCAGTTTGTTACTGCCTCATTTAAAAACATTGAAGTCAGAGATGGATTACAAAGAACATGGAGGGGCTCCGCTGTTAGGATTATCAGGTGCGATTATAAAAGCACATGGTTCCTCTGATGCGACTGCTATTTTCCATGCAATTCGACAGGCCCGTCTTTTTGCAGAAGGGAATGTCATCAAACAAATGGAATCACATTTACACCCTACAGAAGGGAATGTGGGAAGATGAGAAGTGTAGGTATCATAGGTACAGGTGCATATTTACCTGAGAGGCGCCTGACAAACTTTGATTTAGAAAAGATGGTGGATACTAGTGATGAATGGATCACTTCTCGCACTGGTATCACAGAGAGAAGAATCGCGGCAGAAGATGAGGCATCATCAGATCTAGCTGTCAAAGCTGCTAAACAAGCGATGGAGAATGCTGGTATTACTGCGGATCAAGTAGATTTGATCATTGTCGCTACTGTAACACCAGATATGTCTTTTCCAGCCACTGCATGTCTTGTTCAAGAACAGATCGGAGCGCCAAGAGCAGCTACGTTTGATTTATCTGCTGCTTGTACTGGCTTTATTTATGGAATTTCTACTGCAGCACAGTTTATCGCTACTGGAACTTATCAACATGCGTTGGTTATTGGTGTAGAATGTCTCTCTCGGATTGTAGACTGGACAGACCGCAATACTTGCGTATTGTTTGGAGATGGGGCAGGAGCCGCAGTTTTGGGACCAGTAAAAGAAGGGTATGGATTTCAATCCTTCGAACTAGGCGGAGATGGAAGTGGGAAAGATCTGCTTAAAGTGGCGGCTGGTGGATCTCGTTTACCTGCATCGGAAAATACAGTAGCAAATAGTTTACACACTCTCTATATGAATGGGAGAGAAGTTTTTAAATTTGCCGTTCGTGTTATGACGTCTGCTTCAGATGTTGCATTAGAAAAGGCAAATCTCTCGTTTGAAGACATTGATTTATTTATTCCTCACCAAGCAAATTTGCGAATTATTGATGCGGCAATGAAGCGGTATGGATTACCAAATGAAAAAGTAGTGGTCAATCTAGATCGTTATGGTAACATGTCGTCTGCATCTATTCCAGTAGCCCTTCATGAGGCGATAGCAGAAGGTAGAGTTTCAGATGGGGATACCCTTGTCCTCTGTGGATTTGGTGGAGGACTCACATGGGGCGCCACCGTGCTAAACTGGGGAGGAGCTATAAAATAATGAGTAAAATCGCCTTGCTTTTTCCTGGACAAGGTTCCCAAAAAGTAGGGATGGGAAAAGAAGCATTTGATCAATCGGAAGAGGCACAAAAGGTATTTGAATCTGCGGATCAAGTGTTAAACTTCTCTTTATCAGATATTATTTTTCAAGGACCAGAGGAAGAATTAAAACTTACCTATCATACTCAACCAGCTCTCTTAACTACTAGTATAGCCCTTTATCGTTGGTTGCAGACCAAAGTAGATATCAAACCTGCATTTGTTGCTGGTCATAGTCTAGGAGAATATGCTGCTTTGGTTGCAGCAGATTCCCTATCTTTTGAAGATGCTGTCTCCGCTGTATATCAACGTGGTTTATACATGGATCAAGCGGTACCGGCTGGAGTAGGGGCAATGTCAGCAATCTTAAACCTAGATCGTGATGTATTGGATCAAATTTGCGAAGAAGTTTCTACAGCTGAAAATGTTGTCCAAGCTGCCAATTATAATTGTCCAGGACAGATTGTTATTTCTGGACATGCAAAAGCAGTAAAGATAGCTGGTGAGAAGGCTTTAGAGGCTGGAGCTAGAAAAGTTGTTCCTTTGGCAGTCAGTGGGCCTTTCCACTCTTCTCTTATGCAGCCAGCAGCAGAACAGTTACAGGAGAAATTTTCAACCTATGCTTTCCATGATGCTAAAATCCCAGTTGTAGCAAATGTCACTGCTAGACCTGTTACAAAAGCTGCTGATATACAAACGGCCCTTGTTCGGCAAGTAGCTTCACCCGTCTTGTGGGAAGATACGATTCGATATTTGCTTCAAGAGGGAGTCGATACTTTCATTGAAGTAGGATCAGGATCAGTACTTGCTGGATTGACTCGTAAAGTAAATCGCAAGGTAACGATGTTAAATGTTCAAGATCAAGCTTCATTGGAAAAGAGCCTTTCTCAGCTTGAAGGAAAAACGGAAGGAATGACGAGATAGAGATGCTAACAGGAAAAGTAGCTGTTGTAACAGGTGGTTCTAGAGGCATCGGACGATCCATTGCTTTGGATTTGGCCAAAGAAGGAGCAAAAGTAATCATTTTTTATGCTGGTAATCATGGGGCAGCAGAAGAAACAGTTTCGGCTATCACAGATTTGGGAGCAGAGGCAGCAGCATTTCAAGTAGATGTTGCCGATAGCGCGCAAGTTGATGATGCATTTAAACAAGCAGTAAAGCAATTTGGACGAGTGGATATTTTGGTCAACAATGCTGGTATTACAAGAGATAATTTGTTGATGAGGATTAAAGAAGAAGATTGGGACCAAGTAGTAGACACCAACCTTAAAGGTGTTTTTCTCTGCTGTAAGGCTGTTGTTCGTCCCATGATGAAACAAAGAGGCGGCAGAATCATCAATATTAGCTCTGTAGTGGGTGTTTCAGGGAACGCTGGGCAAGCTAACTATGTAGCGGCAAAAGCAGGAGTAATTGGGCTAACCAAAACAATGGCAAAAGAATTTGGCAGTCGGAATATTACTGTCAATGCAATTGCTCCAGGTTTTATTCAAACAGACATGACTTCTGTTTTAGATGAAAAAGTAAAAGAGACTATCCTTGCTTCTATTCCACTTGGTAGATTTGGTGTTGCAGAAGAAGTAGCGAATACAGTTTCTTTTCTAGCAAGTGATAAAGCGAGCTATATAACTGGCCAAACTCTCCATGTAGATGGCGGCATGGTACCAAATTAAGAAAATGGATGAGAAAGGTTTGCGTCTGAGCCTATCATTCAACTATACTACGATAGGGAGGTGAAGAGCATGGCAGACACTTTAGAACGTGTAACACAAATCGTTGTAGAACGTCTAGATGTTGAAGCGGATGAGGTAACTTTAGAAGCATCCATTAAAGAAGATCTTGGCGCCGACTCCCTAGATGTTGTTGATTTGATTATGGAATTGGAAGATGAATTTAATTTAACTATTGAAGAAGAAGATGCAGAAAAGATCAACACTGTTGGAGATATTGTTAATTATATTAGTGCGAAAGTCTCGTAATTATAAGGTAAGTCCCAAATTTTGGGACTTACCACTTATTTCATCTAAAATAGGTCAACTCTAACGTGAAAGGTGGTTGATCCATTATGTTAAATAGAGTAGTTGTAACAGGGCTAGGTGCTGTATCTCCTATTGGAAATGATTTGTCTACTTTTTGGGATAACCTATTAGCAGGTAAATCTGGAGCTGGTCCACTTACGCGTTTTGATCCTGATTCATTTGCCACTCCATTTACAACCAGAATAGCGGCGGAAGTAAAAGATTTTGATCCTCTTTCTTTTATTGATAAAAAAGAAGTTCGTAAAATGGATATTTTTATTCAATATGCAGTAGCTGCAGCAAAAATGGCGATTGAACACGCAAAATTGGATATGGAAAAAGAAGATTTGGATGAAGTTGGAGTCTATATTGGTTCTGGGATTGGTGGCATGAATACCATCGAAGCAAATGCACGAATATTGCATGAGCGTGGTCCTAAGCGTGTAAGCCCATTTTTTATCCCCATGCTTATTGCAAACATGGCATCGGGACAAGTATCGATCTTAACAGGAGCAAAAGGTCCAAATAGTGCTTCTGTGACCGCTTGTGCATCTGGAACACATAGCATCGGCGAAGCTTTTCGTATCTTACAACGCGGAGAAGCTTCTGTGATGATTACAGGTGGTACGGAGGCAACTGTAACACCACTTTCCTTTGCAGGATTTTGTTCTGCTCATGCTATGTCTACTCGCAACGATGATCCAGAACATGCTAGTCGTCCTTTTGACAAAGAGCGGGATGGATTTGTGATGGGAGAAGGTTCTGGTATTTTGGTATTAGAGACCTTAGAACATGCACTTGCACGTGGAGCGAATATTATTGCTGAAATGGTTGGCTATGGAATGACTGCTGATGCTCACCATTTAACCGCCCCTGCACCAGAGGGTGAAGGTGCTCGTCGCAGCATGATTCGGGCACTCAAAGATGCAAATTTAGAACCAACTGAAGTGGACTATATCAATGCACATGGCACTTCCACAGATTTGAATGACAAATTTGAAACGATGGCTATCAAAGGCGCATTTGGGAACCATGCCTATAAGCTGGCTGTCAGCTCTACAAAATCAATGACAGGTCACCTACTAGGTGCAGCTGGTGGTATAGAAGCGATTGTATTGGCAAAGTCCATTCAAGATCAAGTAATACCTGCAACTATTAACTATGAATTCCCTGATCCAGATTGTGATCTTGATTATGTGCCAAATGAAGCCCGCAAAGCCAATGTGCGAGTTGCTTTGTCCAATTCTCTTGGTTTTGGAGGCCACAACGCTACCATTATCATGAAAGCCGTTGAGGAAGTATAATGTTGATCGATTTTGAAAAAGTGGAGCAAATAACAGGAATCTATATTCAAAATAGAAATTTATTCGTACAAGCATTCACCCATACTTCCTTTGCCCACGAACGAAAATCCCCCGGACGTGTTCAAGATAATGAACGCTTAGAATATCTCGGAGATGCGGTATTAGAACTACTCGTGTCTGAATTCCTGTACTATCGCTTTCCCAAAATGAGTGAAGGGGAATTAACCCGAACCCGAGCAAGAGTGGTATGTGAACCATCCCTTGCTTCCTTTGCTCGTGAACTCGAATTTGGTAAGTTTGTTCGATTGGGAAAAGGAGAAGAGCTTACAGGAGGCCGTGAGAGACCATCCTTATTGGCAGATTTATTTGAGGCTTTCATCGGTGCACTATATTTGGATCAAGGATTAGAAAAGGTTCGCCAGTTTTTAAACAAACTCGTTTTCCCACAGATCAATGGTACCTGGTTGGAGCAAATGACAGATGCTAAGAGCCAATTACAAGAATTGGCTCAGCAAGAGAAGAGAGGATCATTGGAGTATCGAATTGTAGATGTCCAAGGACCTGCGCATGATCGTTTCTTTTCAGCTGAAGTTTACTTGGATGATAAAAAATTGGGTAGAGGATCTGGACGTTCCAAAAAAGAAGCAGAGCAACAGGCTGCAAATACTGCTTTAAAATCGTGGAAAACAAACTAAACCACTGTGAGGGAATCACGGTGGTTTTATTTTTGTATCACGAAGAAATCCTGCCGTTAAACGCTAAAGTGTAACCACAAAAAAGATTAACTCTAAAGTCCATTGTAGATAATGTTAATCTTCTTTTGTGAATGTTATTAATATTTGGGAATGAATTTTACAAGGTAGGTTTGCTAGTGAAGTGACAAGTTAAGAAATTATCAAGTTTTATTATTTATGGTTTGTTCTTGTCCTGCTTCTTTTATAGACTCAGATTGGTTTAAGAAAATCGAGAGAATCATACCAGTGGCTGCTAAAAGAGTTGCCACCATGAATGACATGTTTACACCTCCGATGGAACTATCCATTCCTTTTTCAGTACCGGAACTATTCGTCATAATGGTGATTAATACAGCTGTACCTAATGTACCAGCGATTTGTCTCATCGTATTGTTCATCGATGTTCCATGTGGGATGAGTTTTTTAGGGAGTTGGTTGATAGCTAATGTTGTAATGGGGGTTGTTACCATTCCAATTCCCACCATACGAAAGAAATAGACAACAGACAAATAGAGAAAAGTGGTTTCTGTCGTTAGATTAGAGAGCATCCATGTAGTGATGGTCACAAATCCTAACCCTATAATAGATAGCCACTTTGCACCCTAATTCATGTTATTCAATCTGAATTAGCGGAAAAAATGTTACAACGATTTTCTCCCGAACAACGACATCAATTGATTCATCTTCTTGAAGGGATGATGGATAATTTAAATCTCGACTGAATTGGTAATGAATTGTCTTTGAAAAGAGAAGAATATTAGATTATTAGTGGGCCAGCTTTCAATAAAATAAATAAGATACAAGCTCCCTATCATCTCAGGGAGCTTGTATTTGGAAATATCAAGCCTCTTAAAACGATAAGTGAGAGAAAAGAGGAGAAATTTTAGTATTTTCAAAATGATAAATGTAGGCAAGTCAATTTTTTGCAAAATATATGCTACAATATGCAGGTTAGCGATCAAGAAAGGAGGCAGCTTTTCGATGCATCTTAAACGCTTAGAGATGTCAGGATTTAAATCTTTTGCAAGTCGCACTGAATTGGAGTTTGTACCTGGGATTACGGCAGTAGTGGGTCCAAATGGCAGCGGCAAAAGCAATGTCACCGATGCGATACGCTGGGTATTGGGAGAGCAAAGTGCGAAGTCCCTGCGTGGTACGAAGATGGAAGATGTAATCTTTGTCGGGAGTGATTCGCGTAAACCGGTTGGTTTTTGTGAAGTTTCCATCACCTTGGATAACACCAGACGAATTTTGCCTTTGGATTATGCTGAAGTTACCGTAACTCGTCGAGTTTATCGATCCGGAGATAGTGAATATCTCCTCAATCGGCAAGCTTGTCGGTTAAAAGATATTCAAGAATTGTTTATGGATACAGGAATCGGGAAAGAAGCATATTCGATGATTGGACAAGGTCGAATAGAAGAGATGATCAGCAACAAATCAGAAGATAGACGAGCTATCTTTGAAGAGGCAGCTGGCATTGTTAAATATAAATCCCGTAAGAAAGAAGCAGAAAAAAAACTTGCAGATGCAGAGCAAAATCTAGTTCGGATTCGCGATTTAATCCATGAACTTCGCAACCAACTGGAACCACTGCAAAAACAAGCAGAGCATGCTCAGCAGTTTAAAGCATGGCAACAAGAATTAACTGAGGTAGAAATATCTTTTTATGTACATAAAATTGAGACTTTACATGAAGAGTGGACCAAAACTTCTCAGCAGGTAAAGCAACTGAAAGAACAACATATCTCTGGCGCTTCCAAGCAGAGTAAAGAAGAAGCAGAATTAGCACAAGTCAAATTTCAATTGGTGGAATTAGAAAAGAAATGGGAAATTCTCCAGTCAGAACTGCTAGACACAAGTGAAAAAGTGGAAAAAGCGGATGCAGAAAAACAGGTATGGCAAGAGCGAACAAAAAGTCGAGCAGAAATGGAAGAAAAATTACAAGAACAATTGGAAGCTTATGTTGCAGAATATACAACAAGTGAGAAAGAACGGCTAGCAAAACAGCAGCAGCATCAAGCAAAAAAACAAGAATTATCTACCCTCCAAGACCAAATGAAGGCGATAAAATTTACAGTAAACGAAGAAATCGAATCAAAAGTATCTTCAACGCAGATCGAATGGGAAAAGATAAAGAATGAACAAGTTCGAGATGATAGTGAAAAGAAATATATTTTAAATCAGTGTGAAGAGATAGAGCAAGATTTTACGACTTACCAGCAAGAAAAGCAGACTTTGAACGAAGAAACGAAAAAGTTAGAGCAGATCAGTAATGAAATGAAGCAAAAAATCGAGGCAATAGAAACAGAACTGGAGATAAAAACAACAAAAGCTAGCGCTTTAGAATCGGAAAAAATAGAATGTTTGTCAGAACAGAAAAATTTTCACAATCAATTATTACAACTAGAAAAGCAATTGGTTCGAATCCAGTCGGAGCGCGATGTATTGCAATCCATGGAACAAAATCATGCTGGTTTTTTCCAAGGAGTCAAAGCTGTTTTGGAGAATCGTGCACTAACTGGTATCATTGGAGCCGTTGCGGAGTTGATCCAAGTACCAAAAAAAGTAGAAGTAGCGATGGAAACAGCACTTGGTGGAGCTTTGCAGCATG
Source organism: Shimazuella sp. NTD250 (assembly GCF_059510375.1). Lineage (NCBI taxonomy): Bacteria > Bacillati > Bacillota > Bacilli > Caryophanales > Thermoactinomycetaceae > Shimazuella > Shimazuella sp. NTD250. The sequence continues at coordinate 34,508 of NZ_JCAJZS010000002.1, read as the reverse complement.
TTGTTGTAAAGGATGAAACAGCTGCTCGTAGCGCAATTACTTATTTAAAAGAGAAACGACTAGGACGAGCAACCTTTTTGCCGATTAATGTGATAAAAGGAAGAAGTATTCCTGAACAAGATTTAGCAAAACTTACACACATCAGTGGCTTCTTAGGGGTTGCAGATGATTTGGTTTCGACAGCTGTTACTTATCGTCCGTTATGCTCTCAGTTACTTGGAAATGTTTTGGTAACGGATAACTTAGTAACGGCAAATAAAGTTGCCCAAGTTTTATCGCATCGTTATCGAGTCGTTACCTTGGAAGGGGACGTTGTCAACCCTGGAGGATCGATGACTGGAGGAAGTAGACAGAATAAGACTCCTAATCTGCTTGCACGTAGTCGTCAACTGGAAGAATTGAATCAACAAGTACAACAATGGCTTGATAAACAAAAGAAACTACAAGCGGATGAGAAGATACAAACGGAAAGATTAGCATCACTGGAGAATGAAAGGAAAATTATCCAAACGAATCTAAACGATTTGTTTGTTCAGCAGAAGGATTTAGATGCCAAAAAACAAGAAAAACAATTACAGTTAAATAACAATATGCACCGCTTGCATCTAATTGTCATTAGAGAAGAGGAATCAGATAAAAAACGTGCTCAATTGCAACAACGATTAAGTGAAATGGAAGATATTCACCATAACAGGATGGAAAGACTTAAAGGATTAGAAGTCTTACTGGAGCAAGAGGAGTTTATACGAAAACAACAAGCAGATGAAGAGAGAGAAAGAAACTCCCAATTGACGGAGTATCGAATTGAAGAAGCAAAACTGCAACAAATGATAAGCAGTCTAGAAGAAGATTTACACCGGATCGAAGAGGCACAACAAAAAAATCTCTATTTGCAGCAGAATACAAAGAGAGAACAACAAGAGCTTTTAGAGATGGAAGACTTAAGTGAAGATGCATGGCAAAGATTACTTGCTTCCCTCTATCAACATCAAGAGGCAAAAAAAGCCCTTCAGTTAAAGATTTCTGAGCTCCGCGATGAGCGTGATGGTTGTAGTCAAAAACATCAAGAGTTAGAGCACATTGCTTATGAAAATAGCAAATTGCTTCGTTCTTATGAAGAGAAACTTCACCAGCAAGAAGTACGAGTAAATCGCCTTGATGTTGAGCTTAACCATCTTCTGCAAAAATTAGCAGAGGAGTATGAAACAAGTTTTGAAGGTGCAAAAGAAAAGTATGGTGTTCCTGAGAATCCAACACAGGCAGAAAGAAAAGTCAAATCTTTAAAGCAAAAATTAGAACAATTAGGCGATGTGAATATTGGAGCAATTGAAGAGTACCAGCGATTAACTGAGCGTCTTACTTTTTTGACGACACAAGAAGATGATCTACTTCAGGCCAAACAACAGCTTTATCAGATGATCGCACAAATGGTTTCTGAGATGGGAAAACGATTTTCTGATAGTTTTGTGCTTATCCGTGAAGAATTTCAAGATGTATTTGTGAAGATGTTTGGGGGAGGTCGTGCTGATTTGCAACTCAGCGACCCTAATAATTTACTAGATACTGGGATTGAAATTGTCGCACAGCCTCCAGGAAAGAAACTGCAACAATTGTCGCTATTGTCTGGTGGGGAGCGATCTTTAGCAGCCTTAGCTCTACTCTTTGCTGTTCTGCGAATCAAACCTGTACCTTTTTGTTTTCTAGATGAAGTAGATGCGGCTTTGGATGAAGCAAACTTAACACGGTTTACGCACTACTTACAAAAATTTGCTAATCAGACGCAGTTTATTATCATCACACACCGCAAACATACGATGGAAGGCGCGGATGTGTTGTATGGAATTACCATGCGAGAATCTGGTGTATCTACCCTAGTATCTGTCAAATTAGAAGAGTATGATGAGAGCAGAGAAGAAGTTGCCGCGGCAAAAGCATGAGGAGGATAACCGTTGAGTTTTTTTTCAAAGTTAAAAGAAAGTGTTTCCAAACGAACAGAATCAGTGACTCAAAAATTTGTTTCTGGGTTGAGTAAAACGAGTTCTAATCTCGTTGGTGCGATGGGCAGTATCTTTACTGGTCGTACTAAGATCGATGAAGATTTATATGAAGAACTAGAAGAAGTATTGATTGGAGCAGATGTAGGAGTGCCCACTACGATGCACCTAGTGGAACGACTCCGAGCTGAAGTAAAAGAGAGAAAAATCAAAGATCCGAATGAATTACAACCCATTATGACGGAATTGATCGCTGAACTTTTGGAAGATGAGGATGGTCCTGCTCTGAGACTAAATCAAGATGGTATGAGTATCATCTTGTTTGTAGGGGTCAATGGGGTGGGAAAAACGACTACCATTGGGAAACTCGCTCATACCCTCAAAAAAGAGGGGAAGAAAGTTATTTTAGCAGCAGGAGATACGTTTCGAGCTGGAGCCATTGAACAATTGGAGACATGGGGAACACGTGCAGGTGTAGATGTAATTAAGCAACAAGCTGGTTCTGATCCTGCCGCGGTTATTTATGACGCAATCCAAGCTGCCAAAGCTCGAAAAGCTGATGTATTGCTTTGTGATACTGCTGGTCGATTACAAAATAAAGTGAATTTGATGGAAGAGTTAAAAAAGGTGTTTCGTGTTGTGCAACGTGAAGTTCCTGATGCTCCACACGAAGTGTTGCTCGTATTAGATGCGACAACTGGTCAAAATGCAATGCAACAAGCAAAAACGTTTGGTGAAGCAGTAAATGTATCAGGTATTGTTCTCACGAAACTAGATGGAACTGCTAAAGGCGGTATTGTTATCGCGATCCGTCACGAACTAGACTTGCCAGTGAAATGGATTGGTTTAGGAGAGAAAGCAGATGATCTGCAACCGTTTGATCGTGAGCAATTTTTGCATGCGTTGTTTCAAGAGGCGGATATCTCATCGTTACAATAGTAAAAAGGCGTTCCTCTTTCTAGGGACGCCTTTTGTGATTCTATTTTTATGCTCTATTTTCTTGTAATTCACGGACAGGGACCATCTTCTCATCTTCTCGATTACCGACTGTATACACATTAGCGATTTGAGTAACATCATTCACCGATTGAATCCAAACTGGATCACCTTGGAATGTGACGGTTATATTGTCTGGGGAATTTAAAATTTCCTCTGCGCGTTTAACATCCATTTTACAAACCCTCTTTTTGTGAGATATAGATTTTATTGTAGCGATTGTTCAATAATTTCTATTTGTTGTTCCATACTCATTGATTTATCCATTCTTTCATCTATGGATATATTGGTAACAACACGGTGTGCACCATTGGTAATGGCATTTTGATGGATTGCTTTTGCTGCATCCATCAGTTGATTTATGTCACCTTCAATGATGGTGGCTGTAGGGGTAATTTGATACTTTAATCCTTTTTCTTCAATGAGTCTCACTGCATTGACAACAGATGAACTAAAACTAGGGCTATCTGTTCCGATTGGGATGAGACTTATCTCCATTAATGCCATTTACAGACCTCCTTATAGATAGTAATTTTCTCGTTTTGAAGTTTTATACATGATTCATTTAGGATCAAATTTTTTTCTTTTTTAATGTAGGGAGTGTTCAAGTGAGATGTTGTTTTGGTAGTATTTTCGGATACGAGGAATTGTCTTGACTCGACATCTGTTTTCTGTTACTATTTTCAACTGTAAAGGAAATCACCTTGACACAAACAAGAGGTGATCTTGGTGCTTGAACAAACTACGGAAATAAACTTGCTATATGATTTTTATGGCTCGTTATTGACTAAAAAGCAACAACTTATTTTAGAGTGTTATTATTTAGACGATTGGTCTCTCTCGGAGATTGCTAGTCACCAAGGAACATCGAGACAAGCTGTGTTTGAAGGCATCAAGCGTGCTGAACAACATTTGATAGAGTTTGAGAAAAAGCTGGGTATGGTGCAAAAGTACCGTCAGCGAGATCAGTTAGCAAAGAAGATTCTCTCCAAATTATCTGCTGATCCAACCCTTCAAGCGGAGATTTCTCCCCTGATCCAGCAGATGATAGACTAGCGAAGAGGTGAGAAGATGGCTTTTGAAGGATTATCAAGCCGTTTGCAGAGCGTCATGCAAAAGCTTCGCGGAAAAGGAAAAGTGAGCGAAGCAGATGTAAAAGAGGCCACACGAGAGATTCGCCTTGCACTTCTTGAAGCAGATGTAAACTTTAAAGTAGTAAAAACATTTATCGATCGAGTGAAAGAGCGTGCGACCGGTCAAGAAGTATTGAAAAGCCTCACCCCAGGTCAACAAGTAGTAAAAGTAGTGAATGAAGAGTTAACATCTCTGATGGGCGGTCAAGAGAGTAAACTTGTTATTGCGAGCAAAGCTCCAACTGTTATTATGATGGTGGGGTTACAAGGGGCAGGGAAAACCACCTCATCTGGTAAGCTGGCAAGAATGCTTGCGAAACAAAACAAGAAACCATTGTTGGTAGCAGCAGATATTTACCGGCCTGCTGCAATTCGGCAGTTGGAAGTATTAGGGGAACAGCTAGGTGTTCCTGTTTTCTCTCTCGGCGATAAGGAAAGTCCAGTAAATATCGCTAAAAAAGGGATTGAAAAAGCGGAAAGCGAACAGTTCGATACTGTTATTATTGATACAGCTGGTCGATTGCATGTAGACGAACAGATGATGGATGAGCTGAGGAATGTTCGGCAAATAGCAAACCCTGATGAGGTATTACTCGTAATTGATGCGATGACTGGTCAAGATGCAGTCAATGTGGCGGAGAGTTTTCACCGTGAAATGGAATTGACTGGTGTCATCCTTACCAAATTAGATGGTGATACACGTGGTGGAGCTGCTTTATCTGTAAAAGCTGTAACCAACTGTCCCATTAAGTTTGTGGGGATGGGGGAGAAAGCAGATGCTCTAGAGCCTTTCCACCCAGATCGTATGGCTTCCCGTATACTCGGGATGGGTGATGTGCTTTCCTTGATTGAAAAAGCACAAGAAGCTGTTGATATAGAAAAAGCCAAAGAGCTGGAAAAGAAAATGCGCAGCCAGAAGTTGACGTTAAATGATTTTTTGGATCAACTTCAGCAAGTGCGCAAAATGGGGCCACTGGAAGATATGCTGGCGATGATCCCAGGAGCAAACGCTAAGGCCTTGAAAAATGTCACAGTAGATGAGAAAAAAATGGATCGGATCGAGGCGATTATTCGCTCCATGACGGTCTATGAAAAGGATCATCCAGAAATATTAAACGCAAGCCGCAGAAGGAGAATCGCATTGGGGAGTGGTACTTCTGTTCAAGAAGTAAACCAATTGCTCAAGCAGTTCCAAGAAATGAAGAAGAGTATGAAGCAGATGGCTTCGATGATGAAAAATACGAAGAAACGAAAAGGATTTAAATTTCCTTTTATGGGATAGCAGTTTCATGTGTATTCTAGAGTGGAGGTGAAAGAAAAATGGCAGTGAAAATTCGTCTAAAACGGATGGGTGCAAAAAAAGCTCCTTTCTACCGTGTAGTTGTAGCGGATGCTCGTGCTCCTCGTGATGGTCGCTTTATCGAAGAGATTGGTTATTTCAATCCTCTGACTGAACCAGAAACAGTGAACATTAACGAAGAAAAAGCTTTAAAATGGCTTCAAACAGGTGCACAACCTTCAGATACAGTGAAAGCTTTGCTTCGTAAAGAAGGTATCCTAGATAAACTACAAAAATAAGGTTGGGCTGACGTGAAAATGGAATTTCTTCGTGTAGGTCAATTTGTCAATACACACGGGATTCGCGGTGAAGTAAAAATCATGGTGAATACGGACTTCCCTGAGCAGCGGTTTGCAGTTGGTAAACAAGTTTGGCTTGAGCATTCAGCACTTGCCAATAAGCAGGCTTTAACCATTGCAGGGGTTCGTAAGCATAAATCTACCCTACTGATTCGTTTTCAAGAATGGACAGATATCAATCAAGCTGAGCCTTTTAAAGGAGCAGGCTTGTTGGTACCAGAAGAAGCAGTAGTGTCAGATGAGGAGGATGGTTTTTTCTTTCATCAAATAATTGGCTGTCAAGTGGTTACCACTGAGGGAGAACAAATAGGGAGCGTAAAAGAGATTTTGACCCTTCCAGCGAATGACGTGTGGGTAGTATCCAGAGAAGGAAAAGGAGATTTGCTTCTTCCGTATATCGAGGATGTTATCAAAGAAGTAGATGTGAAAGAGCGAGTTGTCACAATGAAGTGGATGGAAGGACTGGAGTAAATGGCGACGATTCGCTTTGATGTATTAACCTTATTTCCGGAGATGTTTCATGGATTCCTTTCTCATAGCATCATGGGTAGAGCGAAGGAAAGAGGGTTAATTGAGGCTAATCTCATTAATTTTCGTCAGTTTTCCGACTCCAAACATCATACTGTCGATGATACTCCTTATGGAGGCGGCGGTGGGATGGTACTAAGACCACAACCAATCTTTGATGCGGTCGATCATCTGTTAGAAAATGTAGCAGAAAGACCACCAATCATCATGATGACGCCACAAGGAGAACCTTTTTCTCAAGAAAAGGCAGAAGAGCTCTCGCAGTTTCCTCATCTAGTGCTGCTCTGTGGACACTACGAAGGTTTTGACGAGCGAATCCGTGAGCATCTGGTGACCCATGAAATATCGATGGGGGACTATGTGCTAACGGGTGGTGAATTACCAGCGATGATTATTATGGATAGTGTCAGTCGCTTGCTTCCAGAAGTACTGGGGAATCCCAACTCTCATGTGGATGATTCTTTTTCTACGGGTTTGTTAGAGTATCCACATTACACCAAACCAGCTGATTATCGAGGGATGAAGGTACCAGATGTTTTATTGTCCGGTCATCATGCTAAGATAGATAAGTGGCGTAGGGAACAAGCATTACTTCGTACATGGAAACGCCGACCGGATTTGTTAAAATCTTCGATTTTGACCGAGGAAGACCGTAAATTTTTGCGTCAATTAAAAGCAAATCAAGATTAAATTGTCTTCATGAAAGACATATGATAAAATATTTCCGTTTCCGTGATTCGGAATTTTGAATAGGACAGAAGGGAGGTCATCCGATCATGCAAGAACTTATCAGAAGCCTTACAGAAGATCAATTGAAAAAAGATATCCCACTATTTCGCGCTGGGGACACACTTCGTGTTCATGTGAAAGTAAAAGAGGGCCAACGTGAACGGATTCAGCTTTTTGAAGGAGTTGTAATTCAACGTCGTGGTGGTGGGATTTCTGCTACTTTTACAGTTCGAAAGATTTCTTACGGTGTAGGTGTAGAGCGTACTTTCCCACTGCATTCCCCACGTTTGGATAAAATTGAAGTAATCCGTCGTGGTAAAGTTCGTCGTGCGAAACTGTTCTATCTCCGTAAACTTCGTGGAAAAGCTGCTCGCATCAAAGAGAGAATTACACATAAATAGAATGCACGATTCGCGAAAAAGGGCTTGAGATAATCAAGTCCTTTTGCCATATTTACATAGGGGGCGTCTGGTGATTGAGTGAATTTATGTCTCGCTCTGAGCGGCAAAGGAAAGAACGTCTAGAACGAAGAAAACAAAAACGCGATAAACGTTCATCTAATGCATTTGATTGGGTGAAGGCAGTTGTGATTGCTTTAGTTGTCGCTGTTATCATTCGTGGATTTTTTCTTGAACCAACCTACGTGCAGGGCCCTTCCATGTTAAACACCATGAGAACTGGAGATAAGATTATTATCAACAAACTTGTCTACTGGTTTACATCCCCAGCTCGTGGTGAAGTAATCGTATTTCATTCAACAGAAGATAGAGATTTGATTAAACGAGTAATTGGTTTACCTGGCGATACTATCCAAGTGAAAAACAATCATGTATACATCAATGGCAAAATATTGTCAGAACCTTATTTGACTTTTTCAACACAGACTTCCACTGTCCCACTTATAAAAATTCCTGCCAATCAACTATTTGTAATGGGAGATAATCGTGAAAATAGTACCGATAGCCGTGAGTTAGGGCCTATTCCAATCGATCAAATCATCGGTAGGGCAGAGTTTATTTATTGGCCGATTTCAGAATGGAAGTTATTGTGATTTTAATAGACTTGAGGTGTTAAACATGTCGATTCATTGGTTTCCTGGTCATATGGCAAAGGCAAGAAGACAAATAGAGGAAAAATTAAAACAAGTAGATATCGTGATCGAACTGTTAGATGCCAGACTGCCACTGGCTAGTCGTAATCCTATGATTGATGAGATAACAGGTCATAAAGCTCGTCTTGTTCTATTTACAAAAGGGGATATGGCAGATGAAGCAATTACCAATGAATGGGTATCCTATTTCACCAGTATTGGTGTTTCTGTTTTACCAATCGATGCAAAAACTGGAAAAGGAGTGCAAAAGATCGCTGCTACCTGTGAGCGTGTATTGGAACCGCTTTTTATTTCGAGGAAAAAGAAAGGTATCGTTTCTAAAAGAATGCGTGCAATGGTTTTAGGAATACCCAATGTTGGAAAGTCATCTTTAATCAATCAATTGGCAGGAAGACATGCTACTCAAACAGGAGACCGACCAGGGATAACAAAAGCACAACAATGGATACGAGTGGGGAAACAACTAGAATTATTAGATACACCGGGAATTCTATGGCCCAAATTTGAAGACCCAAATGTAGGAATGCGATTAGCTATGAGTGGTGCGATTAAAGAGGAAATTTTACCAACAGAAGAAGTAGCACTGCATACTTTAAAATATCTAAGTTCGCAGTATCCAAAATTGTTAGAAGAACGCTATAACATAGAAATATTAGAGCACACTCCAGTAGAATTATTAGATGAAATTGGTAAGAAAAGAGGATGCTTGATGCGTGGAGGTCAAATCGATTGGGATAAAGCAGCAGATATCGTCATGGGAGATTTGCGGTCTGGCAGACTTGGTCGAATCTCTTTGGAAATTCCAAGTGATTATGAGGGGGACATCCATGAAGAGAACGATTGAGGCTTGGCGTGAATGGATTTCTACGAATGAAGTTACAGAAGAAGTATTGGCTGAACTTTTGGCTGATACACGGCAAGGGGTCAGACAGCTAGGCAAGCGGTATCAAATGCAACAGGAAAAAGAAAAGGCTGAACAAGAGAGATTAAATCGAATGTGGAAATATGAAAAACAGTTTTGGCAAAATGGTCAAATATTGATTGCTGGTGTTGATGAAGCTGGCCGCGGTCCATTGGCAGGTCCTGTTGTGGCTGCGGCTGTTATATTGCCACAAGATTTTGATGTAACAGGATTAAATGATTCAAAACAAGTAACTGCGACTGATCGCGATATCTTGCGAAAACGAATTGAACAAACGGCTATTGGAGTCGGAGTGGGGATTGTAGATGTCGCATTTATAGATGAATATAATATTTTGCAGGCAACATATCGAGCGATGAGAATAGCAATCTCTCAATTACCAAAGAAACCTGATCAGCTTTTACTCGATGCGGTAAAACTACCAAAAGTTCCTATTCCCCAGCGAAGTCTCATCAAAGGAGATAGTTTAAGCCATTCTATCGCTGCTGCTTCCATTATCGCTAAAACAACGAGAGATAAATGGATGATGGATATACATAAGCAATATCCGCAGTATGGATTTGATCAGCATATGGGGTACGGTGTCCCAGCTCATCTGGAAATGTTAAAAAAATATGGCCCATCCCCGATTCATCGACGCAGCTTTTCTCCTGTGCGTGCAGTTCTTGGTGTGTCTTTGTAATGGATAAAAGAAAAGAAGTTGGACGAAGAGGTGAAGATATCGCCGCACAATATCTGGTTTCGAAAGGATGGGAACTAATAGCACGAAATTGGTATACCAACTTAGGGGAGTTAGATATTGTTGCTCATGATGGATTACAACTCATTATTGTAGAAGTTCGTACCACAACATCCAATCAGTATGGACTTGGTTTCCAATCTGTGCAGCATCGCAAACAACAACAAGTCCGAAAGCTGGCTCTCCAGTTTATTAGTCAGAGGCGTTTGGGCCATCTACCAATACGTTTTGATGTAGTATCCATCTTATTGTCCAAAAATTGGGAGTTTGTCGATTTAAATCATTTAGAAGGTGCTTTTTAAAAATTAAGACCAATAAAATAGATGATGAATTCATACTAGCAGGAAATATGCTAGTTTTTCCTTATTTGAAGTGATAATATATTTCTGTCGAAGTAATTAGTAAGGACAATCTAATCAGGCAGGAGTAGGGGCGTAATGGTAAGAAAATTTTCTCTGTTTCTATTATTGATCACTATTTTGTCCTTTTCTATGGGAACGATGGTATTTGCTGAAGCAAAAAAACCAAGCATCCAAGCAAAGGCCACCTATGTGATTGATTATTCAAGTGGAGCTATTTTAACTGATGATTACGGAAACAAAGAACTAGCATTAGCAAGTCTGACAAAATTGATGACAGTTCTGATTGTGCTTGATCAAATTTCTGCTGGCAGATTACACTGGTCAGATATTGTTACTGTGAGTAAAAAAGCAGAAGCTGTCAATGAATCAGAGATTCGCCTAGTAGCAGGGGAAAAAATAACGATAAAAGAACTTGTAACTGGAATGATGGTTCAATCGGCAAATGACGCAGCGTATGCTCTGGCAGAAAAGATAAGTGGTTCAGAATCAAAGTTTGTTGCTTTGATGAACCAAAAAGCTAAGCAACTAGGATTGACCAAAACGCATTTCTATACGAGCAATGGTTTGATCTATAAATCGTCCTCTGGAAAAGTCTATAATAACTATATGTCAGCCGCTGATATTGCTCACTTAACGAGGACTTTAGTAGCGACCCATCCAGAAATATATACATTTAGTAAAATCACTCATTATACGTTTCACAAGGGTACCAAGCGTGAAATGAAGGTAACGAATACCAACCTCATGTTACCGACACTTGCGTATGGTTATAAAGGAGTAGATGGCTTAAAAACGGGTTATACATCTGCTGCTGGTTATTGTTATACAGGAACCGTACAACGAAACAATTTTCGTTTAATAGCAGTAGTGCTAGGCTCGAGTTCTGTATCAAAACGTTTTTCCGATACCAAAAAACTATATGATTACATTTACAGTATCTATACACCACGAAAAGTTTTAGAGGCAGGTAAACCGATCTCCTCTTATAAAACGATCACCATACAAGGTCATAAAGGACCAGTAACGATTGCTCCATTACGAAATTTGACAGTACCGCTACGCAATGGTCAAGAAAAAAATTATACTTATCATATTGTGATTTACTCCAATTTAAAAGCACCGATGAAAAAAGGTACAGCAGTTGGGTATGTTCAAGTGTATGACAAAGGAAAAGCTGTAGCTGGTACACCGCCAATCTCGCTCGTAACAACGACAAGTGTAGCAAAGAATTAGAAGATACATCTGATAGATTAATTGGATACCTAGATGACGTCGATATGAATATGTTTGCACTAAAAAAGACTCCTAAGGAGTCTTTTTTTCAAAGAATTAGATAAGCAAATTAAACAATTGTGGATTATTGTTTACTTCTGTATACGGAAATCCATACTGTTCCATACGTTTTAAAAGTGCTGGATAATCTTTTGGGTCTTTCAGCTCAATCCCGACAAGAGCTGGCCCTGAGCTTTTATTGTTTTTCTTGGTATACTCAAACCGAGTGATATCGTCGTCCTCACTTAAAACATGTTGGACAAACTCACGAAGTGCTCCTGCTCTTTGGGGGAAAGAGACGATAAAATAATGTTTCAATCCTTCATAGATCAGAGATAGTTCCTTCATTTCTTGCATACGATCGATATCATTATTGCCACCGCTAATGATGCAGACGACATTTTTTCCTTTAATTTCTTGGCGATAGAAATCAAGAGCAGCTACAGAAAGAGCTCCCGCGGGTTCTACCACTAATGCAATTTGATTGTAAAGTTCAAGGATAGTACTACAAACTTTTCCCTCTGGTACTACGGTGATATCATCTACTAATTCTTGAACGATTTGAAAAGTTAGCTGACCTACTTGCTTTACTGCTGCTCCATCAACGAAAGGATCAATCTTATCCAGCGTCACCACTTTCCCAGCTTCTAATGATTTTTTCATGGAAGGGGCACCTTGTGGTTCTACACCAATTATTTTGCAATCTGGGTTTACACCCTTCATATAAGAGCTGACCCCTGATATCAGACCACCGCCACCAACTCCTGCAAACAACATATCTACTTTATCAATGTCATTCATGATTTCCATTCCTATGGTGCCTTGGCCTGCAATAGTGCGGTAATCATCAAATGGATGGACGAAAGACATCTGATTTTGATCACAATATTCTTTCGCTTCTAGATAGGAGTCGTCGAAAGTATCCCCAGTCAAAATAACTTCTATATATGATCCACCATAGCGCTTTACTTGTTCTACTTTTTGCCTGGGAGTGGTAGTTGGCATGAATATTTTACCTTTGATGTTAAGCTTACTACATGAATAGGCTACCCCTTGTGCATGATTTCCAGCACTGGCACAGACTACCCCTCTGTCTCTTTCTTCTTCTGATAAACTTTGAATCATATAGAAAGCACCGCGTATTTTAAAAGAGCGTACTACTTGTAAATCTTCTCTTTTTAAATAGACATTACAGTCGTATAGATTAGATAAATATTCATTTCTTTGTAATGGAGTGCGAAATACCACATCTTTTATCATTTGATTTGCGATGATGATATCTTCCATTTTCATTAGTATGGATTGTGTAGTCATGGATAATTTCATTCCTTTTTTCACAAGTATCTTGAAAAAGATTCTATCATATTTTTAACATCCTTGTGTAAGAAGTCCCCTGCTCCTATAGGAGGAAAATTGCTAGCGACCTTTTTGTGAGGTATGGAATATGCAGAATTATTACAAACTGTGTCCGATCATTGACACAACTTATTTTAGTCTGATAGTATGTCATTATAATTTCCAAAAAATTCATCATATAGAAATGAATGTATTTTTTTCTTCCGTATATCGAACTTTTTTAATAGATGAAGGAGGAATCATGGATAAAATATTTAGAACTTTGATCGATATTGCTAGATACCGTGCCCAATATCAAGGGAATCGAAAAGCATACACCTTTTTAAAAGATGGAAATAAAGATGTAGTGAGTTATACATATAAAATATTAGATTTACGAGCTAGAGCAATTGCAGCATGGCTTCAAAGCAAAGTCCGAGAAGGTGATCGAGTTATGTTGATGTATCACCAAGGACTTGATTTTATTAGTGCATTTTATGCTTGTTTATATGCTGGAGTTATAGCAGTTCCTGGCTATCCACCTGAAGAACAGCATCGACGAACAGCTCGTTTGCAAGCAGTGGTGAAAGATGCAGGAGCTAAGATTGCTTTAACAACAACAGATGTTTTACACCAAATAAATGTAGAAAAAAGCAAGGATTTAGTAGGTTTGGATATGGAATGGTTTCCAACAGATACATTATCGGACGAATGGGCAGAGTCTTGGAAAGAGGTCACAATAGATCGTGATACAGTCACTTATTTGCAATATAGTTCAGGTTCCACTGGTGATCCCAAAGGTATCATGGTAAGCCATGGTAATATGTTGGATAATTCAGCGATTATTTGTGAGCGATTACAACATACGGAAGATGATGTTAGCGTTTCATGGCTTCCAATTTTTCATGATTTGGGCTTGATTGGTTGTGTGATCCAACCTATGTATGTTGGTTTTCACGCTGTTTCACTATCACCTTATCAATATGTTGAAAATCCATATCTATGGTTAAAAGCGATTGATCGTTTTCGAGGTACGACGACTTGTTGTCCCAACTTTGGTTTTGATCTATGCATCCGAAAAATCACCCCTGTAGAGCGAGCTTCTTTAGACTTAAGCAGTTGGAGAGTTGCAGTCAATTGTGCAGAACCAGTCAGGCATCAGACTTTAGAAAAGTTTACAGAAGTATTCTCTCCTCATGGATTTCGTGCAGAAGCGCATTATCCCATGTATGGAATGGCTGAAACTACATTATTTATCACTGGAGCAAAATGGAATGAGAAACCAAAATATCAATCTGTTTCTATTTCCGATTTAAACCATGGAAAAGTTTGCTTCACGGATTCGAAAGATTCAAGAATAGTTGTCAGTTGTGGACCTGTTGGAACAGGATTGACCGTCAAAATTGTAAATCCGGAGACTTTGACCTTATGTGAAAACAGTGATGTGGGTGAGATATGGGTTAAAGGAAGTAGTGTAGCTCATGGGTACTGGAATCGACCAGAAAAAACAAAGGAAGATTTTGCTGTATTGATAAATGGTGATGGCCCATATTTAAGAACTGGTGATTTGGGATATTTTGTGGGCGATGAATTGTTCATTGCTGGTAGATATAAAGACCTTATTATTATTCGTGGAAAAAATCTATATCCACAAGATTTAGAACTGACAGTAGAGTCCTGTTCTTCTTTTATTCGTCCAGGTTGTGGGGCAGCTTTCTCTGTTGATCATGAAAACGAAGAAAAACTGATTATTGTGCAGGAGTTGAGAAAAAATGCGAAGGAACTCATAGATGTTTCTCAGTTAGCACACCAAATACAGCAAAGATTGTCAGAGGAACATGGTGTTGCGTGCTATGAAATGGTCTTTATTGAAGAAAATAGTGTAAATAAAACATCAAGCGGGAAGATACAGCGCCGAGCTTGCAAAGAGGCTTATCTGGCAGATGATTTGAATGTAGTACATCGATTGGTAGAAAAGAATACTTCTTCTATAAATGTAAACAAAGGTGAGTTTGATTGGCAAAAATGGAGTTTATTAACTCCTTCTATGCAACGAATCGAGTTGCAATCAGATTTGGTTGGTCTATTAGGATTACAAGGTATAGGAACAAAGTGGGAGCAACAAAGGCTTTCTTTTTTTGGATTTGATTCTATAAAAATCCTTCAATTCAAATTTTTATTAGAAAAAAATTGGAATATTGAATTGCCCTCCATACCAATTTTACTTTCTTGGACTTGGGATCAACTTATTAGTTGTATTCATTCCCAATTACTTGAACGTCCTAATGAACGTAAAATTTTAAATACAAGCCCTATTCCCTGTATGGAAATTCCTTTGAATCGAGGACAAGAGGCGCTCTGGTACATTCATGAAACATGTCCTCAAAATGCAGCTTATTTAATGCCGATGGCTGTTCGATTTCCAAAAGAATTAGACAAGTATATTTTGTCTCAAGCTGTTCAGCAGCTTGTCGATCATAATACCATTTTGCGCTCTTCTATTCAGGAAAAGGAGGATGGGAATTTATTTTTTCAAGCGCAAGAGAATGTATCTCTTGATTGGTCAGAGAAAGAAGCAATAGTAGATTTTAGATCACAACTGATGGAGGATGCTTATAAGCCATTTGATTTACAACAAGCTCCATTGTTTCGGACAAACTTATATAAACATTTGGATGGTTCGTATACTGTTTTGTTCTGTTTCCATCATATTATTTGTGATTTATGGTCATTGGATATGTTTCTTTCTGAACTTCGTACCTGTTATCTGGCTTTAGAGGCAGGGACAAAAGTTGCTTTACATTCCAATGCCCCAATACAGATGGAGAAAGAGACGTTAACAGCATCGACCCTTTCTTACTGGAAAGAAAAGTTAACTGGTGAATTGCCTATTTTGTCTTTGCCTCAAAAACGATCTAGAGGAATGAATCAATCTTTTCAAGGTCGAACCATAGAGACCAAAATTTCATCTGAGTTTGTTCAATCTCTACGTACTTTTGCTAGAGAATATGGAGCAACAGTTTACCAAGTTTTGTTAGCTGTCTATCAATTGGTTCTATCTCGTTACAGTGGACAAAAAGATGTGATAATTGGATCACCTGCCACAACTAGATCGACGATTTCTTCCTCGAAACAAGTGAATCACATGGTAAATCCTATCGCTATCCGAGGAGACTTGTCGAATTCTCCTACATTCATTCAATTGTTAAAACAAACAGTTCAACATGTACAAGAGGTTTTTGAAAATGAGATACGCTTTATTGATTTAGTAGAACATCTTAATGTTTATCGTGATCCGAGTATTCCTTCGATTTTTCAGGCGATGCTTGCATTTGAACAAACACTATATGTTCCTGAAACAGCAGCAATATCGCTTGGAGTAGGTAACATTAAACTAAAATGGGAAAAATGGGAGCTGGAGAGTGTAGCATTGCCAGATCCTACATCCCAATTTGATTTGACATTAAAAATTGCTGAATACGAAGGTGAATTATTTCTTCATTGGCAATATGATTCATTTCTTTTTGAAGAGAGTCTCATGCAACAATTAGCAGGGAGTTTTTCGATTATGCTAGAGCAAATATTGCATAATCCAAACCATTCCATTGACTCGTATTCGAGTATGTCAAAAGAACAAGAATTGCAGATCATTCAAGCAGGCCTTGGAGAAAAAACACAAGCTCCTGTTCTGACGTTAAACCAAGCATGGATGGAACAAGTAAGAAAAACACCGGAAGCGATAGCAGTAGTAGATGGCCTTGATCGTTTCTCTTATCAACAGATGAAAGACGATGTTAATCAATTTACACATTTGTTAAAAGCAAGAGGAATAGGAAGTCAGCAAGTAGTCGGTATTGCACTAAGACGAAAGTATCCGTTATTAGTAGCGATGATGGCTGTATTACAGACCGGAGCAGCCTATGTTGGTTTAGATCTTTCTTATCCAGAAGATCGTTTAAATTATATGATACAAGATGCAAAGACATCTTTGGTAATAATCGAACCTGATAGGCAATCAAAACTTGGGAGAATCGATACACCAACATTACTTGCTACAAGAAGTGTTTGGCGAAATTTTCCTAAGTATGATACAAAGACGAATCAAGATGTACATGATCTTGCTTATCTTATTTATACATCTGGTTCTACAGGAAAACCAAAAGGTGTTGCCATTGAACATTTTCAAGCGATGACTTTTGTACAATGGGCGCAAAGCGTATTTCCAGCAAGTGAATTGGCTGGAGTATTATTTGGGACTTCTATCTGTTTTGACTTATCTATCTTTGAGTTATTTGTACCTTTGCTGACAGGTGGTAAAGTGATTATTACTGAAAATGCACTTTCTCTACCATCTCTATCGGCAGCAGAGGAAGTTACTCTTCTCAATACGGTACCTTCCGTGGCAAAAGCCCTCGTTGCATTAGGTCTACCATCATCTGTAACGACGATAAACCTTGCTGGAGAGGTTTTAACTAGGAAATTCGTCGATGAATTATATCAAGTTAAGACAGTACGTAAAGTCTACAATTTATACGGACCATCTGAATGTACGACTTATAGTACTTATACGCTTATATCCAAAGAAAAAAAAACGTCTCCAACAATCGGAAAACCTATCTCCAATACCAATGTTTATATATTAGACTCCCATCTTCAAATCGTTCCTAATGGAACCGTTGGTGAACTATGCATCGGAGGGGCAGGAGTTGCCCGTGGGTACGTTGGTCAACCTGAGAAGACAACAGAAAAGTTCATTGATCATCCCAAATATGGAAAATTGTATCGTACAGGTGATTTAGTGAAATTTTCGTCAACACAAGAGCTTATTTATATTGGTAGATCGGACTTTCAAGTCAAAGTGAGAGGTTATCGTATTGAATTAGGAGAAATTGAGGCTGCACTCTGTGAGTATCCCACAGTAGAAGATGTTGTTGTGATGGTGAATGACCAACAACTAATAGCTTACTTTACGAAAAAGCAGGATAGAAAAGAACTGGAGTTGTCTTCTATAAAGGAGTTTTTAGAAAACAAATTACCTTCTTATATGGTGCCAAATCATGTAGTAGAGTTATCTTCTTTTCCATTGACCTTAAATGGAAAAATTGATCGAAAGTTACTGCCGGAACCTACTGAGAATCACCATGAAAATAAAATCATGCAACCAACAAATGAAACAGAAATGAAACTATTAGCTATTTGGCAAAAAGTGTTGAAGAAAGATGGTATCGCAATCAATGATCGCTTCTTTGAATTAGGTGGAGACTCTATTTTGAGTTTACAAGTAATTGCGGAAGCTAAGAGGGTTGGTTTACAACTAAGTCCCAAACATTTCTTCACTCATCCGACGATTGGTATGATGGCTTGTATAGCAGTAAATAAATCAAAACTTTCCATTGACCAAAGTGTAGTTACTGGTGAAGTAGGCCTTACACCTGTGCAAAAATGGTTTTTTTATCAAAATATACCTAATTATAACAATTGGAACCAATCGATGATCCTTACACTTGAGAAAAGAGTGAAATCCTCTCTTTTGGAACAAGTTTTACAAAAAGTGGTGGAGCATCACGATGCGTTGCGTCTTCGATTTCGCAAAGAACAAGATCATTGGACATGTTGGAATGCAGAAACCGAAAAGCAATCTTTTTTCCGAGTGGTGGAAGCGAAAGAGGCATCATTAACAGAAATACATCGACAATCAGAACAACAGTTAAATATTACGGATGGCCCATTAATACATGCAACTTTTGTCCAGAAAAAAGGAGAGGCTGCAAAATTAATTCTTGTCGTTCATCACTTAGCGGTGGATGGTGTTTCATGGAGAATATTGCTTGATGATATCAATCGACTGTATCATCAGCTGGAAACCGGGATTCCTTTGGCACCTCCAGCAAAAACTACATCCTATGCTAATTGGTCTAAGTATTTGAAGTTTCACAGTACAGATTCTATACTCACTCAGAAAGAGAAACATCAATGGCTAGAAATTATTCGGCCTGCCAAAGATCGTTTCCCAATAGATTACAAAGATGGAGTAAACACTGATACTCAGGTGGAGGAGTATATACAAGTCTTTACCAAAGAGGAAACCAAAAATTTACTTGAACAGTCATTCACAATAAAGATGAATGAATTGCTATTAACGGCACTTTGGAAAGGTTATCAAAAGTGGTCTGGAAAGCAAACATTGAAGTTAGATGTAGAAGGACATGGAAGAGATCATCAAAGGGAAAATTTGGATGTCTCACGGACAATTGGATGGTTTACGAGTATATTCCCTGTTATCTTTCAAGGAGATGCTACAAAAGATGGTATTTCGATTGTTCAAAAACAACTCCGAAGCATTCCTAATGGAGGTATAGGATTTGGAATTTTACGGTACCTAAGCAGAGATGAAGAGATAAGGAGTACTGAAACATCACCTATTTGTTTCAACTATTTGGGCCAGTTTGATCAGATGATCGAAAAGGATGGGATATTTACCCATTTGTCTTTTTATGGACCACGTAAATATCAAGAAGTAACTCGTCCTTATTTGATGGAGATCAATTGTTATATTCAAGAGGGTAAGTTGATTGTTTCTTGGGCTTATAGTAGAGCGCTCTATCGAGAGAATACCATTTCTGTTTTCGCTGCCGCATTTCATGAGGAGTGTATGTCTTTCAAGCAAAAAGATCGAAAGTTGAAGTCAGGGAACAATAGTAAAATAAAAGATTCCGACTTATCTAGAATCTTTTCTAAAATCAAGGAGAGAAAGGGCCGATAAATGTTGCAAGAAGGAATACAAGACGTTTATCCTTTAACACCTGCTCAACAAGGTATATTGTTTCATTCGCTGGATGACACTACCGTTGGTGTGTATGTAAATCAATTGTGTCTTCGACTTAATGGTTCTATAGATTTGATTCGATTTGAACAGGCATGGAAACATATTGTACAGCGTCACGACGTGTTTCGTACTGCTTTTTTTTGGGAAGAGTTGTCCACTCCACTTCAAGTGGTCTCAGATGAGGGAAATATACCCTTTGAGATAAAAGATTGGAGTCATCTTACAGAAAAAAGTCAAGAAGAGTCCTGGGAGCAATTGCTTATTCAAGATAGAGAGTTAGGATTCGATCTACAAGAGGCTCCTCTAACTAGAGTAACAATGATCAAAGTTGCAGAAAAACAGTATCGAATTTTATGGACATTTCATCATTTACTTTTGGATGGCTGGAGCTGTCCTATTGTATTGAAAGAGCTACTTGATTTTTATAATAGGAAGGCAGACTTTTTGGAATCCTCTTTGTTTTCTGAGTTTGTGGCTTGGATAGATGCAAATGATCAGTCAGAAGCCTTAGATTATTGGGGAAAGCAAGTAACTTCGATAGAAGAACCAACTTTTTTATCGGATCAGCAAATCCATGAACAATCTCAGTCAGTAGTACCATCCGAGCATAATCTTGTTTTTTCAGCTGAACAGACGAAATTAATAAGACAGATAGCAAAACAGTTGAATATTACAGAATCTACTTTGCTGCTAGGCGCTTGGATGCTGACAGTCAGCCTTTTTACCTCGAAATCAGATATTGTTGTTGGAATGGCTGTTTCAGGACGATCTGCTTTACTAGAAAATTATGAGAATCGTGTTGGTATGCATATGAATACGGTACCTGTACATGAGGCAGTAACATTTGAAGATGCAATACAAGATTGGTTACAACAATTGCAACAAAAATTGCTAGATATGCGGATGTATGAACATACATCATTGGCTGATATAGGAGCATACAGCCAAGTAGCAAAGGATCTCAATCTATTTGATAACATATTTGTTTATGAAAATTACCCATTAGAAGAATGGAAACAAGAGGATTTTTCTTTGGTGATAGAAGAATCGATTGAGCGATCACATTTTCCATTGACTTTGATGGTTATTCCAAATGAAGAAATTCGTTGTAGATGGATATATAACTCGACTGTGTCATCTGCAAGGGTGAATGCACTTGCTTCGCATTACCAACATATTTTGCTGCAGATACTAGCGATGCCAGATCAAAGTCTATCTTCTATAGAATGGACAACCATGGAGGAAAAACAACAAATTTTTTCTTGGAATCCGTCCGATTCTAATTTGATTCTTTCTGATGAACGTATGCATCAACTTTTGGAAAAACAAGTAACTGTATCTTCTGGCAAAATTGCTATTCATTGGGGAACAGAAACGATTACGTATCAGGAATTAAATAATCACGCCAACCAGTTGGCACGTCTGCTTTTACAAAGAGGGATGCAGGCAGGAGATGTGATAGCAGTCGGTATGCCACGCTCCATTGAGATGGTGATTGCTTTTTATGCCATCTGGAAAATGGGCGGTGCCTACCTTCCGATTGATCTGACTTACCCAGAGGCGAGGTTATCGTACATACTAAGTGATGCAAAAGCTAAGTTCATGATCACTACTTCGGATGTAGTGACATCATATCAAGGAGAAACGCTGCTATATGATCAAGTGACGGATCTTATGGCAAGTTTATCACCCGAAGACTTACAGTTAGAGGGAAGTAATATGTCCCTTGCTTATGTGATCTATACTTCGGGTTCTACAGGAGAACCAAAAGGTGTAATGATTACTCATCGTAATGCTGTTCATTTGATGCAATGGGCGAGTACGATATTTTCACCAGAAGAAAGAGCTGGAGTGTTAGCATCCACTTCCATTTGCTTTGATTTATCCGTATTTGAGTTGTTTTTCCCTCTAAGTAATGGCGGAATGGTTATTGGAGTTGAAAATATACTTGAATTGGCAGAATTGACCGAAAGAAAACAGGTGACCCTAATAAATACGATTCCTTCTGCTATTGCTGAGTTATTGGAGCTTGATGCTATACCATCTAAAGTAAAAACAGTAAATCTAGCAGGAGAGTCTTTAACAAATGGTTTGGCACAAAAGCTTTATGAATTGGGTAATGTGGAAAAAGTCTATAACTTATATGGGCCAACTGAGGATACCACCTATTCTACTTATTCTTTAGTAGAGAAAGGTTCGATGAAAGTTCCCACCATTGGTCAGCCGATTGATCATACAGAAGTATTTGTGATGAATGATCATGGAAAGTTGATGCCAATCGGCATACCAGGAGAACTATACCTTGGAGGAGCTGGAATATCAACTGGTTATATGAATCGACCTACATTAACGGAAGAAAAGTTTGTCAATCATCCTTTTCGTTCAGGAGAGAAACTCTACCGTACAGGAGATCAAGTAGTATTGCTGGGAAACGGGGAGTTAAAGTATTTAGGTAGATTGGATCATCAAGTTAAAATTCGAGGGTTTCGCATTGAATTAGCAGAAATTGAGCATATCTTAGAAAAACATCCAGAAGTAACAAAAGCCATAGTAGTAGCCAAAGAAAATCAGCTGATCGCATATGTGATGGGTCAAGTTAATCACTTTGACTACGAAAATTATCTCACGTCATTTTTGCCTTCTTATATGGTGCCTAACCATTTTATTGAAATAGGTGAGTTTCCTTTGACCCCTAATGGAAAAATTGATCGGAAAGCACTTTTAGACAGGCAAATGGAACGGGTGGATGTCATTCTTCCTACAAACGATTCCCCATTAGAAGAGATTCTCAAGGGGGTTTGGAAAGAAGTATTGGGAATACAAAGCGTATCCACAACCGATAACTTTTTTGCTCTAGGTGGACATTCTTTGCTGGCGACGCAAGTTATTTCGAGAATAGCTAGAATTTTTCAAGTGACAATGCCGATTCGTTCTTTATTTCAATCGCCAACTATCAAGCAATTAGCACGAGATTTGGATCAGATGTTACATACTCACCAAGAAGAACATGAACCAATTGAAAGATACCAGAAAACTGGAAAATTACCACTTTCTCCATCACAAAAGAGAATTTGGTTTTTAGAACAAGTCTTGCCTTTGAAGCATGTGTATCACTTGCCTTTCGTATTAAAAGTAAAAGGTCATATGGAAATACAAGGTTTGGAACAAGCAATTTGTTATCTAATTGCCCGTCATCCAGCTCTTCGAACTTCTTTCTATCAAGAAGATGGTGTTCCTTATCAGTTGGTTGAAGAAACTCTAACCATTTCATTGGAAGAGATGGATGTTTGCTCTGCTGAAAATCCAGAGCAAGAGGCCAAATTGCAAATTGAAAAAGAGATAGAAGTTCCATTTTCTTTAGATTCTTCGCCGTTAATTCGGGTAAAGCTGTACCGGCTTGCTGACGATGAGTTTTATTTATTTTTCTTGATGCATCATTTGATCGCAGATGGATGGTCCTTGTCTATTTTAGCTCGTGAGCTTTTCCATGTTTATGAAAGTATTTGGATGGAAAAAGATATTGATTTACCAACTCTTCCATTGGAACCAGTAGATTATGCCAAATATTTAGAAGAGATGGCTGAATCAACAAGTTGGAATCGGAAAATATCCTATTGGAAAGAAAAGTTGTCAGACTTGCCATCTCTTGTTCTACCAACTGACTTTCCGAGGCTGAATGAACAATCCTTTGAAGGAAACAGCATATATCATCTATTATCTGTTTCTTTGTCTCAAGATTTGAAAGCATTGAGTAATGAACAAGGTTCCACGCTGTATATGGTATTACTTGCTGCGTTCCAAGTATTGTTGAGTCGTTATACAGGTCAAACTGACATTGCAGTTGGTAGTCCTGTGGCGGGGAGAGATGATGAGCAGTTAGAAGGGTTGATAGGATTTTTTGTAGAAACGATCGTTATTCGTGCAGATTTGAATAATGCTGTGACATGGACAGATTTATTGCAGCAGGTTCGAGAAATATCACTCGAAGCATATGCCAACAGTCAGGTACCATTTGAAAAAATAGTGGATGCAGTAGCTCCAGATCGTAAATTAGGCGAATCTCCTTTGTTTCAAATAATGTTTGCGATGCAGTCGATTTCCAACGAAAGGCAGAACAAAGGAGATCTTGTTATTCAACCTATTCCAGTTTCTCTCCCATCTGCCAAATTTGATTTAACTCTTACTGCTGTAGAGCAGACAGATGGTATATTTCTAACATTTGAATACAATTGTAATCTTTTTGAAGAGAAGACCATTCGGCGTATCATGAAAAATTACGAACAGATTTTACAAGAAATGGTTCGTGATTTGGATCAGAACTTCCAAAGTTTTTCTTTATTGAGCGAAGAAGAAGTGGAGATGCTTCATTTATGGTCTGTGTCAGAGGAAAAGGCTAGTTTTGAGTTTCGATCATTAACTGATCATATTCAAGCACAAGTTGAAATCGTTTCAGAGGGCTTAGCAGTAGTAGAAGATCAAAAATCATTATCTTATTTAGAATTAGAACAACAATCGACTCAACTAGCATTATTTTTGCGTTCTATCGGAGTCGGTAAGCATGATCGAGTTGCCATATGCTCTCATCGTTGCCCTGAATTGGTTGTAGCACTTTTAGGTGTGATGAAGCTGGGAGCATGTTATGTACCATTAGATCCAACATATCCACTTGATCGATTAGCTTTTATGATTGAAGACTCTGGTGCATCCGTCCTATTGACTCAACATCACCTGACTGGGTGGCTTGACGGATTAGCAACAACCACGTTTGTCATAGACAAACATCCTGTTTCCTGGGACCATATGCCAACAGATGCGCTATTTTCTCCAATCGAAGAAAATCAGCTCGCTTATATGGTTTACACGAGTGGATCAACTGGATTACCTAAAGGAGTGTGTATCACACACGGAGGGCTTCATAATTTGGTGCAGTGGCATCGCCAATCTTACCAATTGACAATTGAAGATCGAACAACAATGTTAGCAGGACCAGCATTTGATGCTGCAGTATGGGAAATTTGGCCAACTTTAGCAGCTGGGGGAACATTGATAATACCGAATGAAGAGAAAAAAGCAGATCCAACTGAATTGCGGGATTGGTTAATCTGTCAAGGTATAACGATTAGCTTTATACCAACACCGTTACTTGCACAGCTACTTTCTATTCCTTGGGCAAATGGAGGAAGTTTACGATACTTATTAACGGGTGGAGATCAGTTGCATGTCTATCCTCCAGATGATTTTCCAGTGCCAATATACAACCATTATGGTCCTACAGAAAATACAGTAGTAACTACAGCAGGTCTTGTGCCATCTAAAGGAACTTGGTCTCCTTCTATTGGAAAACCGATTTATGGGGTACATATATACATACTAGATGAAAAAGGTTTGCCGGTTCCCATAGGTGTGCCTGGGGAATTATGTATTGGTGGAAATCAGTTGGCAGCAAAGTATCATGAGTTATCGGAGAAAACCGAACAGGCTTTTATTCAACATCCTAAATATGGTCGTTTGTACAAAACAGGAGATCGTGTGAGGATGATGGCTGATGGAAATCTTCATTTTCAAGGCAGGATGGATCGACAAGTCAGTATACGAGGTTATCGAGTGGAATTGGGGGAGATAGAAGCTACCTTAGCACAATTAGATCGGGTTCATGAATCGGTGGTAGTACTGGTTGCTAACAACAATCTAGTAGCTTATGTAGAAATGGATGGCGATGATATCCAGTATGTAAAGGATGAACTAGCCCAAAAACTTCCTACTCATATGTTGCCGAAATTATTCATTCCTTTACCGTCTCTACCACTTACGGAAAATGGAAAATTTGATCGTGCTAATCTGCCTGAACCAAAATGGGATCAGTTAGTAGACGAAGATGCTTTTATTGCTCCTCGTACGAAGATAGAGTGTCAATTAGCAGAAATATGGGAGCAATTACTTAACATCGAACAGGTCAGTGTACATGATAATTTTTTTCAACTTGGCGGAGATTCGATTATCAGCATTCAGATGGTTGCACGTGCAAAAAATGCGGGTGTAGCAATTACTGCCAAGCAAGTGTTTAGCCACCAAACTATCTTTGAACTATCGAAAGTTGCAAAATTAGCACAAGAAGCCAAACATGATCAAGGATTAATTGTAGGTGAAGTTTCGCTTACACCAATACAGACTTGGTTCTTTGATCAAAAGATGGAAAATCCAAATCATTTTAACCAAGCGATGTTGCTGACTTTGAAGCAACCTCTGTCTGCCTCCATTTTAACTAACGCACTAGAGAAATTAATGGAACATCATGACTCGTTCCGGTTGAGATTCGTAGAGACAGACAGAGGATGGCGCCAATCGTATAGCACGATATCGGCTAGTGTACCATTTCAGGTATTGGATATTAGTTCATTTTCCGAAGAG
The DNA here is from genome assembly GCF_059510375.1 of Shimazuella sp. NTD250. Lineage (NCBI taxonomy): Bacteria > Bacillati > Bacillota > Bacilli > Caryophanales > Thermoactinomycetaceae > Shimazuella > Shimazuella sp. NTD250. Next base: position 8,515 of record NZ_JCAJZS010000002.1, on the reverse strand, counting down.
GAACAAATGGAAGCGATTAAGCAAGTAGGTGAGAGAACACAGATAAGTCTTCACTTGAACGAAGGCCCTGTATTTCGTGCTATCTATTTTAAACATGCTATCAATCAAGATGATAAATTATTATTGGTGGCGCATCATCTTATTATTGATGGTGTATCTTGGAGAATTATTCTAGAAGATTTATCTGACATATATCAGCAAATAGAGATGGGAAAAGAACCGATACTATCTGCAAAAACGACATCCTATCAAGCCTGGTCTAATACATTATGGAAACTTACTCAATCTCAAGATTGGGCAAAAGAAATTGCTTTTTGGAATGAGCAACAAGTTAAAGAAGATGAATTATTGCCGGTATGTATGGGAGAAAGTGAAAATAGACAGAGTGATGTGAAAGAGATCTCTTTCCGATTGCCAAAAGAACTTACAAGACAACTTTTAACTCAGAGCTTTCAATCATACAGAGCTCATGTTTCGGAGTTGCTACTATCTTCACTAGTGAGTTCCTATCATGCTTGGTCAGGTAATGATACTGTATCCATTGATTTAGAAGCACATGGACGAGAAGAATCGATTGTAGATGGCACAGATCTCTCTCGAACAATTGGATGGTTTACAGCTGTCTATCCAGTAAAGTTTAATATTGCAGCTGAAGAGTGGGAACAGTTAGTGCCAATTGTTCAAAAACAACTATCCCGTGTTAGGAAACAAGGAATAACGTATGGGATGTTAAAATGCTTAAAAATGGAAAAATTATCATCTAATTCCCAAATTAGTTTTAATTATCTTGGTCAGTTTCAAGCTGATCCTCAGTCTATCTGGGCAACTTCTACATCAGAAAGAATAGGGAGTTTAATAGATCCTGCTTTCCGTCGACCCTATGCTTTAGATGTGTGGTCCGCTGTTCAAGAAGATCAGCTTCAAGTGAAATTTATTTATGACCCACTCCAGTTTTCGAAAGTTCAGATTACATCTTGGATAACACTTTATCAGCAACAGTTGAATTTACTTATTCAACATTGCGTGACTAAAAAAACACAACCGATGTTAGCTGATTTTCCATCAGCAAAGCTATCAACTGAAGAGCTTTTAAAAGTACCAAGATTAGCAGATGTGAAAAGTATTTATCCTTTGAGTCCACTTCAGGAAGGTATGTTGTTTCATAGTCTCTATGAAAATGACAATGAAGCTTATGTCATTCAAATGACTATGAAGATCACAGGTGAACTAAATGTTACGGCTTTTCGTGAAGCTTGGAACAGGTTAATGGAAAGGCATCCCCAATTAACTGTTTCGATTTGGTGGAAAGGGGTTCGTAAGGCGCATCAGATAGCGTGGAATCACTTGGAAATACCCATTCATCAAATGGACTGGTCTGACAAGAATAGAGCAGAACAAGAACAATTACTAATAGACTTTTTAGTAAACGATCGTAAAAAAGGATTTAATTTGACCGAACCTCCTTTGATGCGTGTGGAGTTCATTTCGATTGGGGAACATGAACATCGAGCAATATGGAGTTATCATCATGTTGTATTTGATGGATGGAGTATGCCGATTATTTTAGAAGAATTGCTGCAAATCTATCAATCATTGTTAACACAACACAGATTACAGTTACCATCTGCCGCTTCTTATGAACAGTATTTCAAATGGCTGTCAGAACAAGATGAGGAGCTAGCCAAATCTTACTGGTCACACCAATTGGCAGATGCAACTGCTGCAGTAATAGCAATACAAGCCCATGATGGCAGTAAATCGACTCATGAAGAATGGACCACCTACTTGTCAGATGAATGGACGGAACAAATCAAGTTGTTTGCAAAACGACAAAAAGTGACCATGAATACAGTTATTCAAGCTGTCTGGGGTATTTTCTTATCAGCCTATAGTGGTCAAACTCATTTTCTATACGGAACGACAGTTTCAGGTAGACCAGGTTCTTTAAATGGTGTGGAACAAATCGTCGGACCATTTATTAACACCGTTCCAGTGAGAATAGAATTAAACAAAAATCTATTAATCAACAACTATCTTATTGGATTGCAACAACAGCTAAAAGATACAGAAGAATATGCATATGTTCCACTGACCAAAATTGCTGATTGGGCTGGTGCAGGTAAAAAGGAGCCATTGTTTCACTATTTGTTAGTAATGGAAAATTACCAAATGCGCTCTTTAGAAAAGGAAAGTATTCAAATCTCAGAGTTAAAAGGGTTAGAGAAAAGTCATTACCCTCTTGTATTGGTGGTAGCGCCTGGAGAACGTTTGTTTTTTAAATGGATGTACAACAGCAGTAATTGGAATGAAGGCACAATAAAGCGATTTATGCGTTTGTTTACCAGCCTTCTTCAGCAGCTTGTCCAATCCGATGATGGAACAATTGCAGGACTAGATTTCTTGCCGGAAGAAGAAAAAGTACAACTTCAAAACTGGCATCAAACAAAAGAGGTGTCGAATCCTTTATCAGTACTAGAACGAGTTGTAATTCATGCTACAGAATCTGCTGATCATCTTGCTATTGAAAGCCCTACGGGAACTCTGACATATGGTGAGTTATATCAAAATGCAGCGCAGCTTGCTTATTATTTGCGAATGGCAGAAGTAAAACCAGAAGATTGCGTGGGTGTGCTTTTAGACCGGTCTATCGAATTAGCTATAAGTTTGGTAGCGATTCATCTTCTAGGAGCTACCTATGTACCGATCGATCCAGCTTATCCAGATGATCGAATCAACAGTATGATCCAAAATTCTGGGATGAACGTAATTATTACAGATAGTTGCTTCCAATCCAAGTGTACAGATTCCAATAAGCATTTGATATGTATGGATACAGATAAATCAAAATGGATCAGTATGCCAACCATCCATACGCGATTAGTTCAGCCTCATCATCTAGCTTATGTCGTTTACACTTCAGGATCGACAGGAAATCCAAAAGGAGTGGAGATTACTCATTCATCTTTGCAACAACTCGTAGATTGGCATCAAACTACTTATGAGCTTACTCGCAAGGATAGGTGTTCTATGTTAGCGGGAGTTGGATTTGATGCTTCTGTTTGGGAGATATGGACAGCATTAGCGAGTGGAGCGACATTAGTAATAGCAGAAGAGGAAAATAGGCTTTCTCCTAGTCGATTGAAAAATTGGTTGATTCAAGCTAAAATTTCCATCAGTTTTGTTCCTACAGTAATTTGTGAAGCGTTTTTCCAATTGGATTGGTCTGGTGAAACTTCATTACGTGTATTGCTAACTGGCGGAGATCAGCTTCGCCGATATACACCAGCATCATTTCCAGTAAAAGTAGTAAATCACTATGGGCCTACAGAGAATACAGTTGTCGCTACATCTGGTGTAGTGCATGCAGAAGGGGATGGGCATGGTCTGCCTTCGATCGGATTTCCTATAGCTGGAACCTCGGTCGCGGTTGTGAATGGATTTGGTCAACAACTTCCAATCGGTGTTCTTGGCGAATTGTGGCTATCAGGAAAGAGTCTAGCCAATGGTTATCGAAAGCAAACGGATCTTACAACAGAAAAGTTTATCCATCACTCCCAATTAGGCAGAGTTTATCAAACTGGAGATATTGTCCGCTATGGAATGGATGGTCAACTACTGTTCATTGGGAGAAAAGATGATCAAGTTCAACTACGCGGATATAGAATTGAACTAGGAGAGATTGAAGCAGTATTGATGGAGCATGAAGAAGTGACCCAAGCTGTGGTACTTATGCAAGAACAAGCAAATGGAGAAAAAGTGTTACATGGTTTTGTTCAGGCAAATCGAGATTTACAAACAGAATGGCAAACATTAATAAAGCAGAAGTTACCTGAATACATGCATCCAGCATCAATTAAGTGGTTAACGCAAATTCCGATGACAGAAAATGGTAAAATTAACAAAGCATCATTGCTACAAATGGAAATTGAGCTTACATCATCTTATGTTGCACCTTCTACTCCTATGGAGCAGAGGTTGGTCTCGATCTGGGAGGAACTAATCGGATCAAAGCAAAAAATCGGTGTAGAGGATAATTTTTTTCAGCTAGGTGGGCATTCCCTTCTGGCTACTCAAATTATTACTCGAGTGAATGAATTGTATCGTTGTAACCTTCCGCTTAAGGTGTTATTTGAATCTCCGACAATTAGTGAGTTAGTCAAGCAAATAAAACAAAATCTTCTTCGTAAGGCTTCTGTAAGAAAGGGTTGACCAGAGTGGATAACAAAAATACAAACACAAAGGGAAAAGCATTAGAAGCTATATTAATGCAACATCCTTTCCTATCTTATATGGAAATCAAAAGAGAGCAAAATAAGCAAATTGTCTATTTTGTCTCTAAAAGAACAAAAGCTCTTAAAAGATTTGAACTTCGACAGTATTTAAAAATGATGGCAGTTGATAATCTCGATTCTACCATATTTGTAGAAGTTCCTTCGTTTGAAAAAGCGGAGGGAACTTCTTTTCCTATTTCTTTTCATACTGTCACAGAAGAATTAGTTGCAGAAATATGGGGAATTTGGAGTGATAAAACATATACAAGCGTTTACGACTTTTTTTCTGAAAAACATGTTGCTGAAAATATGATAGATCACCTTAGAGAAACTTTCGAAGTAGATATTTCAGTTGACTATGTACTTGATGTTCCTTTATGTGAAGTAGCTGAATATATTGATGTCCAATTAGAAACAGATACTCCCACCAAAGTTATATTAGATAAACAAAAACCAGTCGTACTTTCCTCTGCACAACAAAGGATATGGTTTTGGGAGCAACTTGTCCCTAACACAACGGTTTACTCTGTACCTGCTGCTTATAAGTTGACAGGTAATGTAGAACTTACAAGACTATATCACGCATTAGAACAATTGATGGAAAGACACCCTATCCTTCGTGTTACTTTTCATGCAAATGAAGATGGGACTCCTGAACAACACTTGCATTCACAGCTTACCGATTGGTTTTTTTATCAAGATTTAAGGGGAGAAGCACAACCTGAGAAATTTGTAGAATCTTGCATACACCATGACTTGGAACAAACATTTGATCTTTTACAAGGGCCTTTATTTCGAATTTATCTATATCAATTGAAAAACGAATGGAGACTGCTAATTTTAGCTCATCATCTTGTAATGGATGGATGGTCTTTAGGGGTACTTGTTAGAGATCTAGCTGCTCTTTATGATGGGAAACAATTGCCAGTAAATGAAATTGATTATCTTGATTATGCAGCTATTGAACAAGGAAAAGATTGGGGTAAAGAAGCCAGTCAGTTGGCTTATTGGAAGAAAAAATTACAAGACTTACCTATGACACGAGTAGCGACTGATTATCCTAGAGGCGCAGAAGAATCTTATCGAGGTTCAAGTATAACGACAACTTTTCCCTCTCATTTGGTTCGTAGGCTTCACCAAGTTGCACAATCGACTGGTTCAAGTTTCTATATGGTTTTACTCACGGCATTTCAATTACTTCTATCCAGATATGGTGGGGGAAAAGATATTGTAGTTGGAAGTCCTGTGGCGGGTCGTTTTCAGTCTGAATGGGAGAAAGTGGTTGGATTTTTTGTGAACACCATTGTGCTTCGAACAGATTTATCAGGGAATCCAACATGGGACCAATTGATTGGACGTGTAAAAGATACGGTATTAGATGCTTTTTCTCATCAAGAGGTTCCATTTGATAAAGTTGTGGAAGCAGTTTCACCAGATAGGCAAACCTCCCTATCTCCATTCTTTCAAGCTATGTTTGTATTACAAAATATGAATTTAGACACACCAACTGATTCTTCTATCCAGTTTGAGCCAATGTTATTACCCCAGTCCATTGCAAAGTTTGATCTGACGTTGACAATGATAGAAGAAGATGAAGAACTTCGTGCTATTTTGGAATACAATTCAGATTTATTTGCAGCTACTACCATTGCTAGGATGCTAGAGCAGTTAGAGCTGCTGCTAGTTAGTTTGACGTCTGACCGAAATGCATGTGTTCATCAAGTAAGTATACATACAGAAGGTAAAAAAAATGAAGCATTGGAATGGAATCGTGCTGAGAAAACATATGAAGAACAATCTATTCCAGCTCTGTTTGAGCGACAAGTACAACAAAATCCACATGCTATCGCAATGCAATTGGGTGGGGAATGCTGTACCTATCAAGAATTGAATGACAGAGCAAATCAAGTAGCCCGCTATTTATCTGCACACGGAATTGGAGCAGGAGACCGAATTGGTATCTGCTTCGAGCGATCTATGGAACTTTATATCAGTATGCTTGGAATTACAAAATTGGGTGCTGTCTATGTACCTTTTGATGTTCAGTATCCTAACGAGCGCTTTGCTTATCTGTTATCTGATGCAAAACTATCTTTAGTATTCACTTCAGCTAAGTTTGTAGATCGATTTCAAGATGTATCATTTTCTACATTAATATGGGAGAAAATAGATTTTGGTGAAGTGAGTACAAGCAATTATGATTCACCTGCAACCATTGATTCCCTTGTTTATGTGATGTATACATCCGGATCGACAGGTCAACCAAAAGGCGTGGAGATCACTGCAAGAGGAATTGTTCGTCTCGTCCAAAAACCAAATTATATGGAAATTATACCAGATGATGTTTTTTTACAATTGGCTCCAGTTGCTTTTGATGCTGCTACATTGGAAATTTGGGGATGTTTCTTAAATGGTGCGAAGTTGATAATTATGCACCCTGTTACGCCATCTTTAGAAGATATAAGTGATGCCATTGTACAAAATCAAGTAACAACATTATGGTTGACAGCCGGACTGTTTCGACTCATGGTCGAAGAACATCTCCCATCGATCTTAGGTCTTCGATACTTGATAACTGGTGGAGATGTTGTATCGGCAAGCCATGTAAAACAAATATTAGCGCAAAATGGACCACAATTGATCAATGGTTATGGCCCAACAGAAAATACAACTTTCACTTGTTGTTATCCAATTCCAGCAGATTGGTATGGAGGTGCATCCGTTCCAATCGGAAGGCCGATAAATGGCACCTATGTCTATATTTTAGATGACAATGAAATGGAAGTTCCGCTTGGTGTACCAGGAGAATTGTACATTGGTGGAGATGGTTTAGCATTAGGTTATGCCGACAGACCTGAACTTACAGCAGAAAAATTTGTAACTATTGCCGGTAAAGGTAGATTGTATCGTTCTGGTGATCTGGTTCGTCTTGATCAGGATGGTTTGATACATTTTGTAGGTCGATTGGATCATCAAGTCAAAATTCGTGGTTTTCGTGTAGAACTTGGTGAGATTGAAGCAGTTATGACAACACATCCAGCAGTAAGTGATGTTGTTGTACTCGCTAAAGAAATGAGACAAGGTGATAAACAGTTAGTTGCTTATCTGAAAGCAAATAGACAAAGTGATTGGAAGGCTTGGCTCGAGAGTAAACTTCCTGCCTATATGATTCCTAGTAATTTCATCGAATTATCTACTTTTCCACTGACCTCAAATGGAAAAGTAGATCGAAAGCAGCTAGCTGCGCAATATAACTTTATAAACAAAAACCAACAGACCTATTATCATCCTGTGAGCGAGGAAGAGAAACAGTTATATAACATTTGGTCAGAGGTTTTAGGGCATGACCAATTTGGTATACAAGACAATTTTTTTTCTATTGGTGGGCATTCATTGCTAGCAACACAAATCATTGCTCGAATTCAAAGAGATTGTGGAGTTTCTCTACCATTACAATCGCTATTTACTAAGCCAACAATTGAAACATTATCTCCGCTTTTGCAACTTCCGGCAGCGGATTCGCATCTTTCTTCAAAACAAGAGGTGAAACCGAGGGAAATCCCTGCATCATTTGCACAAAAACGATTGTGGTTTTTTGATCAGTATTCTTCTGAACGTAATTTATATCGTATGCCAATTGTTTTACAAGTAAGAGGGAAATTGGTTCGTGAAAAGTTAAAGGAAAGCTATCGATCCTTACTTCAAAGACACAAAGCCCTTCGTACAATTTTTTACTTTGAAGATGGACAGCTATATCAGCGGATAACGGAACTTTACGATGATTGCTTCCAATATGAAGATTTACGTTTGCATGGAAACCCGCCGGTAGAAGGCAATAAACGGATGGATCAAGTTCTAACAAGTACTTTGGATCTTACGGAAGGACCGTTAGCCAAGTTGTATGCATATCAATTGGCAGATGAGTGTTGGTATCTCTTGTTCGACATGCATCATATTGTCGCAGATGGAGCTTCATTGCAGATTTTGACAGATGGATTTTTCCAGTATTATCAAGGAGAGGAAGTTGCTCCACTTTCTATACAATATGTTGATTACACTTGGCAGGAACAATTATGGATGGAAACGGAGCAAATGCAACAGGAATTGAGCTACTGGAAAGAACAGTTGTCCGATTTGCCTGTCCTCGATCTTCCAACGGATCACCCAAGAGGACAGGAGCAGACGTTTGCAGGAGCGACGTATTCGGTGGTTTTACCAGAAGAAGTTCGAACTGGATTAACCCG